>JABXIS010000011.1 GCA_013372975.1 Alphaproteobacteria bacterium
AGGTTAGGGTTTTTAATAAGGGAACCGGTTACCACGATCTCTTCGAGGTTCAGTTCTTCTTCAGCGTCTGCATCCTGTGCGTTTGCCGCGCCAGTCCCCATTGCAATAAGGGCAAGAGCAGTCGCTGCACTTCCCAAATACTTGGACCGAGCCCCCCGGCGGTCATTATTAAACTTAGTTGCCATGAATTCCTCCTCTGTGAAATGGCGAACCTGATATGTGTCAGCCGATTTTTGTTGTGTCGGCGCGACATCAGGAGAAATCAGTGGCTTTTTGGGGGATTAGTTTCAATTGAAATCGGAAGTAAAGGTTAACTACTAATTGAATAAATGATGTGTAAGTAACAAAAAAATCACATCGATATTTAGATTATATTTGAGGTTTATGATTATAGTTTATGGTTTAGATAAATTAAAACGAAAGTATATTTTCTTTATACTCTTTATCCGAAGAAAGTTATACTTTCTAGGTGTCGGGCGCACGTCATGTGCGCTTGGTTTATTGTTCTAAGACAATAGGCAAACATCATCCCTCCAAAAAAAGAGATAATGTTAAAAAGAAAGTTGGGATTCGAGACCATGCTAGTTAGCGAAAACAAGAGTTTTCAGGGTTGGAGAGACTTGTTTCGCTTGGGCGGGAGGTGGCGTACCCGCCTCGGATGGGGGTCACGAAACAGGCACGCCGGAGAATGTGTGGCCTCAGCAATGCGCTCGGTGAATTGGACACGACAGATAAGCGCGAAGCTGAAACCATAGCCAGGCAAATCGACGAAACGTTGGCCTCATCACCTTGCTACAGCGCTGTTACGACAAGCTCGCACCGAGCCCTTCGCGCAAATTGCATTTTTTTTGTGCCGATTGCTTATTCTGTACGTTTCAGGAAGACGACCCGCTGTTGCCCTTGGGTACGTTCGTCAACAATCTCCAGCGGCGTGGGGAATGTGATGGTTTCGTCGGATGCCAGCTCACAGATGATAACGCCGCCTTCAGTCAGCCAGCCACCATCGAGAATACGCGTCAATGAAGGCAAGACAAGATTTTGCCGATAGGGCGGATCCATGAAGATAAAGTCGCATGGCCTAACTGCATCAGGCAGGGTTGTTGCGCTTTTTGCAAGCACGGTGGTTTCTTCGGGAACGCCAAGGCTGTCCATGTTGGCGCGAATGCAATCAAGTGACGGGCGGGCCTTTTCAACGAAAGTCACATGGTGTGCCCCGCGGGAAAGGGCCTCGAAGCCCAGGGCACCTGTTCCGGCAAATATATCGGCGACAGTTGCCCCGTCCATATCGGGGTAGCGACCGTGCATCAGCATGGAGAACAGGCGTTCGCGCATCCGGTCGGTGGTGGGGCGCACGTCACGCCCCTTGGGTACTTCAAGGCGTCTTCCCCTGAAACGCCCAGCAACAATTCTGGTCATTTGCGCCCGCCCTTAGGTGCCGGCTTGCCGCCCCTGCCTGGTCGGCTGTCTTTTGAGTCGCGCGCGTCTGTCTTGCCTCGTGGTTTTCGCATGCTTGGTTTGGGGGCGTCGGCATCAGCAATGCGGCTCTTCCGGCGGCGTTTTGCGCCCGGCTTGGGCTTGTTATCAATTTTGGGCTTGGCCCATTTGCTTGGGTCCCGTTTTTTTATTGGCGCCGCCACGCTGCCTGTAGCGGTTTCAAAGAAACCTGACAGTGAATCGCGCAACTGTTTGTCAGGCACGGCTGCAACACCTTCAAGGGGCAGGTTGCCCAGGGCAAGGGGGCCATAGTGCGTGCGTATGAGCCGGTTCACCTCAAGCCCAAGATGTTCCATGACACGTCGCACTTCGCGGTTTTTGCCCTCGCGAATGGCGACTGTTATCCAGGCATTGGCACCGGTCTGGCGCTCAAGCTTCGCTTCCACGGCGCCATAATGTACGCCTCCGATTGTCACCCCATCAGCCAGTTTCTTGAGGGCTTTTTCATCAACCCGACCATGGGCGCGCACACGGTAGCGTCTCAGCAGCGCGGTGTTTGGAAGCTCCATCCAGCGCGCGAGCTCCCCATCATTGGTCAGCAGCAGCAGGCCTTCGGTGTTCATATCCAATCGCCCGATTGCGATCACGCGGCCTACATGCTTCGGCAGATTGTCAAAAACTGTCTGGCGGCCCTGTGGGTCTTTATGAGTTGTAAGTGTGCCGCGACGTTTGTGCATGCGCCAAAGTTTGGTCTCCCGCACTTCGCCAATGGTCTCACCATCTACAGTGATGCCTTTGAGGCTGGACACCAACACAGCTGGGGTTTCCAGTTTCTTGCCGTCAAGAAAGATGCGCCCTTCGGTGATCATCCGTTCAACATCGCGGCGTGAGCCAACACCTGCACGCGCCAATACCTTGGCAATGCGTTCTGCTGGCGCGTCTGTGCCTTCATTTTCAGTCATGTTTTTTTCGTTTGTCATGGCGCGCACAATAGGCTTGAAGCGTGTGATACGCAACTGAATCCGGTGCCTGAGATCAGGGCTTGACCTTTTCTGCCAGCGCGCCGAATGTTGCGGGCAATGATCGATACATTTCCACATATGCACAGGGCTCTGGAAGAGGCTCGTAGGGCGGCTTCCCGCGGTGAAGTGCCTATTGGCGCTGTTGTCGTTGGGCCGGATGGCGCTGTTCTGGCTGCGGCCGGAAATGATGTCGTGGCTGCCAAGGACCCAACCGGGCACGCGGAAATGATCGCCATTCGCGCGGCTGCAAAAGCTTTTGGATCCGAGCGGCTGGAAGGGTGTGATCTCTATGTCACGCTTGAGCCCTGTGCCATGTGCGCGCAGGCCATTGCATTTGCGCGTATTCGACGCGTCTATTTTGGCGCAGATGATCCAAAAGGCGGCGGCATCACTGTGGGGGCCCGGATTTATTCGCACAACACCACTCATCACAAGCCTGAAGTCTATGGCGGCATTCTGGAGCGCGAATCTGCTCAATTGCTTAGAGACTTTTTCAAGGCAAGGCGCTAATATCCCCTTATGGGAGAGGACCTTAAGGCACAAATAATTGCTTTTCTGACCGAAAGCTGGGCGTGGGTGCAGGCAAACGTGCTTGAGCCGGTACGTTTGCTTGAGCTGGGCATTATGGTTGTCGCCGTTCTCGCCTCCCGGTTTGCATCCAAGAAAATTCATGGCGGCCTGATGAAGGCATTTGGCGAACATCCGCTGATGCTGAAAGTGGAAGCGCGGCTTCAGCCACTAATGTCCACTGCCCTTATCGTGATGCTCCTGTGGACGGCCATTCTGGTCATGAGCCCTTGGGTTCCTTCGCCGTATCTCTTGTCCATCGGGACCAGTTTGTTCACGGCCTGGCTTGTGATTCGTCTTGCGGTCAGCATTATTGAGAATCGCGAACTTGCTCGCCTTGTAGCCGGTACAGCCTGGGCCCTGGCGGCTTTGAATATCGTCGGACTTCTGGATCCGATCATGATTGTGCTGGACGAAGCACATCTACCGCTCGGTGATGCCACGATCAGTGTGCTTGATATCCTTCAGGGAATCCTCACCTTCGCAGTGGTGATGTGGGCTGCGCTTGCCTTGTCCGAGCTGATTGATAAACGCATTCGTAGCCTCGCGACAGTGCCACCAAGCGCGCGCGTGTTGATGGCCAAATCAACGAAGATCCTGTTGGTTGCGCTGGCGTTTTTGATCTCCTTGAATGCGACAGGAATTGACCTAACTGCCCTTGCGGTCTTTGGTGGTGCCCTTGGTGTTGGTATCGGTTTTGGTCTGCAAAAAGTGGTGGGGAACTTTATCTCCGGCATCATCCTGTTGATGGATCGGTCAATCAAGCCCGGTGACGTTATCGAAACCGGCGGAACTTATGGCACCATCAACCGCCTGGCTGCACGCTACACTTCTGTGATCACCCGGGATGGTACGGAATTTTTGATCCCGAATGAGGATATGATCACACAGCCGGTGGTGAACTGGTCGCACAGTCACAGGCTGGTTCGGCGGCGCATCCCTGTTCAAATTTCCTATGAGAGCGACCTTCGGAAAGCGATGGACCTGATGGTCGAGGCGGCGATTGCTGAAGGCCGGGTGCTGAATAACCCCGCACCACGCACGCTGGTTAAGGGGTTTGGCGCAGACGGTGTCGACCTTGAACTTCGTATGTGGATTGAGGATCCCCAGCATGGCGTGTCCAATATAGCAAGCGATGTGATGCTGCATATTTGGGATCTCTTTCACGAGAATAATATCGAATTCCCATATCCGCAGCGCGTGGTGCACCTGCGGCAGGATGAGGGGCATACGGTTGCCTTCCGTCGCGAAGATGTAACGGAAGAAGCTGAATAATCTGTATCGAGTAACAACACAGAAATGGAACCAGCAACTAGGGGGAGGAACCGATGTCTGTTGGGCGATTTATTGTAAGTGTGATTGTTGCTTTTGTAATCTATGCGGCGCTGTATGCAGGCTTGATGATGGGGCTTTTGAGCGATGTCTATTCAGCAAATGCAGCGCTCATGCGCCCGGAAGCCGAGGCTATGCCCGTTCTGGCAATGGGCGGCCACTTGATCCAGACAATCATTGTAGTAGCACTTTTCAATTTGGCAGTAGGATCTTCTGATATTAAGGCAGGTGGCCGCTTTGGCCTGTTAATGGGAGGCTATCTGGCCGCTACCGACATGGGTATCTATGGAGGCATGTTGTTCGACCTTGCCCCTCTGCCTTATTCAATCGTCATTCATTTATTTGTCGGCGCCGTGGTGGGCATGGCGCTGGCCAAGCTTTATCCGGCTGAGGGGGATGCGGCTGGAGATAACGTTCCGGCATAAGGAGCGGACTATAGTCGACAGCAAGACCGGAGTCTCGCGAGAACCAACAAAAGGGGAGGGACCTATGAACGTTGGAAAATTTATACTGAATGTTGTGATCGCCTTTATCGTATACGGCGCGCTTTATATGGGGGGTGTCAGTGTCTTTGAGGCACAGTTTGCTGCGGGCCAGGAAATGATGAACCCTGAAGCAGAAACGCCAGCACTGGCATATCATTTTGTGCAGACCGTGGTCGTGGTGTGGCTGTTTGGCAAGGCTGTTGGATCGGCCGACCTTAAAGCCGGTGCTATCTATGGCTTTATGATGGGCCTCTACCTGATGGCCACGCAGGCAACCTGGATCATTTCCATAAAAGGTTTTCCGCAGGACGGGCGTTTTGTCAGTGGTGTAATGGACCTTGCAGTTGGTGTGATCGTTGGCGTTCTGCTGGCGTTCCTTTGGGGCAAAGGCCTTGGCTTCGGTGCACCTGAGGAAGCCGCAAGCGACGCCTGATCAGGCGTCCATGAAGGCCTTATAGGCCTCGATCAAACGTTTGGCGACGGGGCCTGGGGTGCCGTCGCCTATTCTTTGTCCATCCAGTGTCACGATAGGCATGGCGCAACTTGTGCTGGAGGTCAGGAACATCTCGGCTGCATCTTTTGCTTCATCCAACGTGAAAGCACGTTCCTCAACCTTGATCTGAAGTTCTTCGGCGATTGTCTTCACGGTCGCCCGTGTAATGCCGGGCAGGATATTGTCAGAGGTCGAACGTGTAACAAGGGTGCCCTCGGCGTCTACCATCCAGATATTGGTGCTGCTGCCTTCGGTGACATAGCCATCTTTGTCGTACATCACCGCTTCAAAACCGCCGGCCTCACGTGCCGCCTGTTTGGCCAAAATGTTTGGCAGCAGGGATGTGGATTTGATGTCGCATCGGCCCCAGCGAATATCTGGCTGACTTGAGGCTGCCACCCCTTTGGTTAGGGCTTTCTCGATCGAAGCATCAAAATTGAGGCGCTTGGCGGTTACCACCATGGCAGGCCACGGAGTTTCCGCCGGGAAAGGATGGTCACGCGGGGCAACGCCCCGTGTGATTTGCAGATAAAGGAAGCCGTCCTTGATCCGATTTCGGCGCACCACTTCTGCCAGTACCAGGCGCATCGGGCCGCGTTCCATTGGGGCAATGATTTGGAGTTCGCCCATCGAGCGCCACAAGCGGTCCAGATGTGGTTCCAGATCAATCAGTTTACCATGCCGGATGGATACGCCCTCATAGACTCCATCTGCAAATTGATATCCTCGGTCATCAATATGTACAAAGGCTTCGGCAGTGGGCACGTACGCACCGTTCACATAGGCAATGCGGGACATGGACGATTACTCCTGACTGGCAGTGGTGTCTTGATCTTCTTCTTCCATCGGCTTGATGGCGAGAATGAGAATAACCGCAGGGAAAATTATGGCAACCACCGCAATTGTAAGGGCCAAAAGGCCGTTCAGAATGAAGGGTGCCACCAGCGCTGTGCCCAAAGCCGCGATGCTGGTTGTTGCAAGGATAATGATGGCGGAAGCCCGTTCGTCATCGCCGTGGCTGGCCTGCAGCGCTTTAACAAACCCCGGCCCGCCCCTAAGGCCAAGCCCGGTGTTCAAAACCCAGAAAAGAAAGGCCAGATGGTCTGGGTTGTTGGCTCCCCAAATCGCATAGCCAAGCAGAAGTGCTGACCCGGTGGCAGAGATAACCGTGCCGACTGAAATAATTGTTTCAGTACCGAATCGTTTTACTAGCGCGCCTGCGCTATTCGCGGAAACAATGAAGCAGCTGACCCCGACAAATTGCATCAGGATGAAATCTTCGATCATGCCACCCATTGTCTGAATAACCACAGCAGGGACGGAAAAGACAAAGGTAAGCAATCCGCCCAGTATCAAAGCGTGGCTGAGGCCATACCGCAGGAAGGTTTTGTTGGCCACCACCTTCAGATAGCTGGAAGGAGCATCCCCGCGCTTGCTGCCGATATGGGGCAACAATGAGGGAACGATAAACACGATCAGGCAAATCACGAGGCAAAGGATGCCAGTGATATGAAACGATGCCTGCCAGCCATGCGCCTTGTGAAGCCAGGCACCAGCTATTGGCGCAAGGCCGGGCACTAGCGCTTCAATGCTACCCATCGCACCGATGGCGCGCATGGCGCCAAGCTCAGAAAACAGGGCCCGGATCAGGCCGGGTGCCAACACCGCAGACCCGCTGGCTGCCGCACCTTGCAAAAACCTGAGGCCGATTAACGACCAGATATCTGTGACAAGCGCGGCCGCTAACGACAAAAGGGCAAATGCGGCGAGCGACCAGATGAACAAACGCCTGCGACCATAATGGCTTGCCATGGAACCGAACAGCAGTAACCCTACCGTTGAACCAGCCACGTAGGCCGCCAGAACCAATTGGCTGGTTGCTTGTGTAGTGCCGAAAATTTCCGGCATGGACGGCACGGCAGGGAGCACAAGGTCGATGCCTGCAAGGCCCAAAACTGTGCCGGCAACAATTGTCAGGAAGGCGACAATGGCGCGTGTGCCTGTTGGCCGGTCAGATTGGTTTGCTGTCATGAGTTGCTCCTGGATGCCGCCGCTGGCGGGTATCAGGAAGCCCTTATATCAGCTGTGAAGTAAAATATAAAGATTTCTTTATGTATTGTTTGCGGTGCGCCACAACCATCCCCCCAGCGCAAGCCGCACACCAATTTGCAAGGGGCCATATATCCAGTCGTACCAGAAATTGACAATTGGCCCGGCAAAGCTTGCGTTTGCGTAATAGTAACCGAATGCCAAGAGGCTCATGCCGCCAATCAATGTGATAGAAATGCCCAACCATTTATCAAAATTGTTCTCGCGCGGGAAAGCCAGACCAAAAAGAAACGATCCAAGGCCAAAACCAAAGATCAACACAAAATAGAGCGTATCCGAAATCCCGTTCATTGCCAGGATCATGGTTTTCCATTGTGCTTTGTCGGCACTTTCCGCCGCCAGGTAAGCTGGCCGCCACATCTGGTTGAGGGCATCGATCAAATAGGCTTGCTGGCTCATCTCCGTGATTGCCCAAATGCCCAGATAGAAAAGCGCGGCACTCGCAAGGCCGGGTGATCGCCTGAAAAGAGTAAAAGAAGCGGCTGCCGCGGCAAGAAAGGCAAACTGCGGATGAAAGAACAATACCCACTTTTTATAGAGATACAGACCATTTGAATGCAGCATCTGGATTGTGTCGAAATCCCCTGATGTGTCGGCATTGGGGCCATACATGAGAATGGCCGTTGTCAGCGCAGACAAAACTGAAAGCACCGCACCCGTATGATAGATGTTTGTTGGCCGTTTGAGTGTTTGTGTCATCCTGTATCTCCGTATGTGAGATACAGACCATAGAAATTCAGGACCGATCATCCAGCGCTGTGGGACAAACGGCGGAAAAGAGGGACGAAGGCAGGGTTATTGCCCCCAGCTTGATTGTCTGAGCGGAGTGGGTTGAACAAAGCCGTTTTTAACAATGCAATCCTGAAATTGCTGAACAAGTTCCACAATCGTATCGGGGGCTTCAATTTGTGGGAAATGCCCGATACCGGGCAGGCGCACTACTTTCATGCCGATTTCGCGCTCCATCGCGTCGGCTGCATGGCCGCCAGATACGGGATCATCCACACCGTTGATCAACATCATGGGCACCTTGGTTTCTTTCAGCGCCCCCACCCAGCGATCTGCATGTTCAAGCCGTTCATGCATATAGCGGATGCGGCGGGCGAAAGCGCCGCGTCCGTTCACCCCCAGCATGGCCGGCCAGAATTCTTCCAGAAACTCACCTTCAGGGCGGGTGTTTGCACCAAAGACATCTGCGAAACCACGCAGGAAATTTTTCCGGGATGCAGACCGCGCAATAATCGGCCCGAACTTGCCGGCAAGCAATGTTTGCACGGTGCGTGGCCTATGCATATGAGGCAGCATGCCACCGTTGAGGAACAAAGCGCTTTTGATATGGAAGGAAAGCTGCCCGGCATTCTGGCGTGCTAAAAGTTCCTGGGTAACGGTATCACCCACGTCATGGGCCAAAATATGCACTTCGCTGATCTCGCGGTGTGCCATCAAGGCTTCGAGCATGTCAGCCTGATCCATGATGGTGCAGGTCTTTTTGCGGCTGTTGAGGGTGCGGCCATAGTCCAGCAGATCAGGTACAATCAGGTGATAGTCCTGGATGAGCGGGCGGGATACCCAGCACCAGTCCCAGCTGCAGGTCGGGAAGCCGTGGATGAGCAACATCGCCTCGCCATTACCACCGCGCTGGTAATAGACATGGTGGTCCTGCCACTCAAAATACTTTCCGCATTTGCCCCATTTATCGAGCGCGATTGGCGCCTGTTGCATGTTTCCATCCAGCACAAGTTAACGTCTGCGAACTGGCGAGGCTTTACCCCTTATCGCCTGCGGTTTCCACCTTTTCGTGCCGTGCGCCTGTAGAAGTCAGGATGTTTGCCCTGAAGCCACGAAACAAAGTGGCGAACTTCTTCTGATTGCAGCAACGCCTCTATGGTGGAAAAGCGTCTTGCCAGCTCTTTTTCGTTAAATAGGGCGTGAACCTTGCGGTGGCAAATGGGATGCAAGGGCACAAGCTCGCGCCCGCCTTGGCTTTTTGGGATAAGGTGATGCATTTCAACGGCTTGTCCGAACGGCCGACCGCATAACGGACATGTGTTTTTCTCTTCCATGACAATATATGTATATCCATAAGCCAAGAAAATCAGCCCGAAAGGGTGTGTGGTGGCAAATGGCCATAAGGTCGTGCTATTCATTTGCAGACAAGTGCTAATTATCCCGACAGGGTATGCGGCACCGCTGAAATAAACGAAGCCATCAACTATGGTGCGCTCAAACAGGTTTAGAGACAGGGGAGAGGACATGATCCAACAGATATTGAAACACGTGGCAGGAGCCGGGCTTGCGCTGTCGCTGGTGGCAGGAGCCGCCAAGGCAGAGCCGCTTGACTACTTCCTTGTGAATGGTACGGATTATGACCAGACGATATTGAAGCCAACTGAAGTCTTTGGGCATGATATCGGTGATCAGCCTATCCGGCATGATCTTATGGTGTCCTATATCCGTGAGTTGGCGAACAATAGCGACCGCATGAAGGTGGAAACCATTGGCTATAGCCATGAGCGCCGCCCCATTCTGTTTATCACCGTCTCAAGCCCTGAAAATCTGGCGCGGCTGGATGAAATCCGCGCCAACCACCTGAAGCGCAGCGACCCCGCAACTGCCGATCAGGCGTCTGATAATCTGCCGGTAGTGACGTGGCTGAATTATGGTGTGCATGGTGCGGAAGCCAGCGGCATGGATGCGTCTGTACCAGCCCTCTATCACCTTGCTGCGGCAAAAGGCGCCGAGATTGAGGAAACGCTGAAGAACAGCGTGATCCTGATCACTGCAATTTTCAACCCTGATGGCCATGCCCGACGCGGCGCGTGGGTAACCCAATATGGTTCCGAGATCCGGGGCACTGACCCTGCGCATGAGGTACACAATCAGGTCTGGCCGGGTGGGCGTACCAACCATTATTGGTTTGACCTCAATCGTCAGTGGCTCTTGCAAACACAGCCGGAAAGCCGTGCCTGGCTTAGCCAGTGGCACAAGTGGAAGCCCCAGGTTTCGGCTGATTTCCACGAGATGGGCCCCAATAGCACCTATTATTTCCACCCCGGCGTGCCAACACGGAAATACCCGCTTATTCCAGCCAAAGGGCGGGAACTGCTGGTTGAGATAGCAGGTTATCATCAGGAAACCTTGGACGAAGAAAAATCCCTCTATTATTCCGAGGAAAGCTTCGACAATTTCTATATCGGCAAGGGGTCAACCTACCCACAGGTGAACGGGTCGCTTGGCATTTTGTTTGAGGCCGGTGCCCAGATGGGGATCGCGCGTGAGAGCGATCAAGGCATCAAGACCTACGCCAAAAACATCCGCAATCATTTCCTTACCAGCCTGTCCACTATCAAGGGTGCGGCCGCGATGCGGGAGAAATTGCATGCCTATCAGCGGGAGTTTTTTGAAACCAGCCTCAAGGCTGCGAAGGACGACAAGGTAACAGGCTATGTGTTCCGCGCGCCAGAAGACCCAATGCGCGTTGGCATGTTTCTAGATCTTCTGAAGCGTCATGATATCAGCGTGTTCCCAGCTACTTCCGATATTCGTACCAGCAAAGGGACATATGGCATTGGGTCATATGTGGTGCCAATGGATCAGCGCCAATACCGTATGGCCAAGGCGCTCTTTAACCGCATCACTGAGTTCCCTGACAAAGTATTCTATGATGTATCGGGCTGGACACTGCCGTTGGCATACAACCTCGACTATTCCGAGGTGACAGGTAGTCTGCGTGGGAAAATTGCCGACAAGGGCCCTTTAGCATATGCCGGTGAAGAAGTTCAGCGTTTTACTAAAGCACCGTATGCCTATGTTTTCCGCTGGTCAGATTATTATGCTCCGCGAGCTGTTGCTCAGTTGCTGGATGCAGGGGTGCTTGTTCGTGTATCCAAACAGCCGATAAGAGTTCAAACCGCTCAAGGCACGAAGTCATTTGATCGTGGGGCTATTATTGTGTCTCGTGACCTTCAAACCATGTCTGATGCAGCTTTGGACGCAATGATGCTCGAATTGATAAATGATAACCAACTCACCTATGCGAGTGTCACATCCGGCCATACGCTGGATGCGGGCGCTGACCTGGGCGGCCGCGACAGTGTGGCTGATCTGAAGCCGATCAAACCTCTTCTGGTGGTGGGCTCTGGCGTGTCCCCTTATGACGCAGGCGAAGTTTGGCACCTTCTGGATCACCGTATGAAGATGCCGGTAACCCTTGTGCGCACTGATCGTATCAAGCGCATTGACCTGCCGCGCTACACTCACATAATTCTGGTGGGCGGACGTGGTTCGCGGTTCCCCGAGGATATGACCGACAAGGTGAAAAATTGGGTAAAAGCGGGCGGCACCATCGTGGCATCGCTTGATGGCGCGCGCTGGGCCGCTGAAAACATCACCGGCAAGAAGGATGACAAGAAAAAGGATGATGAGAAGGTCGAACGCCTTTCCTATGCCGACAAAGGGCAGAAAGACGCTGAGGATGTCATCGGTGGCGCGCTCTTTGAAAGCGACATGGATATCACCCATCCTCTTGCGTTCGGCCTGTCCCGGCGCATGATGGCATCCAATAAAAACCGCACATATGTGCTGCCTGTGCCGAAAGATCCCTATGCTCAGGTTGCGGTTTATACCGATAACCCACTGCTTTCCGGGTATGCGTCTGATCGCCGTATCAAGGAGCTTAAGGGCACCCCGATGATGACGGCCGAACGTATGGGAGATGGCGCAGTGATCCTGTTTGCCGATAACCCCAACTTCCGGGCTACCTATCTGGGCACGGAAAAGCTGTTCTTGAATGCCCTCTTTCTTTCCACTGCTTTTGATCCGTCCTACGCGGATGATGAGGCCGCGCAGGCAGTAGAGGAATAAGCAGAAAGGCTTAGTTTTTGGAAGGCCGCTGCCCCGTGTGGGGTGGCGGCTTTTTTATAGATATCCGTGTTCCTTGAGTGTGGTGGAGAATGTTTTTGAAACGGGCACTTTGATGCCGCCTTTCAGGTGGATCAAGTGTCTTCTGCCATCGCGCTTCACACTTTCAATAGCCCGCAGGGCTACCCACCAGGAACGATGTACCTGAGCCCCGCCAAAGCCGTCTAGCTCAGCCACTGCATCCTTCAGGCGCATGCGCACAAGGGCATCTCCATTGGCTGTATAGGCCCGTACATAATGATCTTCCATCTGCAGGCACAACAAGTCCTGTCCAATTGAGGTTGGCAAGCGGCGAAGGAATAGGTACCCCGGCGGCGGGCCGACAGGTTCTTGCCCTGGTTCTGGTTTTGGTTTGGTGATGTTGATGAGCATGCTGATGCAGCCAATAGCCAAGTAGGTGATGATAACCACTTTGGCGTACCAGACCATAACTTCATAAACGGACCCGGCTGTTGCTGCCAGAAAAGCTTCGGCATAGGCCAATGTGGGCCATTTTCCTGTATTGCCGAGGGAATGGAAATTGATGTCCGTAAAAATAACCGCAAGAAATACAGGCACAGACAAGATGGCAGAATAGCCCAGAAGCAACAGTGGAGCTGCAGCCAACTTCCCTGAAAGCCATGGCATGGACCATCGCGCAATCGGTCCGGAGACGAGTGAGCCGAACATCAGTAGGCTGACCCAATAGATGATCCGCCAGAAACCAAGGGGCATATCGTTTGTGCCGTAGGGCGCGATAAACGAGAGCATCAAGCCGAACCCTGCCATCAGCAGTGTTTTCTTGATCTCTGTTTTGGGGTCTTTCGTTCCCCAAAATGATAAAAGGTCTCCCGGCGTCACAGTTGTTTCCCTGGCCGTTGGTCCTGCGGTTTGAGGCATCATAGCTATGGTGGAATGTGGTGCAAGTCTTGCCAATCGGTTTCCAGTGGTAAATTCACGTTGCGTGAAATTACAAACAAATATCTGTGTCTATTTCAGAATGGTTTTTGACCAATTCACGTATCAGCTTTTGACGAGGGCAATGAACTCGGCCATTTCAGCAGCAAGCTAATGGAAGGCGTTGAATGAAGCTGAAGTCATACTATCTACTTTTATGTGTTATCGGCTTTCTAGCGCTACTTGGCCTAACGTTAAGCGTGCATTTTGGCGCTGCTTGACCCAAAAAATGATGATCGGGAGTCACGATGACTAAAGCGAGAATAATAGCGGCGGCACTTGTGCCGTTTGTTGCTTGTACGGCTGTTTGGGCACAGGAAGACGGGCAGGAAAAGAAATGGTCTGTTGGTGCATTGGGGTTGGTGAGTGTCAGCCCCTTTGCTGGCGAAGACACGGAAATCCTGCCTGTCCCTTACCTCGCGTATCGCGGGGAACGCTTCTATCTTGAGGGCCTTGAAGCCGGATATCACCTTGTGGAGCCCATGCGCGGGCCGGGTACGCAATTTGTTGCGGATGTGATTGCTTCCGCGCGCATGACACCGGGCACCAGCCGGGACAAAGTAACATTGGATGCCGGGCTCAGGTTGGGAGTAAGAGGCAAGTTTGGGTCCTTGACTGCTACGGGCCTGCACGATGTGACAGGTGAGCATGACGGCATGGAGCTACGTGCTGACTATAGCTACACGTTCATGGGGGACGATTATTTCATCACACCCAGTGTGGGTATTAGTTGGCAAAACCGCAAACTTGCCAACCATATGTGGGGTGTAACCGCAGACCAGCACGCAGACATGATCGCTGATGGGGATGATGTCGTCCTGCCTGTTTATCAACTTGATGGAAGTGCAGTAAATTATGAAGCGGGGCTTACGGCAATTTATCTGGTCAATGACCGGGTCAATCTGATTGGTTTTTCGCGCGCTACATATCTGGACAAGGATGTACGGGCGAACCCCGCGATCGAAAAAAAATATGATCTGACGATTGGCCTGGGTATCGCCTACAGCTTCTAGGGTCTAGCGCCCATCTCGTGTCAGGGGAACAGAGACAATCCCGGGCATGGTAAGGAACCCGTTCAGTTCTCCGCTCTGATGCATGGCGCGGAGAGCTGCATTCAGTGCGGGTATTTTATCTGCGTGGCGGCTGTGCAGGATGTGATAGAAGGGCTCAGTGGCCCAATAGGCACTCGTGAACTTGTCAGCATCTTCGCCAAATGCTTCAAGCAACGCCACTTCGTGCAGACTGCTGGTGGCGTAAAGGTCAATTCGGCGGTGGATCAAAAGTGCTTTCACCTGGCTGCCGCCGGGGATCGGGAAAGGTTTTGCTTCCATCAGGGGAATGTGGGTTTCAAGCCAGCGAAATCCTGCTCTGTGGCCAACCTTGAGCCCTTTCATGTCTTCTGGCTTGCCCGAGAAGCCCGTCTCCTTGAGCCATATCATGCGCGCTTCCAGGCCAAACATGGCCTGGGGCAATATCTGCTGCTCCAGTGCCCGAGTGGCGATATATTCAGCAGGGCGGAACCAGTCTCCATCCAGTTCGCCGGATCGCATAAGTTGTTCGATGCGCTTCGGGGTCATGCTAACAGAGCGCACGCAAAGGCCCGCTTTGGCGTAAAGCTGTTCAAACAGTTTTTCGAATGTCTGGAAATGGGTGCCGAGCGTTTCGTCACCGCCCAGCCTGATGCATGGTTGCGTGCCAGGCTGGGTATTTGGCTGCGCGCTTCTTGCTGTGGCGGACACCGCCAGAACTAACAAGAAGCTGCACATCCAGCGGCGCATGGCCCTTTATCCTTCTTCCGGCTCCGGCATGTTTCCGGTTTCCGTGCGCATCCAGTCGATGAAATCCTGCACGCGTTCATTTTTCAGTTTGTCTTCCGGGCAAACAATATAGTGCGCGAAATTGATCGGCACTTCTTCGCCGAATGGTTTCACAAGGCGTCCGGCTTTCATATCCTCTTCGGCAATCGCGGAGCGGGCAAGCAGAATGCCCCGGCCCGCCACAGCTGCCTCAATAGCCAGCGCGTGGTTGTTGAAATGCAGCGCAGGCATGCCTTCAGGCATGGCGATCCCGGCGGCCTTCATCCACATGGCCCATGTTGGCACGCTGTCATCTTCTGCCGTGCTGTCATCATGGATCAGCGTGTGCTTGAGGATGGCGCTTGGGCACGTGGCGTCCGGCTTGTCTTCCACGAGGCTTGGTGCGCATACAGGAAAGACCGTTTCCCGCAGGATTTCCTCTTCATAGAGGCCTGTGTAGTTACCGAGGCCATAACGAATGGCGATGTCTACGTCTTCTGCCTTGAAATCTGTGATCTGCATGGTGGCAGAGATTTTCACAATCGCATCCGGGCGACGCTCATAATAGCTTGCAAGTCGTGGCACCAGCCACTTGCTGGCAAAAGATGGCGACACGCTAACCTTCAGCACGTTCGAGGTTTTGGATTCCGTGAGAATGTCCACCGCTTCTTCCATGCGCTCGAACCCCTCCTTGAGGGGGGCAAGCGAAAGCTGGGCTGCCTCGGTTAGGACAAGCGAGCGATTGGTGCGTCGGAACAATTCCACGCCGAGGAAATCCTCAAGCGAGCGAATTTGCTGGCTGATGGCGGCCGGTGTAACCGACAAGTCATCAGCGGCCAGTTTAAAACTCATATGACGGGCGGCAGCGTCGAAAGCACGCAGCGCATTCAGGGGCAACAGGGAGCGTTTCATAAACAAACCTGCGTTAGAAAAACTTAATCACCGCATCATAGGCACTTGTGACATAAGCGCAAAGATTTTCTTGATGATCTAGGGGATTTTTTGCCCTGCGGCATTCGCCGCAGGTGTGATCAGCTTTTCGACAGGATGCGGCGGTTCTCAGACAAGCTTAAGTGAATGCCGCACTCTGTCTTGGTCTGGCCGCGCCAGCGACCGGCACGCTCGTCTTCGCCGTCATTCACCCGATCGGTGCACGGCATACAGCCGATTGACGCAAAACCTTCCGCCACCAGCGGGTGGTCCGGCAGCCCAACACGCTCTTTGTAATCCAGCACGTCATCTTTGGTCCAGAAGGCAAGCGGGTTCACTTTCACACGGCCATCGGACGCCTCAAAGTGCGGCAGCAGGCTGCGCACACCACCCTGATAGCGTTTCCGGCCAGATGCCCAACCTTCAAAGCCTTCCAGAACGCGAGACATAGGCGCAACCTTGCGGATATAACAGCAGCGGTTGGTATCCCGAACCCACAAGTTGCCTTTGGGGTCGTCTGCCTGAAGATCGTTCTGATCAGGAGAAATGGACCGAACATCAGTAAGGCCCAGAAGGTCAATCAATTGATCCCGGTACCGCTTGGTCTCGCCAAACAGCTTGCCTGTGTCCAAAAACAGCACAGGAATATCCTTGGAGACCTGGGAGGCGATATGCAAAAGCACAGCTGATTCCGACCCGAAGGACGACACCAGCGCAAACCGGCGGCCGAAATATTTGAGCGCTCCGTCGATTACCTCTTCCGGCGTTACGTTGGCGTAGCGCGCATCAAGGTAATCCACAGCATTGAGCGGATCAAAATAGTCAGCTGTCTTCAGGGCGGGGGCAGCAGTCACGATGCTTTCCTCTCCTCGGTCGCCTTGTGGCGTGCATGGGCGAGCGATACCTGGCCGGTATAGTCGGTCTGGTAGAAGCTATCGAAACGCTTGAGGGCGGCCTTGAAGGCCTCGGCGCGTTCGTCTGCAACTTCCACAGTGTCAAACCCTGCACGCAGCAGGAATAAGGCCTGATCCGGGATCACCGGGCCTGTGGCGCGAATTTCACCTTTGAAGCCAAGGTCTTTCCGCAGGCGCACAGCAAGGGAAAAGCCGCGGCCATCGCCAAAGGCAGGAAAATCAACAACCACAAAGGCAAGCTTGTTCATCAAAGGGGCGAGGTCGGCATGGTTAGTGTCTGTTGTGAGAACGGCACCAACCGGGCCAGCCACTTTGAAGAAATCATCGCCTTCATCGGTAAGTCGGCTCAGGGGCACGGCAACCGCTGCGCCCTCTTCCGGGGAATGATCGTCAGCCAGCAGGGAAAAATCGCCTGCCTGAATGCCTGTCAGATTAACGAGCGTCATAGACAGCCTCCTTAAATACCTGTGGGCCTACCCGGCGGTATGTCGCCAGAAATTCTTCGCCCTCTTCGCGTTCGCCAAGGTAAACGGCGACCACTTTTTCAACTGCATCGATGATGCCGTTTTCATCAAAGCCCGGTCCGAGGATCGCGGCTTTGGACGCATCTTCGGCACCCGATCCACCGAGGAGGAGCTGATAGTTTTCCTCGCCCTTACGGTCCACACCCAGGATGCCGATATGGCCAGCATGGTGGTGACCGCAGGAGTTGATGCAGCCCGAAATCTTGATCTTCAGTGGGCCGATGTCCTGCAGGCGCTTGAAGTCGTCAAAGCGTTTGCCAAGCTGTTGCGCCAGTGGGATCGAGCGCGCGTTTGCAAGCGAACAATAATCAAGCCCCGGGCAGGCGATAATATCTGTCAGAAGCCCGGCGTTCGGGATGCCAAGGCCAGCTTCATCAAGGTCTGTCCATATGGCTGGCAGATCTTTCTTTGCCACGTGCGGCAGGATCAGGTTCTGCTCATGGCTTATGCGCAGTTCGCCCTGGCTGTATTCGTCGGCGAGGGCTGCCACAAGATCCATCTGTTCAGCCGTGGCGTCACCCGGAATGCCGCCATGCGGCTTCAGGCTGATGGTTACGTTCACGTGGCCCGGCACCTTGTGCTGGTTTGTATTGTTCTGGAGCCATGCGGCAAAAAGGAAATTCTTTTTCGCCAGTTCGTCCACGGCTGGTACGTCATCAGACAATACCTGCAGCGGAGGCGGGGCAAAGTAGGCCTTGATGCGCGCGGCTTCCTCAGCAGGGAAGTCGATCGGCTGATCTTTGATTTTTTGCCATTCTTCTTCCGTTTGGCGGGCGTATTCATCTGCGCCCAACGCATCCACGAGGATTTTGATCCGCGCCTTGTATTTATTGTCGCGGCGGCCCTGTTCGTTATAAACGCGCAGGATGGCCTCCAGGTAGCTGAGAAGATCCTTCTCAGGCAGGAAGTCGCGAATGGTTTTTGCGATTACAGGCGTGCGGCCCATGCCGCCACCCACGAGAACTTCAAAGCCAATCTCGCCTGCGTCATTCTTCTTCACCACAAGGCCGATGTCGTGCCACTTCACGGCAGCGCGGTCGATGTCAGCGCCCGTGATGGCAATCTTGAACTTGCGTGGCAGGAACGAAAATTCCGGGTGGAACGTAGACCACTGGCGGATCAGCTCAGCATATGGACGTGGGTCCGCCACTTCATCAGCCGTTGCGCCCGCAAACTGGTCAGTGGTTACGTTGCGGATACAGTTGCCCGATGTCTGGATGGCGTGCATTTCCACGTCTGCCAGTTCCTGCAGGATATCAGGCGTTTCCGAAAGCTTCGGCCAGTTATACTGGATGTTCTGACGCGTGGTGAAATGGCCATAACCCTTGTCATACTTGCGGGCGATATGGGCAAGCTTGCGCATTTGCGTGCCGTTCAGCGTGCCATAAGGCACAGCCACACGAAGCATATAGGCGTGAAGCTGCAGGTAGAGGCCGTTCATCAGGCGAAGCGGACGGAACTCTTCTTCTGTCAGCTCGCCCTTCACGCGGCGGTTTACCTGGTCGCGGAACTCTTCAACGCGGGCATTTACCAGGGCATGATCGTATTTGTCGTAAGCATACATGTCTGATCGTCCTTAAAGGTCAGTCTGTTCCCAGGCGGGGGAAACCTGGTAGCCGAGGTCCGGGCGCACACTTGGGCCCAGTGCCTGCATGGCAAATTTCATGTGGGCGGGGTAGGGCTTGCCATCCCGCTCGGTGGCATCGATCACTTCAATCGACAGCACAAAATTGTCGTCTGCTGACTTTTGTGCGAGCGCCTCAAGCGCATCCACACCTGCTTCATCAGCGGCAACAGCAGCGTCGGCTGCAACAGCAGACCAGCCACCATCGGCTTTCAGGAACACCACGCGACCATCCAACAGGCGGTTCGCGACAATCATTTGTGGTCCTTTGATTTTTCTAGCCATCGTTAAACTCCTTACGCTCAAGCAGTCGCCGCAAGGCGCTCTGTTTCTTTGTTCGCCCACGCCAGATCAGCGGCGGTGGAAACCACGTCACCAATCAGAAGAAGCGCCGGGCTTTTCACATTGTTTTCGAGAACCACTTCGGGCAGCGTCTCAAGCGTGCCATAGAAGCGGCGTTCGTTGGCGCGGGTGCCATTTTCAACCACAGCCACAGGGGTGGAGGCCTTGACGCCTTCGCCGATCAGGCCCGCCGAAATTTTCGGTGCACCTTTTACGCCCATGTAGATCGCCAGCGTTTGGCCGTCACCGGCGAGGCGCGCCCAATCCTTGTAGGCGCCATCTTTCAGGTGGCCGGTTACCAGTGTGATCGAGCTTGCGTGCGCCCGGTCTGTCAGTGGGATTTGCGTAGTGGCTGCAATGCCCTGGAAAGCGCTGATGCCGGGAACAACTTCCACATGGATGTCGTGGGCGCGCAGGGCTTCCAGTTCTTCGCCTGCGCGGGCAAACAACAATGGGTCACCACCCTTCAGGCGTACAACACGGCGGCCTTTGAGGGCTTCTTCAACAATCACGCGGTTGATGCCGTCTTGGCCGATGCCGTGATCGCCTTCGCGTTTGCCAACAAAAATAAGGTCTGCATCGCGGCGCGCAAGCGCCAGCACATCACGGCTTACAAGCCGATCGTAAACGATCACATCCGCCTGCTGCAGTGCACGGTGCGCTTTGATGGTCAGAAGGTCCGGGTCACCCGGGCCAGCGCCCACAAGCTGCACTTGGCCGGTGGTTGCGCCAACGCGGTGGTTGCGCGCGGCGTCCAACACAAGGCGTTCAACCTCGTTTTGATCCAGGTCGGCATAGGTGCCGGCATTATCATACAGGCGATCATAAAATAGTCTGCGGCGGGTTCCGTCAGGGATGATGGTTTTGACGCGAGCCCGAACAGCCCCCGCCGCAGCAGCAAGCACGCCAAGAGAAGGGGGCAGGAGTTTCTCAAGGCTGCTGCGAAGGCGGCGCACAAAAACGGGCGCATCGCCTCCGGAAGAAAAAGCCACTTGCAGCGGTCCGCGCTGGAACTGCGCTGGTGTGGTGAAATTTGATTTGGCAGGTTTGTCGATCACATTCACAGGCAACTTGCGTGCGTTCGCAAGGCGCAGGATGCGCTCTTCCGTTAGGTCATCTTCAACACCGATATAAACAAGGGTTTTGCCGGAAAGGTCATCTTCCGCAAAAACGCGGTTATGGATAGACATGTTTTCGCGGCCTGTGTCTTCAGGCAGCAGGCCAGCGTCCTTGAGGGCTGCTTCGGCACCTGGTGCGATTACGCTGATGCGTGCGCTTGTTGGGGTGAAAAGCCCCACCTTGGCCATGGCCGCAGATGTGGCGCCTACAATCAGAATGTGATGTTTCTCAGCCGTTAAAAAAACAGGGATGCTCGACATGGCCCTATACTCCTCGCGTCAATCTCGCACCTTTTTCCCTAAATCCTGCCAGTGGGAAGCGGGTGCTTCTTCAGTGGTGTCATACATAAGGGCGGTGGCCCAGCGGAACAAACGAGAAGAAATTTATCACATCAGTAGAAAAAATTTACTTATAAATGGGTAAATATCCCGTGATAAAGAAATATAAATCTAATTAAGTTTATTTTAGGGATTTTGGTTCTTTAAAGTTGCGCATGTTTGAAATAGGTGGCTGGTTTTTTTTGAAAGGTATGGAATTACCAAATTTTGCGCCTTTTGGATCAAATTATCTAATAATGTGGGCCTTTTGCGGTTTAAGTGGATTATTTTTCTATTTAATTTTGTATGTAGAGCCGCGCAATCTGCTGCTATTGGCAAAATGACTTGCTTCTGGCACCTTTGGTGCGGGGGCGAAGGGGAAATGAAGATGAATGAATCATCACCTGCCAGCCGCACCTTCTTTGTGCATATGGGCCTTTTCATGATTGTGCTGGCCGTGTTGGGGTTTGGTCCTTTCATTTATGGAAGGATGGCGGCGGGCGGCGAGATGGGTGGCGCGCTTGCGCTGCACGGCATTACCTTCACCGCATGGCTTGTGTTGTTTACTTATCAGGCCTCGCTGGTGCGTACGCGAAACATCAAACGGCATATGATGCTTGGGAAACTGAGCCTGGGGCTAGCCGCAGCCATGTTTGTGTTTGCGGCTATCACGACTGTGGATGTGTTTGCCCGCGGCGAAAGCAGTGCTACACCTTTTTCACCTGAACAATTCATCATGCTGCCGCTGATGGATATTTCCCTGTTTGTCGGTCTATATACCGCGGCCATGCTCAACCGGAAAAAGCCGGAAGTGCACAAACGCTTGATGCTGCTTGTGGGCATCATGATGATGGACCCGGCAACCGGCAGGCTTGGGTTTACCCTTGGGTTTCCGCCAATTGGCATGCTGATCCATCTGGGGCTTGGCATTGCCATGTGCATTTATGACAGGCGCGCGCTTGGCAGCGTTCATGCTGTGTCCAAATTGGCAGTTGGGTTGATCATTGTGCGCTATGCGGCGTTCTTCTCCGTCGGCCCAACCACGGGCTGGGCTTCCTTCACGCACTGGCTATTGGGATAAGCATAATCTTGGGTTCCTATCCGCTTGTGCGCCGTGTATGAAAGGCAAAACCTATTGCGGGGGCGACATGCACATCAATGAACCCACTTGGCAACGCCATCTGGCCACGGAATTCGGGCAAGACTATATGACGGGCCTTCAGGCGTTTCTTGCGGCTGAGAAAGCAGCAGGCAAAACCATCTATCCTGCAGCGGAAAACTATTTCCATGCGCTTGAGGTAACGCCGCTTGACGCGGTGAAGGTTGTCATCATCGGGCAGGATCCGTATCACGGCGAGGGGCAGGCGCATGGCCTGAGTTTCTCTGTGAAACCGGGTGTTGCGGTGCCGCCCAGTCTCAGGAACATGTATAAGGAGCTTGAGGAAAGCGTGGGCTTTGTTCATCCGGGGCATGGTTATCTTGAGGGCTGGGCGAACGAGGGTGTGCTTTTGCTGAACGCTGTTCTTACGGTAGAGGCCGCGAATGCTGGCGCTCACCAGAACAAGGGCTGGGAGCAATTCACTGACAAGGTAATCGAGACAGTGAACCGCGAGCGTGACGGTGTGGTGTTTATCCTGTGGGGCGGATACGCGCAGAAAAAGGGCAAGGGCATTGATAAGGCTCGCCATCTGGTGCTGGAAGGCCCGCACCCATCGCCGCTCAGTGCCTATCGGGGGTTCTTTGGCTGTGGGCATTTTTCAAAAGCCAATGATTATCTGAAAAGCCGGAACCAAACCCCGATACGGTGGCAGCTGGACCCGATCACAGCGCCCGGTGATCAGCTTGGCTTGCTTTAGGGCGTTGGTATGAGTTTCCTGCGCAAAAGTAGGGAAGCAACTTTCCTTTTCATCATCGGCGCGATGAAAAGCGGTACAACGTCGCTTGCTGGTGCGCTGAAGAAGCACCCCGATATTGCATTGGGCAGCAACAAAGAGCCGAATTTCTTTGCTGACCGCGGCCGCAAGATGGAAACATTGGAAGACTATCTTTCAGGGTTTGATGGAAGGGCCAGATATTGCCTGGACGCATCAACCGCTTATGCAAAGCACCCGGGCTTTGGGCCATGTGCCCACAATATCAGAAGGCAATTTCCGGATGCGCGCTACATCTATTTGATGCGGGATCCTGTGGCCCGCATTGAAAGTCAGTTGGCACATCAGGTTTCCCGACATCCAGAGCAGTTTGCTGACTTTGAAGCAAGGGGCGAAACCTTGGCTTTTTACAGGCCGCTATTGAATGTGTCGTCTTACGCGTTGCAGCTGGATCAATATCGACCGGAGTATGAAAGCGGCCGTATATTTTTGTCTTCCTTTGAGAGCATGATAGGGAATGAAAATGTTTTTTGGGAAGGCCTTTGGACGTTTCTTGGCCTGAGGGTGCCAAGGAAAAGGATCATTCTTGAAAAGAGAAACCCTCGCCGCCAAGACGTAAGTGATGTGCGACAGATTCGCCTTTCAGAAAGCGCCCGCGCCATGCTTCGGGAAGCACTGAAGGATGACATGGAAAGGCTGCATCGGGAGTATGGCGTGGATGTCTCCGCCTGGGGTTTCTAAGCGGAGACATATTGTTTTTCTTTTCCTTGGTGGGGCAGTTAGTTTTTCCCTGCGATATCGGTAAGGATCAGATGCCAGTGGCGGAGTGACCCCCACAGGCTTTCAACTGGAACACGTTCGTTGAGGCCGTGGGCAAACATGTCAGAGCCCTTGATGAACACCCCCGACATGCCATAGCTTTCAATGCCTGCAGCGCGGAAATGCATGCCGTCGGTACCGCCCGATTCCATATAGGGAATAATCTTGATGCCCGGATGTTGTGCATGCACGGCTCGCTCAAGGACTGCCATCACGTCATCTCTGAGAGGTGAGGCGGCGCTTTCCGTTGGCTCCTTCATTTCCCGCCATACGATGGCGTCGTTGCCGGCCACGCTTTTGAGGGTATTGAGTGTATTTTCCACACCTGCGCCAGGGAAGATGCGGCAGTTCACAACAGCACTGGCAGATTGGGGCAATGCGTTTTCGGCGTGCCCTGCCTTCAGCATGGTCGTCACGCATGTGGTGCCCGTAGTACCAACATACTCAGGGTAGGAACGCAGCGTTTTCACTGCCCATTCATCTTCGGGGTTTTGAGAAAAGCGCGCCATGGCCTTGCCCAAATCACCACCTGCCTTGTCGGCAGATGCAGCGAAAAAGGCACGTGTGAGTTCGCTCGCCTGCGCAGGGAATTTATAGGCTTCAATGTTTTTCAGCGCTGTCGCCAATTCATAGATGGCGTTATCAGGCCGTGGGCGTGAGCTGTGGCCGCCGGGATTGGTGATGGCCATCTCAAAGCTGACATAGGTTTTCTCAGCCGCCTGCAGGTTATAGCTGATCACGGATCCGTCTTCTGACAAAGCGCCACCGCCTGCGTCTGCGTTCAACACAAATTCGCTATCTGTCAGGTGCCGATATTCATTCACCAATGCTTTGGTGGTGGTCATGTCTGTTTCTTCATCACCCGAGAAGGCGATGATCAGATCCCGGCTCGGCACAAACCCTTCTGCTTTCAGGCGCAGGAAGGCTGTGGTCAGCGACACAATGCCCATCTTGTTGTCCAGAACGCCTCGCCCGAAAAGATAGCCATCTTCTTCTATCAGCGTGAAGGGATCCCGTTCCCAGTCTTCAGGGAGGGCGTCCACGACATCCATGTGCGCGGAAAGAGAGATCGGTTTTTTACCAGCGCTCCCGTCGCCTTTGTAGCGCACCACCAAAGCAGCAGTTTCGCCCATGGGAAGCAGGTGGATATCTTCGTCGGCAAAGCCGCCTTTTCTGAATTCATTGGCCAGATAGGCGGCAAGACGCGGTACTTCACCGTGCCCCTGCGCTGTACGCATGCTTACGGCTTCACGCAAAAGCTCCATTGCCTTGTCAGCGAAGGGCGGGCGGTCATCGGCCTGTGCGGCTGTTGGAGCAAAGGCCATGCTGGCGGCGATGGCCAGCGCGGAAATTGTTTGTTTCATTGGGCGCTTCCTCATTGTCCTCTTGTGACGGAGCGTAACCCAACATTGACAGGCTGGCACCTAAGAAATTCTGCGGCTCAGTCTTAATATTTTGCAGAAGAAAAAGGGCAGTGATACCCGCCCTTTTCAAATACGTTTCTCTCGCTATTCGGCTTCGTCATCGGGTTCGTAGGGTAGGTCTGCGAAGATTGCCTCGCCTTTGACAAACCAGCTGAAGCCGAAGGAAAGAACAGCGATCGTTTCAAGCCAGAAGATGGGGTTATATTCATCCACCACGGCCTCAATGTCAGCAGGTAGCAGGCCTTTGACAACAGCCCCCGCCATTGCCAGCAACATCAGGTATCCACAGGTTTTATAAACCCGGTTGCGCTTTTTCTTCTGAATTGTCGGTTCAATATCCCCTGTTTGTACAAAAAGGCACAAACAGATGTATGACAGGATCAGGAAGAAGGAAGCAGAGAAAATCCAATGCAGGTATGCCGATGTGTTGGTGCCGCAACCGCCCGTTACATTACATTCGATTGTTGGGAATATGGCCGTGCCCACAGCCGCGATAGCCGCAATATTGCCCGCGGCATTATCAGACAGACGAATGAAAAACTTGTGGCCGGGATTGTCAGCATCATAATTATAGCCCTGATAGGCAAACAGGAACATGGCCTGGGCAAACAGGATACCGACGAAAAAGTCTCCCATCGGGGAATGATAATATTGGCTGATGGACATACGCATGCCGGTTTCGCCCATCACAAAGCTGCCGATCACCATGATGAAGGGGTACAACAGCCCCAGCCAGCCGATGGCTTTTCGCATGGTCATATAGTGAATGATAAGGCCGCTTGACCCGTTCTTGTTTGTGTTCGCCACGGAACGCTCCCCCTGTGAAGGTGGTTTGATACGCCTAACCAAAAGCACGGATAACTCCCCTAACACAGCATCCTACACGCCATAGGGGAATTTTCCAATTCCCGGGTGGATGTTCTGCTGCCGCGTGGCCTTTTGTCCAATTGCAACCCAATGGCCAGCGTGTTAGGGCTTTTTCACAAAAAACGACAAAGGGGGTGCCCATGTTCCACGTTATTGATCCGCTTCTGACACCAGAAGAAGTTGCGCGCTTGCAGCAACTGGCGACAACGATCAATTTTGAGGATGGCCGTAGCAGTAATCCGGATTTTTCGAAGAAGAACAATCTTCAGCCAGATCATTCTGACGCTGGCTACAAGGAATCTTCAGCGATCGTTCAGAACGGCTTGGCGCGGAACGAATATTTTCGTGACTATTGTTATCCGAAGACTATGGCGCCGCCTATGATCACCAAATACAAGCCAGGCATGAATTATGGTGAGCATGTTGACAGTTCGCTCCTGCCTTATCGTCCGGCAATTCGTTCGGATATCAGCTGCACGGTGTTCATTTCTGACCCGGATACATACGATGGCGGGGAATTGAATATCCGCCTCGGTGATAAGGAATTGAAGATCAAGGGCAGGCCCGGTACCGCGATCCTGTATCCCAGCACCACCTATCATCAGGTTCTGCCTGTAACAAAAGGCGAGCGGATCGTTTCCATTACCTTCATCGAAAGCCTGGTGCGGGATATCCAGCAGCGCGAAATCCTGGTTGAACTGACAGAGTTCAATCACGCCAACGCTGAGAAGATTGGCCCGGAGGAGCATATGCGGCTGGAGTATATCCGCCAGAACCTGACCCGTATGTGGTATAACACTTAGGTAAGTTTGGTCGCGAGCCCTAGTTGGCGTAGCCAAAGGCCTTCAGCGCATCCGCAAACACCGTGTGGGTGCGCGCAAAATCAACCAGCCAGTTCATCCCGTTTGTGATCTCTGCCTTGTTGGCTGCTCTGGAAGCCCGCAGCCTTTCAAGCCGCTCGCCCGCCGAAAAGGCATAATCGGTTGCCTTTGAATAACGGCCCAGAACAGGGTTTGCCAGCGCTGCGCCAATGGCATCGTCCGCCACTGGCTTGCCAAAGTGGGCGGCCATGTCTTTCAGGCTTTCTGCCGGTGCGTTCAGATAGCGGTCAAAATCCAGCCGCAACACCCGTTCAGGTGATTGGGCTCCCGCGCGCTCCATATTCACCATCTCCGCCACATAAGTCAGGGCGGCAATTTCCCCTGCTGACAATTTGGTAAGGGCAGGGAGATCAGCGCCAGTTGCTTCGATCAGAGACCGCATGCGCGGTTTGGCACCGCCCACCAGATCGGTGACATAACCTTCAGCGCCCAATACCGTGGCGATATATGTTTCGGGTGCCATTGAGAGGAACATGGCCATGTCATTCGGGAAGCTGGAAAGCCAAGGCTTGGCCAAGAGGCTGCAGAAGCTGGTGGCCTTCACAACGCTGGTGCGGCCCTCAGGTGCACGCGCCCACAAAGCCCGCAGCATGCGAATATCTTCCATCAGCGCGGTTTCATCTTTCTGTGCCCATGCATCGGCGCGGTCTACCCAGAAAGTGGCCATGTCCCGCAAGGGCAAGGGCTCACGCAGACTGAAGAAACCATCCAGTAGACCAAGGGCGCGAGAAAGGAGGGTTGAGCCACAATGCCCAATATGAAAGATCAGCCCAAAGGGTTGGTCGATGGGCGCGCCAAGCGTTTGCGCGCGCACTTCATTCAGGCTTGCCCAGTTGCCCTGCATGCCTTGCTGTATTGCCCTTTGGTCCAGAAACGCCGCATTCATGTAAAAGGCGGGCTGGGTTTCCAAAAGATAAATCTGGTTCGCAAGCCAGTTCACTTGAAACGGATAAAGCCGAGTGTCAGCCAACAGGGGGCTTGGGGTTTGTGCTGCGGTCATGGGCGGGCGTGTATCCTCAGTCGCTGGATGGCTGGTTTTGACCGCATCTTAGTGGCCGCAGGGTGGGGGTGCAACTGTCTGTTGGTTTGTTATTTTTTGCGCGATGCTGGTGTCATTGTGCTGACATTCTCGGGTACTACATTACGCGTAGTACAGCGCATGATGGCGCCAAACAGCGCGGGCGGTGCGATGGGTTTTGTGACATAATCATTCATGCCAAGGGACAGATATTTTTCACGGTCGCCCTTCATTGCATTGGCCGTAAGCGCGATGATTGGCGTGTTAGCGCGTTTTGTGTCCGGTAGTTTGCGAATAAGCTGGGTTGCGTCTGTGCCGTCCATCTCGGGCATATGAATGTCCATCAACACAGCGTCATATTCATTTTCTGCCACGGCTTCCACAGCCAACCTGCCATTGCCCACAAAATCGAGGCTGCAGTTAAGGGACTTGAGGCAAGAGGCAATCACTTTCTGGTTGATCGGGTTGTCTTCGGCGACCAGCAGCTTCAGGGCCCGGCCAATGCGTTCCAGATCAATTGTTTCCTCTTCTTCCTTCACAGGGAGCCTGTCTTCACCGCCGGTTTCTCCTATGATCGTGAACCAGAAGGTGGAGCCAACGCCTGCTTCGCTGACCACGCCAATATCGCCGCCATGCAATTCGGCAAACCGTTTGGAAATGGCAAGGCCGAGTCCGGTACCGCCAAATTTTCGGGTGGTGGTCTGGTCAGCTTGGGTGAAGGGCTCGAATAGTTTTTCAGCCTGTTTTTTTGTAAGGCCGATGCCTGTGTCATGCACTTCAAAGCGCCAGCGGGCGTGTCCTTGCTGAAGCGGTAAGCAGGATACGCTCACTTCTATACGGCCCTTCTCCGTGAATTTGATCGCATTGCTGATCAGATTATAAAGGATCTGGCGAATACGCGTGCTATCTGCCCGAAGGGCCGGGAGGGTAAGATCTTTGTGGCCCGTGCAAATGAAATCCACCCCCTTGGATTGGGAGCGCGAAGCCCATAGCGCGATTGTTGTTTCAAACAGATCCGGCACTGAGAAAAACTGCTTATCAAGCTCCACCTTGCCGGCTTCCAGTTTGGACAGGTCGAGAATATCATTCAGGATTTCTAGAAGCGCATCGCCCGATTCCTTGATGATCATCAGCCCGTTCCGCACTTCTGTGTTCACATTGCCTCCCAAAAGGGACGTGGCCATGCCGAGGATGCCGTTCATGGGCGTGCGGATTTCATGGCTCATGGATGCCAGGAATTCTGATTTGGTGGCATTGGCGCGTTCTGCTTCGTCGGTTGCTGCCTGCAGGGCCTCATGGCTGCGGCGCATCACCTGCGCTATCTTGTGGCCATATAGCGTAACGCCCAACACCATCAGGAAAATGAAAGTACCGATAAGATATTCATAGCGCCTTAGCGCATTCGCGCGCGCAACTTCGGCCTGAAAATTCTGGTTCTGAATCTGCTGGATGCGTTTGATCAATGCGCTAATGCCTGTGGTCAGTTCCGCATAGCGCCTGTCCATTGTGGCCATGCGGCGGCCGGCCAATTCTTCTTCGCCTCTGTTGAAATGCTGAAAAATATCATTGGCTTCGCCCACCATACCGTGCATGGCAACTTTGACAGACTGGAATTGGTCGCGCGGTGGTTCAACACCATGTGCTTCACTTGATGCAATGATGGCGCTTTCAAGATCGGCCAGCCGGTTATTGAACAGCATAAGGGCTGTATCGCGGCGTTCGGTTTCCCGGTCTACTGCCTTTGTATCGAACACGTCATTGCCGGGGGCATTGGTTTTCTGGGCAAGGTCGCCCAATTCGGTCAGGCCCGAAAGGTGGCCTGCCCACTCCTGATTCAGCTCCACTGAATCCGAATAGATATTCATGATCTGGTGATTGAGATACAGGCTGCCGGATATCGTCAGGATATCAAACAGCGCAAGCGCGTAATAGATCAGATGCCAGCGTGGAATTCCCGGCTGTTTTGAAATAGCTGACACGTATCCGCCCCGCGCTTTTGATGTCACTGATTTCTTCAGTCAGCATACTATAGCGGAATTATTAATGGATTGCTCATGTTTCCGAAAAATAGAGGAAAAGTGGCGGGAACAGGCGAAAGAGCCGGGGGCAGGCCCCGGCTCTTTCATGGTTTTAGTCTTTCAGTTTCTTCAGCACATACACAGTTTGAAGCGCATCTGTATATGCTTTCTGCTTCAGGTTTGCTGCGGCCGAATGCCCGCCTTCTGTGTTCTCATAATAGATCACAGGTTTGCCCATCGACAGCATCCTGGCGGCCATCTTGCGCGCGTGGCCCGGATGCACACGGTCATCCTTGGTGGAAGTATAGAAAAACACTTCCGGGTACTCCGTATCTGCATTCAGATTCTGGTACGGCGAATATTCGCGGATATAGGCGCGTTCTTCCGGCACATCAGGGTTGCCATATTCGCCCATCCAGCTTGCGCCCGCGAGAAGTGTGTGGAAACGCATCATATCCAACAGAGGCACCGCACAGATCACTGCGTCATACAGGTCTGGGCGCTGGGTGGTCATCACGCCCATCAACAGCCCGCCATTTGACCCGCCGCGAATGCCCAAATGATCCGGGGTTGTGAGCCCGGTTTCGATCAGATGCTCGGACACGGCGATAAAGTCGTCATACGCGCGCTGGCGATTTTCCTTGAGGGCGGCTTGGTGCCACCCAGGGCCAAATTCGCCACCGCCACGGATGTTGGCAATGGCATAAGCGCCACCTTCTTCCACCCAAAGCTTGCTGAAGCCCGAGAGATACCCCGGAGAAAGCGAAATCTCGAACCCGCCGTAACCATAAAGCACTGTTGGCGTTTCACCGTTCATTTCCGTGTTTTTGTGGCGGATCAGGAAGTAAGGCACCTTGGTGCCGTCCTTTGATGTGGCGAATTTCTGCTCTGTCACAAGATCAGTTGCGTCAAAACGTGTGGGCAGGGAGGTGATTTCTTCCGGCATCATGCCGCGCTCAACGCTATAGAGCGTGTCAGGCTGAAGGAAGCTTTCGAAGTTCACAAACGCAGTGTCTGTCCAGGCGTCGGCGCTTACCACGCTCAGGCTGCCGTTCTCGGGCATGCCCATGTCAGCCACTTCCCAGCCCTCTGCAGTTGGGCGCGCGGACTTGAGGTTGCCTGTTACTTCATCAAGCACGGACAGGAAAATGCGGTCTTTGCCGATAGATACATCGTCTATCGAATTTCGGTCACCGGGTTGGAAGATCACTTGCAGGCTCAATTCCGGGCGCCCAGCAATTGCATCCAGCACTTTGATGGAAATCAGTGAGCCGGCTTTCACTTCCGTGGCGCCTACTGTCCAGTTCTTGCGCATTTGAAGTACGACCATGTCGGCGAAGAAACCCTGGAACGAAAGCTCCTTTGGAAGGTCAAGCGTGCGCATTTCCGCGTCATCGCCTTCGCCTTCAAGGATATGGATCACTTCTGTGAAGAAATCCGGTGCCTGAATAACGCCGGCATAGTTGCCGTCTGGGCGGTGGCTTGCGAAAGCAAAGCTGCCCACATCCTTCTTGTCACCTTCAAACAACAGCATTGCCATATCAAGCGATTGGCCGCGTTTCCAAAGCTTGATCTGGTTGGCATAGCCTGAATCGGTCATGGTGCCTTCGCCGAAGTCTGTGCCGATCAGCACAGTATCGCCATCAACCCAAACAACTTCCTGCTTGGCTTCTTCGGTGACAAAACCGCCATCGACGAAGCGTTTCACCATGGCATCAAATTCACGCACCACAACGGCATCACCGCCGCCACGGCTCAGTTCAACGAGGCAACGGCCAAAATCGGGTGCGAGGCATTTGCGGCCTTTATAGACCCAGTTTTCGCCTTCTTCTTCGGCCAGCTTGTCGATATCCAGCACATCCACCCATTTGGGTTCGCCAGACTTGTAGGACTTGAGGCTGGTGCGGCGCCACAGGCCACGCACATTCTTCTCATCCTGCCAGAAGTTATGCACGGCACCACCCGTGAGGCGGCCATAGGCGATTTTGTCTTTGGCATTATAATCCTTGAGCGCGCGGTCCATCAGGCCCTGAAAGCGGCTGTCCTTTTCAAGGATGCCAAGCGAGTGCGTGTTGCGTTCGCCAACCCATTCCAGCGCCTTTTCACCTTCCACTTCTTCAAGCCACAGGAACGGGTCATCGTCGCTCGCTCCTGCAGTCATGCTCACCGCTGCTGCCATTATTGCTCCTACTGTCACAGATTTCATTTTGCCCCCCTTAAGGCTTATTTAGAAATTGTCTTTTCGTGTACGTATCTCGCCAAAAACCTTGGGCCAGGGCGCCCCCAGCATACCCAGGGTTTCCTGAATTTCGTCGCTCATGGGTCTCAGGAACGGATTGGTTGCCTTCTCCAGCCCCAGTTTTGACGGTACGGTTGGTTCGCCGCGTTTGCGGGCAGCCTCTACCTCTGCCATACGGGCCACGAGGGCCAGATTTTCAGGCTCCACGCTCAGCGCAAACTTGCCGTTTGAAAGCGTATATTCGTGCGCACAATACACATCGGTCTCGTCCGGCAGCGCCAGCAGTTTGGACAGGGATTGCCACATCTGGTCGGGCGTGCCTTCAAACAGGCGCCCGCAGCCCATAGCGAACAATGTGTCGCCGCAAAAAAGGGCACGATCATCTACGAAATGGTAGGCAATGTGCCCTCGGGTGTGCCCAGGCACATCAAACACATTTGCAGCAACATCACCCAGATAGGCCTTGTCGCCTTCGCCCACGGCAATATCAATGCCGGGGATGCGGTCGCGATCTGCTGAAGGTCCCACAATCGTGGTTTGATAACGTTCCTTCAGTGCCAGGTTGGCACCAGTGTGATCCCAGTGGTGGTGGGTGTTGAAAATATGGGTCAGTTGCCACCCGCGGCTTTCAAGTGCGGCGACAACTGCATCTTCCACAGCCGGGTCCACCACGGCCGTTTCTTCGGAAACCGGGTCATGGATCAGATACAGATAATTGTCCGACAGGACCGGAATTTGAACGATCTCAAGCATTTTTTACTCCCACCCGCGCGCACTATAGCGGGCCCGGAAGCCTCATGCCATATAGAATGCGACGGTTCGTAATCAAACATTCAGGAGCCAGGCGCCGACCTTAAGGCGCACCTCCAGGCCAACGGCCACCTCGCCTGATGGCGCGATAGGCCAATCCCAAACATCAACCGGGTCACCCGGCAGCAAATCCGGGTTCACCGTTTGAACGATATGGGGATCATTTCCGGAGGTTTCCACCCGTTCATAGTCGGTGATCAGAAGGGCAGGGCAATCCATTGCCAATAGGGCCCTTATGTGGGCCTTCTGGATGGCGTCTGTGATCTTTGTCTCGGTTTCGTTCACGGGTGGGCTTGCTGAAAAGGCGAGGGGCAGTTGGCTCAGGATATTGCAACTAATGGCCATGCCGTGGCCCACAAGTGGCAAGGGCGCTATGTCTGGTGGGCTGATCACTTCGTTTTTGTCCCCCAGCCAGAAATCAGCCAGCATGCCAGTGAGGTCAGCACGTTCGAATTCGATATCTGGGTAGGCCTTCAATGCCCGCCGTGTCTGGCGGGTTTCTACTGCATCGATCAAAAGGGCGCCGGCCTGATGGCTGTTCAGTGCATCAAGGGGCACATCAAGGCAAAGCCCCGCTCCCATCAGAAGAATGGGCTCTTTCGGGTCGGCATGGTGCATGTGAGCTGTGATGCTTTCTTTTGTGCGCTGCAAATGCTCTGCCCAGAATTTCCTTTGTCGGCGATGGCGGCCAAGGATGCCTGCGATTTCCTTCACCAGCCCGCCTTCTCGGGCACCAGGTGCGGCGCGCACTGTCAGGACTGTCAAAATCTCTTCAATCATCGCTGGTTGTCCATCTCTTCGCCAAGGCTGGGGTTAGGTAGCAGCTTGCCGGGGTTCATGATGCCAATGGGGTCCAGTGCCGCTTTGATCTGACGCATAAGATGGACAGCAGGGCCTTTTTCCTTCTCAAGATATTTGATTTTGCCAAGGCCAATGCCATGTTCGCCTGTGCAGGTGCCACCCATTTCAATAGCACGGGTGACCATGCGTTCGTGAAGGCGTTCCAGTTCACGCATTTCACCATTATTGTTCGGATCAGCCAGCAGAATAGTGTGGAAGTTGCCGTCCCCCACATGCCCCAGCATGGTGCCCATGACCGGGCTTTCATCAAGATCATGCCGGGTTTCAAGCATGCAATCCCCCAACCGGGAGATGGGCACGCATACATCTGTTGTAAGCACATGTTTGCCCGGTGCCATGGCGCGGGTGGCATAATAAAGCTGGTGGCGGGCATGCCAAAGTTTGTTGATGTCTTCCTGCCGGTCAGCGAATTCGATGGCACTGCCGCCAAATTCTTTGGCAAGGCGTGAGAAGCTGGACACCTCGGCATCTACGGCAGGGGCACTGCCGTGAAATTCAAGAAACAGGGTGGGCATTTCGGTGTGGTCAAGGCCGGAATAGGCGTTGACCGCTTTTACCGACAATTCATCCAAAAGCTCAATCCTGGCAACGGGCAGGCCAAGCTGTATTGTGGCAATGACGGTATCGATTGCAGCCTGAAGGTTTGGGAACCGGCACACACCTGCCATCAGTTTTTCGGGCCGGCCGTAAACGCGCAGGGTCATTTCCGTTACCACCCCCAATGTGCCTTCGGAGCCCACAAAAAGGTGGGTCAAATCATATCCCGCAGCTGACTTGCGGGCGCGGTTGCCGGTTTCAATCACTTCGCCGGTGGCGGTGACAACCTTTAGCGACAACACCTGTTCGCGCATGGTGCCATACCGTACGGCATTGGTACCCGATGCCCGTGTAGCGACCATGCCGCCGAGCGTGCATTCAGACCCCGGATCAACGGGAAAAAAGAGGCCTTTGTCTCTCAGGTAGGCATTCAGGGCCTGCCGGGTAACACCTGCTTCCACGCGTACATCCAGATCATTTTCATGCACAGCAAGCACGCGGTTCATCATCGACAGGTCTAGGGAGAGGCCGCCATGGGGCGCTGCCACGTGTCCTTCAAGGGATGTACCGGCCCCGAAGGGTATGACAGGCATGCGGTGACGTGCACAGATTTCTATGGCTGCAACCACGTCACCCGTGCCCGCTGCGTAGAGAACAGCGTCAGGCATCATCACGGCGTGTGAGCTTTCGTCCTGGCCGTGCCTTTCACGATCAGCGGCGGAAACATTGAGCCTGGTGCCAAATTTTTCGGTTAGCTCACGGATTGCCAAGTCTTTGTTCATGCAATCATTTTACCGCAGATAAAAGGAATGGCGAGGGATTTTCGGTGGCGACGATTTTCACCCGTTACCGTTAACGCGGTGTCAAGGAACTCGCTGCTATTCTGCATGCGGGGTTGGGTCCTGAAAGAGCGGAATGCTAAACGAGATTTACCAGTGCATTGTGATTGAGCACGATTATCGCCTTGTTCTTTTGGCCGCGGCGATTTGCCTGTTCGCCAGTTATACCACCATGAGCCTTCTGCAGAGGGCCCGCGAGGCTGCTGAAGGTACGCGGCGGCACTGGGTTGTTTTGACGGCCATTAGTGCCGGTTGCGGCGTGTGGGCTACCCATTTTGTGGCCATGATCGCCTATGATCCGGGCATGAATCTGACGTTTGATGTTGTACTGACCGTTGCCTCCGTTCTGGTGGCAATTATTCTGATCGGGACCGGTTTTGCGCTGTGGCTTCTGGCGCCCAGCGTGTCTGCACAGGCATTTGCCGGCGTGATGATTGGTGTTGGTATCGCATCCATGCATGCAACTGGCATGACAGCCGTGAAGCTACAGGGCCTTCTTGTTTACGACTATTCCTATGTGGCGCTTGGTGTTGTGCTGGGTGTTGGGTTTAGCATCGCAGCCTGCCTTTCCATGCGATCTGCCGAGCGCCAGCGGCATTTGCTTCGCGGCGCTCTATTGTTCACCCTAGCGATCTGTGGCCTGCATTTCACGGCGATGACTGCCGTTTCCGTTGAATATGATCCCACCGTTGTTGTGCCTACTTATGCGGTGCCCAAAGTATATATCGTGCTGGGGGTGACATTGGCGGCAGGCCTGCTGTTGGCCATGACGCTTGCGAGTGCCCTGATCGACAGGCATCTGGTGCGGCAGTTCCGCGATGAGGTGCGCCGCTTGAGAGATCTGTCCAATGCAGCGGTAGAAGGGGTGGTTCTTCTGGATGCCAATGGCCGCATATTGGATGCCAATAGCAGTTTTCTCAACCTCACCGGGCGGCAGCTCGAGGTTTTGCGCGGTCTGTCACTGCAGCATTGTTTCCGCAATATCGATTTGCAGGCGATGCTTCAGAAACTTGATGGCCAGGGAGACGTTGCCCGGCAGGCTGTGGTTATCCACGCCACGGGCCCGGAAACCGACGTGGAGCTCCGGATTTTGCAGCGGCAAGATTTTGAGGTGGCCCAATCTGTAGCTCTTGTGCGGCTACCAGCGGAAAAATGAAAAGTCAGCTGTCCGAATATTAACCGTTCTGCAACTCTCGAGAGATAGACTCGGGCCTTCCTGAAGGGGGAATGAGGCCACACACTTTATGCTCAATAGCGTTCTTTCGAGTATCACTGAACAACATGACATTCGCGTTCTGGCGTTGGCTGTATTGATTGCAGTGGTGAATGGGTTTGCCGCTGTATTGATGGCACAAAGGGCGCGCGAATCTGCTGAAAAAGATCGGTGGCGCTGGCTGGTGAAGGCAGCCCTTGCCGTGGGTGGCGGTCTTTGGGCGACCCATTTCATGGCGATGCTTGCCTGGGACCAGGGCATGCCGATAGGCCATGGCTTCTGGCTCAATTTCCTGTCTGGTATCGTTGCTGTTGCGGCTGTTGGAGGTGCTTTTTATATCACCACCTATAACCGTACCAAGCGAGCGCGGGTTTTGGCCGGTATAGTGTTTGGCGGCGGCATGGTGCTGACGCATTTCATCGAAACCTGGTCCTTAACTTTTGCCGGCAGGCTCTCTGTCGATCCCGACATGTCGGTGATTGCGATCCTTTTTGCCGTCGTGTTTGGTGCTGCAACGCTTGTGGTGATGAACCGCATGCACGACCGGGTGCGCCAGCTTCTGGCTGTTGGCCTTTTTGCAATCGCCTTGCTTGGTATGCATCTGATCGCCATGGCAGCTACGGCCGTTGTACCGGACCCTCAAATGACTGTGCCTGCCCGCATGCTCAACGATATGGTTCTTGGCTTTGGCGTTGCGCTTGGGTCCTTGGCTGTTCTCGGTTTCAGTATTGCCTCCGTGATCATGGATATCCATGTGACCGAATATGAATCTGTTCAGGTGGCGCGGTTGCAAAGCCTAGCTGACGCAGCCATCGAAGGCATTGTGGTTGTCGATCACGGCGGCCATATAGTTGACGCCAACCCAAGTTTTCTTTCCCTTGCTTCTCATTCTGCCAGACACCTCAGGGGGCAAAACTTCGCGCGTTATTTTCAGGATTTCCCCAGCGGGCAAAATGTTACCAGCCTTGCCGAGCAGGCGGCCCATATCGAAGAAACCACCTTGGTCAGTTCGGTTGGGGAAGAGATTCCAACCGAGCTTTTTTTCAAAAGTGCAATTGTCGGAGGAGAGCCCCACAATGTGGTGGTTGTGCGAGACCTGAGAGAGCGGCGGGCTGCGGAACGCAGAATCAACTATCTGGCCAATTATGACGTGCTGACGGGCCTGGCAAACAGGCAGTTGATGATGGACAGGCTGGCGCAAAGCATACCGGCGGCGCAGGCCCAGGACCAAAAGGTGATCTTGCATTTCCTGGATCTGGATTTCTTCAAGGAAATGAACACCACGATCGGGCAGAATAACGCCGATCAACTACTGAAATATATTGCCGGGCGGCTGACGGGCAGCATGCAGGGCATGGTGACTGTATCGCGTATTGGCGCAGATCAGTTCTGTATCGCACAGGAAGGTGTCACAAGCGCAGATAGCGCCGAGCTTCTGTTGGAACGGTTGCGCCGGAAAATGAGCCAGCCGTTTTCTGTGGCGGGGCAGGAAGTGAAAGTCACGGCCTGTGTGGGTACTGCTGTTGCACCTGATGATGGGGATACACCTGCCACTTTGCTGGCGCGGGCCGAGATTGCAATGAAGAAGGCCAAAGCCATCGGGCGCGGCACATATTGCTTCTACGAGGACGATATCGATCGTGCGCAGGAAGAACGCCGCCGGCTGAAAATGGATCTTTCTAGTGCGTTGGAGCGGGGCGAGATCTTCCTTCTTTATCAACCACAGTTTGATTGTGAGACCGGCGAAGTTACCGGGTTTGAGGCATTGGCGCGCTGGAATCATCCCGAGCGGGGGTTGGTCTCTCCCGCTGATTTCATTCCGCTTGCTGAAGAGTCCGGCGTGATTATCGAAATAGGCCGCTGGATACTGGAAGAAGCCTGCCGCGAAGCCGCCAGCTGGGACAATCCATTGCGCATTGCTATCAACCTGTCGCCTGTCCAGTTTCTGGAAGATGACCTTGGCCGCAAGGTGGCAGCTGTGCTCAAAAAATATGGCCTTTCGCCAAAACGTCTGGAGCTTGAGATCACAGAAGGCGTGTTGATCGAGGATGAAAAACAGGCGCTTGAGATGCTGCGTGAGCTAAAGGCGATTGGTGTGCTGTTGGCAATGGATGATTTCGGCACAGGCTATAGCTCGCTCAGTTATCTGCGGCAGTTCCCGTTCGACAAACTGAAGATCGACAAGTCCTTCATTATGAATCTGCAGACTGACCCGCAGGCGTTGGGGATTGTGAAAGGCATGATCGGCCTTGCACATGGCCTTGATATTCCAGTGCTTGCAGAAGGGGTGGAAACAGAAAGCCAGCTTGCCATGTTGCGGTTGGAGCACGGCGATGAAGTGCAAGGGTTCTTCACTGGCATGCCCAAAAGTATTGAAGAATATGAAGAGTTTACCAGTAAAGCCCCAGACACGGCGGCGGCAGATTTGCGCGCCTGATCCGTAATTTTTGATTGCTGGACTTCCCTTTAAACCTTGTCCACAGTTGCCCTGTGTACGGATAGTTGAAGGCAGCAGCGGATCATGGGCGCGATAATTATTACAGGAAGCAGCAGGGGTATTGGCGCAGAAACGGCCAGGCTTTTAGCCACGCAGGGGTATGATATCTGCATCAATCACACAAATAGCGAAGCGGACGCCCAGCATGTGGCCGAAGCATGTAGGCGCCAAGGCGTGAACGCCATGGTTTATCAAGCCGATATTGCTGATGAAGCGCAGATTGTTGCCATGTTTGAAGCCAGTGATCGCCTTCTTGGGCCGCTGGACGGGCTGGTGAACAACGCCGGAATCCTGGGGAAAGCTGGCAGGCTTGACGCCCTTGATTCTGAGACAATTGCGAAGGTCTTTGGCGTCAATGTAACTGGCGCTATGATATGTGCCCGCGAAGCCGTAAGGCGTATGTCGACCAAGCATGGAGGTCATGGCGGGGCTATTGTGAATATTTCGTCAATTGCCGCGACGCTTGGAAGTCCTGGCGAATATGTGCATTACGCGGCGTCAAAGGCAGCACTTGATGCCTTTACTGTTGGGCTGTCGAAGGAGGTTGGCCCGGAAGGGATACGGGTCAATTCGGTGCAATCTGGCACGGTTGGCACTACGATCCATGAAAAGACAGGCAATCCGGATCGGCCGGCGATGGTCGCGGCTACTGCGCCGTTGCAGCGGGTTGGGGACACAAGTGATATTGCTGAGGCGGTTGCCTGGCTATTGTCACAAAAAGCCGGATATGTGACGGGTGCCGTTCTCAGGGTTGGTGGCGGCCTCTAGGGATTTTATTGGCCTGATCTTTCTTTCAATTTGTCACGGAAGGCCAGAGCTGAGGTGCCCATGCTGGCCACTTTATGGCCAACCTTTGTAGCAGCTGTTAGTACCCCCACGATGACATAACCGTCTGCCACTTTTTGCAGGATTGGGCCGCCGCTGTCTCCCTTGATGGCGACACAGTCTGTTATCAGCACATGGCCCCCGAACAGCGGGCGCAGGATGCGGCAATTTTCCTCAAGCGAAAGCACGTGCGCCCGGTCTCCCGGGTAGCCTGCTGTCAGCACGATCGGCGAATTCAGGGTTGGTGGTTTTTGTTTGGCTTTTTCCTGTGCGCGTAAGTTTTCGTGCAGTGGAATGAAACCCAGTGTTTTGCCAATCGGATCGGCCAGTTCCAGTAGGGCCCAGTCGAACGGCTGATTTTCTATTGTTTCGCCGCGTCCTCCGTCAAATTTGGGCGGAACATAGTATGCTTTTACCCGTGAGTGGGCCTGATATTCCCCCTTACTGTAACCTGCCACAAAATGCAGTATCGCCGGCACGACCATTCGTTCTGCAGGCTTGGAATACAGGCAGTGTGCTGCTGTAAGTACCAGCGCTTGACCCACCAGTGCCCCACTGCAGTGGGCCCTGCCACCCACGTTAACCCTGCCAATTGTCCTCCAGGGCGCCTCTGTGCTGTCGACCACGCGGCGGGCAAAACTGGTTACGGTATCTTCCGGCAGGCGGCCTTCAACGGCCTGCATTTTCTTCAGTTTTTCCGCGGGCGTATCTGTTGCTTCCTGCTCCTGAGCAAGGCAGGGCAGGGACATCAGGCACACAAAGGCAAAAAGAAACCTAATCATCATACATGAGGTCCGGCGGGCTGGTGTCGCTTACGGCGGTGCCCACAGGAATGCTGCGGTAGAAACAGCTTGGGTGCCCAACATGGCAGCATTTACCGCCTTTTTGTTCCACCACAAGCCACAAGGCATCCTGATCACAGTCTGTGCGGAAATCTTTAACAACCTGAAATTCGCCTGATGTGGCGCCTTTGTGCCAAAGTTCCTGACGTGACCGACTGAAATAGTGCGCTTCTCCTGTTTCGATGGTGCGCTCGATGGCTTCGGCGTTCATCCAGGCTTGCATCAAGACATGGCCTGTGTTTGCACAGGTGGTTACAACAGGGATCAGGCCCCGATCGTCAAATTTTGGGGCAAAGGCTGTGCCTGTTTCCACGGCCTTCCTGTCAGCCCGATCTGCAAACTGAATTTTGGTCATCGGTCACTCTCGAAAACAATAAAGCGGCATGATCCTACGATCATACCGCTTCATCAAGCCCTTGATGGATGAAAAGTTTACAGAAGCAGGGACATATCTACTAAATCGGCGAGACTGAGACCTTGCAGCAGCACACTGTCTCCGCCGCCCAGGTCGATCAATAGGCCATCATTGCTTTCAGATGCCGCAGCTTGAACGCTGGCAAGATCGGTGAAGTCAGTTGCTGTGGCTGAAAGGTCAAGTGTGTCTTCGCCAAGGCTGAAGCCGCCAACCACATCGATGCCGTCTCCGCTTTCAAAAATAAACAGGTCAGCGCCATCGCCGCCGCGCAGGGTGTCGTTGCCTGTGCCGCCCGTCAGGGTATCATCGCCACTACCGCCATAAAGGGTGTCGTCACCGCTGCCGCCGTTTACGATATCGTCGCCACTGCCGCCGTATATCTCATCGGCGCCCGCGCCCCCATCAATCAGGTCATTTTCGGTTCCGCCGAAGATGGCGTCATTGCCGCCCGCTCCCTTGAGGGTGTCGGCGCCTGATTTGCCGGCATAGATAACGTCATTGCCGTCACCGCCTGTGATGCGGTCGTTTCCGGTACCGCCGCCCAGCGCATCGCCACCATCGGCGCCCTTAACAATATCGTCGCCACTTCCGGCCCAAATCTGGTTGCTTTCGGTTTCGCTGCTGGAACTCTCTGTCTTGCCGTAAAGGATATCGTCTCCTGCGCCGCCATACAGAATGTCGGTTCCGCTGTCGCCGATCAGGATATCGTCGCCCGCACCGCCACCAAGAGTGTCGTTGCCCGCGCCGCCATATAGGCTATCGTTGCCCTGGTCGCCTGCACCTGCCCAGATCTGGTCGTTTCCGCTGTAGCCATAAAGAACGTCGTGCCCGTCGTTGCCGCGGAGGGTGTCGTCGCCGAGGCCGCCAATCATATGGTCGTCATAGATGCTGCCAACCAGATTGTCATTTCCTGCCCCCGCATCAGCATAAACAGAATCGAAGTCGCCAATTATCAGGGTGTCATCGCCGTCTTCTCCGTAAACCTTTTGATCGTATCCATTGACATAGAGAAGGTCATCACCGTTGCCTCCCCAAATAGAGGCACGATCGCGCGAACTGGCGGTGATGGTGTCGTCACCGTCAAGCCCGTGCAGGAAGTCGGCTACAGCATCACCAACGATGACATCATTGCCCGTCGTGGCGCCATAAAAGACCTGGCTGTTTAATCTGGCGCCAGAAGTTGCTGCGGTTAGGTCATAGGTTTCGCCGTTAACAACGAGATTCTCAACCTGCCAGGCACTCGTGGCTGTATATTGACTCTCAACAACGATCGTGCTGGTTCTATTGCCATTTTGATCATATACGGCGATTTGCAGGCCAGAGGAGGTGCTGCCGCCGCCAAAACGCCACGTATCGCCGTCACCAACAATGGCGCTGATATCTATGGTGTCGTTGCCATCAGATGATCCATGACCACCATTTGCTTCTGTGACAGTCATCCAATGGGTATTGTCAGCCGTGGCGCTTTCCCAATTGATGATATAGAGATCGTCACCTGTGCCGCCGACAAGGAAAACGGTGCTATTGTCACCAGTGGCCAATGTGTCGTTGCCATCCAGGCCAAATACATAGGACCCATAGTCGTCCGCCGTCAGGCTATCGTCGCCTTCAGTACCGTGAATGCTTGTCATGTTTCCCCCACCGCGTACGCACTGCCGCTAATATAAAACGCCGGGCCTTTTGGAGGCCCAGCGTTTATATATGTGTGCAGCTCACGCAAAGCAAGGCCGCTTAAGTTTAGGGCTTGCTACGCGCGCACCAGATCCCAGAAGCGGCGTTCCTGATCTGCATCCTTGAAGCAGCCCCGGAACTGGCGGGTGATGGTGTACACATCATTGTGTTTCACACCGCGGCAGGACATGCAGCTGTGTGTGGCGTCCACCACAACAGCTACGCCCTTTGGCTTCAGGTATGTCTCGATCGCATCAGCGATCTGGGCGGTCATGGTTTCCTGGGTTTGCAGGCGTTTGGCATAGGCCTCTACGATGCGTGCAAGCTTTGAGATACCCACAACGCTGCCGTTCGGCATGTAGGCCACATGCGCCTTACCGAGCACCGGCACCATATGGTGTTCACAGTGGCTTTCAACCTTGATGCCGCGCAAGACGACCATATCATCGTAGCCTGCCACCTCTTCGAAGGTGCGGGAAAGGATATCGGCCGGGTCTTCTTCGTAGCCCGCGAAAAATTCCTTATAGGCTTTGGTCACGCGCTTTGGCGTATCGAGGAGGCCTTCGCGTTCGGGGTTGTCCCCGGCCCAGCGGATCAGCGTGCGAACAGCCTCTTCGGCTTCTTCACGGCTTGGCTTTTTCACACATGGGGTATCACCTGCGACCGTATCCCCACGGGCGTCCTCAGGGATTACCTTCAGTTCAGAGCCGGTATCGGCCCTTTCAAGTACGGCATCCATCTAAAATTCCTTTCTGTGGATGATGACCAGCCTTATGGCCCTTTGGGCGCGTTCAGGCTGGCTATGGTATCGGTTCCGGGGCAATGCAGGCCCTCTGGAAACAACGATAGATATGGTCAGAATTAGCGGGAATTCAAGGGAAACGCAAGATTTGCACACGATTGTGAGAATCCTTCTTGGCAATTCCGCCACGGCGTCTTAGGTAAGGGCTACCCCCTTCATCACGATTTGGGCAGCAATGACAGAGCTTTACAACACGGATATCCTGCGCTGGACAACCCGCATCCCTCACACTGAAAGGCTTCAGGTGGCCGATGCGACGGTGACAAAAACCAGCCGTATCTGCGGCAGCCGTATCAGCGCGGATGCCCGCATCAGGGACGGTGTGATCACTGACTATGGCCAGGAAGTGAAAGCGTGTGCGCTGGGGCAAGCAACCGCCGCTATTGTTGGCCAGCATATTGTGGGCCTGAGTGATGAAGAGCTCGCAGATATCGCCGCGCGCTTCCGCCATATGGTCAAAACCGGCGAGGCTGATTTCCCCCAAAAGTGGGAAACGCTGGGGCTTCTGGCCCCTGTGTGGGAGCACCCCGGACGGCACGGCAGCGTCATGCTGCCCTTCGAAGTGCTTGAAGGCCTGTTCGCCGAAGTGGACCATCAGGCGTGACCCTGCAGCAGCGGTTCAACTTGGTCCATAAAGTAGCCGATTATGGCGTTTTGGTGCCGGCAATAATCAGTTTGGGAATCATATATCTGGAACTGATGCCAATACTGTGGATCTTGGTAGTGCTGGCGGTGACCATCTTTGGCTGGGTCATGATCTGCGGGCCACTCATTAAGGTTTCGTTGAAATGTCCACAATGTGACGCGCCAGCATTTATCCGGCACTCTGAAGAACATGACGGAACGGTCATTGAAGCGCGGGCACTGGATGCTTGTCACAAGTGCGGTCATTCTTTTATCAATTGACCTTCCGAGTATCTCGCCAATTTGATCTAACTATCGACAAATTCCTGGGCTTCACTATGGTTATGCCAAACTTCGGGAGAGTGGGACATGGTGCGGTTTTTCATTTCAGGCCTGATGGCGTTTCTGGGCTTTTTCAGCGCCGCCGTTCATGCCAATGGCACCATGGACGAAATGGCTGCCGCCATCGCGCGCGGGGATTTTGAAAATATCACCAGCGTAATCGTGCGTCACAAGGACAAGATTGTTTTTGAACGCTATTTCGGCGCGGGCAAACCTGAGTATCTGACCAACACGCGGTCTGTCACCAAAACAGTAACCAGTTATGCTGTGGGTGCCGCGATCGAACAGGGTGCCTTCACCGGTTTGGACGATGCCGTGGTGCCGCTCTTTGGCGCCTATGAGCCCATCCGGAATATGTCTGATGCGAAGGCTGACATCCGGTTGAAAGACTTGTTGACCATGTCGTCAGCGTTTGATTGCAATGATAACGACAGCCTCACGCCCGGCTATGAAGATCATATGCATGAACGGGATGACTGGACGCGGTTTGTGCTGGATCTGCCCACAATGCCCGGGTGGCAGCGGGATGCGTCGGGTCTTGGGCCATTCCGCTATTGCACCGCGGGTGTTTTCCTTGCGGGGCAGGCCATCGAGATGGTGACGGGCCGAAGCCTGGATGATTTTGTGGCATCTGCACTTTTCACCCCGCTTGGCATCGTGAATTACGAATGGTATCGATCCCCCATAGGGGAGGAACAGGCAGGTGGTGGCCTGCTTCTGACGGCACGTGCACTTGGCAAACTGGGCCAACTTGCCCTCAATCGTGGCATTTGGAACGGTCGGCGCCTGTTGCCTGAAGGCTGGATTGAAGAAAGCACCAAGGCCCACCGCAAGGCCACAACCACGCAGGATTATGGCTATCTTTGGTGGCTCAAGGAATTTACCAGCTCCACCACCGGGCTCGGGCACAAGGCCTATTTCATGGCTGGTAACGGTGGCAGCAAAGTTGTTGTATTCGAAGATATGGACATGGTGGTGGTGATCACAGCCGAGCATTACAACCGCCGCGGTATGCACGAACAGTCCCGCGATCTGCTCCAAAACTTTATACTTCCTGCCTTTGAGGCCGGGGCCATACACCAATAGCCAAACAGCACTATTCCCTTTTTGGTCCGGTTTTGCCGGATTTTGTGCTACCATTGCGTGTTTTTCAAAAGGGGGAGAAATAATCATGCATGGGAAGACTATGCTGTTCGGCGCTTTTTTGTTTCTTGCTGCGTGTGGAACGCCAAAGGAAGTCAAGGAACTGTCTGCCGCGCAAGTTGGATATCTGGAGACGGCTGCTGTCGTTGTCGCCAGCCAATCGGATGCTTTGCTGAAAGCCGCTGACATGTTGAAAAAGCAGGCTGAAGCCCGGATCGAGGCCCGGATCGCAAGCACAACGGCCAGCAACAGCAGTGATATGGCGGAAATGGGACAATTAACCGCCGAGGATGCCAAAACGATTCTGGAAAGCCAGGCTCAATTGGCGACAAATGCCCAGCTTGAAAAGCAGACACTGGAAGCGAGCTATACCGCGCTCAAGGCGAAGACGGAAGCCTTGGCCACTTATATGACCAAACTTTCCGAGGTCCAGAAAGCACTGAATAATTATCTGGTTTCAGAACAGGCTGGCGAAGGGTTCTTGAAGCGCATCACGGGCGACACGAAAGTAGGAGTGCTGCTGGGGAAAGCTGAAGCCTTGATGGAAAAAGTGGGCACAACGTCCAGCGAGATCACGTCGCTTTTAGGCAGCCTGACATAGGGGGACATCATGACAAAAGAAGAACTTGAAGCAAAAATTGCAGAGTTGGAAACGGCGCTTGATAGCCTGAGCGGTGCACAAAAAATTGTGGCCAGGAACAAGCTGACAAGCATCAAGAACAAACTTGATGTGATGGAAACGACGGCCGCCTGGGCAGATTTCGATGTTTCTGAATTGCCCGACACGGCGGAAATTGATGCCAAGGTTACCGCAGCGAACGAGGCGATCGAGGCCAGGCAGAATTTGGCAAATCTGGTTAACGGTGCGCTTGACAAAGTAGGTGGCTTGCTCGGCCTTGCGCTATAGTGGCGGCGAAAGGCTACCGATTTTTGTAAGCAATATCAGTCGCTTCTGATAGGGTTCTCCCTTGGGCAAATTTAGATTGATTGGCCGGGGGAGGGCCTAATCGTGGATCAGATATCATCTAACGTACCCTTGGTTTTCCAATTGCTGGCATACTTATTCTTGTTTGCCGTGGGCTTGGGTGTGTTCACCCTTTTGCTTCTTTATGTGCGGGATAAAACCCAGCATGAAAGCACGCTCCGGCGCAATTATCCGGTGCTGGCGCGTTTCCGGTATTTGTTTGAACATTTGGGTGAGTTTTTCCGCCAGTATTTCTTTGCCATGGACCGGGAGGAAATGCCTTTTAACCGCGCGGAGCGGTCATGGGTTTACCGGGCAGCAAAAGATGTAGACAGTACGGTTGCCTTCGGCAGTTCGCGGGATCTGAGGCCAGCAGGCACGGTCTATTTTGCCAATTGCGCCTTCCCGGCGCTTGACCATCATGAAGCAAAACCAGAGCCAGTAACCATCGGGCAAAGTTGCCGCATGCCCTATACCACCAGTTCCATTTTCAATATCTCGGCCATGAGCTTCGGCGCCCTGTCTGCCCCCGCGGTGCGGGCGCTGTCGATGGGCGCGAAGAAGGCCGGCATCTGGCTGAATACAGGCGAGGGCGGCCTGTCGCCCTACCACCTGGAAGGTGGTTGCGATGTGATCTTCCAGATCGGCACGGCAAAATTTGGCGTACGGAACGCCGAGGGAAAGCTGGATGATGAAAGACTGAAAAAAATCGCAGCGCATGAAAATGTACGCATGTTTGAGATCAAGATGAGCCAAGGGGCCAAACCCGGTAAAGGCGGTATCTTGCCGGGTGCGAAGGTCACGCCGGAGATCGCTGATATTCGCGGCATTCCAGTTGGTGAAGCGGCTATCAGCCCCAATCGGCACCTTGAGATGAACGATGTGGATGACATTCTCGATATGGTCATCCATGTGCGTGAGGTGACAGGCAAACCCGTGGGTCTGAAAATGGTTGTGGGTGGAGACGAATTTCTCACAGACTTGTTCGCAGCCGTAAAAAAGCGCGGCGCGGAAAGCGCCCCTGACTTTATCACTCTTGACGGTGGCGATGGCGGCACAGGCGCGGCGCCCATGAGCCTGATCGACAATATGGGGATGCCGCTTCGGGAAAGTCTGCCCACACTGGTGGATTGCCTGAACCGCTTTGGCCTACGGGACCGGGTGAAAGTGATTGCGTCGGGCAAACTCATCAACCCGTCTGAGGTGGCATGGGCCTTCTGTGCCGGGGCAGATTTCGTGAATACCGCGCGGGGCTTCATGTTTGCGCTTGGCTGCATTCAGGCCCTTCAGTGTAATAAAAACACCTGCCCCACTGGCGTTACCACCCATGACAAACGTTTGCAGCGCGGGCTTGTGCCCGAAAGCAAGGCAGACCGGGTGGCGCATTATGCCAAAAACATGACCAAAGAGATCACCATCATTGCCCACAGTTGTGGTGTGTCGGAACCGCGTGCGCTCAGGCGTAAACATGCGCGGATTGTGATGCGGCCGGGCCAGAGCAAATCCATGGCTGACCTGTGGCCGGATGTGGCCGAGGAATAGGAAACTTCTATGGAATTTGAGATGCTCGCCTCCATTCAACTTCAGTTGGTGGGGCCTAGTTTGGACGTTACCCGTATTTCAACACATTTGGGATTTGAACCTGATGATTGGAAACGGAAGGGCGAAAAGCGGCCATCTGGAGATCATGGCGTCTATCACGAACATCGGTGTCGATATCGTCTAGAAGACAAGCGATTGATAAGAATTGGCGAACGACTAAAAATTCATATGCCTGCGCTGGCTGGGCTCGAGGATGAAATACATAAAAATGTCTCGGAAGGTGGTGCTGTTTGGTTAATCGTTAGTTTGTATGACACAGAATTCGTCGGATTGGCCTTGGATCATGAACAACTGGCGTTTCTTTCGCGCTTGAAGATAGGCTTTTCATTTGAAAACCGATCGCCGGACTAACCTTTTTTACGGTCGTGAAAGGGTTTCGGGCAGGATAGCGTACTGATCGCCAAGGCTCCGCTTGTGCAATGGGAACTGGTGAAACAAGACAGCATCCAAGTGATGGACGATAGTTGCAGCACTAAATAGAGGAAGCCCATATGAATTATGAAACCGCATATAGCCTGATCAATATAGGTGTTTTGCCCGCCTGGCTGCTCTTGGTGTTTGCACCAAAGGCCAAAATCACCAATCGCTTGGTGCATAGCGGCCTCTATCCGCTCGGCTATGGGCTTCTGTATGCTATGCTTTTGGGGCGATCGATGTTCTTTGGTGTGGGGGCGGAAGATGGCGGCATGAGCACAGCCCAGCAGGTGTCCGCCTTTTTCAGCCACCCGAATGGCGTACTGATTGGCTGGGTGCATTATCTGGTGTTTGATCTGTTCATCGGGGCATGGATCGCGCGGGACGGCGCGCGCCTGGGCCTCGCGCACTGGAAACTGCTGCCGTGTTTGGTGTTCTCTTTTATATTCGGCCCGGTCGGTTTGTTGCTCTATTTCCTTCTTCGGAAATTCAGCTCGGAAGAAGGTTTAGCCGTTACGCAGGATTAATCGCTTCGCCCATCGCGCGGATGCAGTCAATCTTGGCATAGAGGGGTGCCCAGTCATCACGCTCTGCGATATGGCTCCAGATGTCCTCAACCTCATCGATCAGCATGGTGCAGGGGGCATTGCCGTGGAAATAGCCATGTGACAGGGCGTCTGGCCTGATGGGGCTGTAGCTTTTCAGCGCGTCCATCAGGTCAGGATATGCCTTGTAGCGCTCGCCCTCTGGCCCGGTCATGGCACGTGTTTCGCTGATCGGGCCGCCAAACCAGTCAAAGAAGAAACGCTCGTAAGGGAATTTTTCCTTCAGCATGAAATTGTTGACGAGTGTCAGAAGCGCATCGTCAGTTTTGTTGTCCTTTGGTTTGATGCCCATACGGGCAATCAGCTTTTGCCTTAAGGCTGCAAGATAAATGCCGGGGAAGGGGGCAAGCGTGTCTTTGAGTGCCTGTTCATCGCAGATATCCGCTAGTGCGCCACCAAGCTGGTAAATGTTCCAGTGGAGCGCATCGGGCTGGCGGCCAAAGGCATAGAGACCGGTTTCATCAAAATAGGCGGCGGTGAACGACAGGTCCATCTGCGGCAGGAATCGCCAGGGGCCAAAATCAAACACCTCGCCCGAGATATTGATATTGTCTGTGTTCAAAACACCATGCACAAACCCGGCGGCCATCAATTCAGCGGCCTGCACGGCCACCCGTTCCATCACCTGGCCAAGGAAATAAACTGCCCGATCAGTAATGTTGCCTCTCATTTCGGTGTCGAAATAATATTTCAGGCAATAATCCACCAGCTTTTCAAGCCGCTCGGTGTCGGTGAAATAGGCATGGCGCTGGAAGGTGCCGATGCGGATGTGGCCGTGGTTCAGTCGCACCATCACGGCAGACCGCGTGGGCGATGGCTCATCCCCGCGCATCAGGCTTTCGCCGGTTTCGATGATGGAGAAGGTTTTGGAGGTGTTTACCCCCAGGGCTTCCAGCACCTCGGTGGCCATAATCTCGCGCACACCGCCCTTCAGCGTGAGCCGCCCATCACCCGACCTGCTGTAGGGCGTTGTGCCGCTACCCTTTGTGCCAAGGTCCATCAACCGGCCCTCATGGTCCCGCATTTGGGCAAACAGGAAGCCCCGGCCGTCACCGATCTCGGGGTTGTAAACCTGAAATTGATGGCCGTGATAACGCTGAGCAAGGGGCGAAGGCAGGTTGCCTTCAAGCGGCGTGAAGCGGCCAAAATGGCTGATCCACGCTTCGTCTGACAGGTGATCAAGCCCAACTGACTTGGCCGCCCGGTCGTTCCTGTAACGCAAAGTTGTTTCCGGAAAATCAGCGGCCTCGACTGCGTCGGCAAAACCTTCACCAAGGGTGAGGAAAGCTGGATCAGGGCGATATTCAATCGGCTTTGGCATCTTGCCCTTTCTGCAAACGGGTGATCACGTCCGTGCTGACCCAATAGATACGTGGGGCTCCTTCGTCGGGCACCAGTGTGTAGAACATAAATTTTCCGTCAGGGGTGATGCTGCCGGCTGTTTCAAACTCAGGTGTGTTGATGGTGCTGCCCAGATTGATGGGCGTGCCCCACTCTTCCCCGGTTTTGAAGCTGACGTATATATCCGTGCCACCCAAGCCGCCTGCGCGCTCTGACTGGAACATCATATAGCTGCCGTCCGGGCTGATAAGCGGGTCCCACTCATAGCCTTCAGTGTTGAAAGGTGCGGGCAGGTGGTGGATTTGCCAGCCATCCTCAGACTTTTTCGCGCGGTAAAAGTCGCCTTCCCCAAAACTGTCTGCCAGCGTTGCGCCAAAATAGAGCACTCCCTTTTCCCCTTCGTTCGGATACCAGAAGCCAGCGTCAGTTACCCTGTCCAACACCAGGGTTGGGGCTTGCCAGGGGGAGTTTGTACTAGCGCGGCTGGTGTGCCAGATGCGGCCATTGTAGGGTGGTGTGCCCGGTGCGCGGGTGGAAATGAAATATAGCGATAACCCATCTGCCGCCAGATAGGGTTCATAATTGTCCCCCTGATCGGCAAAGCTGGCGCGCCTCGGCTTGCTCCAGCCACTTTCACTGCGGGTCATCACATGGATGTCGCGGCTTTCATTGTCGGTAAAATAGAATTCCTTGCCATCCGGTCCGAACACGGGATTACCAACTGTAACGCCCTTCGGTACATGATTGGCGAACGGGAATTCTATCGGTGTCAGGTCCGGCTTGGGCTCACCGAAAAAGTCGAGTTCGACTTTGTGTGCGTTTGCGGGCAAGGCTGTCGCCGCAATCAGAAAACCAAATAAGGCTATCACGTTTTTCATCATATTAGCCCGGGAAGCCCCAGGTGATATGCTCTGCCTCCACGGCGCGCGGGCGTTCGGTGGGTTCGCGGTCCTGATGACCAAAGAAAAGGAAACCCGCGATCTTTTCGTTTGCACCAACGCCTAGGCCATCCGCCACGGTTTTGCTGTAGGCTGCCCAGCCGGTAAGCCACTGGCTGGCGTATCCAAGCGCCGTGGCCGCCACCAGAATATTCTGGCACGCTGCACCGATGGAAAGCTCCTGTTCCATCAGCGGCACCTTGTGGGCCGGGTTCAGGCAGCTAATGGCCACCACAAGCACTGGGCCCTGGCTGGCATAGCCTTTCATTTTTTCTGCGATCTTGGGGTCCCGTTCATCTTCCTTCACGAGCCCTTCCGCGATCAGGTCACCCAGTTTTTCACGGTCTGTGCCCTCAAGCACAATGAAACGCCATGGGTTCAGCTTTCCGTGGTCCGGCACCCGCATACCGGCGGACAGAATTTTTTCCATCGCCGTGCGGTCGGGGCCCGGCCCCACCATGTCCTTCGCTTTCACGCTGCGGCGGTTCATCAGAAGGTCGTATGTGGCGGGGTTCGCAGTATTGAAGGGCATAAAATCAGGCCTCTGGGGTCAGGTGTTTGTAGAAAAAAGTGGTGTCGCCGTGGCTGCCGTCCACTTCTATCGTGTAGCGGGGTACCATACCAACGCGGGTATAGCCAAGCCGGGTGTAGAGGCCTTCGGCAATATCACCCGTCAGTGTATCCAAGATGAGGAGCGTACGCCCGTTTTCAAGGGCAAGTGCCTCAAGGGCCACCATCAGGTTGCGGCCAACGCCGATGCCACGGGCATCCGGATGCACCATCAGTTTTTGCACTTCTGCGCGGTGAGGTGCATTGGCCTTGGCGCTTGGGGCCAGTTGCACACTGCCGATCACCTTGTCTCCCACGTGGGCCACAAGCATCAGAACGGTGCCGGCGGTCACCTCATCATGCACATTATGCCAATATGCTTCTGCTTCCGCCTCTGGCACTGGCGGGTGAAAGCCAATGGAGGCCCCTTCCGCCACAGTGCGGATCAGCATGTCCTTTAGGGCAGGCAGATACTCAAGCGGTGTGACGGTTTGTTCGATTTTCATGGCAGGCCTCTGGCAAGTGACCGCATCCCGATCACTGTCTTGTTGGTTTCCAATATCATAGCCATGCGCTATAGCTATGGGCAAGAATTCAGCGGAGGACACATTAATGAAAAAACTGGCGGCGATTGCCCTTCTGGGCGCTGTGATCACTGGGGCTGCGCAGGCTGAAGGCCTGGGCGTGGACCCTTCAGCCCCAATGAGCGACGAAACAGGCATCCGGGTGCCTGCTGGTTTCAAATCTGTAGTGTTTGCCGATGAGGTAGGGCGCGCGCGCCATATGGCTGTGTCGAAAAGCGGCTGGGTTTATGTGGCGCTGCGCCGACAAATAGATGGTTTTGGTGCAGTAGCGCTGAAGGATACAGACGGTGACGGCAAAGCGGATTTGCGTGAATATTTTGCGGCTGGCGTTTCCGGCACCGGTATGGGCATCTATGGCGATAAAATCTACTATGGCACCAATTCTTATATCATTCGCTGGGACCTGCCCGAGGAAGGCGCGCCAAAGGGTGACCCCGAGGTTATTGTCAGCGGCATGGAAGACCGCAGCCAGCATTCCGACAAGCCCTTTACCTTTGATGCGCGTGGCCGCCTTTATGTAAACATTGGTGCGCCATCCAACGCCTGCATGGAAAAAATGCGCACCAAGGGCTCACCGGGCATGGACCCATGCCCCATCCTTGAAGAATTTGGTGGTGTTTGGCGATTTGACGGAAACCGCCCCGGCCAGAAACAGGAAGATGGCGAGCGCTATGCCACCGGCATCCGGAACGCCATGGCGATCGATTGGAACCACGCAGCAGGCAGCCTTTATATTGCCCAGCACGGGCGGGACCAGCTCGCGAGCTTCTTCCCTGATCTCTATAGCAATGAAATGAGCGCCGAGCTGCCCGCAGAAGAATTTCACCGCGTACCGCGCGGCGCTGATATTGGTTGGCCATATGGGTATGTGGATGCCAGCATCGAAAGCCGTGTCCTGATGCCTGAGTATGGCGGGGACGGCAAAAAGACAACCGATCGTGGGCAGATGCCTTTGATCGCCTTTCCTGGCCACTGGGCCCCAAATGATTTGATCTTCATCAAAGGCGAAGGCCTGCCAAACGGATATCGTTATGGTGCACTGATCGCTTTCCATGGCAGCTGGAATCGGGCCCCCATGCCGCAGGCTGGTTATCGGGTTGTGTTCGTGCCGATGGATGCGGCAGGCAATATCACGGGTGATTGGGTAACCTTTGCAGACGGGTTCCCCGGCATGGAGGTTGTCAACAGCCCGCGGGATGCAAAACACCGCCCAACGGGCCTTGCTGAAGGACCGGACGGGGCGCTTTATATTTCCAGCCTGATGTCAGGCGGGCGTATTTATCGGGTGACATATGAAGGCAACTAAAATCGGGATGATCGCCGCAATGCTGGTTTCCGGCGCGGCTTTTGGTGAGGATGCGCGCGAAGCCAGGGGCAAGGCGCTTTATGAAGAACATTGCGCAGCCTGCCACCAGTTTGATGGCGGAGGGGTGCCCATGATGCAGCCCGAACTGATCGATAAACCGCGTGCCAACGGTCCCATTGGGGGCGTGATCGATATGATCCTGTTTGGTAGCGCGGCCATGAAGCCCACGGACGAAGATTATTCAAACGAGATGCCGTCTTTCGCGCATCTTTCCGACAAAGATATTGCCTTGATTGCCACGTATGTACGCACACATTTTGAAAACAATGGCGGCTATGTCACTTCTGACGACGTCCGCGACCGCCGCCCTCGCAACTAGCGCAGCAGCGAACGACTTCCAAAGTGAAGAAGACCTCAATGATTGTGATCCCATCGAGGAGTGCAGTCATTTACATGAGGGTTCCAAGCCCAAAGGCAAACGCAAAAGGAAATCCCTAAAGGCTTTGGACGCTAATCTGGGTGAGGAATTGGAATCCCATGAATTCGTAGCAATCGCTGTCACGGCACCGCGGTTACCCCACAGGGACAGATCGCAAAAGTTGGTTCGCCTTCATAAACCGTCTCTTGCTGGCCCTCGTATTGATACACTTCTTTCTTCTGAGCCGGGCCTGACCCTGTTTCGGCGGGCAAATAGCGAAACCGCGCATCCAACCACACAGGGCCTGAGTATGCGCGGTGTGGGCGCAAACGGTGCTGGCCGGGTGCTTGTCACTCTTGATGGTATTCCACAGAATGATCCCTTTGGTGGTTGGGTCTATTGGTCGGCACTACCAGCGGCGAACGTCTATAATGTGAATATACGCAAGGGCGGCAGCCCGGGAACTTATGGTGTGCAGGCGCTGGCAGGAACAGTGGAAATCAGCACGGGAACAACCGACGGCGGGCATATTTCCTTTGGCGCACGCGAGACGATGGCCGCTGATCTGAAGCTGCGACATGGGACTGATTTTGGCGAGCTCACTTTTTCGGCAGGCTTTTCCGATACCGCGGGCGCCTACCTCTTTGGTGAAGGGGATCGAGGTTCTGTGGATGTGCCTGCTGCAAGCACGACCAAACGGGCTGAAATCGGCTTGGATAATCCGGTGGGGCGAGAAACGCACGTCCTGGCCAAATTAGCCTATTTCTCGGAAAGCCGCACAAACGGATTGTCGCTTGCCGTCAACGAAACAGAGGCTATTGATGCCTCGCTCCGGATTGTGCACGACAAATTGAATGATTCCGGCGCCGAATGGGAAATCGCACTTTATTACCGTGACCGCCAGTTCGACAATGTGTTTGCTTCTGCCCGTGATGATCGCACCAGTGAACGAGCGGTGCTGGACCAGTATGATGTGCCCGCTTGGGGCGCAGGCATTTTGGCACGGGTGCAATTTCAGGGGTTTGAACTTGGGATCGATGGCCGCCGCATGAGCGGGGAGACAAACGAACGCTTTCGTAATCTGGGCGCCGGTTTCACACGCCAGCGTCGGGCGGGCGGGGATCAATGGACGCTTGGCCTCTATGGCGAGTATAGCCACGAAGTGGATTGGGGCGATGTGTCAGCCACACTGCGGTACGACCGCTGGCGCACCTACGGTGGCGTGCGCGACGAGTATAATATCGAAAATGGTTTTCCGGGGTTTGCCTCTCCTGACCGGTCAGACGATATCCCCAATCGTAGTGGGGGTGAGTGGACAGGAAGGCTGGGAGCTGTAGTGCCCGTCACTGGCGCAATCGACATGCGCATCGCGGCCTATAAAACGTGGCGCCTGCCCACGCTCAATGAATATTACCGCCCCTTCCGCGTGGTGAACGATATAACCGAGGCCAATCCTAACCTGACGCCCGAGACACTATACGGCGTTGAAGTTGGGTTTGATTATGAGCCGATGAATACCATGAAACTGTCGGCCACATATTACCGCAACTGGCTGAAAGATGGCGTGGGCAATGTAACTATCGGCTTTGGCCCTGGCTTTTTTGCCCTTGGTGGCTTTGTACCGGATGGGGGTGTGCTGCGGCAACGCGCCAATGTGGACGAAAGCATCACAGATGGGATCGAACTGGATGCCCGCCTTGATTTGCAGCCGGGCTGGACGCTGTCTGCCGACTATCTTTATGCCCGTGCTCGGATTACGGCTTTTGAGGCCATGCCTGATCTGGTTGGCAAGCGTCTTGTTCAGACGCCACGGCATAGTTTCACGCTGAGCGCAAAAGCAGATCTGTCTGACGATTGGACGGCGAACATCGAAGGGCGATTTGCTTCCGGCCAATATGATGATGATCTCAATAGCCGGCGCCTTGGCGGTATTTTTACGATCAATGCAGGGGGGCAGTATCATTTGATGCCTGATATTTCGCTAACCGCCGCCGTGGAAAATCTGTTTGACGCCAAGGTGGTATCGGCGATAACAGCAGACGGCCTCGAAACAATTGCCCAGCGCCGCTTTTGGCGCGTGGGGCTAGAGGTAAGATTTTAGGAGGAACCGTGTCGCAAACACCGGTCATTCATGTGTTGATATGTCGTGTGGGGAAAAAGATTCCGGAAGGAATCCTTTCTGCGGCGAAGGCGTTCAATGCAAAATTATATGTGGCGTTTGACGAAAAGCAGGTTCGTAAGATGTTGAGGGAACAGCCCATTGATCTGGTGCTGATGGGCAGCGGCCTAAGTCCTGAAATGCGTGGGGCGATGGTTCAGGCAATCGCTGCAATCAGAAGTGACCTCTGTATCCATATGAACGGTGAATCGGAAACAGGCATGAGCTTCCCGCAATTTGTTGCCAAGATGCTTGCTGTTCATATGCCCAGGCATTGATCTACCTCTAGTTTCCCGTTGCTTTCTGACCATTTTGAAGCTACTAAAAGCCCATAAATAAATGCGAGCGAAAAGCCCGCGCAATACGACAACGACAGCTTGAGGAAAAAACCATGAAAGCAATCAACGCTATTTTTCTGTCTGCCGCCTGCCTGACATTGGGCGCGTGTGCAATTTCCATCGAAGGCGAAGATCGTCATTTCGATTATGATGATCACGACAGCATCACGGTAACCTTGCCAAATGGTGATCGTGACCGCTTCTCCTGCCCTGAAGGTACATCCAGCTTTGTGATTAACAAGAAGGATGAAGGCAAGGGCATGGTTTATGGCTGCCGCACCAATGGCGCCCCTATGCCGACTGTAGAAGAATAGATTCTTCATACAATCTGATGCCAGAAAGCCGGGTATTTACCCGGCTTTTTTAATGGCGTTAAAGCCAGCGGCGCACGCGGCCCTTGTAGGAATGATAGGCTTCGCCGAATTCGGTTTCCAGAAAACGTTCTTCGCTGGCGATAATGCTGCCCACCAGCAGCCAGGTGAGTACTAGGCTTGCGAGTGTCAGGGGGCCGGGTGCAACAACAAGCGCCCCAAAGACAAAGATCATGATGCCCACATAGATGGGGTTGCGGGAGAATTGATAGAGCCCTCCTGTAACCAATCCCTGGCCTTCTTCCAGCGCTTCAGGCACGCCGATGCGCCAGCTTTTGCCCATATCGACCTGGCTAATAATTGCGATCAGGATACCGAAGGCCATCAGGGGCACGCCCCAGTGCATGTAAGGATGCTGCTGTAGGGCCACCATAGTATCCAGTTCTGGCCAAAAGGGGCGGGCAAGCAAATACACATCCAAGACAATGGCAACAATGCCAGCCGCCGTTTCCACAAGACTGCGTTTGCGCCCAAGAACCGCCAAAACGCTTACGCCAGCTGTTTTGTTCAGATACAGGATGCGGGCAAAACCCCAAACAAGTGCGATGAGAATCAAAGCAAGGGGGCCAAAGAGGCTGATGGTCTCCGGGTTTGTTGGGTCGAGGCTTGGCATCGGTATCTCCGTGTCACTTTTCTGTCGATTCGTGCCAAGCCTAAAGGTTTGAGCGGGTCCAAGCTCAAGCGTTAATCGATGGCAGTGGGAACTGCCTCGGTATTTCCAGCATTTTCCGGGGCTGGGTCAGTCGTTTCACGTGCAGCGATGTCAGCAGAGATGGCCTGAAACGCGGTGATGATCATGTCCTTTTGCCCTTTGTTGGCCGGATCGTTGAACCCTTTATTGGCGCTTGTTTTCGCTATCACTATACCTGTGGTCGGGTCCACATAGATAAACTGGTGATAAATTCCAGCGGCGAAAAAGTCATCGTGCGGATTGGTCGGAATCCACCATTGATACCCATACCCGAAAGGCGTTTCAGACGCAGGATTGTCAAAGCCTGGCATAAGATGGGGTGCTTCAGGTGTTACCGAGGCTTTCACCCAATCGGCAGGCACAATCTGTTTTCCGTCCCAGCGTCCTTCATTGAGATACAGGCGCCCCATGCGCGCCATGTCCCGCAGGCTGGCCTGCAGCCCGCCCATTGCCACTTCCATGCCCTTGCCATCAATCAGGAAATAGGCGTCATGTTCCATGCCCATGGGTTGCCAAAGTTTTTCTTCCAGAAGCTGGGTGATTGTTTGCCCTGTCACCCGCTTGAGGATCATGCCAAGGACATGGGTGTTCACACTGACATAATCGTTGAAGGTGCCTGGGTCGCGGTCCCGTTTCAGGCTTGCAGCGAAGGCATCAAGGCTGCCGCCGGTGCCAATGGTCATGGACATGCGGTTCACATCTGATGTCAGGTCACCGTAATCCTCGGTGAAGCGAATACCGGTGGACATGGTCAATACATGCCGGACGGTTACGCCGTCATATCCGCTGCCTTTCATTTCAGGCAGATATTTGGTGACGGGATCGTCAATGCTGTCGATCAGGCCATCATGGGTCGCAATGCCGAACAGCGCCGAAATGAAACTCTTGGTCACGGAAAACTGGATGTGCCGATCATCCGCTTGTTCGCCCTGATAATATTCTTCGAACAGGATGGTGCCGTCCTTTGCAACTAGCAGGCCTGTGGTGCCGGTAAGGTCCATCAAGGCGCTGATGGAACGTTCTTCACCAGCATAGACATACGTGTCTGTGATGGGGCCAAGGTCATAGGTGAAGGCCGAAGGGGTGCCGCTGGCCCGTACCGTCGTGGTTTCGAAAAATTCCTTGGTGCGGCGGTAGTTCTCGGTGATGTGTTCCACATCATAGTAACTTGCCATGCGGTAGAAGGCTTGCCCCTTGTTGATGGCATAATAGGCCAACGGCAAAAGGATAATGATGATCACCGCCCAAAGGCCGCGCTTACCGGAAACAGACATCTTCCCTCCCAAGGAATTTATATTGATCGTTTTATCACTTATACCCTAGGCGTGTGAAACACTGCCTCGAAAAAATTTAGGCCCTGATGTTTTGAGGGAAGCAGACTGCCAATTACGCCGAGGCATTTAGCCGGATGATATCCCAGTATCCGTTGCGGATTTCCATGCGTTCGCCAAAGCCGCGCGCCAGCATCAGCTTGTGCACCTCGGGTAGGCGCCAGCAGGGCACAAAAGGCAGCATATGATGCTCGATATGGAAATTTACGAAATAGGGGGCGAATGTCAGTCGTTCCCAGGCACTGACCAATGTGGTGCGGCTGTTCTTCAGCGGGTCTTCAAGGCTTGGCATGGTGGCATGTTCCGCAATGTTGCGAATGCGCAGGAACAATTGTTGCGTTGTGGCAAGCGGCAAAAGCCAGCACAGGAGGAACAGATCAAGCCTGCCAGCCAGGGAAAAGCTGGAAATCACAGCCGTATAGAAAAGGATTGGACGGCCATAGAAGGCCCTCAGGCGTACCCATCTGCCTTCTTCCTCGCCCCAGATATAACGAAAAATGCCAATCTGCGTGCGCAGGAAAACGATACCAGTCAGGTCACGTAATATCTTGCGGGCCATGCTGCCCTTGGATACCGGGAAAGGGGTATAGAGATAATTCTCAGGATCGGCGTCCGTGCGGGTGAAGCGGTGATGCGCCATATGGCGTTTGCGGTAGGTATCCATGTTCAAGATCATGGGGGCCGCTGCAAACCACGCCGTAAGCCATTCATTCAGATTGCGTGTTTTGAAAAGCATGCCATGGCTGCCTTCATGCATCAGGATAGCAAGCCCAAGCTGCCTGCTGCCCACCAGGACCAGGCACAACAGGAACGTCAGTGGATTTGGGAAGAGGGCGTATAACGCCATCGCGCCAGCAATGATACCCCAGCAGTGGGCAAGCAGATAAAACCCCATGAGGTCAGATCGTTGCCTGAGGTCATGCGATTCCTGTTTTGTCAGAATATCTGACGGTTTGATGCTGTTCCATTGTGTTGACAATCTGTCCCCCTGAACATGTTGCCGTATGGCTGATAGTGTGACTCAAATTTACTGGAACGGCGAGTCTAAAAAATAAATAGGTCAGTTAGCCAATGGTTCAAGCGCACACTGAACCGATAGCATATTTACAGCGCCTGATAGCGTGATAGGTTTGGGGTATGAAGCTTGTTATCCGTTTCCTTGTGATGGTTATGTCGTTGGGGTTGATTGTGCCCGCGGCCCCCACCCACGCGGTGGGAGACCCTGACCTGCTGGACCGATTAACCCGACCGCCTTTGTTGGCGGCGGTGGCCATGTCCAAGGATGGGCATTTCCTGTCGGCCCTCAAGCGGGAGGGTGATCGGTCTGATATGGTGGTCTGGCACGCAGATGGTGGCCTTGATGAAGCAGAGGTGCTGCCCTACGGAAGGGATGACCTTAGCTGGCTTGCCTGGGTTGGCGGCGGACGCCTTCTTCTCAGCCTCAAGGAATATGGGCTGGTTCTGTATGACGCGCATATCAGGCGTCTGCGCCCCTTGATTGACGGTGAGGGCCCGCGCCCTGATGAACTACCGCCGGTGCTGTTGAGTTACCTGCCTGATGCGCCAACCCAAATTTTGATGCAATGGGAAGATCCGGGCGTGCCCGGCTATCCCGCCGTTTACCGGGTTGATGCAGTTACGGGTGAAAGTGAAAAGCTGATCAGTGGCTGGAAACCGATTATTCGCTGGTGGGCATCCCCGGGCGGGGAAGTTGTGTTGGGTGAGGGATTTCAGGGCAGGCGGCATCTTTTCTACGCACCCACGGTTGAAGGTAGCTGGAAACCGATCCATAGCCGCGATTATTTCGATGGCGACGCCCTTGCTATCCTAGCCGCAGAAACAGGTGGTGCGACGGCGCTTGTATTGTCGTCACACGCAAGCGATACCCGCGAACTGTGGCGCATGAATGTGAAAAACGGGGCGTTTCTGGATCGCCTGGCCGGGCATGAGAAGTTTGATATGGTTGCGGCCATTCTGGACCCGGAAACCAATATGGCGGTGGGCGCAACCTACCGGGACGAAAGCCCTGTGGATATCGTGTGGGCTTTGCATCATCGCGAGCGCATCGAGAAAATGGCCGCGGAGCTGGGGTTGACCGGGCTGTCGCTCGTTTCCTCCAGTACAGACGGCAGGCGGCAACTTTATCGGCATCGTCCGATCAATGCGCCCAGCCGGTATTTCCTGTTTGACGCGGAATCCGAAACAATAACCCCGATCCACTATGACCGGACGGAAGACCAGACCCCGATTGTATCGTCTGACGGTGTTTGGATTCCCTTGCCAAAGAACAAAGGCGATATGCACGCCATCTTCAGTGAATCAGCCGTGCCCGGCCGTGCAGTTGTGTTGGTGCATGGTGGGCCGGTGAAGAGGGCAGTGGGCGGTTATAACCCGTTTGTAACCTGGCTTGTCAGTAACGGCTATAGCGTGCTTCAGCCCAATTTTCGCGGATCTTCAGGGTATGGCGAAACATGGCGGCGGGCAGGCTATGTGGAATGGGGGCGTGATATGCAGGATGATATCCGCACCGCGCTTGAATGGCTGGTGGAAGGTGGCTATGCCCGGGCGGGCGACATCTGCGTTGTGGGTGGCTCTTATGGCGGATATTCAGCCCTTTGGTCTGCAATTCGGGACGATGACCTGATCAGCTGCGCTGTCAGCCTGAATGGGGTTACATCGCTTAATCTGTTGGTGGAGTATCTCGAACAGCGGCGGTTTCACATGCTGACGGTGCCGCGTATCAAGGGGCGTTTGTCCAAACGGTCGCTCAGGCGGCGGTCGCCGCTTAACCGGGCTGATCTTGTGCGGGTGCCCGTATTGTTGTTGCATGCCACCGAAGATGCCAACGTGCCCTTCATTCAGGGCAAGTTGATGCATGAGTTTCTTGAGCGGTTGGAAAGTGAGCATAATTTCATCGTGCTGGAGGGTGCCGCGCACCAGCTGACCCGAGCGAAAGACAGGCGTATTTATTACCAGAGCACGCTCAACTTTCTGGATGCCCACATTGGAAGGAAGCGCTGACAATGCTGCCGCCGTTAACCACTGGTTGGTATTTCGCCCCTACAGTGAAGACAAGGATTGCGGAGATTATAGTGCTGGTATCACCTGTTTGGCGGTATGTTTTGGCCGGAATGAAGCGTGGCGTGGCGGGGGGCATTTGCCTGCTGTCGGGCCTTTGCGTTGGCGCTTTGTTGGGTGGTGCCATGCCAACCCAGGCACAGGCAGACGACAAGCCTGTCACGGTGATCATGCCACTTTGGGGCCCGACAATAGAAGAAGATGGTACCGGCATGTTTGTTGACCTGTTTCGCTTTGCCATGCAGGGCAGGGAAGCAGATTATCAAATTCGGTTTGTCAGTTACGATGATGCGCTGCAGCAGCTACTTTATGGCGATGCTGAGTGTGCCTATCCGATCAACAAACCCGCCGTGCTGGTGTCCTACCAGCACACAGACGGGGCGAAACTGCTGGAAACCCGCCCTGTCCTTATCTCAAAGTCATATGTTTTCAGCCGCCCTGGCGAGCATCCCATTAGCTCTATGGAGGGCATAAAGGGCAAGCTTCTGATCCAGATCAGGGGTGAAAACTATAACCATAATTTCCGGACCTCTCAGGCGCGTTTCTGGAATGTGGATAGCGAACTGGACAAGGTGAAAGTACTGCTGGAAGGCCGCGGAGACGGCATGTTGGGCAGCCTGCCCGATATTTATTTTTCCTTTCGCCAGTTGAATGTGGAAATTCCGCCATACGATCCGGACTTCCCGCTTCTGGAATATAAAAACGCCATGGTGTGCCAGGCGTCACCCCAAACAGATGAACTTGTCACATATTTCACGGACCGGGTGAATCAGACCCTGGCTGACGGGAGCCTTCGGGCCGAGACTGTCAGGCTTGGAGTGCCCGAACTGATTGTTGACGCATTCCTACCCTTGCGCTCCTTGCGTTAAGCTTGTTCCAATCCCTGATCTATCGTTAGAAAATTGGCTTATTTGAGCCGATTTTGCTTCCAGCACACTGCTATTTGTGGTTTGTAGAGGCGGATGCTTTCCAGCAAGAGAAAGCCAAAGAAAAATATTGGGGAGTGGCCGCACATAAAAAAATCAGCGGCCCACGAGAAAATATAAAAGGGGTAGAGATGTCTGACGACACTATTGTATCGACCGAAGGGTCGCAGCAGAGGGAGCTTATGGGCCACCCGATTGGCCTTTCCATCTGTTTTCTAACCGAGATGTGGGAGCGCTTTTCCTATTATGGCATGCGCACTATTCTCGTTCTGTATCTGGTAAAATATCACCTGTTCAGCGCCGAAAAGGCGAGCATGATCTATGGTGCTTATGCTGGCCTCGTGTATATGATGCCAATTATCGGCGGCTATATGGCTGACCGCTATCTCGGTAGCCGGAAGGCTGTAACATTTGGTGCACTCCTTCTTGTGGCAGGGCACGGGTTGATGGGCTTCCATGGTCCGGCAGCATTTATGGATGGCGACACGGTTGTTCGTGATCCATTCTATATGAACCTCTTCTTTTTCTCTCTCGCGTTGATTATCAGTGGCGTTGGCTTCCTGAAGGCTAACATTTCCACTATCGTTGGTGCGCTCTATGGCCCGAATGATCCTCGCCGTGATGGTGGTTTCTCCATCTTCTATATGGGCATCAACCTGGGTTCTTTGTTCTCAACGGCGCTTGTCGGCTATGTGGGCGAAACCTACGGATGGAACTACGGGTTTGGTCTGGCTGGGATCGGCATGTTGTTTGGTCTGTTGGTCTTCCTTTGGGGCCAGAAGCTTCTGGATGGTCGCGCCGAGCCACCCAATCCTGCGGAATTGAAAGAAGTAGCCTTCGCCGGCGTCAACAAGGAAACTATGATCTATCTTGGTGGTATCTTGATGGTGATCGTAAGCTGGCTTCTGATGCAGTATCAGAATTTTGTTGGTCAGCTGCTTGGTGTGTCAGGGTTTGTGATGATTGCCCTTATCCTGATCTACGCCTTTAAGAACTGTACTAAAGTCGAGCGCGATCGCCTGATGGTTGCCTGTTTTCTGATCGCCATTCAATCAGTATTTTGGGCGCTTTTTGAGCAGCAGGCAGCCAGCTTGACCTTGCTTGCGGACCAGCAGTTTAACCTGAATGTTCTGGGTATGAATGTTCTGGCATCCCAGGTTCAGCTTTTGAACGCCTTGTTCATTGTTCTGCTGGCACCTGTTATGGCTTGGCTCTGGGTTGCCCTTGCCAACAAGCATATTGAACCGTCCACACCTGCCAAATTTGGCATTGCCATGCTGCTTATTGGCCTTGGTTATGTGGTGTTCGCCTGGGGTATGGGTTTGGATGCAAGCACCAACAAGAACTTCCTTTGGTTGGTGTTCATCTATCTGTCCCTGACGTTGGCAGAGCTGTGCCTGAGCCCCGTTGGCCTTTCGATGGTAACCAAGCTGAGTGTATCCAAGATTGTTGGTATGCTGATGGGGACCTGGTTCCTCTTCACGGCGCTTGGCAACTATGTTGCGGGCTGGATCTCAAGCCTGACAGGAAGTGGCGGTCATGGTACGGACTCTGGTACGCTTGATATCATCGCCACCATGGATGTTTATACGACCATTGGTTACTTGAGTGTTGGTGTTGGCGTATTTATCCTCGTGCTTACGCCTCTGCTGCGTAAAGGCATGCACGGCGTTCACTAACGCCTGCCATAAAACAAATGAAATTGGCCCGGGCATATGTCCGGGCCTTTTCTTTTATCGGAAGTGCCGCTACATGTGGGCAACCAAAGCCGCAGGCCTGAAAAGGACAGATGTATGAAGTATCCCACCCTATTTGTAGGCACCTACCACAAGACAGGTACTGTCTGGATCAAGAAGGTGATGGGCACGGCTGCAAAAAAGCTGGACATTCCTTTTCATGAAAACCTGCTGCGCGAAACCGGCGCAGGGGACAGTGTCGAGCCCGGCATTCATTTTGATGATCACTGCTATTTTTCGGCGGATATTCCGGTTGAAAAAATTATCGGCTTTCGCATGATCCGTGATCCGCGCGATGTGGTTATTTCCGGGGCTCATTATCACCAAAAGGCGCGCGAACCTTGGCTTCACGTCGAGCAAGAAAGCTTGGGCGGAAAAAGCTATCAGCAGGCGATCAATGCGCTTGATACAATTCAGGATGTGTACCGGTTTGAAATGGACCATGCAGCAGGTCATACCAACAGAAGCATGGCATCACCCAATGCATTTGCCGCCGCACTTGCAGAGGTTCGGTACGAAACCCTGATGCAGGACGCAGACTTTTCCGCCTTCCGCGGGCTCATGAAATCGCTTGGCCTGACCTGGCGAGAGCAACGGTCAGCCGTCAAGGCATTCAAAAAGCACTCATTGGTGGGGGACGCCAAAAGCACCGGAAGCCACGGCACGTCGAAGGGTGCGCTTCAGCGCTGGCGAACAGCCTTTGACCGGGAAACTGCTGAGAAGTTTGCAGAGCACTATGGCGAGGCCTTGGTCGTGCTTGGCTATGAAGAAAACCAGGATTGGGTCAAGGATTGCGCCGGGTAAGGTGCACTTTGGGTTAACTCTCCTTTCATAACAGTTTGCTACGGTCAGGGCGGGGTTGAGTGATGCCGCCAGAGAAGGGGTGGATTATGCGCTTGCCCATGCTGACAGCCGTCATTTTCTTTGCGGTGGTTTGTGCCGGAGTATCCGCCCGCGGCGAAGACACAACGCGTGCGGCGCTCTCCGAATTCACCTTTTTCACTGAAAATTACCCACCCCTCAATTACGAAGAAAATGCAGAGCTCAAGGGGCTCTCTGTTGATCTGTTGCTGGAGATGCTGGCGCGCTCCAATGTGCCTGTTTCCCCGACAACCATCGTGGTGGTGCCGTGGGCGCGTGGCTATCAGGAAACACAGAACAGGCCGGGCACAGTGTTGTTCTCAACAGTGCGCACACCAGCCCGCGAAAAACTGTTCAAATGGGTTGGACCCATTGGTCGTTCCAATATCGTGCTGGTGAGCCGCCTGTCTTCCAACATCACGATCCGGGGGGCTGAAGACTTCCCCCGTTTCACCTATGCGGTGGTCCAGCATGACCGAGGTGAGCAGGCTCTTTTTGAAGCCGGCCTTGGCCGCAGTTCCATGGTGCATACCAATTCTTCAATGTTTGCAGCGCACCTTCTGGCGCGTGGACGTGTTGATCTCTGGGCATACGAGAAAATTGTCTACCTGTGGGCGCTTGGCAAGCTTGGTTACAATACCGCCGATTTTGAGGTGGTTCATGCCTTTGAAGATGCGCACTATTATTTTGCCTTCAACCCGCAAACTGACGACGCCATTATTTCCCTGATGCAGGCTGCACTGGAAGGCATTCGTGCTGATGGCACCCTGGCTGCGATCACAAGGCAGCATTTGCCTGAAATGGCAGATGATTTCCTGCCGGAATAGCCCAATTGGGCTTACTGCATCGGCATGAAGGTGAGCTGCTCGGGCGGCACATATTTATGCAGGATTTTGGCATAATCCTCAGTACGCTGGAAAGCTGCGATCGACTCGTTAATCGCGTCCACCGTTGCTTCAGAGACAGTCAGTTTGCTCAGAATGAAGTGGATATAATCGTCGTTCAGGGCTGTGGGATGAATGCCGATCTGGTCCATGGCATCCATGGTCTTCAGGATATGGACACCATTGAACAGGTCATTGAAAACAACATCTACCCTGTCTTTCAGAAGCCAGTGAAACAGCACTTCATATTCCGGGGTTTGGAGCACTTTTTTACGGAGGGCCGGATCAGCCTTGTAAAGTGCAGAAAATTCATCCCCGTACCAGCTGCCCAACAGCACCCCAATGCGGTGTTCACCTGTTACCACGTCGGCCAGCGACATGATATTGTCAGAGCCCAGATCAGGCTTGCGCATGAACATCACCATGGTTTCGCGGCGGTACGGCCTTGAGAACCAGGCATATTGCTCACGTTCTGCCAGCCGTGAGGCGCCAAGGGACGCATCCACGGTGCCGAACTTAATGGCCAGCAACGTTCGTTTCCAGGTCATCAGCTTGAGGTCAAAATCGCAACCTGCGGCACCGAAGGTTGCGCGTAATAATTCCACATCCAAACCGGTGGGTTCACCGTCTTCGCCGCGATAGTGATACGGCTTCCAATCAAAGAAGGCGATGGCCAGTTTTTTTGGGCAGGCAGCGCTTTCGGCTGCAGCAGGCAAGGATAGGAAGATGAGGCTACTCACAACAAGGAAGAGGGCTTTTCGCGTATTCATGATCATTCCCCGTGTAAGGAAACACTATAGCATAAAATGGCCCCCGATTGGTGATTAATTGCGTGCTGCTGCAGCCTCCTGCAAGGGCAAGGCGCCCGTCAGGTAACGGTGCAACAGGGCGTTGTAGGCCGGTGATGCCCGAAATTTCGTGATTGCCAGGTTCAGCTGGCCAACATCCTCTACGGACACGGTTTTTCGGCTGAAGAAAAAGTAGATCTCATTTTCGTGGACAAAGAAGGGAAGAAGCGCGATTTCGGATTCTTTCATAAGTTGTCTGGCCACATAATGCCCGCCTGCCACATCATTGATGGCAATGTCCACAAGCCCGGCCTCAAGCGCCTTAAACAGGGTTTCAAAATCTTTGAAGTTGGTTAGCCGCGACCGAAAGGCCATATTCTCTTTCATTGCGGCTTCAAAAGCTTGGCCATACCAACCACCCAGCACCACGCCTACTTTCAGGTCAGACGCAACAAGTGCTGAAAAGCTGGCAGGCTTCGGGCCCTTTCGTCCTCGGAGGGTGAAGGCACCGATGGCTTCAGTGCGAACCGGCACGGAATAATGGCCATATCTGGCGCGGTCTTCGGTATGGGAGATCAGCGGTGACCCGTCAAGGCGGCCGTCTTCAATGTCTCGCAACGTGCGTTTGAAGGGTACCTTCATAAAACGGTAGCGGCACCCTGCGGTGTCGAATATCGCCTTCACAAGTTCGATGTCCAGCCCGCTTGGCAGGCCTTCGGTTTGCCAGTTAATATAGGGAGGCCAATGGATCACACCAAAAGTGATTTCCCTGTCGCAGCGATTTTCCTGAGCATGTGAGGGAAGGGCCAAAAAGGCGGCAATCAAAAGTGGCGCAAGTAACAGCCAGGCATTCCGCACGCCTGACCATATTGACCAGGACGCAGCAGCGCCATGATTGGGGCGAATATGTTTTTCAGCATATTTCAACACAGGAGAAGTGTGCGAAAAATTGATTAAGGAGTGGTTAGGGCGATTATCCTCTCAGGGCTTGTTCAGCGACCTGCCCCCATTTTTTTTCGGTTTTCCGATAGTGACGGGTGCCTCTGTTCATCCGGGCAACCACTTCCTGAAATACCTGGGAGGATTCTTCCAGTCTGTTTGCTTCCTGTAAGAGTAAGCCCAAGCGAACGCGGGCTTCTTCGCCGGTGGAATATCCCACCAGCGCCAGATAAGAGTCGATTGCAGCATCAATCTGGCCAGATTCCGCTAATCCCCGGGAATAGAGCAGGTGGCCTTCCTGGCTGTGGAAATCCTTGTTTTTTTCCTGCAACAGATCCAGCAGTTGAACGGTCTGTGTCGGCTGGCCAAGTTCCAGCTTTATGCGGGCAAGGCGCATTAGAATATGAGGATCATGCCTGTGGGCTCCCATCAGCGCAGATTGCACATGCGGTTCCGCCTCTTCCCACTTTTCAAGTGTCATCAGGGCATCGGCAAGCCTAAGCCTGTTTTCCGTGCTTTCCACCATGTCAAAGGCCTGATGCGCCTCACGCAGCTCACGTTGAGGGTCCAGAATTTTGACAGCTCCCTTCTTTAGGTTGCCTGCTGTTCTGCTATTGCCCGCGTCCGGCAGGACCTGCGTGATTATGTAGACTGCTGAACCAATGCCGGGTGCAATAATGATTATGAAAAGCCAATATTTGTCTCGGCCAGTGGAGACCACATGGTATGCACAATATAACTGCACAAGCAGGCTTAAAATAAAAAGTGGCATGAAATCCCCCGATCTGCATTTGATCAGAAAGTAAATCGGGGGAGGAGTGGTGACAAGCTCTAAGTGTAAATCAGCCCCAAACTGCTATGGAAGTAGCAGAATACGGTCGTATTTATAGACAAATATCTTGCCGCGATCGTTAATATCAATGCGCCAAAACAGCGTTTGATCCGCCGATGTGCGCCACTCCTTAAAGGTGAAGTCCATCGGGTGATCCCCGCTGTTGTCCTGCACAGTCAGATGCATGCCTACTGGCATTTTTGTGCGCACGTGATAGAAATATTTCAGCCTTGCCCCGGCATGGGTGGTGCCTTCCACCACAAAAACCTTTTCGCCAGCGAAGGTATCTTCATGCACATCCGGGTTGATAGCCTTGAATTCAAGTTCAGGTGTCAGAAGGCGCCTGTGAAACTGGTGCCCGCGTACAAACATGGCCATTGCGGGGGACAGATCTTTTCTTTCGGTCTTATCGCTTTCAAACCAGATCGTGCCGTCGGTTTCACCATACGTGACGGTACCTTCGGGTGTGATCATCGTGAAAGTGGCATCACCCAGTTCGTCGCTGTTGAAGCGCCCGCTGACTAGGGCTTTGTAGGCGCGGTCATCTACTGTGACCTGTGCAGTCGCTTCCACAAGGCCGACCCCTTTTTCCGGATTGCCCAAGGCTTCGCGCGCCGCGTCAAAAAGCTGCTGTGGTGTGGGTTGGTCCATCGGCTGCGCATGTATCGCCAGAGGCAACATCGCCAGAAGGAAACCAAAAATGACAAGCCGCCTGAACATACCAAAATCCCCGAGTGGGTTAGAATCAGTGCCTATTATAGGCGGGAAAACCAAAATGGCTGCAAAAAGCCGAAACGGTTTATCGCTTGAAAGGCACGTTTCATCGCAGCTTGGAAGAGGCCCCCCTGTTTTTGGTGACACCCAATCACCTGCTTGCTAGGCTCCGCCGACACAAGCCGCCCGGGGACAAGGTGGCAATAGGGAGAAACGCAATGAAGACAGCACCTGTGCGGCCTGCGTGGCTGCGTTCTGGCCTTGCTGTTACCGCTGTGGGGCTGATGCTGGCAGCCTGCCAGCCAAGCGGTGAACAAGACGAATTCGTGGAAATTAATAAAGATCCGTTTCCTTCAAGCTATACGCCGCTTGCAAGTAAACCGACCCTGATCACCAATGTAACCATTCTTGACGGGAAGGGCGGTCGTGTGGATGGCGGCTCCATCCTGATGGAAGGTGGCAAGATCAAGGCTGTTGGTGCAGACGTGGCAGCACCTGAAGGCGCTGATGTGATCGATGGTGCAGGCCGCTGGGTAACCCCTGGTATTATCGATACCCACAGCCATTTGGGCGTTTATCCGAGCCCCGGCGTGGGCTCGCACTCTGATGGTAACGAGGTGGGTGATCCTGTAACCGCTGATGCGTGGGTGGAACACTCCAACTGGCCGCAGGATCCGGGTTATGTGCGCGCAGCAGCAGGCGGCATAACGGCACTTCAACTGCTGCCGGGATCGGCAAACCTTGTGGGTGGTCGCTCGGTCACGCTTAAAAACGTTCCGGGCCGTGTGGCACAGGATATGAAGTTTCCGGGTGCACCATACGGCATGAAAATGGCCTGCGGCGAAAACCCGAAACGTGTTTATGGCGCTGGTAAAAACAGCCCCGAGTTTCGCCCTCACACCCGCATGGGCAATGTGGCTGGCTACCGTCAGGCTTGGGCCGAGGCACAGGATTACCAGCGCGCCTGGGATAAATATAAGCGTGATTACAAAGCCGGCCTCGATGTGGTGCCGCCCCAGCGTGACCTGAATCTGGAAACACTGGCTGGTGTACTGAACGGTGAGATCCTAGTTCATATGCACTGCTACCGTGCGGACGACATGGGCACCATGCTGGATGTGATGAAAGAGTTTGATTATAAAATCTCATCTTTCCATCATGCAGTTGAAAGCTACAAAATTGCAGACAAACTGGCAGATGCAGGCGTTTGCTCCAGCATGTGGGCCGATTGGTATGGCTTCAAGATGGAAGCCTATGACGGCATTCGCGAAAATATCCCGTTTGTGCACAAGGCCGGGGCTTGCGCGATCGTTCATTCCGATGACGACAAGGGCATCCAGCGGCTCAATCAGGAAGCTGCGAAGGCACTTGCCGATGGCCGCAAGGTAGGTGTTGATATTTCCAAGGCCGATGCATGGCAGTGGCTGTCTCTCAATCCAGCGAAAGCGCTTGGTGTTGATAAAATGACAGGCACTTTGGAAGTGGGCAAGGATGCAGATGTTGTGCTGTGGTCAGGTGATCCGTTCAGCGTATACACCAAGGCGGATAAAACATTTGTCGACGGCGCAGTGGTCTTTGACCGCCTTGATCCAAGCAGCCAGCCGGTGATGGATTTCGAGCTTGGACAGCCAGGTGAAGGAGATGTGAAATGAGCATCATGAAATCGCTTATGGGGGCATCCCTTATGGCCCTGATGGCCGGCACAGCCAGCGCCGAAGATATTGCGATCACGGGCGGCACCGCCTTCACTGATGGCGGCAAGGGCAAGGTGGAGAACGCAACAGTGTTGATCCACGACGGCAAAATCCAGTCTGTAACAGCAGGGGGTGATGTGCCTCAGGGCTACCGCACGGTTGATGCTGCGGGCAAATGGGTAACTGTGGGCTTTATGGCCGCAGGCACCGAGCTTGGCCTCAGGGAAGTCAGCCTTTCTGGCAACATCACAGACCATAATGCGTCGAAGGCCAGCAACACCATCGGCATGGACGCCTATTATGCCTTCAATCCCGCAAGCCCGGTTATCCCGAACACACGCATTGAAGGTGTGACACGGGCAACGGCTGGCTTAACTGCATCCAAGGATATGTGGGAAGGCCAAGGCCTTGTTATTGCTCTGGCAGGTGATGACATGATTGTTCGCCGCCACGCCTATGTAGCGCTTGATATGGATGAAGGGTCTGCAAACAGCAATTTTGGCAGTCGTGCGGCCTTGTGGGACGCGATCATCACGAAGCTTGAGCATGCGCGCCCGGACGAGGATAATGACGGCGACAAGGACGACAAGAAAGCCAAGAAGCCAAAGTATGACAGTGGCAAGGAAGCGCTGGATCGTGTGATGAAAGGCGAAGTGCCTCTCATGATTACGGTTGAGCGCAGGCAGGATATTCTGCACACCATCGCGCTCAAGAAGCGATTTGGTATCAATGTCGTGATCCATGGCGGTGCCGAAGCCTGGATGGTGGCCGACGAGCTGGCATCAGCGGGCATTCCTGTGGTGTTGGATCCAATCCGCAATTTGCCGGAGGATTTTGACACTTTGGCAAACACAGGTGCTGCCGCTGCGCGCTTGCATGCAGCAGGCGTGAAAGTTGCCTTCCTGCCACCGGATACACACAACAGCCGACTTGTGGTGCAAAGCGCGGGCAACGCGGTTGCCATGGGCATGCCGTGGGATGCGGCGGTGGATGCTATCAGCAAAAATCCTGCCGAGATCTTTGGAGTGGCTGGTAGTTACGGCACGCTTGAGGCTGGCAAAGACGCCGACGTTGTGGTGTGGGATGGTGATCCGCTTGAACTTATGACAAGCCCTGATGCCGTGTTTATCCGCGGCGAGGAAGTACCGCTTGTATCCCGCCAAACCAAACTGCGAGACCGGTACAAGGACATCAGCCGGGCGCCAGCTTTCAAGAAATAGGCGTTAGCGCGAGAGACGAGAAAGCCGGGTTTTTGCCCGGCTTTTCTATAAGAAAAACAGGAGACGATTATGCGAGGACTATTGAAAGCTGTGCTTCTGGTGGCTGTAGTGGCGGTACCCGCGCGCGCAGGCAAGATGGCCGATGATTTTGTTCGGGGCGCAGGTAAAGAGGGAAACGCCTCTTTCTACATGTTGACGCAAGATGATGCGGTGGCCGACAACGCTGGTGACAAACTTTTCCAGAATACGCCTGTGCGGATTGCCAGTGTCACCAAGACCTTCGTGGCGGCCACGGCGCTCCGGCTTGTGGAGGAAGGCAAACTTGATCTTTCGAAATCCATCAACAGCTACATCGCTCCCCGATATGACGCCATGTTGCGTAGCGATGGTTATGACACGGTGGCTATCACGGTAAAACATCTGCTGTCACATACAGGTGGCCTTGTGGACCACACCCATTCGCCGAAATTCTTTGAAATCCTGTCAGCTGATCCCACCCATCATTGGACACGGGATGAACAAGTGCAGGGGGCAGTTGACTGGCTTGATCCCGTTGGAAAGCCGGGCGAGAAATTCAGTTATTCAGATACGGGTTATGTGCTGTTGGGGCATATCATTGAAAAACGCTCAGGGCTCGCGCTGGCGGCGGCCGTGCGCCAATATCTGGGGCTGGAAAATCTTGGCCTCGAAAACACCTATTGGGAGTTGGTGGAAGAAAACCCGGACGCCGAAGCACGCCGCGCCCACCAGTATTTTCAAGGTCAGGACACCCATGGCTGGAGCGCCACGTTGGACCATTATGGTGGCGGCGGGCTGGTTTCTACCACCCAGGATATGGCCAGGTTTTTCGCTGCCCTGTTCTCGGGTAAGGTCTTCAAAAATGCGGAAACGCTCGATTTGATGTTGTCCGCAGACGGCCTGCCAGCTGACAGTCCCTATAGGCTGGGCGTGTTCGAACGGCATGAAGGTGGCGAGACATTTTACGAGCATTCAGGTTTCTGGGGCACGCTTGTACTTTATGTACCGTCTCAGAAGCGGGCAATCGCTGGCGCGGTCTTGCGCCAGAAAGACTATAAAGCCATGCGCGAAGTGATGATTGAGGCGATAGCGCGCCAGTAAATTCGCCGCGCTAAACTAAAGCCCACGTGGTGCGCTGCCGTTAATTTGTTATTGTATAACAAATTAACGGGGGAACGACTATGCATAAACCAATGCTTTCCAGAAGAGGTTTGCTGGCGCAATTAGGCTGCGCCCTGCCAATCGTAGGGTTGACTGCCAATGCTTGGGCGCAAGGCGGGCCAACAGTGACACCGCGGCAAACCGAAGGGCCTTTTTACCCACGCCAGAAACCTGCCGATATTGATAATGACCTGACAGCGTTTGGCACCAGTAGCAGGCCGGCTGTGGGTGATCAGTTAACAGTTCAAGGCAGGGTTCTGGACCGCTCCGGTAACCCTATCCCCGGTGCGCGGGTGGAGTTTTGGCATTGCGATACACATGGCACCTACCATCATGTTGGTAGTGACGGCCAAATCGATCAATATTTTCAGGGATATGGCGAGATGTTGACAGATGTAGAGGGGCATTATGATTTTCGCACTATCAAGCCTGGAATCTATCCGGGGCGTGCCTGCCACATACACTTCAAAGTCTTTGCGCCGGGGCACCGCCCGCTGACGTCGCAGATGTATTTCGACACTGAAATGGAAGCCAATTTAAGGGATGGCATTTACCGTCGCCTGAGCGAAGCCGAGCGTAAGGCAGTCACCTTGTCGACAAGCTCAAGAAGTGGGAGGCAATCGTCCATTGAAGGTCAGCTTGACGTCGTCGTGGCCTGACCTGAAACGCAGAAATATATGTTGGCTGATTTCATTTTTTTAGGCCAGTAACAGGCCTTATACCTTCAGGAGGTCATCAGTGGGGGCGCCCCAACATTTGGTTCAGTCGCATTTTGCGTGGGTGGGGTGTGCCTGTCTCCGCATAATATTTGCAGTCCTCTAGCACGCGTTTAAGCAAACGCCCGGAAACAAGTTTGAACATAAAGCCAAAAAGGGGTGTCACTTCCACTTCCGGCGAAATCACAAGCTTGCTTTTTGTCGCGCTCACTTCTTCCACACACCAGCGATTTAGGGCGTTTTTGAACTGTTTGGGCACTTTGGTTGCCTTGTAGGTCAGGCATCTGATGCTGGCATTGTTTTCCACCAGATATTCTTCTACATCCTGATGGCCAAACAGGCCGCCTGGTTTCGGGGTGCAACGTCGGCAGGTCACTTTGTCGCCGCCTGGCCCCGCAATTGATCTGGAGGCGGCAAGGTCGCTGCACCAGTGGCCTATGTCACCAAAATCATCGCTGATGATTGCCCAGACCCTGTCTGCCGGTGCGCCGATGGTGATGGATGCTTGTGTCCTGAATTGCATGATCTGCTCCCTTTGTCTGCCGGGTCTCCCCAACAGACAAAACGAGCTATTCGTGCAAAAGGTTCGCTTTATTTGTATTTTTCAAACCATGCGAGGATGTTTTCCACCTTGGCGATCAGGCGAGAAGGCCTGCCTGCGATACCGTGGGGGCTGCCCGGCACACGTACCATAAGGGTGTCCACACGTCTTAGCTTCAGGGCCTGATAGAATTGCTCCGTCTCGGATATCGGCGTACGGCGGTCGGCCTCACCTGTGATCAGGAGGGTTGGTGTTTTCACGTTCCCTACCAGCGACAGCGGCGAGCGTTTCCAATAGTGTTCCACATTATCCCACGGCATGCCGGGGAACTGGTTTGGCACCTGATAAAGATAGCTATCTGCCGTCAGCACCTTCGATATCCAGTTGATCACGGGTTTTGCAACTGCGGCGGCGCGGAACCTGTCCGTGAGGCCAATGGCATAGGCGCTGGCGATGCCGCCCGCAGAACCACCTGTAATATAAAGCTGGTCAGCATCAATGAACCCAAGGCCGATCATGGCATCCACGCCTGAATTATGATCAGCGAAATCATATTCGCTGGCGTATTTGTTCTGGAGAAGCAGCGCGAAACGCTCTCCATAGCCAGTGCTGCCGCGGTGATTATCATAAAACACCACATAGCCTTCGGCGGCATAGCGCTGCATTTCTGCAGAAAAGTTCGGACCGTAGGCTGCGTGCGGGCCACCGTGAATTTCCAGAATGAGAGGATATTTCTTTGTTGGATCAAACCCTGGCGGTGTCAGATACCAGCCTTGGATTTCCTCGCCGTCGATCGAGGATTTGTAGGAAAGCTCATGCAAGTCGGCCATTGTTTTATGGCCCAGTACTTCCTCATTCAGGTTGGTTAGCTTACGGGTTTTATTGTGCCGAATGGCAAACAGGTCTGCCGGGCGTTGGGCATTGCCTTGCGTGAAGGCCACCGTGCCGCCTTTAAAGTCAAAGCTACCGCTTGTATAGGGGCGGCCAAGCGTGGTGCCGCTAAGGCCTGTGATCACGTCCCGCATGTTGCCGTCCAGATCGACATGGCGCACATCGTTGGTGCCCCTGTTCTCATACTGGAAATAAAGGCCGCGGCTACGGTTGTCCCACACCATATGGTCCACCGATCGGTCGAGCGGCTTGGTCAGGCTTTCGGCCTGATCGTCGCCAAAGCGCATCACCATCAGCTCCTGATTGCGGTATGCCAAGGGCTGATTGTCGCTGGCCAGGTATGCAAGGCGTTTGCCGTCTGGGGACAGGGTCGGGTTTTCCTCGCGGCCTGGCGTGTCGGTGATCTGCCGTATTGCCCCTGCTAGCGAAACCGCGAAAATATCGCTTTCGCGTGCCTGATATTCCCAGTCGTCGTTACGGTTGGCGCTAAAAAATATTTCACTGCCATTGGCCGAAAAGGCGAGCGGTCCACGGTGGTTAAAGTCATCAGACGTTAGCTGCCGCGCGCTGCCGCCATCAGCTGGGATGATAAACACATGGCGGAAGGCAGGATCAATAATGCCCTGGCCATCGCGCTGGTACCGGGCTTTGGAAACATAGGTTACTTTTTCGGCCCATTTGGCACCGGCGGGCTTTTTGGGTGATTTCACTTTCAGGGGTTTGTGATCCGCCGGCACTTTCATGGTGAAAGCAAGGCTGGTGCCGTCTGGCGCCCAGACAATATCCCTTGGGCTTTTTTCCAGATTGCTGACAAGGGCCGTGCGACCACTTTCCAGCCAATGTACATAAAGCTGGGTGCTGCCTTCTTCGTTTGAAAGGAAGGCAATTCGGTCCCCCTCTGGTGACCAAACGGGCGTGCTGTAGCTTTTGCGGCCAGACATCAAAGGCACATGTGCGCCGCTGTCCAGATCCACCATCCACAGGTTGGTTCGGGTGCGGTCAGTCATGATGTCGTTGCTGCGCCGTTCGTAGATAACGGATCGGCCGTCGGGGGATACAGCAGGGTTGCCGGCATATTCCAGATCAAACACATCTTCTGACTGAAAGGTGTTCGTGGGGGTGTCCTCAGCCAATACCGGGTGACTGGCAAGCAGGGCTGCAGCAGCAATAGCAAGCTGATGTTTCATTGGTATCCTCCCGTCGACAGCTCAGGCTGCCATCTGTTTTTGTTTTTTCCGACCCTTTTGGTAGGCCGCAATTCTCAGCCCGAGCGCCACGAAACACAGGATCGGGATCCAGCTCACGGGCGACAGTTTTAATATTTCGGGCGCCTTGGAAGCAAATATCGCCCAGATAAAATAGCTGCCAACCTTGTGTAGCAATTTCCATCGTTTTGCGCCGAGACGCCGCACTGACGCGTTGTTTGACGTCAGGGTCATGGCAATCAGAAGTGCATAAGCAAGCGCGCCTGCCGCAAAAACCAACGGCGGGCGGGTTTCATCTGTGAGGGCCAGGTTCGAAAGCACAAACACGCCATGCGCACCGTGGACAAGCGCAAAGCACAGGCCGATGTATCGTCTGTTACGCATCAGGAAGCGTGGCCCATTACCGGGCGCAAGGCGGGCAAGGCTCGATGCCGTGAAGGCAAAGAAAAAGAAGATGAAGGCGAAATCCACGGATGGTGTCATGAGGTAGGGCAGGGCTGCGACGTAACTGCCTGCCGTCATGATCTGGCTGATGGTGTAGCCCACAAGGATCAGTGTCACGGGAACGAAAATTCGTTTGCCCTCAATCATCTTCAGCATGTGTAGCTCCCTGTTGCATTCCCTTTGCGATGTTGGGATAGTTCCACAAAATTTCCAAAATACCAATGGCAGACAGCAGGGCCCACGATGGCAAATCCAGACAAACTTGAAATCAAACCAATTCCGGACAGCGACATCAGCGCGTTTCACGATCTGTTGAATGATGAAGGCCTTGCCCGCAACGCAGGCACGGTTCCCCATCCCGTTGACCTGGACTGGACGCGCGAGCGCCTGCATACCCGCCGCGAGGAAGAAGCAAAAGGGACCATGAAAGATCGTGGCTTCTATGAAGAGGGCACGCTGGTGGGCTCTGGCGGGTATTTTTATCGCGGGGATGATTTGGAGATTGGCTATTCCATTCACCGTGACCACCGCGGCCGCGGCCTTGCCACGCGTGTTGCTCGCCTGATCATTGATATGGCGCGGGCGGACCGGCTTTCGGGCCCTCTAGTGGCTAATTATTTCACAGATAACCCGGCATCAGGCCGGGTACTTGAAAAGGTTGGCTTCAGGAAAAACGGGATGGGATCAGGTACGTCCATGGCGCGCGAGGGTGATATTGAAAGCCAGCGCATGGAACTTCATGGCGATATCTTTCTTGCGGACCCGATAGAGGCTGATTACCCCTTTTTGTTTGATTATCAGAATGACACGCAGGCCCAGTATCAGGCAGGCGGAGGAACGCCGTTTGAAAGCCTTGAGGATTATACCGACCATTTGCAAACCGCACTTGCAAATGGGGCGGGCATCCAGAGCATCCTGCATGAAGGCACTGTTACCGGATATCTGGCGACTTTTGACCGGCTTGGGCACAGGGAAATCAGCTACTGGATCGGCAGGCCATATTGGAACCGTGGAATTGCCACGCAGGCACTTGCCTTGTGGCTTCTGGACAATGATCTGCCTGATGAAGGGCTTTATGCCAGGGTCATGAAGGATCATCCAGCGTCGGCGCGCGTGCTAGAGAAATGCGGCTTCGTTCGGGTGGGTGAAGATCGCTTTCATTCTGACGTTCGGGGTGGTGATGTGGATGAATATCTCTACCGCATAGATTAATCGACCTGATCGATTGCTATTAGAAAATCAATCAATTGGATTGAACCCTTCGTGCTGCCTATATTCAGGATGTAACGGCTTTCCCCGAAGCGCAAAGTTCCTCGCAACTTCGGCCAAGCCCCCAAATCGTTGGCCGAAGTCGTTGCCCTGTCGTCCCTGATCCCCTCAGGGACGACTTTTTTTTGTCTTCACTGTGAGGGGGCAGGCATCTGGCATTGTCCAAGGAACCAGCACTAAGCAAAAGTCATAGAGGGGGAGTTGTATGTCGGATGTCCTTGTTACAGAGGAGCTTCAGGGTCGCATGAGTGCGATGCTCGACATGCTGAATGAGGGGCGGATACTGGACACTTTGGTTGAATTCTACGCTCCTGATGCCTGTGTCTATGAAAATGATAATCTGTTTGCAGAATCCCGCGCAGAGGCTTACGCCCGGCAACAACCCTTTGTGGAGGGTTGCTCAGGCGTTTATGGCGCTGTGCGCGCCATATATCGCGATCTGGGGCGTGGTATCGTGGTTTTGGAAAATAAAACGCGGTACGACCATCCAGACTATGGTCCCGGCGAAATTGATGGTGTGCATGTGCTCTATTGGTATGAAGGGCTGATCACACGCGAGGAATATTTCTCGGGTGCACGCGCCGCCGAAACCGCCAATTTTTGGTCGTCACTGAAGCGCTCCGCTACATCCTGACGCGAAGGCCTCAGGCCTCAATCTTCATCGTATCCCTGATCACATTTCCGAGCGCCTCGAAAGTTTTGGCGCGTGGGTTTGTCTTGCGCCAGATCAGGCCAATGGTGCGTGTGGGGATGATGTCATCAAACGGGATCACGTCAACACCGGTGCCTTCGGTAAGGCCCGCATCAACAGCCATGCCGGGCAACAGCGTGATGCCGTGGCCCGCCGCAACCATCTGCAAGATGGTGTTGAGGCTGGTGCCGGCCAGTTCGCGCCGTGCCCCGCGCCCCAGAAGTTGGCAGGCTTCAAGTGCGTGATCTCGCAGGCAGTGGCCTTCCTCCAGTAGCATCAGGCGGCGTTCATCCAGGTCTGCGGAATGAATTGTATCGCCCGGCGCACCACCCGGCGGGAAGGCGACAAGGAAGGGATCATGAAACAGCGGCATTTCCACAGCATCCCCGCAGGCGAAGGGCAGGGCATAAAGCACAAGGTCCAACTCGCCTGTGCGGATCATCTCGCACAGTTCGGCGGATTTATCTTCCCTCAGGTGAAGTTCCAGTTCAGGCAGCTTTTTGCTTATTGCAGGCATGATGCGCGGCAGCAGGAAGGGTGCAATTGTGGGGATGATCCCCATGCGCACAATACCCTTCAGCGGATCCTTTGCAGCGGCCGCCATGTCCGTGAGGTCGTCTACATCATTGAGGATAGTCTGCGCCCTGCGCACAATCTCCTCCCCCAGGGCCGTGAACATCACGGTCCTTTTGGTGCGTTCCACTAACTGTGTGCCCAAAAGATTTTCCAGTTCCTGCAAACCTGCCGACAAGGTGGACTGTGTCACATGGCAGGCTTCGGCCGCCTTGCCAAAATGGTTGGTGCGGTGGAGGGCCACCAGGTACCGAAGCTGTTTCAGGGTTGGAGGAAAGCTCATAGAGACATCCGATTAGTTATGGCGTTAAATATTGATACTTCAACAATAGGGTTTGGCCGTCCAAATGCAAAGCACGAATGTGTTACGGCCATATTCCAGGGCATTGCCATGTTGGTTTTTGGGTGCGGGGATGGCGTGAAAACCGGCGTGCGGGTTCAGTTGCCCGATTTTGGTCACAATTGGGGCCTTAACTCGCGCCCGATTGGGTTTTCAGTTGTTTCGTTTTTTTGAAGGAAGCGCCTTTGCGGCGGAAGTTGGCGCGTGGCCAAAAAAAAATGGCCGGGTAAAAACCCGGCCCGAGTCACGACAGCGAGGATAGTACGGCTGCAGTCACGCAACCGTAATAGGAGTGGGCGCAGTCGAGTCGCGCCCTCTCGCACCTCCTAAGAAACCAAATATCAGCGTGCGGGTCAATGCCTGTCTGCTTCAAATCGTTCAAATCTCTGGAATACAGTCATTTTTTTGCTGTGCGGTGCAGCAAAGCGACACAGAATTTCATGTCTCGATTCATCAAAAGTTCATCGAATACTTCGCGGTTTGCGCATCCTGGGGGTGATTCGCGGTTTTTACTTGTTGATGAAGTCGTCCATCACTTTACAGGCTGCAGGGCCAAGAAGCACAACAAACAGCGTTGGCAGGATGAAAACGATCAGAGGCACCGTAAGGGTGGCGGGCAGGCGCGCCGCTTTTTCTTCCGCTTGCATCAGCCGTTCGTTTCGGAATTCAGCCGACAGGACACGCAGGCTGGTGGCCAGCGGCGTTCCATAGCGTTCGCTTTGCACCAGTGTGGTTACCACCCCTCTCAATGCGGGCAGGTCCACCCGTTCTGACAAGTTCAATAGTGCCTGTCGCCGTTCTGGCAGGAAGCCAAGTTCGATAGCGGTAAGCGAAAATTCGTCTGATAGTTCAGGGGACGCGCGGCCCAGCTCCTTGGCAACGCGGTTGAGGGCGCTATCAAGTGTCAGCCCGGCTTCTGCGCACACAACCAGCAGATCAAGCGCGTCGGGCAAAGATTTGCGGATCGCGTCTGTACGTTTTGCCTTGGTGTTTGAGACAAAGATATCAGGCATCTTGAAGCCCAGCAGAACGGCGCCTATGGAATAGATGGGATACATGCCCGCATGTGTTGGCATAAAGCCGAGGCCGTAAAAAAGCACGACAGCCACAAGCCCCATCACCAGCGGCATGGACAACCGGGCAACCTGAAAAACCACAATCGCATCGTTGGACCGGTATCCGGCTTGCGCCAGCTGGACGGATACTTTCCGGGTCTGCTCTTTCTGAAGAAGCTGGAGTTTGTCGGCCAGTGCCCGCATGGCGCCAACACCATCCACCTTCTTAACTGGTGAGCGGCGCTTCGATGTGGTCATCAGGCCCGCCTTGAGGGCGTCGCGCCTGTCCTGAAGGGATTTTACGCGGCCCTTCATTGGGTCTCGCACCAAGGCGGTCTGGTAGATGGCAACCATAACCAATAAGGCCACAATGCCCGCTACAGCAGACAGAAGGTCTACAACAGCAATGCCCAGAAGTTCCTCAATCGCCTGCATGCCCTAAACCTCGAACTTGATCATTTTAGCCATGATTAAGATGCCCACAGACATCCATAAAAGGGCGCCAATGCCGGTGACAATGGCCGTTGGGTGGGTAAACAGCACGATGCCGTAATCATAGTTCATGGTCATGATCAGGCCGAGCATGATGAAAGGCAGCAGCCCCACAATCCAGGCGCTGGCCTTGGCTTCGGAAGACAGTGCTTTTACCTTCAGCTTCATCGCCTGCCGGCTTCTAAGGATAGTGGCAAGATTGCCCAGTGTTTCACCCAGATTGCCGCCTGTCTCCCGTTGTACGACAAGGGAGATCACAAAGAATTTGAAATCCGGTGTGTCCAGCCGGTCTGCCGTTTCCCATAGCGCTTCCTCAAGTTGTTTTCCGAGGCGCATGGCGTCTGTGATCTTCTGAAATTCAACGCCGGTTGGGGCGGAAAGCTCCTTGCCCACATTGGAAATACATTCGTTCACTGGCAGGCCGGATTTGAGCCCGCGCACCATTAGGTCCATTGCTTCGGGGAACTGTTTGGTGAATTTTTCCTTGCGGGAATTGATACGGCTTGAAATCCACATATGTGGAAGGCCGAACCCCATGATAACTGCCAATGCCATTGCCAGTGCGAAAGAAAAGCCCAGCGCCAGCCAAACGACGAGCGCACCAATGGCGATGCCAAGGCAAATGGTTGCATAGCGGGAGAGGTCTGTCTCCAGCCCGGCCTGTCCAAGCCGCTTCTGGATCTGGTCCCTGCGCGGCAGAAGTTCCGCAAGGCCGGATTGTTTCTGATTCAGCCTGATCGACCGGGCCTGTTCGCCCTTCAGTTTGGTTTTTTCGTTGAAGCGGGCTTTGAATTGATCAAGCCGGGCGCGCGTTTCCTTGCGCCCTTTGCTGAAGGTGCCAGCAATAAACACAATCGCCACCATCAGAATGATGGCAACAAGGCCGACGCCCAAAAGCACAATGTCCAGATTTGCATTATTCATGGCTTATCCGTTCATGGCCTCCATCAATGCCCGGTCAAGGCCGAAGTATTCGGCTTTTGTCAGGAAGTGCGGGCGCACACCAGTGGAATGGAAGTGGCCAACAAGGCGGCCGCTTTCGTCTTCACCAGTAAATTCAAACTTGAACAGGTCCTGTGTGGTGATCACGTCGCCTTCCATGCCAACCACCTCGGTGACATGGGTGGTGCGGCGGCCACCATCACGCATCCGCTGTACCTGCACGATCATATCCAGAGAGCCCGCGATCTGTTCGCGAATGGCTTTTGCGGGCAAATGCAAGCCAGCCATATTCACCATGTTTTCTAGTCGGGTCAGGGCCTCGCGTGGGCGGTTGGCGTGGATGGTGCCCATGGATCCATCGTGCCCGGTGTTCATGGCCTGCAGCATATCGATGGCCTCGCCACCCCTGATTTCGCCAAGGATGATACGGTCAGGCCGCATCCTGAGGGCGTTTTTCACCAGGTCCCGCATGGTCACCTCGCCCTGACCTTCCAGGTTTGGTGGCCGGGTTTCAAGGCGAACCACGTGAGGCTGCTGGAGCTGAAGCTCGGCCGCATCCTCGATGGTGACAACCCGTTCACCCTTGTCGATCATGCGGCTGAGAGCGTTCAACATAGTGGTTTTACCCGAACCCGTGCCACCAGAGATCAGGATGTTGAGGCGGCAAGCGCCTGCGATTTTGAGGAGTTTGGCCAAAGGTGCTGTGATCGATCCGAAATCAAGCATCTTGTCGAGCGTGATCTTGTCCTTGGTGAATTTCCGGATCGAGATAGACGCCCCGTCAATCGCCAAAGGCGGTGCGATCACATTCACACGGCTGCCGTCTGCAAGGCGGGCATCACAAATAGGCGATGTTTCATCCACCCGGCGGCCCACTGCGGTAACGATCCTCTGTGCGATATTCATCAGGTGCTGGTTATCGCGGAAATGCACATCGGTTAGTGTCAGTTTGCCGCGCTGCTCCACATAAACCTGCTTGGGGCCATTGACCATGATGTCTGAAATGGTGTCATCGGCCAGAAGGGGCTCAAGGGGACCAAGTCCCAGCATGTCATCAAGGAGAAGGGTTACAAGATCCCGTTGTTCCGTGAGGTTCAGGTTGATTTTTTCCTGAACCAACAGCTCGCCGACAACCTCACCAACCTGATCCGCAAGCTCGTGGCGCGGCAATTCGGCGGCTGCAGCCGGGTCGATGTGCTCCATCAACATGGCCTGAATGCGGGTTTTGGCTTCGAACAGGGTTTGTCGGTTGGCATCTTGCTTGGGGGCCGCGTCCTGAACCACATCACCGATCGGGCCGATGTTGCTTTCCGCCTCATTGAGGAGGTAGGTCACCAGGTCTTTCTGTTCCTGTTCGGAAAGATCAGCCTCTTCGCTACGCATCAGGCGTTCAACGAGCCCACCAAGCTTTTTGGAGACTTCTGCCTTCGATGACATGCGTAGCTCATCCGCAGTGAAATGGTCCTTGAGCATGGATTCTGCGATTGATGCCAAAAGATCAACAGCGCTTACCACCGCCATATTTTGCGGGGCAGGGGGCGCGTCAGCGCCCAATTGGTCAAGGTCTGGTTCCGGCTGTGGCGGAATGGCAGAGGATGCGGGCGCACTTCCGCTCCTGCCAAACGTGCCGCCACGTTTCAGTCCCTGCCGTTTTTTTCCAAATGCCTGCGCCTTCATACCGTTTCTTTTGTCCTGACTAATGAACGGAAGTCTCTATTTGACCGCTATTTCTTTAATAATTTGTCTAACCAGGATTTCTGTTTGTCTGCATCTGCATCATCGGCGTGGATGGCGTGCAAAAGTTCCTTATAGGCGCTTGCCAGTTTGCCAGTAGGCTGATCTTCCGCCACAACGGTTCCCTTCTGGGCTGCAGCCATGGCGGATTTGGGGTCGAAAGGAATTTTCACATCAACCGCATGTTCGATTGAATTTTCGAAGTCCTTTTCTTCAACCTCGTTTGGCACCATGCCCACTTTGTCTGCAACAACATAAACGTCAGCCCGCGGGGCCTGTTGCTTGATATGGGCCAGCATGCGGATGCAGTCGCGCGCCGCGGCGAGCGAGAAGTCTGTTACCAGCACGATATCTGTTGCTGCCAGCAAGACATCTGCATGGTCGCCTAGCATTTGGCGCGGCACGTCAACCACCACATTGGTGTAGTTTTCGCCGAGGGCTGTCACAAGCTGTTCGAGGGCGCCGTCCACTGGTTCGCGCAAGGCACCAACAGGCGCTTCCGCCGCAAGAATGGACAGGCGTTCGTGGGGTTTGACGACAGCACGCTCAAGGAACAGGCCATCCACCCGGTTTGGATTGTCCAGCGCATCCGAAAGACCGCGGCCGGGTTCCAGGTCAAACTGCATTGCAGACGTGCCAAAATACAGATCCAGATCGAGGATCGCGGTTGGCTCTTTCTTGTGCTCCGCCAACAGCCACGCAAGGTTGGTTGCGATCGCACTGGTGCCAAGCCCACCGCGCACACCTACACATACAATCTGTTTGGTGCCCAGGTCTTCGTGTTGCTCTGGTCCGTCTTCCGCTGCCACCAGGGCGTCCTGCGCAGAAAGGATAGCTTGTTGCAACAGTTCGCCTGTTAGCGGTTTTACAAGATAGTCAAAAACGCCAGCATGGATCAGGTCCCTGTACAGGGTTACATCGTTCACGTCTCCGATTGCCAGCACAAGGGTGCCTTCTTCGGCCACATCAGCCAGCGCCTGCATGTCGGCGCGGGGGTCTGTGCTGCCTGAAAGGTCCACGATCAGAAATTCCGGGCACGGCATTGCACCAAGGGCTCGAACCGCCGAAGCAATACCGCCAGAGAAAACCATCTCGCTGTTCCAGCCCAGGCCCTCTACAATCGGTATTATTGTCTGTTGTGTGGTGTCGTCTGCGACATAGGCGGCGAAGGCTTCACGGCCCGTTGCGTCCAGTTTGGCTGTCATATTCATCTGCCCCACCTCCTACTGCTGACCACCGCCCGTATTGGGTACGGGGGCTGTCATGGTCATGCCTTCGAGGGAAAGCGTCATGTTGCCGGGGGCAGGGGCGGACGAAGGCGCGGGTGTATATATTGCGCCAACCGCCGCAGCAGTGGAATTGCCGTTGCCCTGGCCGGCGATAAGGTCACGCGGGTTCGCAACCATAAGGCCCAAATTTGTCGTATCGGCGCAGCCAAAATGGGCGCTTGGATTGTTGCGGCGGTTGTTGCCGTTTTCGGCAGGCCAGGTGCCGCAGTTGGGTGTTGTGACCACATAACGTTCCAGATAAAGCATCACGCTGCCCTCAGTGGGCGTGGCCCCCATGGCAGCGTTGCCACCAAAAGCCAGCCCGCGGGCACGAATAAAATCCTGCAGGGCCGCGAGGCGGGCCGGGGCCACATTGCCTGCGTCCAGCATCAATACATCGCCATAGCCCGCATTCACGCTGGCAAGGAAAGCGCCTATCTGTGCCAGTGTGGCGCCGGACGGGGTTGCCGTGCCGTCGTCCTCTGCCCTGATTTCAAAGGGCAGGCGAACCATCTGCACGCTATTCCTGAGCGTTGTCTCTGGCCGCGTGGCGGATGATGTATCTGTGTGCTGGCACGCAGCCAGGCTCATGAAGCCCATACCGATAAGCGCTGTCTTCAGAAGCGCGGGTGCCATTTTTTTTGCCTGATATGTCATGGTCAAATTCCTTTGCGCTTCTGGTCTTAATCGAGGGTGAAACCGGCGCGCTTCTTCATGGAAGCATCAGTTTTCTGGTCTTGCCCTGCTGGTGCAGCTGGCCCACCTGGAACCCAGAGACGCTGGTTGAGGAAACGGTCCATATCATCTGGTGTCACGTAGCCATCCGTAGGCAGCACCAGCTGACGATCAGAAACCGGGCGGACCACATACGGCGTGACCACGATCAGAAGTTCGGTTTCTTCGCGGCGGAATGATTCAGACCGGAACAGCGCACCAAGGATCGGAATATCACCAAGGCCGGGGAACTTGCTGGCGTCCTGCACCACGTTATTCTGCAAAAGGCCTGCAATTGCGAAGGATTGTCCGCTGCCAAGTTCAACTGTGGTTTCCGCGCGGCGGGTACTGATGGACGGGATCGAGATGCCCTCTACCCGGATTGCACCGGCGCTTGAAAGATCACTTACTTCCGGACGCACATGCATGGATATGCGGCCTGTGTTCATCACGGTTGGGGTGAAATCCAGTTTCACGCCGAACTCGCGATACTCGATACCGATGCCGTCACGGCTCGGAACCGGGATCGGGAATTCACCACCAGCCAGGAAATTCGCTGTCTGGCCTGTAAGTGCTGTCAGATTTGGTTCTGCGAGCACTGTCAGGAATCCTTCCTGATCGAGGGCGTCGATTGCCCAGTTCAGGTCGAGATTGTTGCTGATGATGTCACCAAACAGGGCTTTTGTGCCCTGCTCGGGGAATTCGAATACCTTCAGAGCCGCGCCATCGATAACCGGATCAGGGATGATGTTGGCCACATCGCGGCCTGTGATCATGCCAAGGCCGAAGTTGGAGCCAAAGAAGCCACCTTCCCAGTTGAAACCGAGCTGTTTCAGAAGGCTGCGGGACACTTCCGCGATACGCACGCGCAGGTTCACCTGGGTGGGCTGCATCACGTTGATATTATTCATCACCTGATCGGTGTTGAGGATGCTGCGTGCAAGCCGTTCAGCAAGAGCCGCTTCATCCGGCCCGCCGACATTGCCTTCAAGGACAACAAGCTGGCCAAGGGTGTTTGCTGACACCACAGCGCCCGGCAACATGCGGTCAAGTGCACCGCGAAGGGCACCCAGGTTCCGCGTAACACCGATGTTGGCGCTATAGATGGTTTCATCGTTTTTATCGAGCGCATAGAAGCTGGTCTCGCCCTGCGCCTTGCCAAAGATATATACCACTCGAGCGGATTTCACCTGCACATCGGCAATGGCCGGGTTGGCGATGAAAATCTCTTCTGCCGGGCGGTCAAGGCGCACCAATGTGCCTTTGTTCACTTCAATGGAAAGCCGGGTTTCGCCAGCGCTGACGATGCGGGCTCCTTCGCTTTCCCGCAGGGTGGAATTCTGTGCTGCCAACGGGCCAGAAGCCAGAGCGCAAAGGCCTGTCATTGCGGCCAGAACCAGGGGTTTGAAGCGCATGATCATTTGCCTGGCTCCTTCTTTTTGCCGTCGAGGCTGACAACGGAGGCGTCAGAGCCCCGTTTCACAACAATAGTGCCGCCCTTTTCTTCTTCATCCAGTGTCTGGCGGAAACTGCTGACTTCCGACCCAAGTGTATGGGTGGTTGTCACGCTGACTGGTGGACTGGTGGGGTCGGAACCAAGGCCGTCGTTACCCGCAGCCAAGCTGCGCAGGCTAAGGGAAAGGGTGCCCAGCTTTTCAAGCATTGCCACTTTCTCGGCCATCTTTGGCGTAACCTCAAGGGTTGCAGTCTTGGCGATCTGTGCAGACGCCTTGGCCTGGTCACCCGCCGGTTTGCTGGTTTGGTCCATGCCCAGAACACGAACATTCTGGAACACGGTTTCCGAAACAATATAGGGAACGCGGGTGCCCGGTACCTCAATGGACTGGGTGAGGATCACATCGACCCGGTCACCCGGGAAGATAAAGCCTGCTACACCGGATGTGGGAGACAGTTTCACTGCCACCGCCCGCATGCCTGCGCTGAGAATTGCTGCCATAAAGCCTTTGTCCCCGTGCGCGACCATTGCAGCCCGTGTCACAGGTTCGCCCGCCCGGATCGGGGTGCGCACAACCATGCCCTTCAGGTCTGTAATCTTGTCTTTCGGGGTGCTGTAGTAAGTGTCGGATACGCCTTCTTTTGGCCAAGTGCGGAATTCAACCTGCTCGGCCTGAAAGAATGTGCCAGCGGGCAAATTTGATTTGGCCACAAGAATTTTCGCTGTGGGCACTTCCTTGGTGACAACCTCCGCCCGTTGGCTGCGCTGTTCCAGCCCAGACAAATAGCTGCGCGTGAGCATCACGACAAGAAGTACACCAACGCCCGCAAGGGCAAGTAGAATTAGGCTTCTGGGGTTCATTGTCCCCTCCTGGCTTTACAATTTCAGCTTGGTTTCCGGACAAAAGCGAACGCCCGAAAACCCTGAAAAATCGCGTTAATTTGAAAGCACAGATATCTGAGTGAAGCATACCCACAAGCCGCCGCCAGCGATGGCTACCCCGTAGGGCACCTTATTCGCATTTGGGCCGGCATTCAGGCCAGTATTGCTTCTTACCCGGTTCCACAGAAGAAGAGCCAGTGCCACAAGGCCACCAAGAGCAGTGACGTAAAGCACCAAGGACAAACCAAGTTTCGGGCCGGCAAAAAGGGCCACCGCGGCAAGGAGTTTTACGTCCCCACCTCCCATCAATCCTGCAGCGAAAAGCGCAAGGCCCACTGCAAAGACTGAAATGCCAACCACCAGCGGCCAGATGGCCACCGCCAAGATATCTTGCCCGCTCACGATGCCCGTCATGGCATTTGCGGTGAAGAGGGCAAGAATGATGATGCTCAGCCTGTTGGAAATGCGCCTGGTGCGCACATCCTCAATTGCGGCGAGGATCAGCACAAGAGCAACGGCCAATAAGATGCCTGATTGTATGGCGGTTGTTGCTTGCATGGTTTGCCTGAAATCTGCTTTCTGTAGGGTCCGTTTCAGATCCTGACTTCAATATAAAAGCCGCCGGTAGACGTGTCCCCCAGCGGCTTTTGGTCTTCGTTGCTCAACATGACTAGGGACTAGTCAGCTGCTGGCCTATTTTTATGCCGGATCGGCTGCTGCTTCTTCAGCTGCTGGTGCATTCTCATCCAGCGTATCTGCAACATCGCCAAAGATACCGCTCAGTGAACCGCTCAGTTGGTTCAGTGCTGCGATCAGTGCGATTGCAACAAGTGCGGCGATCAGGCCGTATTCGATGGCAGTTGCGCCATCTTCGTTAGTGCGTACTTTTTTCAAAAACTTCATCATTGGTTTTCTCCAGCTGCCAAGATTGGATGACCCATTTATAGCTGGTAACAAATAAATAAAAAGTTAACGCAAAGTCTAAAATCCGTTTTATTACAAAGACTTATTGTAAAAACTTAGTATAAATTAGATAAAATTTTATCATGCTTAACAAGCTGTTGATTATGTTCATGAATCTGGGCATTGATAGGGTTCAGCCAGCGGCTTATATGTAGCGTTTTGGGGGCGAATTACGGGGTAAATGCGTGAATCCTGCTGCCGGATGGTTGGAAAAATAGCGCCGTAATTTCTTTAATTTTCTGGATCAGGGCTGGTTTGATCCCCAAAAAAGGGCGATTCGACCCAGGGTTTTAGAGAATCGGTATAGGGGTGATATGGCTGATGAGGCTGGAACGCCCATGAATGCAGGGCTTTTGCCTAGCCCGCGTCTTCCTGGATTTCCTGTAGTGAACCGATTCTCGGACGGAAGAAAGAGGTCTTCCTGATTGTGTAGCCCTCGAAAACCGAAAATATCAGTGGTTCATAGCTATAATATATCTCGGTAGCGAGAATCGTCTCGTCATCCCGGAGCGAAAGACCGGCGGGCAAATCGATGGCTTCGCCTTCACCGCCAAATTCACTGACTTTCACGAGGGACCCGCCGCCGGAACGTTGCCAAAATATGCTGGATGGCACGTCTTCAGCCTGGCTGATAGCAGTGACAATCGCCACCGAGTCTTCGCCTGTTGGGAAGGGCGCCATGATTTGCGGCACAGCCTGAAAGATATCTGTGATTACCTCTTCCGAGATTTCTTCGTCGCGGGTGATAAGGTCGGATACGGAAACCACCGTATGCTGTAGTTTCAGGTGCAGCAGCAGAAAATTTCCCACCTCGACGATGCCCATCAGCATGACCATATAAAGCGGAATGGACAGGGCGATCTCAGTCAGGATCGCGCCTTCCGTGTTGCGCTCCAGTCTGCGCAGAAATTTCCTAAAACGGTTCATTGCGCACTGCCACAGTTGACGTAATGTTTATGGTCTTGCCCATCCAGTCCCCGAAGCCAGTGAGGCTTGGTGCAGGGTAACTGATCCTGTAAAAGACAATGTCTCCGGCATCTCCGAGGCCTGCGACCGCCATATCGCTGTCCCACTGACCGTTGCCGTTCACATCTGAATAATCTTCGCCGGGGTCATAGGTGCCGCTGCCATTGTCGTCGGAATAAGGTTCTTCTTCACCAATATCGCCAAAGGTTTCATAAACAAGGGTTTCCACGGAAACCTCATCCATCTTCACCCAGCCGTATGTCTGTTCTTCAATCACTTCCAGAAGTTGCGTTTCGCGCGAACTGCCCTCGTCAAAGCTTCCTGTTACCCCGAAACGTGACGCATGCAGCACAGCATTTTCCATGGTGGCGGTGACGAAATAGAAATTGGCGATCTCCAGCACGCCTATGATGGTTGCCAACAGGATCGGAAGGCCAAGGGCGGCCTCTATGAGTGCCGACCCATCTTCCCGTTTGCCAAATTTCACAAATGCCTTGATCACTAGCCGCTCCTATTTCGAAAGCCGAAGGTTCGAAAGCTGGCGCCCGATGGTTTCAAATGCTTCCGTCAGTGAAGCTGCCGTCGGTGCATGGAAATAGAAGGATGGATTGGTGGCGCAGGCCGAATAGGCGTCTTGTGTGTCTTCATCCGGTGTGCTGCCAAAGGTAATGGTATAAATGATGATGTCGTCGCTTTTGATGTTAGTGCAGATTTCATCAAACCTGTCGTCCATATCATCCCGGCCATCATATTTATTGTCGTGCCCGAGATCATCGAGACGACCAAACGAGGTGTAATCGGAATAGCCAAGCTCGGCATAGTCGTTGTCGATGAATTCGTTTTTACCGTCTGTGAGCATCACGATTACCTTGTCCATGAAGGGTTCATCATGATCCAGCGGCAGATCCGCAGGGCTGCCGTTCCACAGGCCGCGCCACTGAGGCGACAAAACCCGCCAGCCCCACACAAGGCCATAGTTGCCTGCCGTGCCACCAAAGCTCCAGGGGGCCATTTCGTCAATAGCATCCAGAACGGTGGTTTTTTCCGCCACCAATGGAGTCACTTGTGGCCCACAGCCCTTATTGGGGCCAAGCGCCGAGCTCCGGTTGTTCTCTTCATTGATATTTGTGGTGGCTGTGTCGTCATCATACCAGTTGTTATCTTCATCAACGGTATCTGTATCTTCGTACCAGCCGCTCCAGCGACTCCATTTCCAGACTGTTGCTTCGAACGGGTCTGTATCTTCCCAATAATAGGGTTCGAACGGAGCGACGGTGGGGGGCGTGTCTGTCAAGTCAAAGCCGCCTGCGCGCGCCTCCAGGCACCCCTTCCAGGCTGTGCCTGTATAATCATTATCCACCCGGTCCTTACCGGCATCAGAAAGCCAGTTATAGTGCGCGTTACCCACATTCACCTGGGTGATGTAGGGCACAACGCCCACCCACAGGTTAGTGTTGGTTTCCTCGTCGCCATACACCACTTCTATGAGGTCGGTGGCGGCTTCCTGCATGGTTTCCATTTTGTCAGACGAGCGCATGGACCCTGTGTTGTCCATTACCAGGACCAGTTCCATGCCGCGTGTCTCGCGCGTGATTTCAGTGCTTGCGCTTACCGTGATCTCGCCAAAGCCAAACAGGGACATAAAAGTTGTGTCCACCGTTGCTGATGCTGTCAGCGTAATCAGTTCGTTGTCATCGCTGATCGTGATGGTCATGTCTGTGCTGTTGGCGGTGGCGCCGGTGCCAGCGATATTGGCGGCGAAAAATTCGGCGGCGTCAGCCTCCATGGTATCAACATCCATGGCATGCCCCGCAGCAAGGCCCGCGGAATCGAGGGATTTTTGCAGCACATCTTTTACATAGAAGGCGCGCGCACCATCCACGGTAAGCCCGGCGGCACCCGTCAGCATCAACACGCTGCCTGCCACCATCGGCAGGAGGCTGCCTTCTTCGGATCGCGCAAAAAGGTCAAGCCACGCGCGTGACCTTTTAAATATATCTGATTTGCGAAACTGTAGCATTTGCCTGAACCACTGTTTTTGCCTGTTTGACAAAAATGCTGGGCCGCGGGGCCAGGCGTGTAAATAAATGCACCAAATTTTAGCAAAATGCCGCTTATTGGGTTGCGTTTCCGCATATTGCACAACCGCCGGTAATCTGTTGCAAAACAAGGCTTTCTTGAGGATGTTGGCAGCGCCGCAAGAAGCCAATTTTGTTAAAATGCCATCCTCTTATGCACCTTATGTAAACGAATGTTTCGCTATTGTTTCTGTTCAGGCATTCGATTGGGGCGATGCACAGGCGAGTCGAAATGATCGACCCTTTAAACATAAAAACGCTGGTTCGGCGTGCGCTGGGTGACGAAAGTGCCGGCATGCTGACCATGAGTGCGGTGATGCTTCCCGCCATCCTTGGTTTTGCCGGGTTGGGGATGGACGTTACCGGCTGGTATATGGAAAAGCGCGATCTGCAGAATATCACGGATATGGCTGCAATTGACGCTGTTCATTCAGGCAATAATTTTTCCGATGATGATTTGGAAGGCCAGATACAGGGCTTTCTTGATGACCGCGGCTTTGATGGCGACAGTGACACGCTCACCATCAACAGCCCGCCTGCAAGCGGTGACTATGCAGGGCGTAATGGCTTCTTTGAAATTATCGTTGAACGCGACGTGACGCTGAATTTCCTCAGCGCTTTCTATGCTGTGACGGGTGATTCTCTTGATGTGCAGGTCAGTTCCCGCGCGGTGGCTGGCACGCTGGTGGTAGGTACCCAGTGTGTTGTGGCACTTGATGACACAGAAGACAGGGCGCTGAATTTCACCGGTAATACCGAAGTGGGCACCGACTGCGGCGTTTCGTCCAACAGCGTTAGTAACGAAGCCATCTATATTGGCGGCAGCGCACAGCTTGATACGGTTTCCATTCAGGCAGTGGGTGATATTGAAGTGTCTGGCGGTGGGGTGCTTAATAGCGATACACCAGCACAGTCCCTGTCATCCCCCGCGTCCGATCCCTATGACACGTTACCGATTCCCACAGATATGGGTTGTGATGTAACGGGCAAAACCACCTTGAATGACGGGGACACACTGCAAGCAGGTTTGCGGTATTGCGGTGATATTGTTTTCAAGGGTGAAGGCATCATTGTAGAGCCCGGCACCATTGTGATCGAAGGCGGGGATATCATCTCCAACGCTGGTTCTGAATTTTCGGGTGACGGGGTCACTTTCATTCTCACGGGTGATACGGCTGATCAGGTGGGCGGCATTTCAATGAATGGTAGCTCAACTGCGACGCTTTCGGCGCCCACCACGGACGGTGACCCATACGAAGGTATTCTGGTGTATCAGGATCCTATTGCAACCTACCGGGATTCCGGTGGCGAGGCGCGCTTCAATGGCGGTGTGGACCTGCTCCTTGACGGTGTGATCTATATGCCAAGCGCCGATATCACTTTCACAGGTGGCGCCAGTGCCAACCCATCCTGCCTTCAGATATGGGGCGCAACGGTTACCTTCTCGGGCGATAGCGTGATCGGCAATGATGATACCATCTGCTCTTCCATGAATTTGGAAGTGAGCCCGCAAATTCGCATTCTCTTGGTGGAATAGGTGTGATCATGGGGTTTATGAAAAAAGTCAGGCACAATGAAGAAGGCTCGATCGTGATCGAGACGGCGGCGATGATGTCGGTTCTTGCCCTCATTGCCGTTGGCGTGCTGGATTTTGGCCTCGCCTATGCCCGCAACCTGCAACTGGCGAACGCTGCCAGGGCTGGCATGCAATATGCTCTCGTGCGCAAGCCTGTTGGCGAAGATTATTCTGCCATTGAGGCGGCTGTAACCGCATCTGCGCCGGATGCAGACGCAGATTCAGCGAGGCAGGTGGAAACCGTGCTTTACTGTGAATGCCCGGACGGCACCGCAAGCGATTGCACCACGGAAGACGGCATTGATATCACCTGTGATGACGGCACGCTCAGGAAAGCCTATCTGGATATCACCATCAGCGAGACCTACAATTTGCTGATCTCTTATCCCGGCCTTGAAGACGGCCTTTCCTTGTCAGAATCCGTAACCGTGAGGTTGAACTGATATGATCAGGCGGCTTGGGCATAAAATCAGGTTGGCACAGCGCGCCTTCAGGCACGATGAAGAAGGTGTGGCAGCGGTTGAGTTTGCGCTTACGCTGCCCATCTATCTGGGGGCGCTGATTTTCCTGATCGAAATGGCGCGGATCGCCTACACGCAAGGCGTGATCCTGCATGCCGCCGAAGAGGCGACGCGCTATGCGCTGGTGCACTATGACGCCACCTCGGATGAAGTGCAGGCAAAAGCACAGGAGAATCTTCTGGGGCTGGATCCGGATCATCTGACCGCGATTATTGTGACAGCCCCTGTTGATCCAACCGACCAGACCAAGCTTGTAACAGTGGAAGTGCAATATGAATATGTGCCCATCTTGCCGCTGAATGAGATTATGTCACTGGGCGATACCGAGGGCTTTTCTCTTGTTGGCGAGTCCAAGGGTTTTATCACGGAAGAAATTCCAGCAAGCTAAACACGTTTTACAATCTCACCTTGTTTAAAGCTTTCCTCTGACGCTATTGCGCCCGGAATTCAGCCGGATTTCAGCAAAAATACCTGAATTACTGCTTGTCTCGCGCTGCTATTAATGGCAACGATTGAAAAAAAAGGGCAGGAAAGATGCAGGCACCAGACGAAACGCCAATACAGGCGGCAGGCGAGGAACAGGCTGCGACAAACGACAGCAGCTACCCTAGCAAGATGATTATTGCGGACGCGAAAGCGCATCGGCGCGAGTTGCCTGAAGATGCCGTCTTCAGCTATTTTGTGGCTGATGATGAACGTCGGCTTCGGTTTGCGCGGTTCCCGGCCAGCCGGGTGATTGAACCCAAAGGCACAATCATATTCCTGCCAGGGCGTACCGAATTTATCGAAAAATTCCTTGAGGACGTGCATATTTTCAACAGCATTGGTTTCGCCTGTGCTGCGATGGATTTGCGCGGGCAGGGCATGTCGTGGCGTCCACATCCCAACCGGGACAAGCATTATGTGCGTTCGTTTGATCCGCATATCAGTGACGTGAAGGCGTTCTTTGACCAAAAGCTCATTGGCAAGATGCCAAAACCCTTCATCCTGATGGGGCATTCGGCGGGCAGCCATGTGATCCTGCGTTTCCTGAAGGAAAATCCCGGATATGCCGATGCTGCTATCACTGTGGCGCCGATGGTGAAGATTTTCACGGGCGGGTTACCAGACATTGTGGCCAAGGGCTTGCCGTGGCTGATGCGCTATATGGGCATGGGCGCGGCCTATATTCCAGGTCATACGGCTTTCAAGGAAGGGCGCTGGGGTTGGCGCAAGAAACTGACCCACGATGAAGAGCGTTTCGAGGATGAAGATTTTTTCATTACCAACCGGGATAAACGCCTTGCAGTGGGTGGCGCCACTTACAAATGGCTTTGGGAGGCCCTCAAATCCTGCGACAAGCTGAATTCTGAGGGGTATCCGGAATCTATCGAAACACCTGTATTGATGCTACAGGCAGGCGAAGACAAGATCGTGGATAATGACGCCCAGCGCGCGTTTGTCGATCGCATGCCTCATGGCAGGCTTGTGGTGGTTGAAGGCGCGATGCATGAAATCCTGAAAGAGCGGGATGAAATGCGCGCCCAGGTTTGGAAGGCGATCGGCGAATTTATTGATCTTGAGAACGGTCCGGTTTTTGATGTGCTTCAAACCAACACACCAACTCTTGTTCAAGATAAATAACCGTTAGCCTTTCAGGATTGCCAACGTGTCTTCAAGGCGGGCCGGGTCTCCCAGCGCAAGCAGGCGTCCGCAATCGCCTGGTGCATCACCCTCCCAGTTTGTGGCACTGCCGCCAGCGCCGCGTACAACAGGGATCAGTGCCATCATGTCGTAGGGTTTGAGCCCACTTTCGATCACAAGGTCCATATGCCCCGAAGCCATTACGGCATAGGCGTAACAATCCAGCCCATATCGTACCAGTTGGCTTTCGTTCAGCAGGGTGTTGAAAGCGGGGCGTTCGTGCCCCTTGAACAGATCAGGATCAGTGGTTGAGATTGTAGCAGTGCCCAGCGATGCACAGGAGCGGGTTTTTATAGGCTCGCCATTCAGAGTCGCGCCGCCCGGCCAGCCAAGATAGCGTTCACGCAGATAGGGTTGGTCAATCACGCCAATGATTGGCTCGCCATTATACCGAAGGGCAATCAATGTTCCCCAGGTGGGCAGGCCCGAGATAAAGGCGCGGGTGCCATCTACTGGATCGAGGACCCACTCAAATGGGCCACTTGCTGCCTTGATGCCAAACTCCTCACCAAAAATGCCATGGTCTGGATATTCGGTTTCAATCAGCGCACGGATGGCTTCCTCTGCGCCCTGATCGGCCTTGGTGACAGGATCAAAGCCTGTTCCTTCTTCCTTGTTGTCCACCCCGATGGGGGATCTGAAGTATTTCAGGGTGACTTCGGCCGCAGCATCAGCCAGACGGCAGGCAAAGGCGCAAAGCGCCTCAATTTCCGCTTTAGAGACCGGCGATTGTGTGTCTGCAGATGCCATCCTGTTTCCCCTGAAGTAATCGTGAAAATAATTTCGCGATTGGAACCTTGCCAACGCCGCCACTTTAGACCACAAATTGCCCGGTTGTAGCAACGGAAGTATCGTTATGGACGCAGATTTTTTGATCGTGGGAGCAGGGATCGCGGGCGCAGGCTTGGCGTATCAGTTGGCGCCCCATGGCCGCGTCGCGCTTCTGGATATGGAAGAACAGGCCGGATATCACACTACAGGGCGGTCTGCGGCCTTTTATGCGGAAACCTATGGTGGCCCAAAACTGCAGCCGCTGACGTCTGCGTCAAAAGCGTTCCTATTGAATCCACCCGACGGGTTTTCTGATGCCCCGATCCTGACGAAGCTTGGTGCCATCCATGTATTCCGCGAAGATCAACGCGAGCGTGCTGAAGCGATCTGCCACGAGATGCAGGCCTCGTTGCCTGGTGTGAATCTCCTTTCCGCTGAAGATGTGCACCTACGTGCGCCCTATCTGAGGCAGGATCATTTTGCAGGTGGGGTGGATGATCCCGATTGTGGCGATCTTGATGTGGCAGCACTGCATCAGGGATATATGCGTGCAGCCAAGAAAATGGGGGCGGAAGTGATGCTGGCCTCCGGGCTTGAGGCAGCGGTCTTTGATGGCAGCCGGTGGCATGTGAAATGCCGCACCGGACAGGTAAAAGCCCGTATATTGATCAATTGCGCAGGCGCCTGGGCAGATGACATAGCCAAGCGCTCGGGTGTGGATGCTTTGGGCCTGAAACCTCTTAGGCGCACGATTATTACGGTGCCGAAACCAGTGGATGTGCCGTTTGACCGGCGCGGCCCGGTGGTGATCGATATTGATGAAGGCTTTTATTTCAAGCCAGAAGGTGAGGGGTATCTGATCTCGCCAGCTGACGAAACAGAAAGTGCCCCCTGTGATGCTCAGCCCGAGCTTGAGGATGTTGCTATGGCGGCCTTGCGATTTGAGGAAGTGACAGGCCATGCAGTTGAACGGCTGGACGCCAAATGGGCGGGCCTCCGTACCTTTGCACATGACAAGGCACCAGTGATTGGCTTTGATGCGAAGATGCCTTCATTCTTCTGGAATGTGGGGCAGGGCGGCTACGGCATTCAGACGTCACCTGCCTGGTCGCAGCTTGCGGCGTCTCTTGTGTTGGGGCAAGGCGTGCCCGAGGCGCTCAAACCCTTTGGTGTTGATGCCTCGGTCTATTCCCCCGCACGCCTCGCCTTATAGAGCTCCCGCTCTTTTGTTTCAGTGATGATGCCCGCGGTTCTCAGTGGTGATGTCTGCGGCGCTGGCGCCGGTGGCGGGTTTCGCCAAAGCCGTATACCAAAACAAGCGAGCCAGCGATGCCGGCGATAATATCGCCGATCCAGCCAGTGGGCCCAAGGCCAAGGATGCCGAACAGCAGGCCACCTACGAAGCCGCCCAATATGCCAAGGGCGATGTTCCCGAGCGCGCCGTAGCCCTCGCCGCGGATGATATGCCCTGTCAGGTAGCCGACGATGGCCCCGGTGATGATGGTTCCAATCATGATCTGCCCCCTGCCTAGTAGCGGTATCGACGGCCGTGGCTATAGCCACGATCATAGTCGAATTCGCGCCGAAGCTCGTCATTGCGATATTGGCTCAGGCTGTAGATCGCCCAAATGGCGGCTACGGGCCAACCAATTACGGTCATCCACAGAAGGGCATTCATAATGCCCTGAAAAGGGCGGTTGATGGTGAAAAACACCAATGGTGGGAAAAGTATCGCCAATAACAGGCGCATCCGATCCTCCTATATCCTCGCGTTGTCGATCTTGTTTTTATGATCTTATATTCAAGATGTGGGGAGGCGTTTGGCGGATTTCAAGATTTTCTGGAAAGCTGACAATTTACCCTCGCTTTTTCACCTTTTGTTAAAGGGTGGCGGTGACAAATGGCGTTGGTGGAGGGGCGGATTTTATTACGCTTGCCGGGCGCACTATGCTAAGAGCGCTGTAGGGGCATGAGATAATCGTCGCACCCGTGTTTTTTATTTGCATGGTTGGTTGCCGAAATGATCAATTTTCTTCGTAATTTCAAAGTGAATATTCGTATCTGGACTCTGACAATTCTTGCCCTTTTGGGCATGTTGTTCATTGTGTTCGAATTTAACACCCTGGTAGGTGAATTGCAGGCGGGCAGAGTTTCCGCATCGGAATTTGAAAGCCACGAAAGCCTCGTGTTCATCATTACCGGTATATTGATTGCGGTGATCTTTGCGCTTTCATGGGCGATCACGGCCAGCATCATGGGCCCGCTTCGCCGCCTGCAGGCTGAACTGACGGCTCTGTCTGAAGGCAAATACGACCAGCCAGTTACGGACCGCGATCATGGAGACGGCATCGCAGCCATGGCGCGCGCGGCAGAATTCCTGCGGGAAAACGCCCTTGAGACAGAGCGCCTGCGTGCTGAAGCCGACGAAGCCAAGGAAAAACAGGCCGCGCTTGAGCGCGAAGAGGAAGACCGTCGCCATGCCGAGGAAACCCAGCGGCTGCAAGACGAACAGGAAAACCAGCGGCGCGAGAAAGCAGAGCGGGATGCCCTGCGCGCAGACCTTGCCACCAGCTTCGAGACCGAGGTTTCCAGTGTGATCCAGTCCCTGTCCGGGGCCGTGGCTGAATTGCAGATGGCGGCTGACACTATGACAGACGCGATCGAACAGACAAACCTCGAGGTTTCCTCCGCTGCCAGCGCAACCGATGCCACCGGGCAGGATATGGTGGCTGTGGCAGATGCCACAGATGGCCTCACCGGTGCGATTGGCGAAATCCGCACCCAGGTGGAACAGGCTAACGCCATCACCACAAACGCCATGACTGTGGCGCGTGATGCTGCGGAGCGTGTTGGTTCGCTGTCTTCGGCATCTGAACGCATCGCCGAAGTGATCCACCTGATCAATGATATCGCAGAACAAACCAACCTGCTTGCCCTCAATGCCACTATCGAGGCCGCGCGTGCTGGTGAAGCAGGCAAAGGCTTTGCTGTTGTGGCATCCGAGGTGAAGAGCCTTGCGAACCAGACAGCCAAAGCAACCCAGGAAATTGAAGAGCAAGTGCACGCGATGCAGTCAGCCACTCGTGAAACGGTGGATGGTGTGAATGAAATTCACAAAACCATCAATCAAGTGAGCGAGATTTCCGGCATGATCGCCGCGGCAGTTGTGGAGCAGGAAGCCTCCACCGGAGAGATCGGTCGCAGCGTTCAGAACGCCAGTCAGGGCACAGCAAACCTTGGGCAGAATGTGGCTCGCGTGCAGGAAATGGCCAGCCAGAGCGCTGGCGCCGCCAAGGTGGTGAACGATAGCACAGGCGGCCTCACCGATCAGGCCAGCATATTGGAAGAATCGGTTTATCGGTTCCTGGCGCGCCTGCGCAGCTAGGCCAAAACCAGCCGGAAGGTTTAAAGCCCCTGCAGTCGCGGGGGCTTTTTTGTTGGCCTATGGTGGCAAAAGAAAACCCCGGATTGAAAAATGGGAGATTTCTGATAAGTCATTGTTAATTATAAATAATTATACTGATTTCCATGTCAGTAGCAGGTCGCCGGATGCGCGGGGGGATGCTGGCCGGGGCCTTGCTGGGTTCGGCCCTGCCTTTTGGCACAGTGGGTGCCAACCAGTTCGATGAATTTGCCGAGGCCTGCACATGGGCCACCAGCCGCACCCACCTGAGCATTGTGGGCGGCATGCTGGATCGGCTGGTGAACAGCCCTGAAAGCGGTACCTATGTAAGGCTTTTGCAAGCACTGGCAGAACGCACACCCTTCCGGTTTGATATGGAAGTACATTCCGACAAACGCGCCCAGCGGCACTTCACCGATGCCCATTATGACGCTTATCTGATCTGGTCAAACTTTGATCCGCCGCTGTCGTCCCTGAAGCTGCAGATTTCGGCGCGTGCGGTTTATGCCTTCGTGCGGGAAGGGGCGCCGGTTCCTGCCAATATCACTGACCTGGAAGGCAAGTCTGTTGGCCTGCCATTCGTCTATTCTTTCCCCAAAAGCCTGACGGAAAACCCCCGGATCAAGACAATGCGGCTGGCGGAAGATGCGGCCAGCAATCTGGCGGCTTTGTCGCGCGGGCGGGTGGATGTGGTTCTGGTGTCAGGCGGGGATGCGGAAGCGTTCCTGCGCACGCACCCCACTGATGGCCTTGCCTACGCCCCGGAAAGCCCAATATTGGTGAAGGAAACCTATATCATTTTTCAGGAAAACAGCGGGCTGGATTGCACCGTGCAGATGCTTGCAGCGGAACTTGAAAAAATGCGGACCGATGGCTCGTTCGCCCGCATTATCAGTGATTAGGATTTGAAGGCTTCGATACGTTCAAGATACCATTTGGGGAAGCCATAGCTGGTGGCGGCCTTCAATACCTTGTCCACATACTCGTTATCGGCAAAACCGGGCTTCATATCGCTTGAGATATACACCAAGGCAGGCACCATCTTGCCGCCGCGGGTGAACACCATCATGGCTTCAGGGCGATAGGTGGCGCTGGCGAAGTTTTTGATATGGGTGTTATAGAGGATATCCAGCTCCGCGTGGGTCATGTTCGCCAAAATGCCGTACACAACGCCATCGCCGCCTTCTACCAGGTTGGCATGTGGCTGTATCACCAGCTCATACCCATGCACACAGGCGGGCGCGAACGGCCGTTTCTTGAGCCCGGCTTCCTCCAGCACCTTCAGGCTGATGAAGGACCCATAGAAAAACACCTGTACTTTACGGTCAGCCATACATTCCTCTCCCAGCAACCCCATTAGTTCCTTCAAGCATGGGGAAACTGCTGGCGTCAAACGATAATATTGATCACTCAACCTATCCGCTACAATTTCACCGGATTGGCTTCATAGCGCTTCACATTGATGGATAAAACCTGCATCCCGGAAAGCGCGCGCCGGAACGTTGCCGTGTTTTCGGATTTCAGATGATGGGCCAAGGCTTCCCTTGCTTCCCATTCTTCATAAAACCGGAAATTGCCCGGCAGGTCGATATCTTCAGATATCTCGTAGGTGATATTGCCAAATTCTTTGCGGGCCCCTTTGACGAAACTGTCAAAGACGTCCATCGCTTCGCGGCGATACTCAGGTGATATTTCAATCAGGCCAGTTACTATCAGCAAATGGGCCTCCCACACAACACCCCCAAAGCCAGTATAGGGCCCAACACCTTTCCCAGTTGTTAATGGTGGGTTTTACCCGGTGCCAATAGCCGGTGGAATGCCGCTTGATCTGCTGAATGATACCTGTGCATGTTGCGGTGTTTCATGTTTTAAAACATTGGGGGATGAATGCGGCAAATATACCAGTTCAAATTATGGCATCTGCTTTTAAATATTGCGCTGCAACCGTTCCTATTGATTGGGGGTATGATCATGGTTTCGGTTGGTGTTCAATCCACTGAAACTGTTTCAAGCCAATTGATAATGCTGGTTCTTGGTGGTGCTGCATTTATCACGGCAATCGATGAGACCTTCAAAAACATAATCCCTTATTTCCCTCGTGGTATTGCGCTGGAGATGCATGATGATTTTCTGATCATTTCCTCTGGCAATGGTCCCCGGCACATTCCGCGGTCGGCGGTCAGGGGCTGCAAGGAACCGAAGTCAGTGCGAATTGTGGGGAGGCGTGGTGGGCGTGTGGAAGTCAGCGTAAACGACGAATATAAAATACGGCACTGGACAGGCTTCAAGGTTAATCCTTCCTTTCATGGTATGTCAGTGGAAGGCGAGGATGCTGTTACTATGGTGCGTGCTATCAGGGATTGGCGCCGTTCAGGTCGAAAGGCAAAATAGGTACCGCGCAGCATGAGCGGGTCATGCTGCGTACAGAGGCTTGATCGGTATTTTGGCTGTTAGCCGCGCTTTTTCTTGAAGCGGGCAAAGAAACCTTCGCCAGGCTGGTAGGATTGCATAGCTTCCCAATCGGCCAGTTGGCGCGCATATTGTGCTTTGGTCATGCCATAGGTTGGTACAGGCTTCTGCTGCATTGTCGTTTCCTTCGCTTGTCGCACCCGGCCATTTTTTTGTCAGGCTCGGATCATCTTGTTGTCGTGTATCGTTTTTATGCGCGCCTCTTTGTGCGTCGCTTATCACCTTATCTGGTGATCAATTCGATTATTACAAGATACAAATGAATAAGGCCTTAAAAAGGCGATGAAACGAGCATAAAAAAAGGCGACCCGTTGGGGCCGCCTTTCTGAATTTCTTGAGTAGGAAACTTATTCCGCTGCTTTGGCGGCTTTCTTGCGCTCGTGCGGCAGCAGGAAGCGTTTGCGCAAGCGAATACTTTCTGGGGTCACTTCCACAAGCTCGTCATCATTGATGTAAGCCAGTGCTTCCTCAAGCGGCAGCTTCTTCGGCGTGGTCAGCTTCACGGCTTCGTCCTTGCCGGCTGCGCGGATGTTTGTCAGCTGTTTGGCTTTCTGCACATTCACATCCAGATCGTTGTCGCGGCTGTGCTCGCCAATGATCATGCCTTCATAACATTCGTCACCGCCATCAATCATGATAACGCCGCGGTCCTGCAGGTTGAAAAGCGCGTAGGTAACGGCCTTACCGCCCGCGTTTGCCACCAAAACTCCGCGCTGGCGGCCCTGGATTGGGCCCTTGTAGGCGTCGTAGCGGTCGTAAGCACGGGCCATGATGCCGGTGCCGCGCGTGTCTGTCAGGAATTCGCCGTGGTAGCCAATCAGGCCACGTGCAGGCGCATCAAACGTCAGGCGTACCTTGCCGCCACCTGATGGCACCATGCCAGTAAGCTCAGCCTTGCGGAGGGACATTTTCTCCACAACTGTGCCCTGGTAGGCCTCGTCCACATCCACCTGCACCGTTTCATAAGGCTCAAGCTTCTTGCAGTTTTCATCCATCTTCATCAAAACGCGCGGGCGGCTGATGGCCAACTCGAAGCCTTCGCGGCGCATGGTTTCAATGAGAACGCCAAGCTGAAGCTCGCCGCGGCCTGCCACTTCGAAGGCATCCTTGCTTTCAGTTTCGGTGATCTTGATGGCCACGTTGCCTTCTGCTTCCTTCAGCAAACGATCGCGGATCACACGGCTGGTTACAAGCTTGCCTTCGCGGCCTGCCAGCGGGCTGTCGTTCACGGAGAAGGTCATGGCAAGGGTTGGTGGATCAACCGGGATAGAGTGCAGCGCTTCCTTCACTTCAGGTGTGGCGATTGTGTCTGCCACTGTTGCGGTTTGAAGGCCTGCGATCGCGACAATGTCGCCCGCTTCGGCTTCTTCAACCGGCACACGCTCCAGCCCACGGAAGGACAGAAGCTTGGAGATACGACCAACCTCGATCACCTTGCCGTCGCGGCCGAGGGCGTGGATTGGGTCAGAAACTTTCACGCGGCCGGTTTCGATGCGGCCCGTCAGAATACGGCCAAGGAAGTTGTCGCGGTCCAGCATGGATACAAGCATGGAGAAAGGCTTTTCTGCGTTGCCTTCGGTTACCACACGTGGTGCGGGCACATGCTCCAGAATTTTCTCAAACAGCGGGTGCAGGTTTTCGCGCGGGCCATCCAGTGTATCGTCACACCAGCCGTCACGGCCAGAAGCATACAGGATTGGGAAATCAAGCTGCTCTTCGCTGGCATCCAGGTTCACGAACAGGTCAAACACTGCATCTGTCGCGGCGTCCGGGTTGCCGTCTGGTTTGTCTACCTTGTTCACAACAACGATCGGCTTCAGGCCCAGGGCCAGCGCTTTCATGGTTACAAACTTGGTTTGTGGCATCGGGCCTTCGGCGGCGTCCACAAGCAGCACCACACCGTCAACCATGGAAAGGATACGCTCAACCTCGCCACCAAAGTCGGCGTGGCCTGGTGTGTCCACGATATTCACGCGGGTGTCGCCCCACATCACGCTGGTGCATTTCGCCAGAATGGTGATGCCGCGCTCGCGCTCCAGGTCACCGCTGTCCATCGCGCGTTCTTCCACACGCTGGTTTTCCCGAACGGTGCCGGACTGTTTGAACAGATTGTCCACCAGTGTGGTTTTGCCGTGGTCAACGTGCGCGATGATCGCGATGTTGCGAATGTTTTTGGTCATTGTCTTGTCCTGAAGGCCTTCATGCGGCCCAACTTAAAAAAGGCCCCCGCAAAAATCGGAAGCCCCCAAATAAAAGATTTGCGCGGCTTATACGCGCGTTCTGGCCAATCGGCAAGCAGAAAGGGCATTTAGGGACGGGCAGCTATAAGGCAGCGAGACAGAGGCGTGCCGGGGGCAAGCAATTCTCGCCTCGCCTTTGATAGCGCAAGATAGCGCGGGGCTATGCCAACCTTTGGTTCCAGCACGCGGATGTGGCTCAGGACATCAGGCCGGCCAAGGTGGTGCTCCAACACTGAATAGGTGTCAGCGATATAGTCGACTTTGCCGGACAAAAGTTCTTCCACCAGCGCCGTGGCATTTGCCCTGACATATAAATCAACTTTGCCGCCCCGAATAAAGGTATCGAACTTGGGTTCCAGAAGGATGTTTTGTTGCACCGCCAGCCGCTGGCCTTCAAGCTGCTGAAGGCTGCCAAATCCTGTGATGCCACTGTCCGCGCGCACCATCAGGCTCGGGCCTGCATCGAACAGGGTTGCCGGGTGGAAATCCAGCTCTGTGGCGCGCTCTTCGGAGAAGGTGGTGGGGATAATACCATCTACAGTGCCGCTAACGGCCATCATATAGGCACGCGCCCATGACGGCGAAATGACAAAGGAAACTTCCATGCCACACTGTGCTGCAATCTTGCGCACAGCCTCTGGCCCAATGCCGTCAATATTATCAGTGTTGGGGTCAACCGAAACAAAGGGGGGTACGGCGATAGTCGCAATCCGCAATGAATCGCTTTGGCCCGCAGCCGCATTGTGGCATTGGCCAAATACACCCGCTAAGGTCAAACTCGCAGCCATGACTATATGGCGAAGTTTTGTCAAAAAACCCTCCCCGGTCCTGGCGGCCTGTATGCCTGTAACGGGACTTTCTGTCAAACCCACAAGATACGGCAGCAGGGTAATCTTTCGGTTAACACTGATGCGTTAATTCCCTAAAAGGCACTCTGAAAGCCCTGTGCCTTCGGCAAAGGCAGGAGACCGTTTTTTGGACAGGGCAAGGAACTGCCCGCTATGGCCAAGGGGTGGTTGCAGCACGCGGATGCGCTGCGGGATATTGGATTCTGTCATGTGATATATGATCATGGCCGGGCTGTCGGCGATGAAATCCACACGTCCGCTTAGCAGTTCATCAACAAGGGACTTGCTGTCGCTGCGTTCAACAAGGGTTGCCTTGTCGCTGCGGACATAGGTATCGAACTTGTCTTCCAGAAGTGCATTGGTGCGGACGCCCACGCGTTTTCCTGCCAACATTTCAAGGGAAGAGAAAGTGGTGACGCTGCTGTCCTTCCGGACAATGAGCGTAGGGCTCATGTCCACCAACGGCTTTGACGGGAAATCGAAAAATTCCAGCCTGTCTTCTGCGTAGTTGGTTGGGATCACGCCGTCAACGATGCCGATCTGTGCCATCATATAGGCACGGTTCCAGCTGGGGGTGATGATAATTTCGGTTCCCACACCGCATTTTTCGGCCAGCCGGCGCAAGGCCTCCACGGCCGTACCACTGATCGCTTCAGACTTCTCGTCACGCAAAACAAGAGGGGGCACGACAATCGAGGATATCCGGATTGTCGGTGTATCGGTGGCGCCGCTGTGGGTGCCAATTAGCGCTGCTGTCAAGCATCCCAGCAGGATACTTGTTAGTTTACGCACCGGGCTCTCCTTGTTGGCGTAAACCCCCAAATTGCGCGTGCAGTGCCGATTTTACGGGAAGCGCCTCTATGAAAGGTTAACAACTGGTCGTCGTCTCACAAGCACAGATAGCCGCAAAAGGGGCCCCTTCGGCCCGAAACCTTGCCAAGGTGCGCGGGCGTGGCTGAAAAGCGATCCAGGAAGGTTTCAAGTATGTCTATCGATCGGAGTATCGACCTTTGTTACAAGATGCTGATGGTGCTGTGGATAGTGGGTGCTGTAGCTTTGGGCTATTCTGTCTTGCAGGAAGATGCACAGCCGGGATGTGATCTTGCAATGAGCCATTTTCACAAAGGATAGGCAGTAATCTCTTATGGGTTGTATTTTGCGTTATGTTGATGCAGGAGCGAGCCAGGTGACTTTCTCAAATAAATAGCTTGATGCTGGCTTTGATCTGGGGCGGCGGCCAGTCTCCCACGCTCGCATGTCGGGTTGTGGATATCTTTGCAGTTGGCGGGCCGGGATTGTGGAAAACAGCTCACTAAACCCTGAATGAATCTTTCCTGTTAAATATCCTCTTGCCTTGGATCGGGAATTTGCCTGATTTTTGCCCAATAGTGAGTCGCGCTAGGAAAACAGCGGGTTTCGGAAAGTTGGCCAACTTTTGGCCCAATTTTCGTTCGATGAATTGTGGAAAAAACGGAAAAAAAATATCCATAAAATACAATGGCTTATATGCCATTAAGGGATTCTCAAGGTTTCGTGACCTACCCTGTACTTGGAATTTGAGTACGAAGCATTTATCTTAATGCTTAGCGGGTAGCCCCCGCGAATGCCCTCCGTGGGCGTTTCCTCCCTGAGCCTGGGCCACGCAATAGCGTGGCCTTTTTTTGTCTGCCAAAAAAAAATGGGTTTATGTGGCATTTTTGCTGCTGTGGATAAATAGCCACATCAATCGCCTGATTGAGGACCTGATTGCCTACATCTGCGAGGGGGCTGCGATACAGCCGGACCAACATGGGGTGATAGCATTTCCTCCTGGCACGGTTTTGCGCCCAAGATGAACAGTATTCACTTTTGAGTAGAGTATTGCATAAGCAATAAAAGGTGTCGGTGGCAAAAAGAAAGGGCGCCGAAGCGCCCTTCCGGAATTGGTTGTTTCAGCCCCTAGAAGCTGAAGCGTGCCCGCACATAGTACAGGCCGCCATTGAAGCCCATTGGCGATGTAACCGGATAGGTCGCGCCGGCAATGCCCGCGAACGGGTTATCGTCAGGATAGTTATTGAAGATGTTGTTGGCGCCAACAACAAGCTCAAGGTTTTCCATAACGTTGTAGCCGAATTCGATATCCATGGTTACTTCAGAACCACCTTCGATTTCCAGGCCAGCACTATCGAGGTGTGCTTCACAGTAGCTACCATAGTAGTTACCGCGTGCCAGGAAACGCCACTTGTCAGTGGTGTGCGTAAGCGTACCGCTGAAGCGTGTTTTTGGCAGGTTCTGCTCGATCTGCATTACGCGGGTGCCGTCCATCGTAAGGATGGATGGGTCAACCGAGTAGAGGCACTTGTCGGTGCTGGAGATAATGCTGTCACGGTCTTGGCCCGAGATCGCAGTTACCTTGGTCTTGGTATAGTTACCAGCCAGCGCGAAGTTTGTGCTGCCTTCTTCGAAGATGTCCAGCGGGATCGTTGCAACAACGTCGATACCCTGAGTGCGGGTGTCAAAGTCGTTCACGAAGAAGCGGAACGCCTGAAGGTCAGCCGCGAAGGCCACACCACTGTCCACCAGAGCCTGACGCTCTGCCTGTGTCAGTGTGATGGTAGCAGACTGGGTGATCCGGTCCTTCACCTTGATGTTGAAATAGTCAACAGTCAGGCTTGCTGCACCGATATCGGCTGCGAAACCAAGCGTAAAGGCGTCAGATTTCTCTGGGCCCAGAGGCTCGGCACCTTTGGAAGCTGCAACAGGGTTGGTTGGTGGGATGGTACCACGCTGGGCAAGCTGCAGAACACCATTCACAGTTTCAAACACTGTGGATACGTTCACAACCTGCTGCTGGCCAACTGTAGGTGCCCGGAAGCCTGAGCTCAAGGAACCACGAAGGCGGAACGCATCACCAAGCTTGTAAAGGGTGGTTACCTTGAAGTTGGTTGTGGAACCAAAGTCGGAGAAGTCTTCGAAGCGAAGAGCTGCGCCGAGGATCCAGTCTTCGGTGATATCGGTTTCAAGGTCGATATAACCTGCGATGTTGGAACGGTCCCAAGTGCCAGCAACCTGTGGGCTGAAGCCCGAGAAGCCGTTGGAGCCAATACCGAAGCCCTGCGTGAAGCTGATCACTTCACCTTGGTCGTTAGTGCGCTCAAACGCTTCCGCCAGGATGCCAACTTCGAAGGATTCTGGCTGGCCAGTAGATGCTTCGAACTGCTCTTCACGCCATTCGAAACCAAACGCAACGTTCAGTGGCGAATAGAAGCCCATTTCAACCGGGTAGGAGAAGTCAGCGTTGATGTTTTTCTCAAGCTGAACATAAGAACCCAGATCAAACTCGGTTGGCGTAAGTGGCCCCAAGCTTGGGTTGATCGTGTTTTTGATGAAGAAGTCAGCCTGGTTTCGGCCGGCATGCATGCTCACATCATAGGTCAGGCCGTTGTCCAGCTCGCCACGGTAGCCCATAGCAAAGGCCAAATCGTTCAGCTTGCCGCCAAACTGTGGTGTAAAGCCACCAGGGAACATCTCGTTGAAGATGAAACAGTTTGGATCAGCCGCAATTGCCGCCAATGCCGCTGCTTCACCAGCAGAGCCAATCACCAGTGGATCGGCAATCGTGCCTGTCGTTGCTTCACCCTCATTGAAGTTGAAGCCGCCTGGGCAGGTGATGCCATCATCTGGCGTCAGGTCACCAACAAGGCGGGTCACGCCGCTGTCATTGGAGTTTACGCCACCACGAGTGTCCGGGTTACGGAAGAAGAAGCCGCCTTCAACTTCACGCTCTGCATAGTTGCCGAACATATAGGCTTCGCCGGAACCGGTTTCGATGCCTGCGTTCATGAAGACTTTCCAGTCGTTCTTCACTTCAGGCTGGCCCCAGATCTGTGCATAAGGCTGACGCACGTCAGTGTTGCCGCCCGCGATCAGGCCAAGGGCGTCATCGCGCTGCGTGGACCGGCTGGTTGGGTCTTGCTGACGCCATTCACCAGAGAAGTTCACAAAGCCCTGGCTGCCAAGCGGCAGGCCCATGTTGGCAGAAAGCTGAAGCTGGTCGCCGTCACCTTCGTAGGTAGAGCCCCACTTGGCTTCAACGGCGCCGCCTTCGGCATCGTCGCGCAGTACGAAGTTCATCACGCCTGCGATAGCGTCAGAACCATATTGTGCGGCCGCACCATCGCGCAGTACTTCAACGCGCTTCAGGGCAATCGCAGGGATAACGGAAATATCCGGTCCTTGCGCGCCGTCAGACAGGCCGCCGCCGAGGAAGGCAATCACAGCCGCGCGGTGGCGACGTTTGCCGTTCAGAAGAACCAGTGTTTGGTCAGGGGCAAGGCCGCGAAGGTTCGCCGGGCGAACAAGCGTGGCCGCATCCGAGATTGGCTGGGCATTAACATTATAGGATGGTACGACTGTGCGCAGCAGGTTGGACATGTCGCCGTCACCCTGGTTGGCGAAATCATCGCCACTGATGACATCAACAGGCGCTGGCGTGTCTGCCGCGGAACGTGCTGCCCGGCGTGAACCGGTTACAACAACTTCCTCAATAGCCATGCCACCGCTGTCTGCGCTGGTGTTTTCCTGTGCGCTAACGGCTGATGGCATAGCCGCCAGCACCGCTACACAGGATGTACCTAGTAGAAATTTCTTCATGGTGTCCACAGAACCCCTCCGTGTTTTTTGACGTGGTTTCAGTTCTTCGCTGCCAACCTCCCAGAAGCACAGCGAATGCACTCGATACCTACATGACGAATTGTAAGCAGGGTTTGAGAATAAAAAACGCGGAAAAAGGGCACTTTTGCATTTTCGGTGTCACGAAAGTTTAAAAGTGTCGTTTTTGAAACACATGTGAACTCCTTGCTTTCAAATGAGAAATATTATTGCAAAAGCAACTCCTGACAGCAATTTTCGGAAACCTGCAACCTGTGGAAACAGTGCCGTGAGTGCGGTTTTGCAGGTGGGTTTCGGGCTATTCCGCAGCCTTAGGTAGATCATCCTGATAGCGTGCAGACAACAGCGCCGGCAGCCGTTTCATCAGCTGTGTGCAAACATGCTGGAACCGGTCCTGGATATCACCAAAGGTTTCAAGGGGCTCGAGGGTTTCCTCGTCCATATAGATGGAGCGGCAGATTTCCACCTGGAGGGCGTGGAAGCCCTGGTTCGGCTTGCCGTAATGCTGTGTTGTATAACCGCCCGAATAGGGCACATTGCGCCGAACGCGAAATCCTGAGCGGATAAGCAGTTCTTCCATGATGGAAGTCAGGTCGCGCGCGCCGGCGCTGCCCCAATTGTCACCCAATACGATATCGGGTCCTGTGTGGCTGCGCCTGCGTGGTTTGACGTCCGACGGCATGGAATGGCAGTCGATCAGAACCGCGCAACCGAATTGTTTGCGTTTGGCTGCCAGTGTGTCCATCAGTTTTTGATGATAGGGGTAATAGACAGCATCCAGGCGTGCGAAAGCTTCGCGCGCAGCAAGAGGGGCATTATATATGGGCATGCCCTCAGCCACGATGCGCGGAATGAGGCCCAGTCCGGCCCTTACCCGATGTGTTTCTGAAACCGTATTTTCCTCAAGTGGCGGCGTGAACATGGACGGATCAAGTTCGTCCGCGGCCCTGTTGAGGTCCAGATAGGCGCGGGCATGTGTTGCGATCAAAAGATCACCGCCCACAGCAGTCAGTCCTTCGAACAATTTGTCCACGTATGCATCTTCGGAAATTCTGAGATCCAGGTCAGACAAATCAGACAAGGCGCGCATGCGATCAGGATAAATGCGCCCGCTGTGCGGTACGGCAAACAGAAAGGGCGATGGTGATTGTGCCCTCTTGAATATAAAGGGTGCAGGGGTGCGCTGCAGCCCCTCAGAGAGGGCAGCGGGTGCGTTATCTTCCCTGCCAGTATCGCCTGTCATGGGGAAATCCTACCGTGATTTTTTCCTGAAGTCATCGCCTTGTTTTGTGATTTTGGTTGAGCGCCTTTTATGCTGCTGCGTGCCGCAAAATTGGCTTGCGTGGTGTAACGGGCCAGTGTAAACACGCATCCGTCCCGCCGCTTCAGGGTGCCCTGAAGGTTGGTGGTGTCTCTGAATAAATTGGTACGGTCGGTTAGCTCAGTTGGTAGAGCGCATCGTTGACATCGATGAGGTCGTTGGTTCGAACCCAATACCGACCACCATTTATTTTCCGCAGAAAACCGGTTTCTTTACCAGATGACCTGAGCCGCCTTTTGGCCCTTCAGAGCTGTAGGTCGCTTGTCCTGTGGCCTGCCATCCTGCCTGCCCTTCTGGTTTCTCTTTTGTCTGATCTCCTCTTTCTGCAAGAGGGGTCATTTTTTTCTTGTTTTGAAATTAGAATCATGATTCTAATATTGGAAATATCTTATTTAGCACATGGGTTTGTGGAATTTTCTGCGGTCATGTGATGGTGCCTCGAGGCTGCGCCTCGGGGGCGGGTTGGCCCTGCTTGGTCAGTGGGGCTGTCGCTGTGGCAGGCAAAGTGCCGAGTAGCGTTTCGAGTAGTGTTTCGAGTGATGTGCTGAGTTGGTCCTGAGTGGGTGTGCGGAGTATTTTCTTACGGACAGCAGTTGGGGAGGCCGATTGCGCGGTTGCGTGATGTGGTTAGAAAGCATTGGGAGCTTGCAGGCACGAACATGGGCCTCCCTTGCTGCATTATTTGATTTGAAATTCAGTCAGGGCTTCGGCCCTGAGGGTGCGAGGGGTGCATGACAACACAAACAATTGCGGGTGATGCCGGCCGGGCCATGCCGGGCGGTATGACAGCTGGTTTTGGGCCGTGGATCTATGATCGATGGGTGACGAGGCCAGCACAAAACCGAAGTGAACGAACCTTCTTCAAAATCCTGGATGCGGCAGAAGCGCTTTTGGCAGCAAGGTCGTGGCATGAAGTGTCGGTGCAGGAAATTGTACGCGGGGCGGGGGCTTCTGTCGGGTCCTTTTATAACCGCTTTGCGGACAAAGAGGCGGTGTTGCATTGCCTGGACAAGCGGTTGGGCCAGGAATGCCGTCAAACTATTGACAGCCTGATCGAGGAATTTGAAAGGGCGCCTGTGCTGGTAGAAGTGGCGCCGGGCATCGTGATCAGCCTTTTCATCCGGCTGTGCCATGACCGGCGCGGCGTTATCCGGGCGCTGGACCTGGCGGCAAAGATGGCTGGGGATGATCGGTTCTCTGGCCTTGTGCCGGGTTTTGATGCGGCGGTTCTTTCCTTAAGCCGTTTTCTGGCAAAACATCATGAGGATTTTCGCGGGCAGGCAGCAGACCATATCGCCCGCGCCTTCCGGGAAAGTTTCTGGCTGGCGCGAGAAACAATCCTCTATGGGCGTGAAACCTTGCCTGAAAAGCAATTGCACGCGTCTCTCATGCGGCATTTTGGTGCGAGCATGTCATTGGCGGAGTGATAGGCTAAAAACCACCTTGGCGTGTTGCGGTGGGTAGTTGTGCTGGTAATTTCTTTCAGCCTTTATTTACCTGCCCGCACCATAATGGGCCCATGTCATGGGTGAAAATGATGTTTGGTCAGTTTCCGGGCCGTGCACGCCGGTGGGTGTGCGCGGCTTTTGGTATTTTCATTTTCGCCCTGCAGCCATCGGCGGCGGTTGCGCTGGATGATGAGGCTGGCCAGGAAAATGGCTGCCTCAGGGTTGCCAATTATAATGACGAGCCCGTCCTGCAGAATATGGGTGAGGCGCTTCAGGCAATATATCGTGAGGCAGGCCTGTGCCTGACCTTGCTGCCTATGCCCACGAGCCGGGCCCACGGGCTTGCGCTGAAGGGCCTGATCGATGGCCAGATCGGTCGTACGCAGGCCTGGATAGAGGAACATGACAACGAGGCTTTCGCCGTAAAGCCAGCACTGATTGAAACAGTAGCTGTCCTGTTTTCCAAAAATCAGCTTGAGGCAGGGGCTGTTCAGGATGTTGCTGATTTGGTCAGGGGGCGGGAAATAGCCACGCGTAAAGCAACCAAATGGTCAGCCGCCTGGCTGGAAAAGCATGGGGGCAAGCCGGTGTATGTACCACAGTGGGAAATGTTGCCCGCGATTTTTGCTGCAAACCGGCTGGAACTTGGCATGTATCTGGTGCCAGTGAGAGACCTTGATGCAGTGCTTAAAAACAAAGGTTATTATTCAGTGATCCTTGAGGATGTCAGCGTATATCATGTGTTGGCCAGAAAACATGCAGCCCTGGCAAACCGCCTTAGCAGAGCGCTGGACGATCTTGGCGGCAGCGCCTTTGTTGAACCATATTTAAGTGCACGACCAAAAAGTGAGCCATAGTTTTATGTCGTCATTTGGAAATGAGCGGGATTTATCCCTAAAGGGCATGGCGGGGCCGGACCAGTTTACGGTTGTGCCCTGGACACCAGACCTGCCGCTGCGTGAAGATATGGCATGGGTGATGGATCATATGGAAGCCAAGCGGGCAGGTCGTCAGTTTTGCAGCCGCAAGGATGTTTCGCCCGGCCAACTGGGCAAATACCTGCCTCGCATTACCATCCTTGAAGCGGTTTATGACGATGCAGGTGTTGTGATTGATGCCCGCTACAGGCTGATGGGTACAGAAATCAGCATGCTTTACGGCGAAGCCACCGGGCAGCTGATCAGCAGTTATCACGGCCCGCACGTATTGCAGCGTGTTTGCCGCATTACCAATCATTGTATTGAGGCAGGCGGGCCGGCTCTAGGCCTTTCAAAAGCCCTGTCAGATGGGCGCCAATCAGTGGATGTGAGCGTACTTTATATTCCGTTGTCACCCGATGACAAGAATGTGGATCAATTTCTGATCTATTCGGCGGTTGAGCGAAAATCACTCGCGCGATTTTAGGCCCGTCCAGTTTTTTCAAATCTGCCCAAAGCCTGATTCTCTGCGGTTGCGGGTGATTATGGTTAATATTGAGGAGAACCAATCGCAACTGCTCTTGGCACATGCATTTTAAAACCGGCGAGTGTATTCCCTTGGTGCAAAAAACGCTAAATCATCAAATTGTAATCAAATTGTCACTTTTTCCGTTGCTTTTACATAGGCCACCTGAATAGCCTTTCACCGGAGAGAGGGGCGGTATGGTTTGATGCTTTTAGGGGTAAGGGCATCATACGGGGGTAACCATAGCCACCATATAATAATGAACATCAGGCTATGGGTGTAGGTGTGTTGCGTAAGTTTTGTGTGTTGGGGTCGGGGATTCTGTGCCTTTTGACATCACCGGTTTTGATGTCGGGGGTGTCTGCGCTGGACCGTGCAATTCCCGTTGAACAAGTCTCTGAAATCGACTCTTCTGAAAAAACAGCCATTCTTGGCACGGTGTGGGGGCATACGCTCGCGCAGGACGGTACCGGTTTCTATAATGAGCTGATGGCAGCGATGCTGGCGCACGATGGCGCCGATACGGAATATAAGTTGCAGCCCTATCGCCGCGCTACCACTGCCTTCAAGAACGATCAGAACACCTGCCTTTTTCCATCAGCCAGAAGCGTGCTTTCCGCTGCGGGTGGATATGATGAAGCATATGTTGAATCGGATCCGCTGTTCCTTGCTCAGGAATATCTGTTTGCACGTAACGGCCACACACCACCCAGCAGCCTCGAAGATCTGAAGGGCAAAACAGTTGCTGTTCCGCACGGTTCGATCCTGTTCAAGCTGCTGGCGGGTGCAGGGGCCGAGTTGATATCCGTTCACAATGAAACCGATAAAGCGCAAATGCTGCTTTCCGGCCGTGTTGACCTTATGTCAGGCATGCTGCCTAACGAGCATATCATCGCTTCAGAACTGGGTACCAGCATGCCGTCTTATGATCGCACCTTTCCGCTGCTGGATGCGGGTGTGTCCGTGGTGTGTCACGACAATGCCGCAGGCCGCGATCTGATCAAGCGATTGAATGTGGTAATTGCCCATCTGCAAGCCGATAAATCCTTCCGTGAAACGCTTGCATCAGCGGGTGTTGTGGAAAGTCATGCGCTGTCTGCCGCAGACTTGAACAGCCTTGCACCTGCTGCCGGCCAGAAGCTCAGATTCGTTCATCCGGGGCGGCGTTTGCCATTTAGTAATATTCGCTGATGTAGGGTGTCCCCTCAAGTGATGCTATTTGGCTTTGGAAAGGCGGCGTTTTTGCCTCATGCGTGTATGGGTTTTATTTGTTCTGATTTTTCTGGTGGGGCCCATTTCCACTCCCCTGCGGGCGCAAGAGGGTGCGGCTGAAGTCGAACCCGGTGAAGGCCCAATCTTCGGTACCGGCTGGGGCATGACCCTGGCCCTTGATGGCACCGGTTTCTACAATGATGTGATCCGGCTGGCCCTTGAGGACGTAACGCCGGAAAAACTCTATCAGCCACTTCCCTACAAGCGGGCAAAAGTCGAATTTGCCAAAGATACAGCATCTTGCCTGTATCCTAGCAATATCGAACACTTGGCGCGTGGTGGTGAAATCAACCTGGATAATGATTTTATTCAGACAGTGCCCGTCATTTGGGTAGAAAGCCATCTGTTCAGCCGTCCGGGAACACCACCGCTTACGTCGCTCAGCGCGCTTGAGGGCAAGAAAGTTGCCTATCCGAACGGGTCAGCGCTCCCGACCGTGCTTGGTGAATTTGGCGCGCAGTTTATGCCCACAACAGACGAAAACACCAAGGCGCGCATGTTGATTGCGGGGCGGGTGCACTATATGTCCGGCTCTTTGCCTGACAATATTTTTGTGTTCAAGGCATTGGGACACCCGTTGCCGCCCTATAATCCGGACCTGGCGCTTATTCGCACAGGTGTTTCGGTTGTTTGCCATGATACGCCCGCCAACCGCACTTTTGTGCAGGCTTTTGACGCGCGGATGGCCACATTGATGCGGGATGGCGGCATGGAAGCTCTGTACGCCGTGGAAGGGGTGGATCTGAGATTTCTGCCTGGCTACGAGTGAGGCAGGAAAAGGTAGGGCAATACGATTTGCCCTTGTTTTGCCGCAACTGGCATATAATCTTTCTTTAGTGGGTTGTTGGGGCCCGAAATGGTTATGAGTGTCTGCCCCTCCGCCGGGTGCCTGCATTGGCATATTGTCAGATATGTCAGGCCCAAATTTGGAGAATGTGACATGACATCAATTAAAAAACTGCTTTCCGTTTCTGTTCTTGGCCTTGCCGCTGTTTCGCTAGCGGTACCTTCTGTTTCGGCTTTCGATCATCATGGCGATGACAAAAAGCATGAAAAGATGAAAGACAAGAAAAAGCACAAAGAAAAAATGGATGAAATGGAAGATCTCGGCCCGGAAGCGGCAGAGATGAAAAAGCGGCACCATGAAGAATGGGATGCCATGATGAAGCGTTTCAAGGAAGAAACAAAAGCAGCCAAAGGGGATGGCGCCGCCATGAAAGAGCTGAAGGCCAGCCACAAGGCAGAAAAAAAGGCGATGAAAGAGCGCCACAAGGCAGAATGGAAGGCCCTGAAGGAAGCCAGTGGCAGCGACGACTAGGGCAATTTGGCCTCGTGAAGACATTGAAGCGCCCTGATGATCTCATCGGGGCGTTTTCTATTGGTCGCAGGATGAGTGCATTTGGTCGCAAGCATCATGACCGGCCCAGCTAAACCTTCTATGTAGAAATCACTAGCACCCGAGAAATGACAGCGGATGGTTGGTGACAAGACAGGCGGCTCCCTTGCCAAGATTGGAACGCCCATTTGAAACATCGGCCCGAGACATGACATTGCGAGACCAAGCCCCGGAAACTACGGGCACAAAATGAATTCCTCCTCTTATCATGGCGCCATCTGGCGCCATGATGCGTTTCAGGCATCCTGCATTTGTTGTCGGTGTTTATCCCATAAATGTGGGCCGCGGCCAAATGGGCCGCAGCCCCGTGTGGCGAGCGATCGATGGGGTAATAGGCAGCCCGCCTCACCAGACCATTATACGCTCTTTTGGGCATTTCTGCATGTCACATCGCGAAATGTTCACCACATAGTGAAACAGCAATCATCGCAAGGTTTTGACAGGTCCCGGGAAGGAGGTGGCCGGAACGCGGTGCTTGGATGGGTTTCCGCGTCCCGGCCAACGGTCAGTGCCCGAAGCTTGGTTCGAAGGGCTGGTCGTCTGGGTCGCCTCCAAGGGGTGGGAGGAGTTTAAGCGACCCGTCGTTGAACAGTACCCTCGGGCGCGGCTAAGGGGGAAAGCCGCGGCTGACCGGCAAGTGTCTGACCCTATAACGAACGGGCTTCGGCTTTTGGGAATGGAAAACGAACTTTTCTTGATGTGTGGAAGGAAAAAGTTCGGGCACCTCCCACGCCCGATAAGGGGGGGAGGGGCAGGCGGGAAGGTGCCCGTTCTTCGAAACCCGACGATGCCGGCTATGGCGCGCGGCGTGGATCGGGGTACACACGGACAAACCAGAACATGCCATCCCTGCGGATCACCGCGCCATATTGCGTGGGGGGCGCTTCTGGCGGGGATTTCGGGCTTCTGCCCGCATGCCCGGTGGTGCCGGGTGATGACAATAAATTACGATAAACGTAATTATTGGTCAATATGCTATTTACAAAAATCGAAATTTTTTGAGAGTGCCTTGTTTTCGGAATTTCGGTATATTGGGGTTGATGGAGGGATGTGTGAAATCACTTAGGGTGGTCTTTCTGGTCGTGTTGCTTCAGCTGTGCCTTCCTGGAGGCACGTTTGCTGCTGCCACACAGGGTAATGAGCCGGGATCACCACCGCCTCTGAGGGTCTATACACCGGTACCAGGTACCACGTCTGGGCCTGCGGGCTTCAACAAGGCGATATCCCAACTGCAGCAGTTGTTTCCCACGCTTCCGATGGATGTAAGGCTGGAGCTGGTGCCGGTTCGGCGGGCAATTCAGCAATTTGAAACACTACCTGAAGTCTGTATCTATGATCTGCGTGGCCGGTTGTCGAACCACGCCGGGCCGGAAGTATTATCGCGGCAACTATCTGTTAGTCGTTTCTGGCTTTATGTGTTGGCTGAAGTGCATGCCAGTCCATCCTCGCAGCAGCGTCGGATTGGCACCATTATCGGTGCCGAACTGTTTTTTGATCTTGGTCAGCTAGAGGCTGCCGAATGGGTTTTTGCCTCCAGCTATCAGGGGCTGATATCCATGTTGCTGTCTGGGCGTGTGGATGCTGTAACGCTGGGGCCTGGCAATAGCCTGGATTATGACACGCTGCCGGAAAACATCGTTCGCGCCACGGAAGAACCCTTTTTATCTCTGAGTGGTATGATCCGCTGTAAGGAAAGCGCCCGGACAAAGGCCTTCATTAGCGCCCTTGATGCGGCCTGGGAAAACACTATTGAAAACAACTGATTGAGCTTATTGTGCGGGGCGCGTGCCATGCCTGCGATGAACCCACAGCACAACGGCAACCACGTCATCAAGGCGCATTGCGGTGCCCATCTCGGCACCCGGCAGAAATTCTGACAAGAGACTGAAGCGCCAGCTTTCAAATTCGGGATGGGGGTTTTCAGGCAGGGGAACCAGCCAATCCTCGCCGTTTGCGGTTTTGGTATATTGCCTTAGCGTACGTTTGCCGCCTTCCTGCTCCACCACAAGGATTGATCCGGGCACAACGGGCGCATAATGCTGTTTTGGATCAGCAGCAATAATGAGGCTGCCTTCCGCAATTTCCCGTGCCATCGATGTATCGCCCATGATGTAGCAAAAAAGCCCTTCAGGCGATAGCGCGTCTGGCGGCAGGGGAACGGATGAAAACCCAAGGTCATCAGGGGCTGCCCCTTCGCGGCCATCTCCGAAAAGGGAACCAAGAACCGGCAGGTGTGTGCTTGTGCCTTCGCTTGCCTGAGTGTGTTTTCCCAACTTCAGGCTTTTCAAGAGGGACGGGGTATTCATGCCCAGCATATCTGCAAGTGGAATGATTTCGTCCGACTGAACAGCCCGCTGGCCTTTGAGAATATCTGTCACCCGTGGCGCCGGCACATTCAGCGCCTGGGCTACGTCCTTAAGCTTGAGCCCTCTGTCTTTCAGGGCCGCTCGTATCCATTCCTGTGTTGGCATGACAAACAATATATTACGAAATTTGTAAAAAATGTCACGTATTTTTTTGGCAGGTGCTTGAAAAATAATTACGAATAACGTAAATTATTGAAGCAAGAAAGAAGGAGCAGGAATGCAATACATGACGTATCTGATTGGATTATACCCGCACGGAACCAGGGGCGTGCGGGTGTCATCACCCGGCCATGGAGGCGCCTGATGGCCGAGTTTCCGGCGTTGCCGGTTTTCACTGACGCCTATCTTGCCGATACTCGCCATCTGACAACAGAAGAACATGGTGCCTACCTGCTTTTACTGATGTGTGCCTGGCGCACGCGGGGTTGTGCGCTTCGGGATGAGGATCGATTCCTGGCGCGTACGGCTGGTGTCAGTGCCTATAAATGGCGCAAGTTGCGGCCTGTTTTGGCTGATTTCTTTCAGATTGAAGAGGGGTACTGGCGGCAGAAGAAGCTGTCAGAAGTGTACCGCAACGTGGGGGAACGTGTGGCGCGCAATCGCGCAAATGGCGCCAAAGGCGGCCGCGCCCGCGCCGAGCGGGACAGGCAGATAAGGGTTGCGGGCGCACAGGTGGGTCAAGCAACCGCTAAGGCAAATGCCATGGCAACCAAACCCAAAGACCAGACTCCAGAACCAGAAGCTGCGGCTTCCACCCCTGAAGGCAACATCGCAAGTGAAGACGGGGCAGAGGCTGCCGTTCCTGCTGTGCTGGCGGCAGCAGGTTTGCGAGAAGGTGGGTCTGACATCAGTTCGGTCGCTGAATGGCTGGAAGCGGGGGCCTGTATAAGGCGGGATGTAATGCCGGTGATCTTGCGCTTGCGTAAACGCCAGCAAGACAAGACCGGCTGTGTGCCCCATTCGTTGGCCTATTATACAGGTGCGGTTCTGGAAGCACGAGATAAAAGGCTGGGCGCGTTGGCCAAGGGCCGTGAGCATGCAATGCAGCACCCACCACCGCCCGAAAAACGACCGTTTGACCCCACCGAGGCGTCGGATTGGGTGCTTTTCCTGGGGGATGCAGGCAACCGGTTCCGGGGAGATTATCTTTCGGCAAACTGGCGGATCGGTGCTGACCACCCTGTGTTCCACCCGGCGTCGCTTGGGCCTGACCCACGGGTGCGGTTCAACGCGCTGATCCCTCTGAATATCAGGGAACAATATGGCCCGGCGTGGCGGTGGCTGAAGAAACGGCCAACGGCTGCGCATGTGCCCAAAACAAGAAAACGAAGTGAAGGATGATGACCTATGAAATATCGAATTGGTACCAGAAAGCAGCTTCAGGAGCGGGGGCTGAAGGACGCAGCGCTTTCCCTGCTTGATGAAGCACGGTGCCGCGCAGCGGGCGGTGGAAAGGCAGGGTGCCTGGAGCGCACTGATGTGTTGCCACTTTTGGAAGACAGGTTGGTCAGTGCTGCCTGGACCTTGCGACGTCTGCCGGACAGGGAGGCCAGGTTTCTGAAGGCACGCGGTTCCTGGTGGCCAGAAATGCAGGCCGAAGCTGGCGCTTATGCAAACGAGGGCATGACCAGTTTCACCGCACGCCATCGTGTGCGGATCACAGCGCAAGAGATCGATGTGATGCAGCCATCACTGGACATGCTCCTACTGTTGCCCGACAGGGAAGACAGACAGCTATTGTTTTGGGCTGCCTGGCACCAGAATGGCGAACGGCTGGCCCGAATTCCGTGGGCCAAGGTGCGCCGAAGCCTGGGAGGTAATCTTTCACGCTGGACATTGAAGCGGCGCTATGAGGCAGGTCTTGAATGGTTGGCCGGGTTGGTGTTGTTGCAGGGTTCGTGATACAATTTGATACCAATCTGCCGTGGCGGGACAGCCTAGGGCTGTGTATAGTGTCCCTGCCGCAGACATTTGGGGGACTGTCGGCGCTGGGGACATTTATGCGATTCATTTTTTTAATGTTTTTATTCTGCATGGCGAGCGGGCTGCCTGTTTTTGCGCAAGCTGAGACCCGTGGCGCACACTTGCCGGATTTGAAAGAACTCAAATTGCAGCGCAGCACCTATCCCGCAACCCTGACAGGTGATTGCGCATATGTTGACGATCAATATTCCATGGACTGCAGTTTCTTTGTCAGCCGTGTGGCGGCCAAAAGAAGTGATGGCCGGGTGAATGACATGCTTCTACGCATGTATAAAGACCGCAGCGCCGCGGAATGGAAAGAACACCCCATCTGTACAGCACCTGAAGTCCGGGATATGGAGCGGCATATCCGTGTGATGAAAGTGCAGAAGAAGATCTCAAAAACCGAAGAAGACATGATCCGGCGCGAGTTTGGCCCTGCTGTCGCATTTTGTGCCGATCCAACGCTACCGAAATACAAGGCTTACCTGCAAGGATTGGCAGAAGCTGTCAGCTGCAGTATCAGCACGAGTGTTGAGCGGGTGAAGATGCGTTTTGATAAGGAAAATCAGTCCTGGACCGGCGTGTTTACACCGAAAAGCGATCGCAAACCGATCACCGAATACACAGTGAAGCTGGATTCTGTAACCGGGCAGGTGGGCCAACGCCTGATATTCATGGTGACCCAAACTCTGCGTCCGCGTGGTGGTGGGCGGCCTCAACAGTTGATTTACCGCGCTAAACGGGCCGACCAGAAACATTTCTGCGGCTATGTGGAATGGTAGGCGATACGCGCTTTAAAACGGCGCTGTCTTCCTTCAAATTCACCAGTTATTAACGATGTTATCCAACAGTGAGTTGATGAGTAGTTTGCCGGATACAGATTTCGGACAGTTTGAAACCTTGTTCGCATATTGGTGCCGTTTGCGTGATGACGCAGGTGGTGTGCCGCCGCGTCTGTCGCTCGACCCTGTCGCGATCAAGGAATTGCTTCCCAATATTTTTCTGATTGAAAGGCGGGCGCATGACGATCTGTATGTCAGGTTGTCGGGCACAGCAATTGACGCGCTGTCCCCTGCTCCTATGACAGGGGCCAATTATCTGGATCTGTGTATGCCGGATACGCGTGATTTCGTGGCCGAAAGCGCCAAGCTTGTGTGCATGCATCCCTGCGGAAACAGATACAAGCGGGCGGTTACTTTCGAAGCTGGTGGCTGTCATGAAATTACGACTGCGGCCCTGCCCATGACAGACCGCCACGGCGCGCCAACTTATATCCTCGGGATCATGTCAGCCCGCACCGACTATCTGACGATAGCGGGTAAGCCACGTGGCTATGTGTCTGTGAAAATGCTGGAAACCGATTTTTTCGATGTCGGCTTTGGCGTGCCTGAGACAGTACCGTCTATCTAGCGATCAGATGTCCGGAAGAGCGGCTTCAAGCCGCGCCCATGCTCCAGATAAATGTGGCCCCCAACAGCATAAAGAATGCTACTACGCTCATCAGGACAATCAGGCCATGTCCCGGCCGCGCATTCGTGCAGGTTTGCTTCATGAAGTGTCTCCCTTTTCCCCGCCGGAACCATAGACAAAAAAGAAACTCATGAAAAGTAATCTTCTTCAAAAGTGGGTGTGGCGATGATTTTCCCGTGCAATTTCAGCTTGTTGTCAATCACGCCTTAAATGGGGTTGAAGAATTTCGGAGGGCAAAAGAGTAAAAACAGCGAATTTTAACAAAAAAATGCTTGCGCGACCCCCAACAGATATTGCAGGATCACTTTAGCCATAGTGACCGAATGCAGCCGGCCCTCAGGATCCTGAACCTGGGGCCGGCTTTTTCTTTGCCAGATGTTTAGAAGGCCAGACGTCTACAAGGCCAGATGTTTAGAAGGCCAGACGATTAAAAGGGCAGATGTCTCCGGGGTCGCCTCCCCTTTCAAGCTCGGTTTCACTTTCAGGGCCCGTTTCCAATAACTTGCCTGATCCTTTGGCGGGGCCAGATATCCCGGGTGTCAGCCCCGGGCTTTGGCGGCAACTGTGATGTTGCTTGCTCGTGCTTCCCCGCTTGCTGATTTCTTGCGCGAGGCGGGGCTGTCTGGTGCCTTCTTCTTCACCTCCTTTCGGGTATATCATTCCGGCAGACGGCCCGGTGCAGGTGGCAGGAAACAAATGGCCATCAGCGGGTGGCAAATCAGTGCCACTTGCGCTATGATGAAGCCATGGGGGTTGAGGCCGGTTCCGGCTTCGAATGTGGTGCCTTGGACCCGGTGAATGCGAAAGCGAAAACCGAAAGATATTTATGGCAGGTCCAGCGCCCAAATCAGCGCCCAAATCAGGCATAACCCAAAGGACTGACCTTCAAGCCCTTTCCTTCCTGCGGGGCGGCGCGCGTGAAACCACGCGTGACCGGCACATCGACAGTTTCATTGCCCTGTGGCGCGAATTGGCGGCAGACGCCGGCGGCGTGCCTGACAAGGCGGACTTCTCCATCCGCAAGCTGAAGCCCTATCTTACCAGCTATTTCCTCGCCGAATGGGTGGACGACGATCTTGTCAACCGGCTGATCGGATCCCAGTATGACGACAAATTTGCAAAGGGCCTCACAGGCACCAGCTTTTTTGCCAAATTTTCCGGATTTCAGCGTGATTTCTTTCATACCTTCTGGCGCCAGCTGGTTGACCATCCCTGTGGTGTCTTGATGGCCCGCACGGTGGTCGAGCCCACGGGCCGGGCGATCCGCCTTGAAGGGGTGGACCTGCCGCTTGCAGACAGACATGGCGATGTGCGCTTCATTTGCGGTGTGGGCGACGTGCGCACGCTTCATGGCGCGTTGGTTGATCCAAGCGAGGAACGGCAGGTGTTTATCGACCATATCGAATATCTTGACCTGGGCTTCGGTGTGCCAACATCCCGCCCGGACCCTGAAGCCTTCAATGCCGCCAATAGCGCTGCCCCGCCTATATGTTAAGACGGATTTAAGGCTTGCCCGCTAGGCTGGTGCCACACCAGTTTGTTGTCAGAGACGCCGAGCCTTGCCCAGATACGCCCATTTGTTTTCTGTGATTAGCCTTTTGCTCATGTTGCTGGGGCTGCCTTTGTTTGCCGCCAGCGCCAACGCCAATACTGAAGACAAGGCCCGCCCCACCATCACCTGGTATGGCGGCAACTATCCGCCCACCTTTATCGCCACGGGGCCAAAGGCAGGGCAAGGGTATGGCGATAAGGCGCTGGCCTTTCTGTTTTCCCAGATGCCGGACTATCGCAACATGCCGGTGACAACCAGCTTCAACCGGGGCCTTGCTGGCATGCGCGAGCGCGACGGCGCCTGCATGTTTGGTGTGATCAAAACACCCGAGCGGGAAAAATATTATGCCTTCACCGGCCCTGTTTCGGCGACCCTGCCGAACCGTGTGATCATGTTGAAATCCCGCGCCCGCGAGATTGCCCCGTTTCTGGACCCGCGCGGCGAGGTGGAATTGGAGCTTCTTGTCCGCACATCCGGCATGCGTTTTGGCGTAATTACAGACCGTTTCTACAGTACCCACATCAACAGTGTTCTTGATGAAGCAGCTGCCGACAACCGAGACAGGGTCCGGCTGTCCGAGCCCCGCTACGGCACGCTCCTGTATCATAGCCGCATCGATTACACCTTCGGCTTCCCCTATGAAGCCGCCTATCAGTTCGCAGAATTGGGTGCGCCTGATGCCTATATCAGTTTCCCGATCAAAGGCGAGCCACCGCTTCTGTTTGCCCATGTGGCCTGTTCCAAAACCCCGTTGGGGCATGCTGTTGTGGCAAAAATCAACGCACTGGTGGCCCAGCCTGCGGTGCGTAAACAGCTCTATGGCTATTTCACCGAATGGCTTGATGATGCGGCAAGAGCCGATTTCCTGCGCGCCCTTCAGGCACAGTAGCCGTCCTGCTACTTCCGGGTGAGATACACCTGATGTTAACTGCTCTTTAAAGCGAGCAGCCTAATGTGACGATACCTGAATGTAGAGAGTGGGTGTATGTGATGCATGATTTTGGACAAAAAGTGAAAACCGGGCTGGCCGTTTTGGCGATTTCGGCGGCATTCACTGCTATGCCAGTTCATGCTCATGATGAAGATGGTCACAGCCACGACGAACAGGCCATCACATGGTTCGGCGGCAACTTTCCACCTGCTTTTATCCCGTCAGGGCCCATGAAGGGGCAGGGGGTTGGCGATATGGGTTTGGCGCTTCTGCGCACTCGCCTGCCGGGCTATCGGCACGCTTTTCAGGTCTCTACCTTTGCCCAGGGTTTTTCTGCCATGCGTGAACGCGACGGGGTATGCATGTATGGCGTGATCCACACGCCGGAACGGATCGCGGAATTTGCCCTGTCTGAGAATATCACAATATCGTTGCCTAACCGGCTTCTTGTGCTGAAGGAAAAGGCCAGCCTGATAACCCCATTTCTGAACGACCGCAATCAAGTGAAGCTGCCTCAGCTTTTGCGTGAACAAAGCCTGAAGGCCGGCATCATCAAGGCGCGTGCCTATGGCGATTACATCGATGGGGTGCTTGCGGCGGAAAAACACCATGGCACCCAGCATGTGTTGCCTGCTGTAAAGCCAATCACCCTGATTGTCGCGGGGCGGGCAGATTATACTTTTTCTTTCTCCTATGAGGCGCTGTTTCAGTTCCGGGAAGCTGGCAATGCAGATGCCTTCACCACCTTTGCGGTGGAAGGCGGAACCGATCTGATCCAAAGCGGTGTGGGCTGTTCTGATGGCCCTGCCGGACGGCGGATTGTTGCAGACATAAACAAAGCGCTGGAGGATGGTGAAATCAGGCGGAAATCAATCGAAGTTTTCCTTGATTGGCTTGATCCTGCCGCCAAAAAAGATTTCGAAGAAGCACTGGAAGTGCGCAAGCGCTTGGGCCGTCCTATAGCTGGCGTTCAGGCCGGAATTGAATAACAGCGCCGAATTTCCATGATCAGGTGCATGCTTTGAAAAGGGGCGCGGCAATAGCCTGTGTCGCCCGCAAACACACCCATCTGTTTGTGAAGTGTAGGGAGGGATTCCCATAACGACAAGGCTTGATCCGGGCGGCGCAATAGGTGCAAAATTGGCGCACGATTTTTGCGGGCGGAGGCTGAGGGGAACCCCATGACACAGATCAGAGACATTATTTTATTCAGGAAAATGATTGCCCCGGCGGCGTTGCAGTTTCTTTTCTGGGCCGGGGTGGGCGGCTGCTTTTATGGCGGCTATGTCTTGTGGGTGCTGGATGTCTGGGCCTGGCCGTTTCCTGTAATCCTTGGCCCGATCCTGTTGCGTGTCGCCACCGAATTTGCGCTGGTCACCTTTCGCATCCATGAACAGCTGGTGCAGATATCAAACCAGATGCCGAAATCGCCGAAAAACCAATAGCGCGCGGCCCCTTTTTGTGGCGTTCCGGTTGGCCCTGCACGGCCTTTATCAGGGCAACGCCGGGGTCAGATGGTGTCGGTGTGGCTTTGGATATCCAGCCCATTCAGCGCATCCAGATACTCTTCCAGCGTGATCAGGCCAACGCAGGGCATGCTGCCTGGAGGCAGGGCATTGCCGTCCGCAAATCGTTCCGCCAGAATGATGGCAGGCATACAGGGAATGAAAGGCCCATCGCCCGAACGTGCGGTCAGGTCAAACCGCACCTCGCGGGGGGTGCCGTCTTTTCCAAGCCCGCGCAGGCGCATATAAAATGCGCTGGTGTCTGTGCCCATGAAATCAAACAGGAATGACATTTTAAGAAGTGTGGCTGTGAAAGGCCGCAGGCTTTTGATCAGCCTCATTCGCACAAGCCACGTCAGGCCCCACAAGCCGAAGTGCAGGAGCGGGATTTCAAGCCCGGCATAAAAACGCTGGGTTTTAAGGGTTGGATAACGGGTAGGGAACAGGCTCAGGTCAGGGATATCACAGTTTGCCAGATACCGCGTGCCCAGCCCCTTGAAGGTTTGGCCATGCACCCCTTGCCAGCCAAAAGCCTTGCACATTTCCCCGCCTTCTAGCCGGGTAAAGGGTTTGCCCGCATAGCCCATGATGGCGGCGGTGGTGGCAAGCCCGCGCGTGGTCGCTTGCGCTGTGGTGATGCCGTAATCAAGGTGGGTAAGAGTTTTGAAGCTATCCTTGTGGGCGTCCATCACTGCGCCTGATAACGCGGGCACCGAACTGGCGCCCGATATCACGCTAACGCTTGCGGCTTTTGCCATATCATCAATTGCACTGATGCCCGCCACAAAGGCGCGTCCGTCCGACAGGTCAATATAATGGGCGCCCGCTTTCACACAGGCTTCGGCTACATCATATCCCTGTTCCTGAAAAGGGCCGGACGTATGGATCACCAGATCGGGCCTGATGGCCTCAAGGCTTGCGGCCAGCCCGTCGTTGATATCAATCCGGGTGGCATGCACCGGGTTTGTGGCCTTCAGGCTTGTGGCAAAACGGGCCGCCAGATGTTCACGCCTGCCAGCGATGATCAGCTCGATATTTTGGTGGCGTGCCAAGCGGCAGGCGATAAACTGCCCGAAGTTGCCGTACCCGCCAATGATCAGAATTCGTTTAGGCATCTTGTGCCTCCAGAGGGATCGATGCGGTTGAGAAGCTGCCTCGATATTCGTAAATCTGGCCCAGAAGCGGGTGATGGATTTTCACGCACATATCAAACCTGTCATCGCCCGTTACCCATTCTTCGGCTTCCACGCGGCCCATGAGCCATGTGATAGGCAAGGGGATCACCTGCCCGAACAGGTGCATGCCATAGCCATCATGCAACAGCCGCACATGCGTACCGTCAAACCGAAAGCGCAGGCGCCAGCACAGGCGGCATTTCATCACCTCGGCCATGCGGCTGCCACCCAGAGGGCCATCAAGCGGGATCATGCGCGAATGGAAATTGTAGGGTGTCTTGCCCCCCAGATAAAACAGCCGGTTGAAATGGAAGGCACGGGAATTAGGTTCGCTTTCAAAATCCACAGTCACCGGGATATTGGTTGCGTCAACCAGAGGAACCGCGCCTGCAAGGCGTGACAGCGGGGCGAAAAGCTTCAGTAGCGGATGGGTGGTCACGCTCATGCGGCCATGGATGCGATATCGATCATCGGAAAAGGGACGGTTTTTATAGTGCTTCAGCATTACATCTGGCAGCTTGTCCCATGCCGCGCCAAAGATGGGTTTGAAAGTGGGCTCCGCACGGTTGGCCAGATTGGCGATCCGGTTTTTGCCCAACAGACCTAACAGTGTGTTTCTCACGCCGCGCAGGAAGGGGTAAAGGATCGCGGCCATGCGTGGCGCACGAAACAGCAAGCGATTGAGCCGGTTGAAGAGGCCCCTTGGTGCGCCGTATACGGCCATGAAATGCATGGCGTCCCGGCCATGAAAATAGCGGCCCTGATGATAGATCACCATGCCTTCATCCAGATCCAGCCCGCGAGCGGTGAGGCTGGCCATCAAGGGGTGATCGGCTGCGTCGCGCGCGTTCAAGAGGTGCAGTTCCCCAAGCTCTGCCTTCAGGCGAAGCGCCATGGCAGCGTTTCGGCACAGGGGGCAATCCCCGTCATAAATGAACCAGGCGCCTTTGTATGTCTGGTGATGCATCATGTCGGTTTCGCCACCATCAGGAAGAAGATTGCAACAAGCCCCAAAAAGGCGGGCCAACCCAGAATGAACCACAGGCGAAAGCGCCCATGATAATGCTGGGGCAAGGGCGCACCTGTATCGGCGGCGATCTGCAGCATGCGCTTCAGGTCAATCTGTATCCACACCACCGGCAACCAGCACACACCTGCCAGCGCATACAGCGCATAGGTGGCCAGAAGCCATGCCTCATTCCAGCCGTATCCCCCTTCCATCACCAGCCAGATGCCTGAAAGCGGCTGGATGATCACGGCAGGCAGGGTGAAGATCATATCCGCCAGCACGGTGTTCCTTGCAGCATACAATTTGCCCTGAAGGTCTGTCGTGGCGTGGCTTCTGAACATGAAAAAGGCGATGCCAATCCCGGTGCCGAACAGGATTGTGGCACTCAGGATATGAAGGGTTTTGATGGCCTCATACAGCATGATGGCTAGACCATAACCCTTTGGTCTCCCAAGTCAAAAACAAACGCGTCCGTGCGGCCAGATGCCGCGTGGCTATTCCCAGAACTCGGTGATGCGCCAGATTTTTCCGGCCCGGAATTCAAACAGGGTTACGTGATCTTGCGCGGTTTCATGTTTCCATTCGCCCGTGCGCTGGTCGTCCCACTCGCTATCGAATTTGATCACTACCATATTCTTGCCGGTGATCCGGTTGGTGATGGTGCGTTTCTCGTTTTTGGTCCAGTTACGCTGAAGCCGGCCCTTGAGCCCCGCCACAAGGCCTTCCTGATCGAAATTGGCATCATATTCGGTGTGGATATAGGTGAAATCCGGGTGTAGCAGCTCAAGCACTGCCGGGATGTCGGCCTCGGTCTTGAGTGTGTTGCCCATGCTTGTCCATTCGCTCACAAGCGCCATCATGTGGGCTTCTGTCATGGCTTCGCCGCTGCCGTCCTGCGCCAAGGTCTTTGGTGCCGCCATCAGCAAAAGTGCGATCAAAATCTGTTTCATTGGTTTTCCCCCCCCATATTTGTGTGAGGCGGCCAGATGCCGCCCCGATTGCCTCAGTATCCGTTATTTTCCTCTGGCTCGGTTATCAGCTGTCCTTTGCGTTCAGGTCTTCCGTGCCATTGTCATAGATGCCTCTGAGAGCCGTAACTTCCCCGCCCTCCCTGATGAACTGAAGGCGGAAATAGGGTATGCCCTCAACGGCGAAGGTATCTTCCGTCAGCGGGCTTATTGGCAACATCGGGCGACCGCGCCGTTGATACATAAGCTGGCCATCCTGAAGCTTGATGCTGCGCACGCCAAAATTGCCCACTAAGGCCGCTTGGGCATCTGCGCTCAGGCTGACCGGGTTTGTTCTGGCCTTGGTCGCGAGATAATGCCAGCGATAGTAGGCGCCATCAGGCCCTTCATGCGCGCCCGCCAGCTTTTCAAGTGCCGCAGCGTGCGCCACGTCAAGCGCATCAGTTGCCGCCGTTTTGACGTGGGGTTCAACGCCCGTGCCTTCCCAGTTGGTGCCGGTGATGGGGTTGATGGCCCGGCCATTCGGGACCCAAACAGTGAAACGGTCTGTCGCCACCTGCGGGCCGCCGGGATGCGCGCCGCCGCCTGTTGTTTCCCCCACAAGAGTTGCTCGCCTCAGGTTCTTCAGGTCATAGCTGAATTCCTCCGCCGCAGAAAAAGTATAGTCGCTGGTGAGAACATAAACATCCATGTCAGGGCGGCGTTTGCCCTTTACCTTTCTGTGGGTCCAGGTTTCCGTGTGGGTGTCTGTGGGGCGCCAGTAGAAGGTGTTCAGGTGTACGGGCTTTTCGTCATACAGATAGCTGATCAGAAGCTGGATCATGGATGGCTCGCCGCCGCCGTTCTGGCGCAGATCAAAGATCAGGGCATCGGCGTTCGACACATAGTTCATGGCGGCAACGGCTGTCTCTTCGGCGAATTCGGTGCCGATAAAACCCGTCAAGTTGATATAGGCCACATTGCCGTCCAGGATTTTCACTTCGCGGAAGCCATAATTGTCGCGGCGCATGCGTTCCAGCGCGCCCTGCGGCAAGCCCCTTTGGGGGTTGTCAGCCATCCGCCGCATATCGGCCACCTGTTGCGGGTTGAACATTACCCGCAGGTGTCCGTCGTGGCTGATCGCGCGCAGGTCTTCCGTGAGCTGCTCGGCGAACCGCATTGGGTCTGCAAAACCCGCGTAGCTGCCTGAATTCAGCTTTTCGCCAATGGCGGCAGCCATCTTGTCTGCTGTTTCAGGAAACACATAGTTGGCGCGCAGTTGGCTGGAAACAGCCGTCACAACATCAGCGCGTTCCTGTTCGCCAAGGGGCTGAACCTGATCCTGTGCCGCCACAGGCAAAGTGGCGGTGGCAGCTGTGATAGCGGGCGCAAGCGCGAGGCCAAGCGCAAGATAAAATGATTTCATGGAACTCCCCATCCTAAGCTTTAGGGGACCCTAAGAACTAATTCGCGCCTTGAAACCGGCATTGCGACGAACCGATGATCTGGTGCGACAAGCGTGGGCGCATGCCATTGTGGCAGGGTCTTCCCATCACCATATCTACCTCAAGGACGAGCGATCATGTTCCCCTCGAAAGCCCCAGTAAAATCAGGGCTTTACCGGAAACACCAGAAAGCCGCACCATTGCCAGCGCCCCACCGGGCCTGCCCACAAAAGTGACCCCATCAAGCAGGCCGGGGCGCGGCAAACCACCCCAAAAAACAAGTTTCACAGGTGCAATGGGGCACCTTCCGCGGGGCTGTGTCATGCAACACGGCGCGAAGGTTCTGCGAGGCAAATGTAGGTCTTGCCCCCACGCTGCCCCTTCATGGCCGGATGCAGTTCCCGCGGGAGGCACATGTTTTTTCATTTTCTATTCGTGATACAGCACGCTGTGGCGGCCAACAGTGTGAAGCCAAAAGCGCAGGCAAGGCCAAGAATTGCCACCAGAACACCTGCCGCGTGCCGGCGCCACAAACGCACCGACACGCGGAAAAAGCTGAATGCTTTTTTCAAGAAGAACCCCCCGATCCTGTACCTGTTACGCCAACTTTAGTTTGGCGAATAAATTCTGCAATAGAAAATATACAGGCAGGGGTTGTTTTATGGGCGGGCCTTAGCCCATAGCCTCAGGCCTCGACACCCGCCCGCGCCTTCAACATGCGGTACTGGGCCATGCCGAAGCTGGCCACAATCAGGTTCACGCCCATGATCACTGCCGCGCCCATTGGCGTTACCAGCGACCAAAAGGCACCCATCGTCGCCGTGGTACCCAACACCCAAAGGCCGTCCTGCAGCGTGATGAACATGCCTAGCCCGTGGGGGATATCTTTGATGGCCGCAAAAGCGATCAGCCCGGCGAAGCCTACAAGCACAAGCCCGAGGGCGGTAAACAGCCAAACAGGGGCACCAATCAGGTTGGCTGCGATCCAGGGCGCATCCAGCATGATGACGATCCCGCTGAGGGCAGAAAAGGCAGCATTATAGCCAAAAGGGTTTTTGAACTTGTCCATCGGGTCCTCCCGCATCTGTTGATCACTGTTGATCCCAACTGTGCCGCAGGATTTGGATGCCCGCAATTACGCGACAGGTAATATGGCGAAAAAGCCTTATGGACGGTCGGTTTCAGGGAGTGAGGCAAAAAATTACGAAAAACGTAAAAAATAGCTTGCACCCTAAACACGGTTTTTGTATAGTTATTTCATCAAATCCTTGTTGGACTTTTTATTGCCCCAAAGCCTGCGCAGGCTGGCGATGTGGCCCTCAACCAAATGCTGGAGTTGTGGATACAAGCTTGAGAAAAACTAGGGTGGGGCGGCCATCAGGACCAAGAGACGCCAATCACTCGATTTCAGGTTTATTCCCCACCCGAAGACTGTGGTGAATGATTGTTGTTATGGTTGTAAAGATACCGTAAAAATTGTGAATAAAGCTTTAGCACTTATGCTTAATTTTAGTTAACCGGCGCGGGACTATGAAATTTTTAGCACAACCAGTTTTTTCCTGAGGGCTTCGCTGGTGCGTTCGTAGGCAAGATGCAGGTCGGCGTAAAGCTCCCTTGCTTCTGCCATTTCCCCTTTGCCAGCGCTAATTTCCATTCTGGCGGCAAGGTGCGAAACCCGGTCAGCGCCAAAAACGGCAGAAGCCGATTTGAATTGGCTTGCGAACATATGGATGCGGTAAGCATCTTTATCTTGTATTGCTGTGCTCAGCATTTCCATCAAGCCAGGTGCTGCTGCCAAATAATCGTCAATCAGCCCGACAAGGCCGCTTTTGAACAGCGTACCGTATTCGTGAAGTGTGTCCCAATTGATGAACTCCATGTCGTCAGCGAGCACGTCGTAATACTCTGCTGTTTGCACGTCCAAGTTCTGTGTTTCGGGCAAAAGCCTGGACAGCAGGGCTTCGAGGCTGACTTTGTCCACCGGCTTTTTGATGCAGTCTGTCATGCCGGCATCGCGGTAAGAAATGCATTCCGCATCAGACATTTTGGTGGTGACAGCAATGATAGGGATTGCATCTGCATTTGCATGCCGCTCGGTCGCACGAATGCAGCGCGTGGCTTCTACGCCATCCATCACAGGCATCATGATATCCATGAACACCATGTCAAAGCAGCCCCGAGCCATGGCGGCTGTTGCTTCCTTCCCGTTTTTCACATGCTCATAACTGATTGCGAGCGCATCAAGCGCCCGGCCCATGATTTTGGCCATGATTGGCATGTCTTCCACAAGCAATGCATGGTATCGGGACTGAGCCCGAGTATCGCTGCTTCCGTGGCTTCCTGTTAAAGCCGCCGCCTGCGCCATTCTATCTGCTCCTGCCTACTCTTTCCTCGTAACCTACTGCAGTCGCCTGAGTTTGGGCACACGAACTGGTCACGCGCCATTGCCTGATGAGGCCTTTATCTCGTGCAATTCTAACCAAAAAGTTAAATGAACAATTTTAGGGATTTTGCCGTTTTGAGCGGTGGCAGCAGTGGGTGAGGCTACATATTCTGCAGCAGAACCAGTTTCTTCGTCAGCGCCCGCTGGGCCCGTTCGTAGGCGATGTGCAGATCGAGAAAGATCTTGTCTGCTTCTGAAATATCACCATTTTTTCCCATGATTTCCAGCTTTGCTGCAAGGTCCGATACCATTTCGGCGCCAAAAACCTGGCTGGTGGATTTAAACTTGTGTGCATGGAATTGCACGTTTTCGGGTTCACCGCTCTGGATTGCGCTGTTGATGGCTTCCAGAAGGTCTGGCCCCGCTGTCAGATAGTCTTTTAGGAAGTTTTTGAATTTATCCTTCAGAAGAAGCCGATATTCATTCAGCGTTTCCCAATTCAGCACATCCAGGTCGTCCGCGCTGACAATCATTTCCTCTTGAGCGTCGCTGGTGCTTGTGGCCTCTTCAACACCCAGATGCATTTTCAGAACAGTGGCAAGGCTTGATTTGTTGATGGGCTTTTTGACCACGTCTGTCATGCCTTCGGCCAGATACTGGTCAACATCCCGCTCCGAGACGCGGGCTGTCACGGCGATCACTGGAATATCGGCGTAATGAGACGAAATCGTCCTGACCTGCTTTGTGGTGCGTACCCCGCCCAGTTTGGGCATCAGGATATCCATTAGGATCAGGGCATAGTTTTTTTCCTGAGCGGCGTCGATTGCCTCGAGGCCGTTGCCAACACAGTGATAGCGAACAGGAAACCGGCTCAGAAGTTTCCCGATGATCTGTTGCATAACAGGATTGTCTTCCACCACCAGAATGAGCGGTCCGCCAGTTTCTGGCATGGCAATAGGGGGTTCTTGCTGCTCGGATTCTGTTTCGGCTACATTTTCGCTCATGGGTACCACGATTGTATTCCGGTGGGTTGCGCCTGACTGAAGAATTGATTGTTCATTCCTATCAGAGAAAATATCACAAAAGTATTAATGGGCGAGAGATTAATTGTCGCATCCTTTTCATATTACGGCCTTGATTTCGTGTTCCATTTAAGACCACCATTGCCTTGTGGTTTGAAAGGATAAAAAATGATCCAGAAATTGATTGCGGGTATTTTGTTGCTGGTGCTTGCAGCATGTGGCGCGACCTCTGAGGGTGATACGGAAACGCCAGCCAGGGCCAATGCCTCGGCACTGGATTATGTAAAGATTTCTCGCTCGCCATGTTTTGGTGCTTGCCCTGTGTATGAGCTGACACTTTTTGGCGACGGGCGACAGTCATTTTACGGTACCCGGTTTACCAAAGTGTCCGGGCAGCAAAATGGCCAGGCCAGTGCCGGGCGTTTTCTGGATGTGGTTTCCGAACTGGAATTGCGGGGTTTTTCTTCCTTCAAGGAAAATTATACCCGCGAAACCTGCAAGACATGGGCGACAGACCATCCATCAGTCACCATTGAAGTACGGTATGGCGATATGCGCAAAACCGTGAACTGGTATACAGGGTGTCGCGGGTTTGACGATCGCGCAGCGCTTGAGCGCACAGTGGAGGCCCTTGAAACCATCATGGCTGTGGAAACATTCGTTGGAACCGATGCGGAAAGGGCTGCAATGAAGCGCCGCTGATCCTGTTTCCTCGTGCAACGACGTTATCGAGCCCGCCACTTTGGCGGGCTTTTTTGTTTGTCTGAACATGAACGAAACCAATCCCGTCATTCATGTTTGGTTCAGCCATGTTACGCCATAACCGAAAGGCAGACAGAAATATCAGACAGGGGCACAAGCCCCGGGGAAAATACGATGGCATTCTATAATAAAATTGGCAGCGACTATGTTTTTGACGGCTCTGGCGAGAATAGTTTTTTCAAGGGAAGCTGGGGTTATGACTTCCTTGTCGGTGGTTCGGGTGATGACTATCTGATGGGCGGGTCGGGTGATGATTTTATCATCGGCGGCGGATTTGATGACGGCATCTATGTTGATGTCGATTGGTATGGTGACAACAATTATTTTGCGCCTGTTATCCCGGACGGCACCTGGGCGGAAGGCTCTGATACCCTGATTGGTGGTGCTGGCGACGATACGCTTATTGGCGGTGCATGGGACGATGGCGCTGTAGATGACAACGGCTACTACGATTATGGCGAGGAAGTCTCTCTCGGGACCACATGGGCATCAGAAAACGTTATCTGGGCGGGTTCAGGCGACGATGTGGCTGTTGGCGGCAACGCCACCGATGTGATTGGCGGCGGCAGCGGCGACGACGATTTGTTCGGCGCCGGCGGGCGCGACTACATCTATGGCGGCGATGGGTATGACACCATCGACGGTGGCTCGGGGGCTGATGATCTCTATGGCAGCCGAGGCAATGATCTCATCCATGGCAATCTTGGCGAGGATTGGGTGTTTGGTGGTAGCGGCCATGACGATCTGTTCGGCGGCGCTGGCGACGACACGCTAGGGGGCGGCAGCGGCGATGATGTGGCTGCCGGCAACGGCGGCAACGATGTCATCTTTGGCGGTTCGGGCTTTGATACCCTCTGGGGCGACGCAGGCGACGATGATATCTACGGCGGCTCGGGCAATGATCTTCTCAGCGGTGGCAGTGGTAATGATTATTTCTATTTCTCCGACGGCCATGGCGACGACACCATCGTTGACTTCGATGTCTGGGACGACACGCTTGTGTTAACCGGCATCAGCGATATCTGGAACTATGATGACCTCGAATATTATAGCTACAACGCCTATGTGGATGGCCAATATGGCCTGATGATCGAGACATCTGCCGCCGACACAATCTTCCTTGAAGGTATTTCCCTGTATGACGTGTACGACATGGACGTGATCTTCTGATCCATCTGGCACGTCATACCCCTTTGGAGCACCTTGGCGCCGCTTTATGCGGCGCCTTTTTTGTGTTCTGGCGCCAGTTTCCTCGCCGTTCAACATACGTTCAGGTTGACGCAGCAACATTAGTTTCCGATATACACGTATATATTGAATGCGATGTAGCCAGGACGATGGGGGAAATATGTCGGGTGCAGAAACGCGCGGACCTGCGCGAACTATCTCGTTGGGTAATATTGATCAATCTGTCTTTGCAGGCGGCGACGCCACTGATTTGGAGCTGGTCTCCCTTGAGGGCGATTTTGTCTTGCTGGTCTGGCAAGGGAAAGAACACAAGGTTGGTCTGCTGATTGATCCTGATGGCAACCCCTATGGCGACATCATCGATTTTGACTGGAATTTCCGCGGTGTCGACGTGACGACACGGGCTGACGGTGGATTCTATGTATATTCCGATGAAACCATAACGCGATATGACGGTTTGGCGCAAAAAGGCAGCTCGTTTTCAACGGGCGACTACGACAAAATCATAGAAGTAGAAGTGTCGGGATCAGACGAGGCTGGATTGCTTCAGGTCGGCCTTCGAAGCACCGGATTTAATGTCAGGATATATGGTGGGGATTCCGCCTTCTTCTCTGGTGGGGGATTGACGGAGGGGGTGCAGGCTCATGCACTTGTTGGCGGTGGTGCTGTTGTTGGATTTGCCGACGGCAGTGCAAGCCGGCTTTATGTTGTCGATTCCGGTTATACCTTGATAACAGAAATAACGAGCTTCACTCGTTCCGATGTCGCTGACATGCAAATTGCATCGTTGCCCACCGGCGATTTCGTTGTGGTTTGGAGTGAAGACGCAGGCAACGACAATTTTCCTGTAAAAATGCAATTTTTTAATGGCACTGGTGAAGCAATATCAGAGCCGGTTGAAGTCGTGTCCGATGTGGCCGACGCAAGCAGCGACGTTGTTGGATTGGATGTTGCCGCGCTCGATAATGGGGATATTGCTGTAACTTGGAGCGATAATGCGGGGCTCCACGTTGCGCAATATACCGACGATGGTGATCTGGTGTCGCAGTCTGTCATGGCAGCACAAACCAGTGAGGCGGTCGTGGGTTCCTTTTCTAACGGCCAGGGGCTTGTTGCTTGGATCGACGAAGATCGGGGCCGCATCCATATTGAGTTGGTCGATTTTGACGGTGTCGAGGTGTCTTCCTACAGCGCAGAACCATTATACGCAGATAGTTATGGCTCGATTGCCGGCAACCAAATCGAACACGCCGATACCCAGTTTGATATCGATCCTTTCGATATTGCGGGGAACGACGCTCACTATCTTTCCTATGCCAAGACTATTCGGGGATTTTCGGTTGGTGATAGGGACTTTCTGGCGGTTGTTGGTGGCCAGTATGCCGTGTCTGTTTATGAAGTCCTGGAAGGCGGCAACCTGAAATTCGCTTTCAGGGAAAACATTAATGAGCCGGTTGATCTGTTGATCACTGAGGTTGATGGAAATGTTTTCCTTGTGGCAAGCGACATAGACGAGCGCGGTGTTTTTGTTTTTTCTGTTTCAGAAGACGGGGCACTTACTGAAACAAGCAAGATCAACGATGAGGATTTGCCAAGAGAGCAATGGTCAGCAGGGTATGGCATCACAACGGCCGTTGTGAATGGCGAGACATTCCTCTTTTCCATGAGGCTGAATGCAAACTCTGTGAGCAGCTACAAACTTGATGCTGATGGTCAGCTTACTTTGCTGGATATTCAGGCAGATTTTGGTGTCAGCCAGAATTCTTCAACGGCAGAAATGGCTGTGGCGCAAGTTGGCGGCAATACATATCTTATCGCGCCGGCGCAGGTCGATAACATGGTCAGTATTTATGCGGTGGCTGACGACGGCACCATGACGCTGGTACAGGAAGTGAACGATAACAAGAATATAGCTCTTCGGAATGTTTTTGGCTCAGAAGTGCTGCAAATCGATGACACAACCTACGTCTACCTTTCTGGGTATGCTGAAGACGGCATCAGTATTTTCACCATGGGGGCAGACGGGGCACTCGACCATGTTTCCACCGTGTGGGGTGACGGAAATAATGGTATCGATGGTCCGGGGTCTTTGACAGCAAGTATCCTGAATGGGCAACTTTATATGTTTGTTGCGTCACTCGACGCCGACACAGTGTCTGTGTTTTCGGTGGGGGCTGACGGCGGCCTAACGTTTGAAACATACATCGAGGATGACCAAAATATCGCTGTGGGACGAGCGCGAAGTGTTGATGTCCTGTCTGTCGGTAGTGAAAACGATGCGTTCCTGGCGGTAACAAGCTATTCCGGCGAAGGCGGATTTTCTTTGTTCAAGCTCAATATGTCTGTTGGTGAGGCGGCTCAGGGAGGGAGTGATTTGCAAACCGGCACAGCAGGCTCGGATACCTTGTCAGGGGACGTCGGTGACAATCAGATTGATGGTTTAGGCGGAAATGACCGGCTGTTTGCAGGTGCCGGGGATGACACGCTTTGGGGTGGCGATGGCAATGACCTGGTGTCTGGCGATGACGGCGCGGATGTTTTGTTTGGTGGTGGTGGTGAAGATACGCTGCGTGGTGGTGCAGGGCAGGACACAATTGATGGCGGGGATGGTAACGACGCCATCTGGGCCGGCACGGGTGACGAAAGCGACGATGTCATGTCTGGCGGCGCGGGCAATGATACTTTAGGGGGCGGTGCCGGTTCCGACGTTCTAGTAGGCGGGTTAGGCGTTGATATTCTGTTTGGAGGCAATGGTGAAGATTCTCTCTATGGACAGGAAGCCGACACGTTTACCGAAACATCCGGCAATCAGATTTGGGCCGGGGATGGCGATGACCTTGTTTTTGGGGCCGCTGGGTCCGACCAGCTTGGTGGTGGCCTGGGTCACGATAATATTCAGGGAAACGACGGTGCGGATATAATTTACGCTGGGCAGACGGGGGATGACACCCTGTCCGGTGGCGCCGGGGCTGACAAGATATTTGGCGGGGCCGACAATGATGTTATTTCCGGCAATACAGGAAGCGACACTCTTTATGGTGGGGCAGGAGACGACATTCTCTACGGGAATGATGGAAACGACACCCTCTATGGAGGGGAAGGGGACGATACCCTGCGCGGCAGCAGGGGCGATGATGTGCTTCGGCCAGGCGGAGGCAATGATCTGCTTATTATTGAGGCGAACTCTGGCAACGACACGATTACTGGGTTTGATGTGGAAGAGGATAAGCTCGACTTGTCTCTGGCAGCCGACTTTTTTGATCTCGCAGATGTGCAATCTGCCTCTAGCGAAGGCGCGGATGGGCTGACAGTGAATTTGGGTGAAGGCAACCAGGTGCTGCTGCTTGGCGTGTCGCTTGCTGATCTTAATGATGACATGTTTGTGCTTTAGGGGCATAATGAAGCGCAGGGAGCATTTGGGCGATAAGTCCCAGATTCTGCGGAAAAAAATTAAAAATGACCCATTCGTTGGGTTTGACGAACGACTCGTGGGCTGATAGCGTGCGGGGAATTTACGGTTTTAGTCTGTTTTATGGGGCTGCACGATGGCTAATTATACTGGTGATGCTGGCGGTAACGCGCTTTCAGGTAACGGCGACGACGATCTGATCGTTGGCTTGGCGGGTGATGACACGCTTCTCGGTTTGGGTGGCGCAGATACCATCTTTGGTAATGATGATGCAGATATCATCCACGGTGGCGACGGCGACGACAAAATCGCCGGTGGCGCGGGTAACGATACCATCGGCGGTAACGGCGATGACGACGTTATCCTCGGTAACGCAGGTAGTGACCTGATTAGCGGTGGTGCTGGCGACGACGAGATTTTTGGCTGCGACGATGGCGATACAATTCACGGTAACGATGGCGCCGACAGGATCGATGGTGGTGCCGGGGCCGACGCCATTTTCGGTTGTGACGACAATGATGTTATCGTTGGTGGCGATGGTGCCGATGTTATCGATGGTGGTGCAGGCAATGACCAGATCTTCGGCTGCGATGATGCAGACAGCCTTATTGGTGGTGCAGGTACCGATACGGTCGAAGGTGGCGCTGGCGTAGACACGATCCGGGGCGGCGATGGCGCCGACAAGTTGCGCGGCGAAGATGGTGGCGACTTTATCTTTGGCAACAATGGCGACGACGATGCCTGGGGCGGCGCTGGCGACGACAGCATCGTGGGCGGCCTTGGCAATGATGAACTGGACGGCGATGGCGGCAGCGACACCATTGAAGGTGGTGACGGTCGCGATAGCATGGACGGTGGTTCAGAGGATGACCTTCTTCTCGGTGAGGACGGCGACGACGATATCGCGGGCGGCGCTGGCGACGATACCATTGAAGGCGGTAACGACGACGATGATATCACCGGCGGATCCGGTAATGACGACATCACAAGCGGTACAGGCAATGACACTGTCGATGGTGGCACGGGTGACGATACACTCTTCATCTCCGGTGAGATTGATTCCGTATCCGATATTGCCGGCACCACGAAAGGTGACTTCCTGGTCAAGGTTGAAGGCAATGACGTTGTCAGCAACGTTGAAACAATTGTCTTTGACAATGTGACACTGGATACAAGCACGGCCAGTTCTGTGGGTACCACGGTTAGCGCGACGACGTCTCCTGGCTCAGATGTTGAGATCGCGTTGGCTGATGACATTATCGCATGGGACCCGGACGCATCTTCCATGCTTGCCAAGTCCTATGAGGACAACGACTGGAACATTACCCAGATCGATGGTAATGCTGTTACAGCCAATGGCGACAATTTCGATGTTGACGCCGGTACGCTGACAGCGATCGATACAGATGGTGACGGTGTTCGCGAGACACTTCTGTTCACAGGTAATGCTGATCGCATCAATGATGAATCCGACTTTGAAGAAAGCATCACAGTCCAGCTGACCAATGTGGACACAGCGGAAGTTGTGACCATGACAATCGACCTGACTGTTTCTGCCGATACCACATATGTGGCAGATGCCGGCGGTGACACACTAGTCGGTGGTGATGCAGACGAGACATTCACTGGCAGCGACAATGCAGACAGTATTGTTGGTGGCAACGGCGACGACACGATCAACGCAGCTGACGGTGCAGATACCATCGATGGTGGCCTTGATAACGACGTGATCGACGGCGGCGATGGCGATGACATCATCACCGCAGGCGATGGCGAAGATGAAGTAACGGCCGGTGATGGCGCTGATGATGTGGATGGCGGCAATGACGACGACGAAATCAGCGGCGGTAACGGCGATGATACCCTCGCGGGTGGCGCAGGTGATGATACGCTGACAGGCGGCAACGACGACGATAACCTTGACGGTGGTGATGATGACGACCGTTTGGTTGGTGGTCTCGGTGATGACAGCATCATCGGCGGTGCCGGCAGCGATATTGTTATCATTGACGGTGATATCGACGATGAAGGCGATATCGACATCAATGGCGGCGGTGAATATGTGATCACGACGGACGACGGTACCGACACCGTGGAAGGCGTTGAAAGCATTCGCTTCGGCAATGTAACGCTGTCCAGCACGTCTGATGAATCGATCGCCCTTACGATGACTGTTTCTTCGGGCGCAGGCGATGGCAACAGCGATACTGTTGCGCAATATGTGCTTGAATGGGATCCCGATAATGGCGTCGATCCTTTGGCGGAATATGCAGATAACGACTGGAATATTACCAAAATCGGTTCAAAATCTGTAAGCGATGGCTCAACCGTTAATACCAAGTATGGTTCGGTTACGGTTACCGATGCTGATGCCGACGGTAATGTTGATACTATCACCTATAATGCCGATGAGGACAATTCCAACGAAGCTGGCGATCTGTCGGAAACTGTGAATGTTACCATGCGGAACAGCACCACAGGCGAGACAATTGTTGTTAAAGCGACATTGGTTGTTCTGTCCGACAATATCTTCGAAGGCACAGACAGCGCCAACACCCTGACTGGTGATGACGATGATGAATTCTTCGATGGCAATGGCGGCAACGATAAAATCTACGGTAACAACGGTGACGACACGCTCAACGGTGAAGCAGGCGATGACCTGCTCAGCGGTGGCCTGAATGATGATATTCTTGATGGCGACACGGCGTTTGATACCGGCGAAGATACACTGCTTGGTGGTTGGGGCGACGATACGCTGAAGGGCGGCAAAGGCGACGACCAACTGGACGGCGGTGCCAACGATGACAGCATCAATGGTGGTGCCGGCACAGATACGGCAACATTTGATGGTTCAATCGACGACGCAGGTGATATCACGACTGCGGCGGGTGATTATGTTGTCAATGTTGATGGCACCGACACCATCACAGGTGTTGAAGTGCTGGAGTTCGACAATGTTACCCTGTCAACTGGCGCATGTCAGGACCTGCTGACAGACCTCAATCTGTATGCTGAACCAGGTGCATCAAATACCGATATCTATGCAGACCACGTGATGCGCTGGGACCCATCGGCTGTAAATCCGTTGACTGATTATACCGATGCAGACTGGACTATTGTTTCCGTTGACGGCACGACCGTTAAGGATGGCACCAAGATCACTACGGATTATGGTCGCGTAACGGTTACAGATGATGATTCCGACGGCACAATTGATACGATTGCCTTTAAAGCGAATAGCTCCCTTGGCAACTCTGCAAGTAACCTTGACGAGACAGTCACAATCGTGATCGCCAATGCTGCAAACGCTGATGATACCCTTGAGCTGGATGTGAACCTGCGTGTGATTGCAGACGTGGACTTCTCAGCTGACAGCGATGGTGGCCTGCTTGAAGGTAGCGATAACGACGACGTTATGGCGGGCGGCAGCAAATACGACAACATCAAGGGCGGCAAAGGTGATGACACCATTGATGGTCGCGGCGAAAGCGACCTGATCACTGGCGGTGATGGCGATGACCTGATCGCTGGTGGCTCCGGTAACGATTCCGTATTCGCGGGCGGCGGCGGCAACGACGATGTTCGCGGCGAAGCTGGCGATGATGTTATCGGTGGCGGCGATGGTGACGACCTTCTGGTCGGTGGTGAGGCGAATGCAGTTCGCTTCGGTGCCAATGTGGCCGCTGATGATGATGGCTTCGACAGGCTCTTCGGTGGTGACGGTGATGATACGCTTGTTGGCGGCACCTGGGATGACCGGGGCGGCAATAACAACGATGTGGTTGAAATCGGCGAAACTGGCAACAGTGGTTCTGACAGCACCAACTATATGTGGGCAGGCACCGGCGATGACTTTGTCTATGGTGCAGGTGGTGCAGATGCGCTGGGCGGCGGCGAAGGTAATGACGCTGTTTATGGCCAGGGTGGTAACGACGCCATTTATGGCGGTAAAGGCTCCTCCAACGCAGACGACACGCTTGATGGTGGTGCCGGCAATGACAAGATCTTTGCAAGCGCCGGTGACGATATCGTAATTGGCGGCACGGGCGACGACTCTCTGTTCGGTGGTACTGGCGCTGATACAGTTCAGGGTGATGCTGGCGATGACACCATCTATGGTGGCGATGGTGATGACACAATCACCGGTGATGATGGCGACGACATCATTCGCGGCGGTGCCGATGACGATACAATTGGCGGCGGCGAAGGTAATGATACGCTGTATGGCGGTGAAGATGCTGACCGCTTTGTCTTTGATGCCACGGCAGACTCCATCGATATGGTGATGGACTTCGAACTGTCGAAAGACGTACTGGACCTGACCGGAACGGTGACTAACTTTACCAACCTGTCTGAGGTTAAGGATGGCATTGAGGAAACCACCATTGGCGGGCAGGATGGTATCCTCATCCCGCTTGGCGGCACGACATATGTCTTTGTTGCCGGTGTGTCCCTCAGCGATCTTACGACAGATCACGTCATTCTGGATTAAGGATCCAGAGATCCAACAAATGGCCCTCCGGCGATGCCGGGGGGCCTTCTTGTTTGTGCCCCTGGTTCAAAGTCGTTGCGGGCAGATGAAAGCTTTGGCTAAATAGGGCGTCCTGGGGAGGAAAAGCGAGATGGTTCCGGCGGAGCAAGATGGGTCAGAGCGTGTTGTCCTGAAAGTCAGGGCAGCGGATCCTGCGCTGTCCCATCAATCCCTATTGTCTGGTGCTGAGCACGAGCGGCTTGCAGGGATGCATGAAGGCGCGCGACCAGCTTTTGTGACCGCAAGAGGCATGCTGAGAGAAGCGCTTGGTGACTATATGGGCCTTCTGCCCGGTGCAGTACCCCTAATGCAGGAGGGTGCAGGACGTATCAGTATTGAAGGCTTCAGCGAAGATGAGCCTCCCTATTTTTCAGTTTCTCATACAGGTGCCGCAGAGGCAGGCATTGCGGCAGTATTGGTGGCAGAATCCTGCGCCGTAGGGGTGGATATCCAACAGTTGGACCCGTCTGTCGATTGGCGGAGATTGGCGGAGCGGCGGTATCCAGCTGAGGACTGGGCGCTCCTTTCTGCCATGTCTGATGAAATCGGCAGGCTGTTGTTCTTTACGCTTTGGTCTATCCGGGAAGCATTTGTAAAGATGGAAGATGGCAAGCTGATGCCGTATCTGCGCAATGTGAAACTTGACCTGACAGCACGGCCACCCAGGCTTGCTGCCCCGACACCGGGCGGGCATGAAGATGCCTTCATCTATTTCCATTTCGAGCCGGACCACAATCTGATGATAGCTGTTGTGGCCGAAAAACCCGTCGATCTGGACCTGGATTGCGATATCCGTCCTTCCGAACGCCGACCGGACCCATTGCAGAACAGAGGCGGTGAATAAGTTGACGATTTGTTAACTTTCACAATCTGTGGTATGGTGCGTTTGGGTGACCGGAATATATTTCAGAAGAAAAGCAGGAAGCTTGCCTGAAGGGCATGTTGCCGGCCGGAGGTGATTTAAGGTGTCAAAATGACGCCGCCTGTGTCTGAAGAGGGGAAGGCAAAATGGCTTTTTCCGTTAACACAAACGCGAGCGCTTTTGTGGCGCTCCAGAATCTAAACAAAACCAATCAAGATCTCGCAACCACGCAGGAGCGTATCAACACTGGCCTAAAAGTGGGCAGTGCGAAGGATAATGCTGCTGTTTATGCAATTGCACAAAATCTTCGAGGCGATATTGCCGGGCTAAATGCTGTGAAAGGCTCTTTGGACCGTGCGATCTCCACACTGGATATTGCGCTCGCGGCGGGAGAGGCCGTTTCTGATCTGCTTACAGAGCTTAAGGAAAAAGCAGTATCTGCCAAGGATTCGGGCCTGGATACCGCCAGCCGGGACGCATTGAATGATGAGTTTACCGAGCTGCGGGACCAGATTACATCCATCGTCGAAAATGCTGAGTTCAATGGCAAGAATTTGGTGGAATCGGGTGCTACCGATGTCACGGCTATCACCGATGCCAGTGGTAACAATACCATCACCATTTCAGCACAGGACCTGACACTCGGCGGGGCGATTATTACATTGTCTGCCTCACAAGAGATATCCTCGGCGGCGGTGGCGTCCACGGCAGTTCAAACCATATCCACGTCGGCCTCTAACCTGGATTCAGCTCTTTCCTCATTGGGTGCTGGCGCTACAAGGCTTGAGATACAGCGCGATTTTGTCGGCAAACTTTCCGATACAATTGAAGTAGGCATCGGAAATCTGGTGGACGCTGATCTGGCCAAGGAATCAGCCACGTTGCAGGCCTTGCAGGTGAAGCAACAGTTAGGGCTTGAGGCCTTGTCGATTGCCAATCAATCGCCGGGCGCGGTCTTGTCGCTTTTCAACTAAGCGAAGCCGTCCGTTGATGATATAGTGTGAATATGGAATTCCAGACTGTCGCCCGGGGGCGGGCAGCTAGGCGGTATGGAAAACTAAAGGGTGCAACAATGGTATTTACAGTGAACAGTAGCGCCGGCGCGTTTGCCGCTTTGCAGAATTTGCAGAAGTCCGGGCGTGGCCTCAAGGCCCCTGACGTGGTGGCGGCAAAAGAAGTATCCGAAAAAGAAGCAGCGGTTTCGGTGGATGAAAAAACAGCGAAAGACCCAGGCGGTCTTGGTGCCGTGGTCGAATCGCTGACGAGGGCCCAGGGTGCAGCCCAGGTTGCTTTTGGTGCCGCCGACAAGGTAGGTGACCTTCTGCAAGGGCTTCAAGAAAAAGCCCAAAAGGCCCAGCAGGAAGATGTGTCCGATGAAGAGAAGGCAGAGCTTGATGCTGCGTTCCAGGCCCAGCGCGATGAAATCTCGACTGTCATCGATGGCGCCGATTTTCACGGCTTTAATGCAGTAAAGGCTGGTGGCCAGCCAATCTTGGCAATCGCCTCCCAAAAAGGGGACCGTGTGGTCGAAATTTCGCCTCAGGATCTTTCGCTGGGTGGGCCCAATGTTTCCCTGAAGGCAGGGCAAACACTTGAAACACCAGAGGCCGCCGCGGAAGCGGATGCCGCGCTGGCTGTTTCTATAGAGCGGGTGGACCAGATTGCTGGGGCCTTCGAAGATGGTGTGGCGCGCATTCAATCTCAGATACAGTTTGTGGACAAGCTCTCCTCCACAATTGAACAAGGTGTCGGCAATCTGGTTGACGTTGGATTGGAGCGGGAATCTGCAAGCCTGCAGGCGCTGCATGTAAAGCAGCAACTGGGTATTCAGGATTTGTCTATCGCGAACCAAAGCCCGCAGGCAATCTTGTCTCTTTTCAAATAAAGAGCGTTATCTTTCCGGGATTGGCAAACCGCCCTTGCGCTTTTCGGGGCGGCGCGCTAGCCATGGCATAGTGAGATAATTTTTCGGGGGAAGATATGGTTCGCTCTGTTTCGATTGGTGCGAATATCACGGTTGCGAACAATGCGCCTTTTGTATTGTTTGGCGGCATGAACGTATTGGAAAGCCGCGAGCTTGCAATGACTGTTGCCGAGGCCTTTGTCGATGTAACAGCACGGCTTGGCATCCCGTATGTTTTCAAGGCATCTTTTGACAAGGCAAATCGCTCAAGTGTGCATTCTTTCCGGGGGCCCGGTCTTGACGCCGGGCTGACATTGCTTGCCGATATCAAATCCCGATTTGATGTGCCTGTGATTACGGATGTGCACGAACCAGATCAGGCGGCCGCTGCCGCCGAAGTGGCAGATGTGATCCAGTTGCCGGCGTTCCTGGCACGCCAGACCGATCTCGTTACTGCCATGGCTAAAACCGGCGCTGTTATCAATGTCAAGAAACCGCAATTCCTGGCACCCGAAGAAATGCGTCACATCATCAAAAAGTTCGCCGAAAGCGGCAATGAAAAGGTGATGTTGTGCGAACGCGGCAGCTGTTTTGGTTATAACAACCTGATTGTTGATATGCTGGGCATGGACCTGATGAAGACCTATGCACCAGTGGTGTTTGATGCCACCCACGCCTTGCAGCGGCCCGGTGGCCGCAGCGACAGTGCAGGCGGCCGGCGTGAACAGGCAGCAGCACTGGCCCGGTCGGGCATGGCGCTGGGGATTGCAGGGCTATTTATCGAGGCCCACCCAAATCCGGACGAAGCTTTGTGTGATGGCCCGTGCGCCTTGCCGCTGGACAAGCTGGAACCCTATCTTGCCCAGATGAAAGCAGTGGACGATCTGGCTAAATCCTTCACGCAACTGGTGACGGAGTAGAGCATGGGGATCAAACTGCTTGCCCTGGATGTAGATGGTGTAATGACAGACGGGACCATCTATTACACAGCCGAAGGTGAAGAGATTAAAGCCTTCAATGCACAGGATGGTATGGGGATCAAATTCCTGCGCAAGGCCGGCATCGAGGTGGCTGTAATTTCCGGCCGCAATAGCCGCCCCTTGAACAAAAGGCTGGACGACCTTGGTGTGAAACACCGACGCCTGAAGTGCGGCAACAAGGTACGGGCCCTTGAGGAAATCTGCGCGGAGATCAGTTGCAAACTGGAGGATGCCGCTTTCATGGGGGATGACCTGATTGACTTGCAGGTAATGCAGGCGGCGGGCTATGCACTGGCGCCCCTCAATGCGGTGGCCGAAGTAAAAGCTGTGGCCCACCATGTAACAAAGGCTCGGGGCGGTGAAGGTGCAGTTAGGGAAGCGTGCGAGCATATAGCGGCGCTGATCGGTGTGCGCTTTGTTGATCTGCTTGATCCTGAAAACAGGCTATAACGAGGCACAGAGATGAGTTTCAAGGTTGTTATTCCTGCGCGTTATGCCTCTTCAAGGCTTCCGGGAAAGCCGCTTGCGGATATTGCAGGCAAGCCAATGATCGAACATGTCTGGCGGCGCTGCCTGGACGCAGCACCAGCAGAAGATGTCATCGTCGCGACCGACGACCAGAGAGTGGCAGACGCCTGCGAGAGCTTTGGAGCTGTGGTCGTCATGACTTCGCCTGATCATGCGTCGGGCACTGACAGGATCGCTGAGGTGGCTGAAAAACTGGGTTGGCAGGATGATATCATTGCAGTGAATGTACAAGGGGATGAGCCCCTTATGCCGCCTTCCCTGGTGTCTGCGGTTGCCGATTTGCTGGCAGGAGCACCCAAAGCGGCGCTTGCCACTGCCAGCCATCCGCTCATCAGCGTGGAAGACTTGCAGAACCCCAATGTGGTGAAGGTGGTGACAGACTGTGCAGGCATGGCGCTATATTTCTCCCGCAGCGCAATTCCACATGAACGTGGCGCAGATCGTCCTGATCTTGGCCGATACCCCTACCAGCGCCATATCGGTATCTACGCCTACCGTGTGGGCACGCTAAGGGCCCTCACTGCATTGCCACCAGCCCCTATCGAAGAGCTGGAGGCATTGGAGCAACTGCGGGCAATTTATAACGGCATGAAGATTATTGTGGCGGAGGTTGACGAAGCACCACCGGCGGGCGTCGATACCGAAAAGGACCTCGCGGCAGTACGCTCGTTGTTGGAGAATGGCGTGTGACAGAAGCTTCTCAACAGGCGCGGGCATTGACCACATCCGGCGGTATTGCCGGAGACCGCATGATCGCTGCACTGTTGGAACGTCCAGTTAAAAAAGGCTTGTCTGGTGCCCGCGATGGCGATGTGGTCGTTGGGTGGGGCCAAAAAGAGAATACCGAGAAAGCACGGGCTTATGCCAAACTTCGTGGCCTTGAATATTGGCGACTGGAGGATGGTTTCCTGGGATATCTGGCGCATCCAACCATGGACAAGCGGCGCCTGTCCCTTGTTGTTGATAAAAGCGGCATTTATTATGACGCCCACACGCCAAGTGACCTTGAAGGCCTGTTGAACCGGGATGACTGGATCTCAGAGGAGCTTTTGGCTAGGGCGCGTGACGCTATGGCACGTATCCGGCGCTGGCGTTTGTCCAAATATAATCATGCCCCTTCGCTGCTTTCGGAAGAGCTGTCTGCAAGGCTTTCTGCGTTCAAAGGGCCAAAGGTTTTGGTTGTAGATCAAACGTTTGCCGACCAATCGATCCGGTTTGGCATGGCGAACGACGGTATGTTCCAGGAAATGCTGGCGACAGCATTAGAGGAAAATCCAACAGCCCTTGTGTTGGTGAAAGTGCATCCCGATGTGCTTGCTGGCACCAAGAAAGGCCATTTTGACCTTGAGCGCACCCATGAGCGTGTTCTGTTTATCGCAGATGAGGTAGCCCCCCAGGTGCTCATGGAGAAAGTGGATCATGTGTATGTGGTAACAAGCCAGATGGGGCTGGAGGGCTTGATCGCGGGCAAAAAAGTTAGCTGTTTCGGCCTGCCTTTTTACGCAGGTTGGGGGCTTACACATGACCGACAACTATGCGAGGCACGCATCGCAAACCGCAGCCTTGAAGAACTGTTTGCAGCCGCTTTCATTCTTTACAGCCGGTATGTGGACCCCTATTCGGGCGAACGTTGCGAGCTAGAGCGTATCCTTGATATTCTGGCGGCAGAGAGGCAAATGGACCGACCGCACGGGGCGCGTGCGCTGGCCGTAGGCTTTTCCATCTGGAAGCGGGGCTTTATCCCTGAATTTATCGGGTTTGGCAAAGACAAGACCAAATTTATCAAACCCAAGGCGCTTGAGGGGTTTGACTATCAGGATGGCGATATAGTCGTTCTGTGGGGGCGCAAGCATGACGAGGAAGCCAAGGTCATACCAAGCCATGTGCCGGTATGGCGCATGGAAGATGGCTTCCTTCGGTCTGTCGGGCTTGGAAGTGATCTGCGGCGCCCGTCCTCTCTGGTGATGGACCAGCGCGGCATCTATTACGATGGAACACGCGAGAGCGATCTTGAGTTTTTCCTGAAAAATCACGCATTTGACAGCCATGACCTGGCGCGAGGGAAGGCGCTTATGCAGTCTGTTCTGGCGGCGCGGGTCAGTAAATATAATGTGGGTACATCGGGCGCATTGGAATTCAAAGTGCGCGCAAAAGGCGCTGAGGTGATCCTTGTGCCTGGGCAGGTGGAGGCCGATGCATCAATTGCTTTTGGTTCTCCTGTGCTGAAGACCAATGGCGCGCTTCTGGAAGCAGTGCGTGAAGCAAAGCCCGACGCCTATATTATTTTCAAACCACACCCGGACGTTGTCTCCGGCAACCGCGAAGGCGCAGTGCCTGCGGACATTCTCGAGCGATGCGCAGACGAGACGATCCTAGATGCAGATATTATCGACTGCCTTGAGGCGGTGGATGCGGTCCATACCATGACAAGCCTGACAGGCTTTGAAGCGTTGCTGCGCGGTATATCGGTTACGACCTATGGCATGCCGTTCTATGCCGGATGGGGTTTGACCACGGACACCTTGAACGATCGGCTTGCCGAACGCCGTGGGCGCGTGCTGCAGCTAGAGGCACTGGTGTATGGCCTTTTGTGCGTATACGCCCGCTATGTTGCCTGGCCAGGTGGTCAAAGCCAGTCACCGGAAGCCCTTGTGGCGGAGATAGCGACATCTGTAAGGGGCGGTGCCGTACGCCGCGCAGGGCCATTTGCAGGTGTCGGGCGGCTGACAAGAAAAGCAAGTTATCTGTTTGAGGCCCTGCGCCGCTAGGGGGCAGCGATGCTGTCTGTCTTGGGCGCCGCGTGCAGGCCGAGCCGGTCAATATATTGGCGGCGAAATTCGACAATCCTGTCAAAAAGGTCTGGAAAAGCTGCGTATTCTTCCTGATATCCTCCAGGCTGGATTGAGATGGCCGGATCCATCTTCCCGTCCAGGAATTCCGCTATTCTACCAAGCTGTTGCATCGGGTCAGAGGTGAACTCTTCAGTGGAAAGTGTAATTGTATTGGTGTGCCTCGAGAGAAGGTCTTCGACAAGCTGTTCTTCCCTATTGATTTGGCCGAGCGCTTGCATACCTTCCAGGAAATTGGCTTGCTGATAGCCGGGAAACAATTTTCGCTGATTTGGTAGTATCGACCAAATCGATCGGAATGGACGATGCTGGAGGAGCGCGCTCAGGCCAGCCTGGAAGAGTTTGTCCTCGCGCCTGAGATAAATGATTTTTGCACCACTTGTGTGCAGCCATTTCTTCAGCCGTTCAGCAGAAAGGCGAGTGTTGGATACGAGCGCGGCAACCACATCTGTATGTAGCAAAACCGAGAAATCGGCCTGAGTATCCCCCAGCGTCTTCTGTACGCCATGAAAGTAACGTGCAGGCATGAAGTGGCTGGCTGACTTGGATATACCGACAATCGGTTTACCAAAATATTCAACAGGGCAGGGCAATCCCGCTTGGGTCATGAGCGCAGCCAAATAGTCGCTATCGCTACCTGGCGTGGCCAATAGTATCACCGGCTGTTTATAGGCCACAGGGGTAGGCTCCAACATATGTGTTGGCGGCGATTTGGGTCGCTCATGGCTGCTTGGTCCCAGGTCATATTGTGCCGAGAAAATTCTTTTTCCGGGGAACTGCGCGCGCAATCGCAGGACGATCCTGTACTCATCGTTTCGGGAAAAAACAAAAACAGTATGAATGTTGGTGAGAAGTTGCTTGCTGCTCTTATCGCTGCTTATGTCCTCTGGGGTTGCTGTCTTGCAGCGCAGTTTGACAACCCCTTCAAGGTGCGAGATCAGGTCCCTGTCTGACACAAGCATCGCCTTGGGGCCCAATGTTTTGAAAAAGTTGGGCCAACCCCAGGATCGCAATTCCTGCCACAGGCTTTTGGCTTCGTTTTCTGTCTTCTTCTTCAAGAGGCGAGCCCCAGGTGATGTTGCCGAAATATGCCCTGCCGCCGTTATTGTTGGTCGCAAGCCAATAATTGTACATTGATCAGGTCAGACTGATCATCGGTGATGGAAGGCACCACTGCAATACGTTTCAGTTTTCCGTTGCTTTGAACACGGAAGGAGTGAACCCCAGGTGCCACCTTTGCCTTGAAAGCCAGGTTCTGGGAAAACTGCCAGTCAAAATCCAGAAGGAATTTAATGTCGCTCACATCGTTCGTTGTGTTCTCAAGGGTAACGACAACATCGTCGGGCAAAGGTTTTGGCTTCCCGGTCCGCAGAATGAAACGAGGATTGGGTTTGACATGCCTGTAAAAGGGCGTGTCATCCACTTGCTCCAGGCCCCGCGGTACAATGATATGTTCGACGGTGTCGACAAAAGGTCCCTCTATTTCTGTGACCTCGAAAAAGGTTTCGGAAACCTGTTGGTATCCTTTCTTTGGGTCAATGAAACGGAGGCAATTCTTTTTCATGTCTGCCGTCACTTGCACGTCAAGATACTCAGCAAGCGTGTTGACAAATTCCTCGGGATCGCGGACGGCCTGTTCATAGTTTACCAACAACACCGGTGACTTGAATTTTGCCAGCTGTTCGATCATTTCCTGCAGGCGAGCCTGGCTGTAAGCCAGCGCGTTATCAATGGTGGCCCCTGAACGGTTTACCTGGCTAAGTGCCGTGGCAAGAACGTTTCGCCAGACAAGGATGATATGCGGGTTCCTCAGGTCTGCTTCAATTTCGTCCAGATAGGCCAGACTATGGGGCATTTTCCAGCCCCATGTATCCAGGTCTTCATTCCTCTTGGCGACAATAGACCGGATGTGGTCCAGGTCTTTAGGAAGGAACTGAGGATCTTCATGGTTTTCACCCAGTCGCGCGCCGAGATTGATGCCAAGTTCTCTGACAGTGCCGGCAACCATGGAAGTACCGCCACGCGCCGCACCTGTGATGACAACAGTTTTCGGAGCGTCGTGGTTTGGTGAACCAATCAGGTAATGATGTTTGGAAGCCAATGTCAGGGGTCCTCGAAGCGGCTATTTTGTGAATATACTAATGCAGTCCAGGTCGGGAACAAAAGAAGGATCTGCTGAAGCATTTGGTATGCTTTCATCCCAGCTGACAATCCTTTGTTCCAGAATTTTCAGGCCCTGGCGATGCAGGAAATAAGCGAACAGGGTGGAGCTCATGAAGTTGCGCCAGTGCGGTTGCTCCTGAAAGTTTTGTCCCAGTGCAGCCGGCCAGTTTGAGTGGTGGATGAAGCCGAGGCCTCCAGGTTTCAGAGCCCGTGCAAATTCCTCAACATAGGCCTCAACGATTTCAGGCTGGAAATGTACCATGGCGTCGAAGCTGTACATCAGGTCAACACTGTTGTCTTCAATGCCAGGAAGTACGGTACCGTCTGTCTTTACCAATTCAACATTGGGTGCGTCCTTGAAACGGTTGCGGCAATGGTCAATGCATTCCTGGTTGATGTCGATACCCACTACGCGGTCGGAGATATGGCGAAGCTTTTCACTGTTCCGGCCATAGCCGACAGCCAGGTCGACAGTAAGGCCGTATCTTTTGCCGCCAACAAACGGTTCAATATAATAGGCCCAGTGCCGCTCTAGCGAGTTTTCGGCCAATGCGAAATAGTCGGATTCCTTGAATGGGTTTCCGGAAATTTCCGCCGATTGAACCAGTGTAGTTGATGACATGTTGTGTGCTCCCCAAAGCTAATTGTGCTGAAGTCCAACTAGCACCAAAGCCCTGTGCTCGCAAGGCAAAGCTTTGGGTCTGAGCCTACTATAGGCTCAGGTTTTATGCAGCTTCTATGTCAGATCGGTTGAATAACCAAAACGCTCAAAGTCTTCCCCGTACATATCGATGACCTTCGCACGAATGTCGTCTGATCTGTAATAGTCCTTGTAGGACTCTTTCGCGTTCGAACGATGCGGTGCGTGATATTGGTAGTGATCTTTCAGGTTACCTTTTAGAAGGGACGACAGCTTGTCGAAGTCTTCTCCGAAAGTCTCCATTTTCCCGACGAAATCATGGTTGGTCCAGTAGGCGCAAGTGGTGTAAACCTGCGGCATCCAATGCTGGTCTTGCCGTTCGGGCGCGTGTTCAGAGGCAACCTGTACAAATTCTTCAAAGCTGATTTCCGTGGTCTCCGGGTCTGCGTCAGGCATCCCCATCATGTTGAGTACGATGATTTTTTCGGCTTTGTTGTTGGCAACCTTGTCCTGATAGGCAGACACCAGTCTAATGTAAGGGTTGCGCACAAAGGTAAAGCGGAAAAAATCGCCGCCTTCTACCAACTTGAGGCGATCTTCCTCTGCTATCTGGTAGGGTTTGACATGGGTAGACCCTTCAATCCCTGGATGTGGTGGTGTTTTCAGAAACGATACCTCCTCCACTTCAAGCAGTTGCAAGGACTTGCTGAGCGTTGAAGAAGCCACTTTGGGGTTTTTGAACCAGATGTATTTGTTCTTCAGCGAAATGTTCAGGAGCTGGTTTGAGCGACGTTTCCCATGAAATTGGTACAGTTTCTCAAAATTATTCATCTTATTCATAAACCTTAATGCGTATCGAAGAGGCACTAGTGCCCGCTACTTTGTGCGCAATGTTTTGCGAAAAAACAGGGTTGAAGTCAAATAGGTTGATGGGAAAACCGGAATTGATCGTCTGGCCCCTGTTGCCGCGTATGTTTGGTGGCCAAAGAACTTGCGTCAACTTTCGGGGATGTGTCGTATTTTAAAAAAAAATTCTAAAAAAGCCCCATTTGATCCCCAATAAAGAAAAAATAGTTTTCTTCACCTGTTGTGCTTGCGCTAAACCCGCACCACCTTTAAAAGCCTGAGGTTTAAGGGGCTAATGCAAGTTGTTGGCAGGATTTTGATGACGAAAACACTTACTCATTTGAAGCGATTGGAAGCGGAAAGCATCCACATCATGCGCGAAGTTGCGGCTGAGGCCGAAAATCCGGTGATGCTCTATTCCGTCGGCAAGGACAGCGCTGTGATGTTGCATCTGGCGATGAAGGCCTTTTATCCGTCCAAGCCGCCATTCCCGGTAATGCATGTGGATACTACCTGGAAGTTCCGCGAAATGATCGAATTTCGCGATACGCACACCAAAAGCCTCGGCCTCGACCTGATCGTGCATATCAATGAGGATGGTGTGAAGCAAGGCATCGGCCCCTTCAGCCACGGCAGCCAGGTTCATACCGATGTGATGAAAACACAGGCGCTGAAGGCAGCGCTGGATAAATACGGTTTTGACGCAGCCTTCGGTGGCGCGCGCCGGGATGAAGAAAAGTCCCGTGCGAAAGAACGTATTTTCTCCTTCCGGTCTGCACAGCACCGCTGGGACCCGAAGAACCAGCGCCCAGAGCTTTGGAACATTTACAACACGCGCAAGGCGCAGGGCGAAAGCATCCGGGTATTTCCGCTTTCAAACTGGACCGAGCTTGATATCTGGCAATATATCCATCTGGAAAATATTCCGATCCCAGGTCTTTATCTTTCCAAAAAGCGTCCTGTGGTGGAACGCGATGGCCAGCTCTTCATGGTTGATGACGATCGCTTCCCGCTCAAAGACGGCGAAGAACCGATGATGAAGTCTGTGCGTTTCCGTACGCTGGGTTGTTACCCGCTGACGGGTGCCGTGGAATCCGAGGCCGATACGCTTGAGGATGTGATCCAGGAAATGCTTTTGACTACAAGCTCTGAACGTCAGGGCCGCGTGATTGACCATGATGCCGCCGCATCGATGGAAAAGAAAAAGCAAGAGGGGTATTTCTAATGTCGCACCAGTCAGACCTCATTGCTGAAGACATCTCGGCTTACCTCAAAGCCCAGGAAGAGAAATCCATGCTGCGCTTTATCACGTGCGGCAGCGTGGATGATGGTAAATCCACCCTCATTGGTCGCCTGCTGTACGATAGCAAGCTGATCTTCGAAGACCAATTGAATGCCCTTGAGGCTGACAGCAAGAAGATGGGCACGCAGGGGCAGGAGATTGATTTCGCGCTTCTCGTGGATGGCCTCGCCGCCGAGCGTGAGCAGGGCATCACCATTGATGTGGCTTACCGCTTCTTCTCAACCGACAAGCGCAAGTTCATTGTGGCCGATACACCGGGCCATGAGCAATATACCCGCAACATGGCCACGGGCGCGTCCACTGCCGATGTGGCGATCCTGCTGATTGATGCGCGCAAGGGTGTGCTGACGCAAACCCGCCGTCACAGCTTTATCTGTTCGCTTGTGGGTATCAAGCGCATCGTTCTGGCCGTGAACAAGATGGACCTTGTGGACTATAGCCAGAAGGTGCTGAACGATATTGAAGTGGAATATCGCGAGTTTGCGAAAGACTTCGGCTTCACCGAAATCATGTCTATTCCGCTGTCGGCCCTCAAAGGCGACAATATCATCGAAAAGTCTGCCAACACCCCTTGGTATGATGGCCCAACCCTGATGCACTATCTTGAGACAGTGCAAGTGGGTGATGCGCGCCAGGCCGCAGATTTCCGCCTGCCGGTGCAGTGGGTGAACCGCCCGAACCTGGATTTCCGCGGTTTCTCCGGCACGATCGCGTCCGGTGCCATCCGTCCCGGTGATCCGATCAAGGTGCTGCCAAGTGCTGTAGAAAGCACGGTGAAATCCATCGTTACCTATGATGGCGATCTGGATGAGGCCGTTGCGGGCGAAGCCGTGACCATCACGCTGAATGACGAGATTGATATCAGCCGCGGTGACGTGATTGCTGGCAAGGACCATCCGTGCGAAGTGGCAGACCAGTTTGAAGCCAAGATCATCTGGATGACAGAGGATCACATGCTGCCGGGCCGCCCATACCTGTTCAAGACATCGAACAAGATGGTGCCGGGTTTGGTAACAGACCTGAAGCACAAGGTGAATGTGAATACGCTGGAGCACACCGCCGCCAAGCAGCTTGAGCTAAACGAGATTGGTGTTTGTAACATCGCGCTCGACAGCCGTATCGCGTTCGATCCTTACACCAAGAACCGGGAGACCGGCTCTTTCATCATCATTGACCGTATCACCAACTCTACCGTTGGTGTGGGCATGATCGATTTTGCGCTCAGGCGTGCGTCCAACATTCACTGGCAGGCTTTGGATGTAGACAAGGTCGCGCGGGCTGACATGAAACACCAGCGCCCTGCGGTTCTGTGGTTCACGGGACTTTCGGGTTCCGGCAAGTCCACCATCGCGAACATCGTTGAAAAACGCCTGTTCCAGCGTGCACGCCACACATACATCCTCGATGGCGATAACGTGCGCCACGGCCTTAATCAGGATCTGGGCTTCACTGATGCCGATCGGGTGGAGAACATCCGCCGGGTGGGCGAAGTGGCCAAGCTGATGGTGGATGCAGGCCTGATGGTGATGACAAGCTTCATCTCCCCGTTCCGGGCAGAGCGCCGCATGGTGCATGACCTGATGGACGAAGGTGAGTTCATCGAGGTGTATGTGGATACGCCGATCGAGGTGTGCGCCGAGCGTGACCCGAAAGGCCTGTATAAAAAAGCCAAGGCAGGCGAGATCAAGAACTTCACAGGCTACGATAGCCCGTATGAAGCGCCTGAGCGTGCCGATATCCATGTGAATACCGAAGCGATGAGCGCGGAAGAATGCGCTGACAAGATCATCGGGTATCTCGAGGAAAATGGCTATCTCACCGCCAATGGTAACGGCCAGCGGTAAAAACCATAAAGCCGTCATCCCGGACAAGCGCAGCGCGATCCGGGATCTTGGTCCGGCCGATGTTCCGTTCCGAACGAGATACCGGCATTCGCCGGTATGACAATTGAAGGCTTGAATTAGAAACTAAAAAAGGCTGGGATGTTCCCGGCCTTTTTACTCTTTTAACAAAATGGCGTTTCGAGTGCGATTGACCTCTTCAGAGAAGGCCAAATGTTCTAGAAAACGTAATCGGGCTTTCAGGATTTCGGGGGAAAGAGCGGTCAATTCCGTCGGGTCTGTTGCGAACACCACTTTGGTTAGCCCTCGACCACCTTTTATGATCTTTTCGATAAAAGTCAGTTCCGATTGAATGAAGCTCTGTGTAGTGACTTCAGCGGCCGTACCTTTGAGTAGGGTCCCATATACTTCTGCGGCGTGGACGAGGTTTTGTGCATAGTGGGCGAGATGATTGCTGAAATTCGACACAACGAATTTGCCATTCAAATATCTTGCACCCCAAAGTTCGCTCTTTGAATCGAAAAATATCCCGCCATTGCAGGGGTCGTCTTCGTCGTAGAGTGTATTGATCTCCAAAAGCGCATCCTTGGTGCCAAAATAGTATTTGGACGGTGCGACTGCCATCCGAATCTTAACAGGGCCTTGTGTCATGAGGATAAGGTCACGCATTTCTGCGATGCTTACCTGTGTCTCGTTCAAGTAAATGGCGACAAGCTCTCCTTCAATGAGCAGGTCCAGCTGCTGTAACGCACGCAGAGGTGTAGGCATGGAATAGGAACATGCGCCGGCCACGTTAACAGGGCACAGGAAAAGCAGGAGTGTGATCAAATATTTCATAATGTTAATTGTTGGAATAAACCTTGCTGTACTGCAAGCGAAACCAGTCCTTAATGTGTGCGCCTCTTAACCCTCCTTTCACCCTTTCCGCGCCATAGTCTGGGAAACGCCGGATCGGGGAGGACGTATGGCGAGTTTGAAAAGTCATTTCTGGGCCTGTGTGCTTCTGATCACCGGGCGCAAGCGCGCCATCAAGGATGGCCCCAGTATCCGCGCCACTATTCCTGAACGCCGCAAAACCATCCATCACGCGCCGCCGGAAGGCGTGCTTGACGTGTGTGATGTGCGCGAGGAAACGCTGGATGGTCAGCCGGTTTATTATGCCACCCCGAAGGGTGTGGATGAGGGCGCGAATGGCTATGTCTATTACCTGCATGGCGGCGCCTATGTGTTCGAAATTATCCCCCAGCACTGGGCTTTGGTAGGCGAACTGGCGGTCAGGACAGGCCGCACCTTTGTGGTGCCCATTTATCCGCTGGCGCCCGAGCATGATGTAAATGCGGCACTGCCGTTTGCGGAAGCCTCCTACCGCGCGCTGGAGGCGCGGGCAGGCGACAAGCCCATTCATATGTTTGGCGATAGCGCGGGCGCGGCCATGTGCCTTTCCCTGTGCCAGACACTGATCGCGCGCGGTGAAAGCGTTGCAGCCCGAAGCCTTGTGCTTGTCTCGCCCTGGATGGATGTGGCGCTTGAAAACCCCGTGGCGCGGGAGATTGACCCGCGCGACCCATGGCTCGCGGTGGATGGCCTTCAGGAAGCGGGGCGCATGTATGCGAACGGCATGGATATGAAAGACCCGCGCGTCAGCCCCTTGTATGGCGCGGTGGAAGGCTTGCCGCCCGTGCATATTTTCATGGGCACGCGCGATGTGCTGATGCCCGATGTGAAGGCGTTTGCTGACAAATTGTCGGCTGTAGGCGCAGCCATGAGCTACCGCCAGTATGACGGTATGTTCCACTGCTGGATTTTCCTCAAATCCCCCGAGGCGGATGCGGCCAATAGCGAAATTGTGGATCTATTGAGAGCCTAGGTCACTGCCCTGCGGGCTTCAGGATTAGATAGGTTTCCTTCAGCCGGGCAAACTCCCCCGACGCCTTGATGGCATCCAGCGCTGCCTGCCAGCGGGCGATTTCGGTGTCCGGGATGGTTTTTGAAAAGGCCACATACCCCAGATTATAGAAATCCGGCTCGGCGTTCGGGTCTTGTGTTTGCACCCCTGTGTTTACCAGTTTGACTGACCGTTCCGCTGCAACGGGCCAGGGTTGATGCTCGGAATTATAGATCAGGTCCGCCCGGCCATATTCCAGCATCTGGACACAGGCCTCCTTGCTGTTGGCAGTGACAAGGTTTGTGAAATTCTGGTTCTTGAACCAGATAACAATATTGTTGCCGCGCACCACACACAGGACATTGACGGTTTTCGCATCTTCAAAGTTGCGGATGCCCGTGGGGCGATCGGCATGTTCGAAGAAAAAGGTTTTGGTTTCGCTGATGGGCCCGACCCATTTAAACTTGTCCTTGCGCTCCGGGTTCCGGATGATGTTGAAAAGAGCATATTCGCCATCATTTTCAACAAGGCTGAGACCGCGAGAAAGCGGCACTTCGCTGATCGGGATTTCCACCCCCCGCTGGCGCATGATGGCGCGCACTGTCTCTACATAGAAGGCACGTCTGCCGCCGTTTTTGTGGCCGTGCAGTGTGCCCTCGGCATCACGGTAGACTGCATCTTCAAGGGAATGCGTGAGGAACTTTATATCCGCGCCAACGGGAGCCGCAAGGCTCACGATCAATATAGCTAGAAGTGCAATGATCTGGCGGTTCATAGGTTGCTCCGGGCACGTACGGTACCCAGTATAGACTAACTTCACGCGCTTGCCATCAAAAGCGGCAGGAGGTCAGTTCTGGAGGCCCGCAGTAGTAAGAAGTGTATCGCCAAGTGCGCCTACTCGCGTTGGGCCAACAGTCGGTGCTGGGTCGTCGCTGCGCCACAGGATATAGTCCACCTCGCGGCCATCAAAGCCGTGGCGGGTGAATAATTCATGAAATGCGGGGAGGTGATCACCATAAAGCCCCATCACGCGGGGGCGATTGTCTGGCAAATTTGCCTCTGGACCCAGGCGCGAAAACAGCGCCAGCACATGATCCATATGCTGGCGGAACAACGCAAAAGACCTGTCGCCTGTTGGGTCCACATCTGTTGCGGCTTCTTCATCGATCCATTCGGCCAAACGCCCGGAATCCCAAGGGCCGTGGCTTTCAATGGTGATGGTGAACAGAAACAGTGGCTTGTCTGAGTTGGCTTTATGGTCGGCGATCGTGCGCTCGATCACGGTGGCGAGGGCAGTATCGGCAACATAGGGGCCGAAGCGCTCGGCCCCGTCGAAGGCCTCAATGCCGATAAACGCATCAAACCCAAGTTTCGGGATCACGGTGCTGCGGCGGAAGAATTCTTTCTTCGCCGGGTGGATGCAAACGGTGTGATAGCCCTCATCCCGGAGTCGGCTAGCAATTGTTTCGACACCGGAATAAGCCGCCCGCTGGTAAGGGTTAATGCTATCGATTCCCAATTTTGCATTGTCTGTGCCGGTGAGGAACGAAAATTCACTTTGCATGGTGGAGGCACCCCAGGCAGGCACATCCAACGTGCCGGTTTGTGCACCAGCGGCGCGCAAGGCTTCAAGAGGAGCCCATGCATGCGATTCATCGCCAGGGATGCACTGGTAAAGCCTGTTTACATCGAAGTAGCTTTCTGCCTGCACGGCGATGATATCAGGAGCATTTTCGGGTACTTGGAGAGGCTTGCGCTTTTGTTTCAGTTCGGGGTTTTCTGTCCGGTCCAGCAGAAGCAGTGCATAGAGAAGCATCAGCGGAAACAGGCCGAAGCGCGCCACATCTGTGTTGATGTCGAATGTCATGCCAAAAGCGCGGGCTTTTTCCTGAGTGAAGACGCGGCTTATCAGATGGGCACAGGCCCACAAAAGGGCACACCAGGTCACAAGCCATAGGGCCCAAGCGGCCCAGCCGGGCATCAGTGTTTGCTGGCTGGCGAAACTATGTTCGAAAATATTACTTGCGACGACCGCCAGGGCGAACCCGCCAAATACAAGGATCACGCGACCCGCGCCCACATAATCGATATAGAATTCTGGATAGATAAACAGATGGCGGGCGGTTTCCAGATCAGGCGACACCAGCGGCTCGCCCAGCACCCTGTTTTTCACGTTCGAAACCGCCGTTAGCCCGACATAGACCATCAGCCAGCCGGCGAAAGTAATGTAGGCGTGCCCGAGGAGGGTGGCGATGCTTGCATAAACCAGCACCGCGGTTGTCGGCGTGAGGATGTAGAAAAGAGCATGACGCGATACCCTGGGTCGGGTGAAGCCGATTTTGACAAATGCCTCAAGGATAAAGGGCAGGGCCAGTATGACAGCGAGCGTTACAAACATGAGGGCGGTGCCACAATCCTTGGGTTAACCCGCCACAGACGGCGAGATTAAGATGCTGGCAGGCGGGGCAGGGTGCCGGTTACAACTTTCACGGCCTCTTCGGCGGCGCATTCGATGCCCTCGGCCGAGAAAAGATCCCCCCTGACTTGCGTATATGTCTCTACAACGGTGAGGAATTCTTCCGCAAGCCTTTGTTGGGGTGCCGCCGGGTTTTTCCAAAAGCTATCCAGCGGTTGCGGGTCGGTGATGCCGTCCAGATCATAGATGGCGTGGCCCAACGCCTTGAGGGGGCGCCCCTTCCGGATGGCAGCAAAGCCGACCGTGCTGTTGGTGAGCACGACACCTTCCGCGTGATCAAGGAACCATCCAAGATCACCGCCCGCAGCAAAATATACGCGCTCGTCAAGGCCAAGCTTTTTCGCATGGTCGCGGATCAGGCGTCGGTAATTGATCAGCCCGTTATCAAGCGGATGGTTTTTGAAAAACAGGCTGGCGTCCGCCGGAGCATTTGCGGCGAAGGAGGCCATCACTTCTTCGATAAATTCTGGCATGCCCGAAAAGCGCGAATGCAGGCGGATCTGATAATCGCTGTTTAGCTGAAGGGGAACCAGGAAATAGGGTTCATGCATCAGGGTAACATGGCTGAGCACCCGATCATTTTCGCGGCCATGCACAAGACTGCGCCATGCGCGGGCGATCCAGCCTTTAGCCTCGCGCCATACCGGTTCTGGCCGGTGTCCCCGGTAATGGGGGAAGCGGTGGCGAAACAGGATGTTCGCGCCGTGTCCGGCGATATCCATCCACGCCCGCCGCATCATGGCAGGTTTGAAAATCGCTGCCGTTCGATCGCTGAATGCAGATGCCTCTTTTGCTAAGGTGTTGAGCTGATCTGTATCCTTCGGCATGTGGCTGAAGCCGTTTGTGCCGCCAATTTCCATGGTGATCCAGCCAGGCCGAATATAGCCTTCGTCAAAGGCATAAAGGGCGATGCCCTTCTCTTTGGCCAGCATAACGGCAGGCTGGTGCACAGGGCGGCAATCGCCAAGCAACAGGATGGTGGTAATGTTTTCCCGGTTGATCAAATCGGCATAGAATGCCGCAAGATCTGTTTCGGACCCAGCGAACTTATGGTGGGTGATGCCGGGATGCCGTGCGCCCCGGAATAACCAGTCAGATCCACAGAAGTGAATCTTGTGAACAGTGTGGCCCGTGTCGGCAAGTTTGTGACCAAGAGTGGCAAAAAACGGCGTCGCAAGGCCTTGAAGGATAAGAACAGCTTTGGCGCCGCCTGTGCGTCCGCCTTTGTTTCTGTTGCCCCCGCTCATGTGCCGAACCACTCCCCGGTTTCGTCGCTACCCCGATTGGGCAGGCCTGAAATTGACCTAGCAAAAGGCCGACTGTGCGGCAAATCATTTGTGCCTTCAGCGAATTGGATATTGCTGGTTTGGTGGCATTCGCAGCCCATTCATCTTTCGTTCAGGCGGCGCCCGATAGGACAGATGGAATTGGGGGCGAGGGCCGAATGCGCTTTTTCGTCATGAAAATATAAGTAACTTTTTGTTAACAAGTTTGACGAAAGGAAAAACGCAGACTAATCATTACATTAGAGTGTAAACGATTTTCTGAACCGAAACGTACAGTAATTAGGTTCGGCGGGTTGGTCGCGGCCCTTTAGGCATTTCACGCGTGTAGTTGACCAAGTAAGCCAAGACAGCAGATCTGGATAATGTTTCAAATGTTACAGGTTAGTTGAGATTGGGGGGGTCTTGTGATAGCGTGCCGCGAATTTTATCAACCCTACTCGGGCTCTACCCAAAAAAATGCCACATTTGTGGTTTCAGTACAGGGGCTTGGTAGAGCGGTATTTTGAAAACGACGTAGCTTTGGGGATACTATATGAAAAGCACGGCGGACGAGTCTTCAACTCGCGAGAATATTCTGGACCTTCCCAACAGTGTGAAGGCCGACCTAAGCGATACTCTTGAAAATATCGGTGCAAGCTTCCTGAAACAGGGGCAGGCGCTGGAACGGCTTTCCCAAACCTATGACGAAACTTCATACGCGGAAGCTATCCGTGTTGCCTTGCAAACCCGCGGGCATTTGATCGTCATTGGTATGGGCAAGTCGGGCCACGTGGCACGCAAGATTTCTGCAACCTTGGCTTCCACAGGCACGCCGTCTTTCTTCCTGCATCCTGCGGAAGCATCGCATGGTGATCTGGGCATGGTAACGCCGGGCGATACGTTGCTTCTTATTTCCTATTCCGGTGAAACCCAGGAAATTGTTCAGCTTCTGCCGTCGCTCAGAGCTTTCGGCAACAAGATCATTGCGATCACGGGCGCCAAATCTTCCACGCTTGGCCGCGCTGCTGATGTTGTGCTTGAAATTCCGATCACAGAAGAAGTGTGCCCTAACAATCTGGTGCCTACCACATCGATCGTGGTGACAGTTGCTATTGGTGATGCGTTGGCGATCTCACTTATGACACTGCGCAATTTCCATGCAAAAGATTTTGCCCGCTATCATCCGGGCGGTTCACTTGGGCGTCGCCTGTTGATGAAAGTGTCTGACCTGATGCTGACATCCAGCGTACCAGTTGTGACACCTGGCATGGTTTTGCTGGAGCTTGCTGCAGAGATGGCTGGCGGCGCCGCTGGTGTCGCAGTTGTGGTGGACGAAGATAAAAAGCCTCTTGGTGTTGTAACCAAGGGGCAGCTTGGTGTGGCCCTTAGGGTTACACGGCGTGTGCGCGAGGTTTCCGCACTCCAGTGCATGAGCAAGGACTTCTCTGTGATCAACAAGGATGTGATCGTGGATGAAGCCGAAAGCATGATGCGCGCAGACGAAGTGAAATTCCTTGTCGCAGTTGATGGCGATGGGCGTTACGCTGGCATCTACAAACACGAGGACGCCTGAGGCGGCTGACGGCCGCCTGCTGGTACTCTGCAGGAGATAGCAGGCGCATGAAGGCCCGGTCGGCATTTGCGATCCAGAAAGACGTGATTTTCGCCATCTTTGTGCGCGAAATGAATTCGCGTTTCGGTGCCTATACCTTCGGGAATGTCTGGCTGGTTCTTGAACCCCTTCTGATGATGGTCATGTTTATTCTCATCTTTGGCCTCAGGGGGCGGGGCGAGTTCGGCTATGTGGATCCGCCCATATTTGTGTTTGCGGCTTTCCTGCCTTTCAAGATTTTGTGGCAATTGACCATGCGGCGCAACATGGGTGCGCTGCAGGGCGCCAAAAGCCTTATGGGGTTCCGGCAAGTTCGGCTGTTCGATGTTTTCCTGACACGCAGTCTCATGGAAGGCGGCCTTTTCATTGTGGTGGGGGTCATTCTGGGGATTGGCCTCTATTGGATCGGGTTCAATCCGATGCCACGGGACCCTTTGCTGGTGCTGAGCTACGGGGTCATCCTTTGGTTTTTTGCCTCTGCCATGGGCATTCTATTCTGCATGATCGGACAGTTTGCCAAGGAAGTTGAAAAGGTGCTGAATATGGTTCAGATGCCCCTTCTTTTCCTGTCTGCGGTGTTTTTCCCAATGACCATGGTGCCAGAACCCTACCGTAGCTGGCTGGCATGGAACCCGCTTGTTCATGCCATGGAACTGGTTCGTGAGGCATGGTTCCCTGTCTACATCAGCCCGGTTGCGGATATTTCCTATTTGGCATCGTGGGCGATTGTTGCGATGGCCCTTGCCATGGCCACATACAGGCTATCGTGGCAGAAGGTTCTGGCCATATGATCCGGCTTGAAAATGTCTCCAAATACTATCCCACGCGCTATGGGCCCAAATATGTCCTGAAGAATATCCAGATTGATATTCCTGATGACCGCGACGTGGCCCTGATGGGTGTGAATGGTGCTGGCAAATCCACTTTGATGCGCTTGATTGGCGGTGTGGATTTTCCATCTGAAGGAAAGATTGTTTCTGACCGTTTCATCAGCTGGCCACTGGCGCTTTCAAGCGGTTTTCAGGGCAATATGACAGGGCGCGAGAATGTGCGCTTTATTTGCCGCATTCACGGTGTACGCGATACCGCCGAGATTGAAGAGTTTGTCAAAAGCTTTTCCGAGCTTGGCGAAGCCTTTGAATTGCCGGTCTCGGGATATTCATCTGGCATGCGGTCTAAATATTCCTTCGCTGTATCGATGGGGTTCGATTTTGATACCTATCTGATCGATGAGATCATGGCAGTGGGAGACGAAAGCTTTAAAAAGAAATGCGAGAAGGCCATTTCAGAGAAGCGAGAAAGCTCGAACATCATTCTGGTGTCTCACAGTATGAGCACCATCAGAAAGCATTGTAATGCCGCAATTTTACTTGCATATGGCAGGGCGGAATTCTACGAAAGTGTGGATCGCGCCATTTTTCGGTACCAAAGCCTGTAACGGCGCAAGGCGGCTCGGGGACGCATGAAAGAATTATTGGTAAAGCTAAGGGAGACGGTGGCAAGCCGTCTGGATCAGCGAAACGGTGACGACGCACCAGGCACTGTTCGTGCCTCTGTTGTGGACGTGCGCGCCCGGACGATGAAGTCTGGCGGTTACCGCTGGGTGCTTCTGGTTACAGCATTGGCAGCCCTTTATTATGCGCTGCTGGCTTCAGACAGATATGTTACCGAGGCGCAGCTGTATGTGAAATCCACCAAAGGCAGTGCCCCCACAGTTCCGGAACTATCTTTGCTGACCGGCGGCAGCAGTCAGGCCCAGGATGCGCTTCTGCTGCAGTCCTACATCCTTTCAGCCGACATGCTGCGTATCCTTGACGAAAAGATCGGGCTCAAGGCGCATTTCTCCGGGAGGGACTGGGATTTCTGGTCACGGCTTGAAGCTGACCCGACAGAAGAAGAGTTTCTGGATTATTACAGAAACACGCTAAGCCTGTCGATCAATGCGGAAAGCGCGATCCTTACCATTCAGGGCGAGGGCTATACCCCTGAATTTTCCCAGGCGTTTGTGCAGGCAGTACTGGAAGAAAGTGACCGTTTCATCAATGGCGTAAACCAGGCAATCGCCAAGCAGGAAATTGCCTTTGTGGAGGCAGAGCTCGGGCGTGCTCGTGGTCAGGTTGATGATGTGCGGGCACGGATGCTTGCTTTCCAGAATGAAAACCAGATCCTGAGCCCTGAGGCCACGGGTGCTGCGATCCAGTCTGTGGTGAACCAGCTGGAGGGCGAACTGGTGCGCCTTCAAACTGAACAAAAGACGCTGGCGAGCTATCTGAACGATACGGCACCCCAGCTTGTGGATGTGAATACCCGTATTGACAGTGTGAAAGCCCAGCTTGCAGAAGAGCGGGCGAAGATTTCCAGCCAGGATACGCAGTCAATCAACGAGGTTTATGCGGATTTCAAAGAGCTTGAGCTAGAGCTTAAGTTCGCCACCGACATGTATAAAGCTGCGCTGACCGGCCTTGAACAGGCGCGGGTAGAAAGCTACCACAAGATGAAGCATCTTGTGGTGCTGCAGTCTCCCGGCTTGCCTGATGAGGCCCTCAAACCCAGAAAACTCTATAATCTTGCCACGCTCTTTGTTGTCCTGAGCCTGGCATACGGGATTGTCACCATGATCCTGGCAACCATTCGGGAGCACCGTGATGTTTGATGCCCTGACGCTAAAGACCAACCGTCTGGCACAATTCGCCCTTCTTGCCTTGCTGACATTGCTGGTAAGCGCAACCAGCCTGGCCCAGTCTGTGCCGCCTTTGGCACAGGATGCTGCCCCGGTGAACGAAGGCAAAAGCGAAACCATCGAGCGCCGCGAAGCCTTTGGAACCTGGATTTTCGGTGGCGAATTTGCGAACCAGTCGTTTGTTGGCTTCAACCCATCCTATGAAATTGCGGTGGGGGACAAGATATCCCTGCGCCTGTGGGGCGGTTTTGATTTTGAAGGTGCCTTGGTCGTAGATGCGCAGGGCAATGTGTTCCTGCCCCAGGTTGGGCCAGTGGCCGTGCAGGGCGTACGCAACCAGGACCTGAACAAGGTGGTTACGGAATCTGTGAAGCGGGTGTTCCGCAAGAATGTTGGCGTCTACGCAAGCCTTGATGGCGCCGAGCCCGTGAAAGTGTTTGTCACCGGGTTTGTTCAGCAGCCAGGCCTTTATGCAGGGCATGCTTCTGATAGCGTGCTTTTCTTCCTCGATCAGGCTGGCGGCATCGATAGTGCGCGGGGGTCCTTCCTTGATGTGCATGTGCTGCGCGGCGGCGAACCACACAAGTCTGTAAACCTGTATGATTTCATCCTCACGGGCACACTGCCGGCGTTCCAGCTGGCGGACGGCGACACCATTGTGGTCAAGCCTGTGAAATCACAGGTGGCGGTTCTGGGTGATGTGCAGAATAAGAATTTGTTCGAGTTTGACGCAGGCACCACCACTGTTGGCGAGCTGCTGGCGCTGTCGCGGCCTTATCCGCAGGCAACCCATGTGCGCATCAACCGCAACAACCGGGCAAAAACCGAAGTGGAATATATGACGCTGGCGGCGGCCCAATCTGTAACTGTCAATTCCGGTGATGTTCTGTCGGTGATGACAGACAAGTCCAACGGCACCATTTCTGTTCGTGTGGAAGGCGAAACTGACAGTCCTCGGGAAGTGGTGTTGCGTTATGGCGCACGTCTTGGTGATCTGCTGGCCCAGATTGATTTTGGCCAGAATGCCCAGCCTGAAGCGGTGCAGTTGATGCGCCACAGCGTGAAAGTGCGCCAAAAAGAGATGCTGGATGCCCAGCTTCGTGCGCTTGAAAGCAGCGTGCTGACCGCGCGATCCAACACTGCGAAGGAAGCTGAACTGAGGAAAAGCGAAGCCGAGCTGATCCTCAAATGGGTGGAACGCGCACGCAACGTGGAACCCAATGGGCAGGTGTCGCTTGCAGGCGCTTCAAGTGTGAATGATATCCTGCTGGAGCCGGGTGATGTGATCCGCATCCCGCGTACCAGCAACCTGGTCATGGTGCACGGCGATGTCTTGTTCCCAAGCGCCATGGCTTTCCAGACCGGACGCACCGTTGAAGACTATATTGATCAGGCTGGCGGCTTCACACAAAGCAAGCGCAATACAAATGTGCTGATCCTGCACCGTGATGGTACCTTCCTGAAGGTCCGGACCGGGGATCTGGACAGCAAACGCGTACCGCTGATGCCCGGTGACGAGATTTTCGTGCTGCCGCGCGTGGCCACAAAGCATGTCCAGATCGCGTCAGATATCATCTCGATCTTCTATCAGCTTGCCTTGTCTGCGGGCGTAGTGCTGCGCCTCTAGGCCGGGAAGGCAATCATGGCGCAGTTTGCCCGTCGCATGCGTAAACTTGGCCGGGATCCGGTGGCCTATCTGCTGGATTCACGCCACGGTTTGCTACGCGGGCTCGGTGGCTGGATGTATCGCCGGGAAAGCGCCCGTTTTCTTGCCAAAGGTGCCGCAGCGGCAGATGTCAAGATCACTGTGATCATGACAGCCTATGAAACCGGGCACCTGATTGAAAAAGCCGTGCGCTCTGTGATGGCACAAAGCCATGAAAATCTTGAGCTGATGGTGATCGATGACGCCAGCACGGACAATACGCTGGCAGTGCTTGAGCGTTTGGCCAAAGAAGACAGCCGCATTCGGGTGTTTTCCTCCCCCACCAACCATGGCACCTACTGGTCGAAAAACTGGTGCCTGGCACGCGCTGAAGGCGCCTATGTGGCTTTTCATGATAGCGACGACTATTCCGCCCTTGATCGCCTGCAGATGCAGCTGGGCGCGCTTCTGAGCCTGAAAGATGCTGTGGCCTGTACATGCCGCTGGCAGCGGGTTGACGCTGAAGGCCGCCGCCTTGTCGTGGACGGAGCCGAGGAGCGCATGGCTGCCATCAGCCTGATGATCGAGCGCGAGGCCGTGCTGCGGCAGGCCGGCTTTTTCGATACGGTGCGCATTGCGGCTGATACGGAATTTATCAAAAGGCTGGGCCAGATTTTCGGCTCGAGCGGTATCAAACACATGCGGCAACGGCTCTACACCGGGCTGTTGCGCGAAGGCTCATTGACTACGGCGGAAGGATCGGGGTTTGACTGGGCCGAAGATGGCGACCGTCGCGACCGCACCGTGGGGGGTGACAGGGCCGCATACTATAAAGCCTTTACCGATTGGCACCTTGCATGTGATGGTGAGAAGCCCAAGCTTTACATGCCGTTCCCGGCAGGAAAACGCCGGTTCGATGTACCTGCAGCGATGCTGGCAGGGTGTGATGATCCTGACGTGGATCAGGTTCGGGAAGTTGGCCCTTGCGGCGGCCAGGGGGTAAAGGGATAGCCATGGCGACAGGCACAGAGAATTGGGCGGAACGCTTTATTCGGGACATGCGCCGTTGGTCCTGGCCGAATTTGTTGCGGGATCTCCAGGCAACAGACCTTCTTGTAATCGACGCTGATCTGCTCAAGGTCATCGTAAAAGAATTCGGGGCGCTTGCCTGTAAGACAACGGGTGCTTCTGACGCCGCCAACACCATCGATTCGGATGTGAACCGGGTGTTTGTGTTCCTGGGCAAAGGAGAGTGGCAACTGGTAAAGCAGTTGCGCGCCGGGTTCCCTGATATGGCTGTTTATTCCCTGACTTATGATTTGGCTCCGCGCAGTATATTGGAAAGCCCTAAACTGACCGGCGAACCCAGACCCGGCATGCCGGTGGACCGGCCACCGGTGCTCTTGCTTTCCACCCCCTATTCAGATGCGGAGTATCTGGCCGAGATTTTGCGGCGGAACGGGTTTGCTGATCCACGGGAATATCTGGATCGATCGCTCGCGACATTGCTGGAGCGCCACGACAGGTTTCAGGTAATCAGATATTTTGCCGAGGCAGAACGCTGGGGCCGCAGGGCTGGCGTTTTTGACCTGCACCTCCAGGCGGATGTATTGAGTATGGTTTTTGCCAAAAGCCGCGCCGACTGGGGAACGCTGGCTGAATGGATCAAGGCAGCCGGCGCACAGGTGATTTATTTCTCCCGCCGGGATAAAATTGCGCAAACGGGTGTTGGGGCTGTTTTGGGTGGGTCCGTTTTCCGATCGGTATTTGAAACAAACGCCGAGCAGCGCAAGGCATTGACGCCTGACATACACTCCTTTGCCGACACCCATCACCAGTTACAGTCTACACTGTTGCAGGAAGCAGAGTTGGAAGAATTCCTGACGGAGGAAGTGGAAGATTTCCGTTCTGTGACGCTGGAAGAATTGGTGGAGCAGCCAGTGGCGGTTATGCGCGGCATCACCATGTTCCTTGGGCGACAAATGCCAAGATCGTTTCAGATGCCTGATTACCGGCAGCCCTATCTCGATATGCCAGAGGTATTGCAAGAAGCTGCCAATTTCAGGCGCCAGCTGATTGATCGCCTTGGGCTGCATGTCAATGCGGCGGGGTCCTTTGTCAGCCAGACAGATGCGATGCTGAAGCGTTAGCTTGCTATCCGTTGAAGCGGATGCCTGCGAGGGCGATGCTTGCGTGTGTGTCGGGGCCCAGATCGCTGCGCCGAATCCCCGTGGTTTGAAGGCGAACGATATGGTAGGGCCGATCCTGTAGTGGCGGTATTTTGCCTTCGAATGTCCAGTTCTTGATGCCAACGCGCCTGATTGTTCCGTCAATAGGTACGTCATCAACCCAGACAGTCAGATCACTCAGGAAGCGGCGCTTGAGATACCCGCCGCCTGCGAGCGATAGTTGGCCGCCGGCGCTGAGATCCGCAGAAAGCAAAATCGTACCGATCCGTGCCATCCAGCGCCGTCCGGTGCCATCCTTGGCGAAATCCAGGCTGCCCCAGCCACTGCCAACAAAGGCATCGCTTTCTGCCAACAGATCAACGCTTGATGGTTTCTTTTGCCAGGAAATTTCCGGGTCCAAACTGGCCAGTTCCTTTTCAAAGCGGCTGCGCTGCACGTCCAGCAGTGTGTCGATAAAATCAACGGCTGCCTTGGGGAATCTTTTCTCCGGCGTCTTCGGCGGTAAGGCCGGTGTGTCTTTTTGTGGGTCAGTCATGATCAGGACCATTCCAGAATTAGGCCGGTGTCGGCAAGTCGTTTTCGCAGGCAAGTGGATGTAACGGGTGCGCCTGTTGGCGTTTCCAGGCCCATCAGGCTGAAATGCAGAAGGCCCAATTCGTCGGATGACAGGTTCGCGGCCCTTTCGCTGTGAACCAGATGGCTTCCTGTTGTGCCAGAAACCATGCAGGCTGTGTCTCCCGCCATTTTGAGCAGGAATTCCGCCTGCTGTCCCACCATCAGGATGCAGTGCATGGTGTGGCGCACCGTGTCGTGGTGCCAGAAAAGGCCGTATTCAGGCAAGTATCCTCGGGACGGCGCCTTGCGGTCTGTTTCATCGAAGTCAATTGCAATCCGCAGGCTGAGTGGGGCCGATTTCTCTTTCTGGATATTACAGTAGGGCACGGTTTGATCGACCTGACAGGCAAAGCTGATGGCTTCCTTTGCGTGCAATCCTTCGCGAATTGTGGGCCATGCCAGTGCCTGTCGGTGTGCATCAGGCGCTTGGCCCTGCGCTAAAATAACGGGTGCCTCGTACCCCATCTCTGCCAAAACGCTAGCGGGATGTTCCGGCATAATCTCTGCAATTCTTCTGGCAAGCGCTGGCGTGGCAAACCGGGGGCAAATGTTGATCCGGAGATCAGGCATTTGTGCCTTCAACACCACAGGTGGCGGCACTGCACCAATCAATGCCATTGCGCCGGCTTGTGCAGGCCAGACCCCGCCCATCGATTCCGGAACGGTCTCCCCGCATTCCTGCGCAGCCTTTACCGGCAAATCTGCCTCAGCAGGGGCCTGATCAAGGAGCGTGAAGAGGGGCGCGTAGGTTTCGCCTGTTGTCTCCTCTTTTGTGCGGCAGGCCAACAGTGACGCTCTAAGGCTTGCGTCGCTGGATAGTGCGCCGACCGCGGCAGTAAGCGCCTGATAGGCCTCTGGATGGCCGACGGAAATATGGCTGCCCGGAGGCAGATTGGCCGCCCAGGGCTGAGACGCCGTGACGATATAGCGGCTTGCTGCCAATGCAACTGAAAGGGCAGGGCTGCATGTATCATTCCTGCCAGAAAGCAGTACCGTCAGGTCACTTTCAATAATTGCTTCGGCCAAATGGGGTGATGCCGGATGGATGCTGAGGTGCTCCATGTGGGCAAAGCCTTGAAAAACCGATAGATCTTTGCGCACCTTCTGACAGGCAAGAGATGTTTCGCTGACGTAGAGCACGCGGCGAACTGTTGTTGGCGCGGGCTGCTGTTGCCCTGTACTGGGAAGTGCATTCAGAGATGCCGAAGGCGATAGGCCAGATGCTTGCAATGCACGGGATGCAGCTGCGCCAGGCGACACGATTGCTGAGCCCGCAGATAGAAGTAGGGAAAAGGCAGGCAGTTCCCGCCCCTGCGCCCTTGATTCGCGGCCGAAGTGTACACGGGCCTTGTAAAGCGTTTCGGCGTGTTTACCCGCCACATGATGGAGCCAATGCCAATAGTGGTCTGGCCATTTGTTGGTTGCTTTGCAGAAGGGAATAGCCAAATCGGCCATATCCAGACTTGCGGGCAATACAATACCAGGCGCCTTTTCCAGCAGTTCTAACGCGGAAAGGCTATCGCCCTCTCCGCCGACAATATAGAGCCGGGCATGGCCCTTATACTGAGCCCAGTCTGACTGCAGGTTTCTGGTTCTTACGTGCTGAAACGGCAGGCCGGAAGGGGGAGGCGGGGCAAGGTCATCGATCACGAAGGTTACCGAATAGGTGGATGCCAGCGTGCGGGCCATATGAAGGCCAAGCGCCGCCGCCGCGCTTTTGACAGGCGGTAGCGAGCCGATGACGAGAAGCGGGCGTTTGTCAGCCATTGCCTGCCTCCGTCTTCACTCCGACACGCGGGAAGATGACATCCAGTGTATCAGTTTGTGCTTGCTGGTAGGCGAGATAGGATTGCTGGCCCGCCTGCTCAAGTTTCTTTATATCTTCGCGCTTTGTGGCAAGACGGGAAAGCCCGTCCACCAGCCCTTCGATCGTTTCACAGGCATGAAGGTTGTGGCTCGTTGGAATGCCTGTCATGGCATCTTTTGTGGCCACAAGTGCGCGCCCGAACGACAGCGCTTCCACCGATTTGATTTTCAGGCCTGTCCCGCCGATGTTGGGATTCAGGATCAGGTCCATGTCTCCATAAAAGCCACTGATGCTGGGCACGTACCCGAGCCTAGTGAACATCTCGTTTTGTGCGGGCTCGGTGCTGCAAATAGGCCCGGCAAGGATCAGTTCGCAGTTCTCGCGAATGGCGGGCTGTTTGGCAAGCTGGGTACAAAGCCCGGAAAGCGCGTTGGTATTGATCGGATTATCGCTGGCGATATAACCCACTCGCAGCTTCCTGTCGGCTTCAGGTACTGGCCGCGTGGGGAGAAATCGTGGCGAATCAAAAAAACCGAGCGTCCGCACAGGGGTTTTTGTGAGCTTGCGGAAGGTTTCCGCTTCTTCATCCTGAATGGCAAGAACAGTACTGGCGCGGGCCAAGGCCTTCGCTTCTTCTTTTGGTGTGGTGTAAAACCAGGAAGGTTTGATGCCGTCTCGCTTCAATGCCTTGTGCCTGTTGCCAAACACATCATGCGTATCAATATAGCGCGGGATATGTGCCGGCACCTGTTCAAGCCAGGCACTGAGCCAGACATAGTTTGCAACACATAGCTTGATATCCCAGATGCTGAGGATTCGGTTGGTGATATCAGTGACAGCGGGTGGGTACCAGTCGTCGATCAGATAGTGCCCGCGGCGGGACTGTTTGCGAACAAGCTTTTCCTTTGGCAGCACATACACATGCTCCCAGGTGTCGCGCATGGCTTGTTCCTGTTCGTCGGAAAGTCCTTCCAGGCCGCTATACACATAATGCACCTGATAGCCCCGCGCCTGCAGTTCCTTGCAAACAGCATAAACACGTGCACGATTGCCGTGGTTTTGCGGGTGGCTGGGGATCGGCGCTGTAACAAGTGCGTGCATGGCTGCCTAAAAATCGAATTCGATTGCCGGGTTCTTGCAGTGTTCTGCGATAAATGCTTGTTCTGCCTCTGTCAGGACGATCCGGTTTGCGCTGGTTTGTACCAGGCTTTTGGCACGTGCTTCCTCCGGCAGGGTAGAAAGATAATGTTCCTTGCTCAGGGTTTCCACGCCTTTCGAAAGGCCCAGCTTTTTGCCAAGGATCTCATCTTGGGCAAAATCAAGGAAGCCTGCTGTATCGTCTGCTACTGATTGATACTGGACCATCTTGAGAATGGCGCGATTCTCTTCAATGATCTTGAGGTATTTGGGCCATTTCTTACAGAAGCCGTCCAGCATGCCGCGGCGCAGGGCATGCTCTGGATCGCCAAATCCCGCATTTCTGTGGTCACGCATGTGGCGTAACAGGGATTTGAAAACGGGCTCTGCGGTCCGGTACACGCATACATTCACAGCTTTCGGGAAGGCGAACTGGATTTCAGGCAGGCGGAAGATATTGTGCGGGGATTTCTCCACGGTCGCATAACAATCTGCGGGCATTGGCTTGCCGCCGAAGAAGATATGATAAAAGACCTTCTGTTGCAGAAGCCTGATCGAAGCCCTGTCCATCGGCGGGATGCTGCCGAAACCATCGTAGACTTCACGGTTCACGATATCGATGTTCTTGTTGAAATCGCCGGCAAGCTTGTTGAGGCCGGCAAAGACAAGGCGGAAATAATCTTCTTCACCCTTGGCGTATACGCCATTGATAATGTCAAAGGCACGGCCTACGAAAGTTGTGCCGCTTTTGGTGTAGCCACCAACAAATATCTTCTTGCATCTGAATGCCATGGGTTTCCTCTGGCCCGAAGGCCGCTTTCATTATCTGTTGTTCGTTGATGTCATGAAGTGCCACGCATGGCTAATGATATCTTCCAGCGACGGGATTTGAGGTTTCCAGCCAAGGACACTTTTGGCGCGGGTCGCATCAGCGATCAGGGTGGCTGGGTCGCCGGGGCGTCTTGCCTCTTCCTTCACGGTAAATTCCTTGCCTGTTACGGCACGGCAGGTATCAACCACTTCACGCACAGAGAAACCAGCGCCATTCCCCAGATTGAAAGCGTCGTAGAAGCCGTTTTCAGGCCTTTCGGGCGAATCGTCCAGGCGGAACAGGTGTTCAAGCGCCGCCACATGGGCCTGCGCCAGATCAGCCACATGGATATAGTCCCGCACGCAGGTGCCGTCTGGTGTGTCATAATCTGTGCCGAACATGCTGATAGCCTCGCGCATGCCAGCCGCCGCCTGCAACACAAGCGGTATCAGGTGGGTCTCGGGATCATGCCGTTCGCCAAGCCTGCCTTGAGGGTCTGCACCTGCGGCATTGAAATAGCGAAGGGCAATGGCTTGCAAGCCGTCTGCGGCCGCACTGTCCCGCAGGACACATTCAGTGGCCCATTTGGTTTGGCCATACGGGTTGATCGGAAGCTTGGGAAGGTCTTCGGTGAGGCGGGCTTCACCGGATTCGCCATATACAGCAGCCGTGCTTGAGAAAACAATCTTCCTCACCCCATGGCGGTTCATGGCCTTGACCAGGTTCAGGCTGCCCGCGAAATTATTGTCATAGAATTTCATCGGGTCGCGCACGCTTTCACCGGCTTCGATAAAAGCCGCGAAATGAATAACCGCGTCGATGTTTTCATTGGCGAAGATGCTGTCCAGCAGGGCGCTGTCCCGGATATCGCCTTCAATAAGCCGTGTATCCAGCACGGCATCGCGGTGGCCATTACCCAGATTATCCAAAACCAATGGTTCATAGCCTGCAGCCTTCAAGGCAAGCAAGGTGTGACTGCCGATGAATCCCGCACCGCCGGGAACCAGTATTCGCTTCATATTGATTGTCCACCCATGATGATATGTATCGTGCCCCAATGGGACGACCAATCCCTTGCCTTCTGTTAAAGCCTTCACTCGTGCTGTCAAGTTCAACCGCGACAGAATCGGGGCAACCGGGCATGCCAGTCACGTTTCTGTCACGTTGCCAAAGGCGCCATCCGCCATGACCGCCTTGCATCCCGGTCGAAATTTGGCTAACAGCATGGAAATTTATTTTTTGGGGACCAGAGATACTTATGCGTATCCTTTTTATGCACAATAACTTCCCGGGCCAGTACCGGCGTATTCTGCAATATATCAAAGACAATAAAACCGGCATTGATATGACGGCGGCGACGCTTGTCTCGAATGAGCAGGATTTTGGTATCAAGCGGGTCAACTACAAACCCCACAGGAAGCCAACTGAAAAGATTCATCCGGCACTCTTTTCCACGGAGAAAGCCGTACTGATGGGGCAGGCTGCGTACAAAGCCCTGATGCCGCTTGAGAAGAAAGGCTACAAGCCTGATATCATCCTGTCGCATTCAGGGTGGGGCGGCAACATGTTCCTCAAGGACCAGTTCCCTGACGCCAAGCTCCTTACCTATTATGAATGGTATTACCACAGCCGGTTTTCGGATGGCGATTTCCTGCGCGGCGAGCCGTATGATGCCAACGGGCAACTTCGCATCCGCATGAAAAACACACCGATCCTGCAGGACCTGGCGGCGATGGACTGGGGCCAAAGCCCAACCCAATTCCAGCACAGCAAGTTGCCGGACATCTTCAAAGACAAAGTCAGCGTATTGCATGACGGCGTTGATACAGACTATTTCGCGCCCCTTGCCAAGGCCAAGGTGACAATCGGTGAGCATACATTCTCGGCTGAAGATGAAGTGATCACCTATGTGGCGCGCGGTATGGAGCCCTATCGCGGCTTCCCGCAGTTTATCGAGATGGTTTCGATTCTGCAGAAGCGCCGCCCGAACCTTCATGCTGTTGTGCTGGGGAACGACAGGGTTGCCTACGGCTCTGAACGTGCAGATGGCAAAAGCTGGAAGGAGCACGCGCTGGAGACATACCAGCCTGATATGTCCCGGCTTCATTTCCTTGGCCTGCAGCCATTGAAGGTTTTCCGGTCCCTTATGCAGATTACCTCTGCGCATGTATATCTGACGGTGCCGTTTGTACTGTCCTGGTCAATGCTGGAAGCCATGAGCACAGGCGCGCTGATCGTGGGCTCAGACACAGACCCGGTGAAGGAATTGATCACGGATGGCGAGACCGGTTTGCTGGTACCGTTCCACGAGCCAGAGGCCATTGCGGACAAGCTGGATCAGGTGTTGGACAACAAGCAAGAGTATGCCGGTATCAAAAAAGCGGCGCGTGACCACATTCTTGCCAAATATTCAGTGAATGATCTGTTGCCACAATATTGGCAACTGATTGAAAGTGTTGCAAATGGGTCACAGAAATAACCCCTTTGCCGCTTTTATGGGCGCAGTATCAACAGCATAGTTGAATTCCCGGCTGGGTAATGGTGTTGTGTCCCCTGTGTTAGGAGCACGAACAAACTTTGTGAATTCGATTGACGATAAAAATGCATAAGGTAATTATGCAGTTGACATCATTAGCATTCTCTCGCTAGAGAGTGTGCAGGGGGCTATAAGACCTACGTTCGTGCCTCACAATTAAACGATGTGTTTGCTTTTTCAGGAGGAAAGCTATGGCAGACAAGATTTTTGGTACCGGTGCGGGCGAGACTATTCCCGGCACAGAAGCCGACGACTTCATCGATGCCCGTGGCGGTGCCGATACCGTCTTTGGTGGTGATGGTGATGATACGCTGTTTGGCCGCGCAGGCGCAGACAGCCTTGGTGGCGGTAACGGCGATGACCTGATCAACGGCGGTACTGGCGCAGATATCCTTAACGGTAACGACGACAACGACACCATCATTGGTGGCGACGACAACGACACCATCCAGGGTGGCGCTGGCAACGACGATATCAATGGCGGCAACGACGACGATCTGATCGACGGCGGTTCTGGCAACGATACGATCGACGCTGGCCTCGGCGCAGCCGATACTGTTGATGGTGGTTCAGGCGATGACGTAATCAGCCTTGCCAGCACAACTGACGGTACTGCAGACGGTGGTTCCGGTGATGACACGATCACTGGCGGTTCTGGTAACGACGCTATCGACGGTGGCGCAAACGACGATACAGTGGTTATCGACGGTGAGCTGAACACGACAACTGGTCTGGTTGGTGACGATTCTACTGCAACTGTTCTGGTTGACGGTACTGACACCCTGGCCAACGTTGAGACTGTTGCGTTCGACAACGTGACGCTTGATCTGACTAGCTCAACTTCGCAAGAGTTCATCGCGAACGACACTGCGACTGCTGACGATGTAGACGAAGCTGCTCCAGTTGGTGCGACTGTTGATCTGTCTGACAACGTATTCAAATACGACAACGTGAACGACGTTGAAGCCAACGATGGTAACAACGACGACGGTTGGACAATCGTTTCCGTAGCTGGTGTTGCTGTTGACGCTTGTGGTGACACAGTTGAGCTGGACAGCGGTTCCGTTCTGACTGTTGACGAGATCCTCATCGACAGCGCGACTGCAACTACTCACATCACTTACGAAGCTGACCCAACGCTTGGCTACGACATGTCTGGCGACGGCGATGGCGACGTTGAGGTTGTTATCGAAGACAGCGCAGGCCAGCAGTTCACAATCACTGTTACTCTTGCAACGCAAGACACTGACAACATCGTGAACGCAGGCGATGAGGGTGCAACTCTCCTCGGTCTTGACGGCGCCAACAACGACACCATGAACGGTGGCGACGGTGCTGATAACATCAAAGGCTTCGGCGGCAACGACATGATCCTCGGCGGCAACGGCGACGATACCCTCGTTGGCGGCAACGACGACGATGTTGTTCAAGGCGGTAACGACGACGACGCAGTTTGGGCCGGCGGTGACGGTGATGACAGCGTCTCCGGTGACGCAGGTGACGATACGCTTGCTGGTGGCGACGACGCTGACGTTCTTGTTGGTGACGGTACTGACCAGTTCGGTGTTAACGACACAACTGGCGACGATACTGGCGACGACGTGATCTTCGGTGGTTCCGGCAACGACACCATCTATGGTGACGAATGGGACGGTGTTGTTGACGCTGCAGTTGGTGGCGCAGACATGATCTGGGCTGGCGCTGGCGACGATGACGTGTTCGGTGCTGGTGGCAATGACGTAATCGGCGGCGGCACTGGTGCTGACGACGTAAGCGGCGGCTGCGGCGACGACACCATCTACGGCGGTGCCAACGGCGACGACTCTATCGCTGGCGGTGACGGCGACGACCTCATCTTCGGTGGTGCAAACGACGACTCCGTCGAAGGTAACGAAGGCGACGACGTACTCTTCGGTGGCGCTGGCGACGATGACGTGGCTGGTAACGAAGGTGCCGACACTGTTTACGGTGGTGCTGGTGACGATAACGTTGAAGGTAACGACGGTGACGATGTTGTTCGCGGTGGTTCCGGTGACGACGTAGTTAACGGTAACGACGGTAACGATGATCTGTACGGTCAAGGCAACGACGACGTTCTTAACGGTGGTCTGAACGACGATACCCTCTGGGGTGGCGACGGTAACGATGACCTGAACGGTGACGACGACGATGACGTACTGCACGGCGGTAACGGCGACGATACCCTCGACGGCGGTACTGAAGACGACGTTCTGTACGGTGATGCTGGCGACGATACGTTCGTATCCGCAGACGGCGACGGTGACGACACGCTTACTGGTGGCGACGGTGCTGACACCTTCGACTACAGCAACGGCGGTGCACACACTGTAGCAACAGACACTGGTGCTGACGTGATCACCGACTTCGACACTACTGAAGATACTTTCGTAATCGAAGGTGCGATGGTTGGTGACGAATCGCTGAACAACTGGGCTGAAGAAACTACCCAGGGCGGCGTGTCCGGTGTACTCGTTACATTCGACAGCGGTGCGACAGTCTTCATCCAAGGCGTTAGCCTCGGTGACTTCTCCACTGCGGTTCAGATCGACTAATCGATCCGACGAGATCAGATATTCGGAAAGGGAGGCCTCGGCCTCCCTTTTTGCTTTTGGGGGCACTCTGTTCATGCGGCGTTAAATTGCCGCGTTGCATCAAAGCCGCGCGGGCGCTAGAACAGATTTGGGTCGAGAGTGCAGGCACAGTGATGGTTGATCAAAAGATCGACACATTGTTGGGCATATGGTACGACTTCGCCCTTAAGGAAGCATGGCTTCATGGCCATTCTACCCTTTGTGTAAATTATGCCAAAACCAAGCTACGCCTTGGAATTGCCTCGCCGGGGCAAAACGCGGGAATTGTTACTGCATGTCATTGATTGAAGATTATAAAGCGGAAGAAGCACGCCTTAAGCAGACGATGAAAAAGGCCGGGCTTTATTCCATATTGGCCAGTTTTTCCATGCTGGCAGTTCCGATGTTCCTGTTTCAGGTTTACGACAGCATTCTTCAGTCCCGCAGTGTCGAGACATTGCTGGCAATGGGTATCTTTGCCATCGTGGTTTTGATCGGGTACGGCATTTTCGATTCCGTCCGGAACAATCTGTTGTCGAAGGCGGGCGTAGAGATGGAGGCGAATGTCTCCGGGTTGCTGCTAGCCGGCGAACTTTCGCGGCAGCACGGCGCCAGCGCACAAAGCCTGCGCGATTTGGCCGGGATCAGGCAGGTCATTGGCTCGCCGTCATTTGGCGCCTTGTTCGATCTGCCTTTCATGCCGGTTTTCATGCTGCTGATTTTCCTGATCCACCCGGTTCTTGGCCTTGTTGTTGTGGCGGGGGCGTGCGTCCTTCTCGGCATGGGGATATGGGGTGATCGCTCCACATCAGCGCTGAACCAGGAACATATGCAATCCATGATCAAATCCCATCAGGTTCTGGATATGCATATGAACTCGCAGGAAATCATTCGCGCACAGGGTATGTACCGCGAGGTTGTTCAGCATTGGGGCCAACATCAGGGCAACCAGCTGAACCAGCTTATTCACTCAACCGAAGTTACGTCCGGTTTCAGTTCGGCAACCAAGGCGGTTCGCCAGGTCATTCAGGTGCTGATGATCGGCACTGGTGCCGCCCTTGTTCTGGCTGATCTGGCCACAGCGGGCGTGATTTTCGCTACCTCCATGATTGGTGGTCGTGCACTGGCGCCAGTTGAGCAGATTGTCGGCGGCTGGCGGGCATTGAAGCAGGCGCATGCAACGCGCGTGCGCCTGATGCAGCGCCTTGAAGAGATGTCTTTGCCGGAAAATCGCACCAAGCTGCCGCGGCCTAAAGGTGTGGTCAGCCTTGAGCGCGTGGTTTATGTGCCGCAGCCCGGCGTGCCCCCAATTATCAAGGGTGTGAACGGCAGTATTCAGGCGGGTGATAGCGTCGCGATCATTGGGCCTTCGGGTGCTGGCAAGTCCACGTTGGCGCGCCTTATTGTCGGCTATCTGCTGCCAAGTGCGGGCAGGGTAACGCTGGACGGGCAGGATTTGGCCGTTTGGGACCCTGTCGCGAAAGGCCTGCATATCGGTTATATGCCGCAACAAAGTACTTTCTTTGAAGCCACTGTAAGGGAAAATATCGCGCGTCTGCGCACCGGTGACCCGGAAGAGTGGGCTGTGGAAGCAGCAAAACGTTGTGGCGTACATGATCTTTTGATGAAGTTGCCACAAGGCTACGACACGGTTATTTCGAAGGCCGGTTTTTATCCGTCGGGTGGGCAGGCTCAATTGATTGCCTTGGCGCGTGCCTTCTATGGAAATCCGACGGTTCTGGTTCTGGATGAACCCAATTCTGCCCTGGATACCACGGGTGAACAGGTGTTCCACAACGCCCTTCATACAGCAACAAAACAAGGTGTAACGACAGTGGTCGTTACCCAGAGGCCAAGTGTCCTCAAGCATGTTTCCAAGGTGATGTTGATGCAGGATGGCCTGATCAAGGACTTTGGGCCCAAGGAACAGGTTATGAATTCGGGGGCGGTAAAAGCTGTGTCGTCCGGCAAAAAGGCTGGCCCGCAGCCCAACGCACCGAGCCCACAGCAAGGGGCCGCAGTGAAAGCAGCGCCTGCGAAAGCTCCGGAAACAGAGACGAGGGAAGGCAGTGCCGCGCCGGCAGCGCAGGTAAAACCCAAGGCTCAAGTAAAGCCAAAGGCCCAAATGAAGCCAAAGGCCAAGGTAAAGCCTAAGGCTGAGGCAAAGCCGCAGGCAACAGATGCGAAATCGAGCCAGTCGGCCGCCAAGAAGAAAGAGGAGGCGTAAAATGGCTCAGGACATTGCGCCGGTAAAACAAGCACAGCCGCCAGCACTTGCTGAGGATCGCTTCGAGCGTGGGGCGCTGCAGGCATGGCACAAGGACGTAGACATCGACCAAACCAAAACGCTGAAGCGCGCCATGATGGCGCTTCTGCTGATTTTCGGATTTGGAGGTATTTGGTCCGTATCCGTGGATATCGGCGGCGCTGTTATTGCGTCTGGTCGGGTGATTGCACAAGACCGGAACCGTGTTGTTCAGCACCTTGAAGGCGGTATCCTTGATGAATTGACGGTGCGTGAAGGGGACCGTGTTTCAGCTGGTGATATCGTAGCCCGGCTTGACGGCACGCAAGTTTATGCCCAACTGAATGCAGCCCGCCTTCAGGAAGCTGTGTTGCTGGCCCAACTCGCGCGCAGACGCGCTGAAACGCAATTGAAAGAAACGATTGAGTTTCCTGAAGATGTCTTGCCCGAGATACTGGCCACCGAACGCTACCGCGAGACAGTGGCAAGCGAGCAGCAGGAATTTGACGCCCAGCGCAGGCTTTATCTAGCGCGGCTCGATATTATCGATACACAGATCAAGGGTCAGGAAAGCAATATTCAGGGCACTATGGCTGTCAAGAAGGCGCTAGAGAAGCAATTTGAACTGTATAGCCTTGAGCTGAGGGACTTCAAAGAGCTCCTGAAAGATGGCCTTATCCAGCGGACGCAGGTCTTTGCAACAGAGCGCAAGGTCGCCGAGGTTGAAGCGAATGTTGCGACATCAGATCTCGAGATAGAGACAACACGCAACAATATTGAAAACCTCAGGCGCGAGCGCAACCAGACGACGTTGACTTATCTGAAAGACGCCAACCAGGCTGTGGTGCAAATTCAGCAACGCCTGAACCAGCTTCAGTCGCAGGTGGAACGCCTGGCAGATATGGCGGAGCGCGGTGAAATCAGGTCGCCCGTCGATGGCACGATCTTCCGGATCGCAACGCGGACATTGGGCGCGGTTGTGCGTCCGGGTGAATCCATTATGGAGATTTTCCCCGATAATGACGCCCTGACCATCGAAGCGCAGGTTCAGTTGACAGATATCGAGCAAGTGCATGTCGGGCAGGATGTTCAGGTGGTTTTCCCGTCCAACCGGGAAAAAGCGATGACGCCTATTCCAGGCAAACTTGTCTATCTTTCGGCTGATGCGGTTGTTTCCGAGCAAAATCCGTTTGGGTCTTACATTGCACATGTCACCATCGATCCCGATCAGGAAACGACGGACCTGTTGCCCGGCAACTTTGCCGAGGTTTATATTCAAACAGAGCCGAAGACCTTCCTGGAACATGTTTCGCGACCATTCACCCGCTTTGCGTTCCGCGCATTCAAAGGATAGGCGAAAGGGGCAGGGGGAGCCATTTTGTGAAGATTGAGCTTACTGTTTCAGCGTTCCGCCAGATGTATTCAGGGAAGACCCAGATCATCGTCGGCGAAGACGTGCTGGCCGATGTGCAGGCAGTCCTGCCAGAGGCTGTCGACACGCTGGTTCTGAAGTCTGACGGTAGCCTTGTGACATCGGCACAGGGGGATGCAGCCGAGCGCAAGCTGGAGCCGGTTGGTATGCCGATCACCCTGTTGGGTATCCTGGGGGCTAAATCCACGGCTGCCGCAGCCAATGCCTGGATGTCTTTTGCCGAGAGCCAGGGCATGCTGGCGCCGTTGCAGTCAGTCTCTCTGACCGGTATGGCCGGGAAACGCCAGGCAACGGCTGCAAAATTCATCAGTAGTCAGTTGGCGAATGCAGCCCAATCCTTGCAAATGCAGCTTGGCGAGAAAGAGGCCAGCCTTGCCTTTTTACGGAAGCATAATGAACGTTTGCTGCTGAATAGCGAGAAGGCGCGCCGCATGATCAGGGGCGCGGGTTTTGGAACCCAGCATATCGCGGCGGAAATTCCGGTGGGCAGCAAATCTGTAGGACCGGGCGGAGACATTGGAGGCTCACGGTTTCGGCAGCTTCTGCCATGCGATTCGATGGGGCTGTGGGGCATACAGCTACATGTGAAGCAGCAGTCGGATGCTGAGGGTTTCATCGCTGTAAAGGTGTGGCATGCGGGAACCGGGGCGCTTCTCGCCAACACGCAGCGTCGGTATGACGCCTTGACTGCTGGATGGTGTGAATTTGACCTCCGGGCTGCCTGTTCAAAGATGTTTGGGGACGCAGTTCTTGAGGTGAGCTGGCATGGGGATGGTGAAGATGTGCCCCTTCTTTCGCTATCGTCTCTCGCGGCAGACCGATTTGGCGATGAAGATGAACAAACGCTGGCTCTGCGGCTTCTGAAAGCACTGGATGACCCATTCAGGGACGGCGACGGTGGCAGCGAAACGATTTTGGTTGGCAGTTATCAGGTAGACTTGAGCTTCCTGTACCGGCTGGGTTATTGGCCGCTTGACCCCGCTTCTGAGACCCAGAATTACAATCAGGGTCTGCTTTCCTATGTGGGTGAAGAAGATGCTATCCAAACCCATGCGTCAACGGAAGGCCCGAGCGCTGTGCTGCTTAAGAAAGCAGCGGCAGTTGGTGCAAGGAACGTTGGAATTTCGGTGCGAACGGCTTCTGAACAAGGGCCTATTTGTCTTTATACGGTTGCTGTGATCGAACATCTGCCGGATGAAAGTCAGGCAGAGCGTGATGCCAAAGCCCGGCGCGTAGCGGCTTGCAATGGCAATGTCGAAGACATAGCCGGCGTGCATGTGGCCCAGAAGAATGTGGCGCCTGGCGTCCAGGAGGCAATCAGTGTATCGCTTCCAAAAGCCCTCGATCATGTGGCCGATATTGTATTGATGGTGCATTGTTTGTCCGAGCACGCTCAATTCGGCTGGTGCCGCTGGACGAATTTATCCTTTGATTATGATGTGGCTTCGGTGGCTGAAAACCTGACGCCTCCCACCCTGCTTGACGATACCATGGGGCTTAGAATCCGCTCGCTGAAATTCCCGGAACTGGCTGGGCGAATTTCTTTTGTTTCAGGTCGCGAGAAACTGAACCAGTTAACGAAAGAACTGGGCTTTTCCCCGCTCTTGATCAGCGAGGAAACAGGCAGTCTGCAAACCCACCCTATGATGGATCATCATTCTGCCGCCGTGTTGGAGGGTGGAATTCCACGAGATGCACTGAGGCTGTCGTGCGATATTGAAACCGCCCATGATGCGGCACCGGCTTTTGTTTATGTCCTTGCGGTTCTTGATCCTTCCATCAAGGATCGGCAGCGCGTTGTTCAGAATATACTGAAGCGAATAGATGCGTCTAATCGCAGGAGCTGGCAGGGGGTGAATGACCGGAAAACCGCGCAGTGGCAGGCAAACACGATATATGCACGCCAAGGCGCGACCCTGGAAATGGAAATTGATATACCGCTCACAGAAGCAGGCGATGTGGTATTTGCCGTTTTGCCGGCTGGAGAGTCTGTCAGTTATGGTTGGTGCCGCTGGTACACCCTTAATGTGACATCGACCCTCGGCAACCAATCAGCTTAGGCAAGGACTGTTCCATGAAGGCCGAGCCGCAAGAACCTTTATTTGACGACCCCACCAAAGGATTAGTGATTGGGGTGGTGATACCAGCGTTCGGGCACCCTCAATTCCTGGCTGAGGCCGTTATCAGCGCCTGCACACAGGATTGCGACGCACGGGTGTCGGTTGTTGTAGTTGATGATGGCTGCAAGTTTACCGAGACTGGTCAAACCGTTGCCAACTTGATGCAACGTTTTCCCGGCATGCTTCATTATGTGCGTCAAAAAAATACCCGGTTGCCCGGTGCAAGAAACGCTGGTGTTCGCTTCCTTCTCGGATTGGAGCCGGAGATTGATTCCATCTTTTTCCTGGATGCTGATAACAGGATCGAACCCTATTCCCTTCGCCAGTATCGGCGCACTCTGGGCGACGAACAAACCGTTGGTTGGGCCTATCCCGACATCGCATTTTTTGGCCTGAGCTGGGGCGATGAGGGGTTTGATGTGCGTGAAACCGCGCGTGAATACAGCCGCCTCAAGCATCTTTGTGGCAATATTTCAGAAGCAGGATCACTGGTTCGCGCCGATATGTTTCGGGCTGGTGTTTTTTACGATGAAACAATGATCCACGGCTTCGAAGATTGGGATTTCTGGCTAAGTGCATTGGAGGCGGGATTTGTTGGCAAGAGGGTTGAGCAGGCTGGTTTCCTCTATCGCAGGCGCCCGGAAAGTATGCTGGCAGACTCCCGCAGGCAGGAAGACGAACTGATATCGCGGATGCGGCGGAAACATCTGGCCTTGTTTGCTCCCAGAAACCTGATGGCCCTGGGGCAGGAAGAAGCGCCTTCCTTTGCCATTGTTTTGCATGACGCTGACCAAGTGGTTCTGACAAGCGATCCGCTTGTGGCGGGAAAAACCCTTGCTATGCAAGGCTTTGAGGCCGCGATTGCGAAATGGTATGCCGGACGCAGAGAGTATTTTTTTCCCGAGAACCTGATTGTAATGTCGGAAAAGCAATGGCTGCAGTTGAAGGCACAGCCTCTCTTCCTGCGATGGTTTTTCTGGGCGATGAAAGAAGCCGAAGCGCCGTATCAGCGATGGCTTCTGGAGGCGAGAAGCTACCCCTATCATGAGGGTATTTCAAATGAAACGCCCATAGTTGGTAATGCTGTTCTGAAGATCAAAACCGAAGGGCTGGTTTCTCTGCTATTGCAAGAGGGTGACATCGTCGTACCTGAGTTTTCTCCCTTTGTATTCCAGACACCGGACGCCTTGTTGCATGGCCATGCCAAGGCAGCCTTTGACGAGGCCTTATCGGCCCTTTGCAGTCTTGTAGAAGCCTGTAAGGCCCGATTGTCTGATGGCCTCAAGGTGCGCCATGCCGGGCGGAGATATGCAGGGCCCGATGCGTCCAGTTGCCATAGCGGGCTAATCGACGAAATATGTGCCGAGGAAAACCGGCAGGCCTTTCCCGCGACGCGGCCCTGTCGTCGCCTTTTAGTGGCGGTTGAACAGAATACCCTAAGGCATTCCGCCAAACGGGCGCCCTTCACGTCCTTTCTGAAACGGCTTTCACAATCGGTGGACGAGATATTGTTGGTGGTCGAACGTGGCCGCAAACGAGATTTGGCGGCGCTGGGTTTTGCTGAGTGGGCACATCTTGTCACTGATCTCGTGATGTTGGACCGCATCGAAAGTAGTCAGGAATATCGCATGTATCTTTCCCGTCGCATCTATAGCCTGTTCACGCTGAAAGCGAAGGAAGACGGGGCTATTCTGGCACGTTCTGTTGATAAGATCGTGACATACGGCGCTACCGCATTTCTGGAGGTGCTTGGCAGTGCCCGCCAGCATGGCGTGAAGGGATATGTCTACCTGGACCAAAGCCTTATAGGAAGGCAGGCTGGGCTGGGTGAGGATGGGGCCAAGTTGCTGGCTTTCGAACACGCCGAGGAAAAGATTGTTTGCGACAATACGGCAACCAGAACAGCTTTTTCTGCACAAGGTTTCCCACCGGGAAAGTTTATGGAATCAGAAATATTTTTTGATTTGATTGGCGCGAACTAAGAGAAGTAAGCGCAGTGCCCAAGCGCTTGTATTGCATTGTTTCCGGGCGTCAATTATATAAAAACGGCGCGGTCTTGATGGCCGAAACCCAATTTTTAGGTAGGCCAACTTGTCCAAAGAAATCCGCATCCAATGCCTGGTCCCAGACCTCCCGGCACCCGCAGATACACTGCCATATCTGGAGGAAATGTATTCCAACAGGTGGTATTCGAATTTTGGTCCGCTTGTACGCCGATTTGAGAGCGACATCCTATCGTTTCTTCAGGAACACAATGGAGCGCAGGACTGTTTTGTAGGGACATTTTCTTCCGCCACGACTGCACTGGAGTTAGTCTTGAAGGCGATCCACCTTCCCAAAGGATCCCGTGTGCTGGTTCCGGCCCTGACTTTCCCGGCTACTGCCCTTGCGGTTCTCAATGTTGGAATGATCCCTGTCTTGGCTGACGTCGCCCCGGAAAGCTGGGAGTTGACGCCCGAAATCGCCGAGAACGCGCTTAGTGAAAAGGCTATCAGTGTTGTTATGCCAGTAGCCGCATTTGGCAAGCCGGTGGACAGCGCTGGCTGGGCAGCGTTCCAGCAAAAAACAGGGGTTCCTGTGGTGCTTGATGCCGCCGCCGCATTAGGCCAGCAAGATATCCTGGGCGAACTTATCTATTGTTTCAGCCTTCACGCTACCAAGCCTTTTGGCGTTGGCGAGGGTGGCCTGCTCGTCACTGGTAATGAGGACTTGGTAATCGAGACCAAATCGCTTTCCAACTTCGGTTTTCAGGGGCCTGCTGGTGTTGTCAGGGAAATTGGAACAAACGCAAAGTTCGGCGAATATTATGCCGCTGTTGGATTGGCTCAGATTGGCCGGTGGCAAGAGGTTATGGACCGGCGGACAGCGGTGCTGGATCAATATAAAGCGGGCCTTCACAGGGCCGGCAACAGTGTTTCTTTGCAGCAAGGAACCGGAAACTTTATTCCTGCCGTCTTTCCTGTTTATGCCAAAGGCCGCGCCAAAGCTCTTGAAGAGAAATTAGCCGATGCAGGCATTCACACACGGCGTTGGTATTTGCCCCCGCTATATGAGCATCCAGGCCTGAAGGGGATGGAAGGTGTTGTCAATCTGGAGCCCGCCAGTTTCCCGGTTTGTGAAGATTTGAAAGAGAGCTTGTTGGGGCTGCCGTTCCACGGGTTCCTGACAGCTGAAGACACAGCAGAAATAAGTAATATTGTTGCGGAGGAAACTGCGTGAGTACCAAGCAGGAAGTACGTTTGACGGTGAGGATCAAGCGCCTTGATACGGCTGTCAGACAGAAGAAATTCATTGAAGCCATCAAAGAGATGGAGCTGATCCTGAAGTCTCTTGAGGGTGGTACGCAGGGATTTGGCGGAAGTACTACCGCACGTGGGCCGCTGGCAGAACGCGAAGCAACAGTGATGGCATCTGCTGTGACATCCATGCTGGCTGACGAACAGTTCAAGATGACCGCGAAAACTTTCACAGCCTTCACGCAGTTCAAACGCGCACTGATGCAAGTCTTTGAGGTGAGTGGCTATCGTGGCACCGAGCATTTGGTGGAAGTGATCGGATCGGAAGATGGGAAGGGCGGATATACATTCAAGACCTTTGAACTGCCCAAGCTTTTCGCTGGCCTGTCTATCAACGCTCTTACCCCGAAGTTATTGGATCTCCTGTCGCGACAACGCCCGGAGATTTCGTGGCCGCTGGTGATTGGCTATCTTTCAGAGCAATTGCTGTGGAACGAGAATGCTGAAAACGCGCGTGCCACAATGCTGACATGGGGTGACAAGTGGAAAGACCTTCCGGGTTCCATTGCCACTTTGCGCAATATCGGGCCCGCCTATATGGGGTGCAGCTATGCCGATGCGGATCACAAGCATATTATCAAAACACGCATAAATGCCTTGTGCCGCCGTTTCCTGGAAAATCAGGGCATAACTGACGCCGATTTGCCGTCGCCCCGCAGGGCCGTGAAAAAGCGGCCAACACTTGTCATCCTGGCAGAGCTATATGATAGCAAGCATGCGATGCACCGTTGTTATGGGCCCTCTATCCAGTCGCTCAGAAGCAAGTTCAAAACAGTATATATGTCGTTGACAGGGCAATGTGATGACTCGTTGTTGCCGATGTTTGACAAAGTGGACAACACCAAATTTGAGCCGCAGAAGCCCGAGATATTTGTCAATAAGGTAAAATCATATCGTCCTGACATTGTTTACTTCCCAAGCATTGGTATGCGGATGATGTCCATCTTTGCTTCCAATGTCCGGATGGCACCAATTCAGGTTATGACATTTGGTCACCCGGCCACGACCTATTCCGAGCATATAGATTATGCCATTCTGGACGAGGCCCAGGTGGGGGACCCGCAAACAGTGAATGAAACCATTTTGTGCCGTTCATCCAAACCAAGGTTTGAAATGCGCGCAGATGCGGATACCCCAACTCCTGTTATCAGGGAAAACCCTGAAACTGTGCGCATTGCAGTGCCTGCCTGGTCTCGTAAAGTGACACCTCAGTTCTTGCGTACCTGTGGGTTGATCAGGAAATTATCGAAGAAGCCTGTTGAGTTCTGGTTCTTCCCCAATGGTACAAGCTCGCTATATCAAGCGGTGGGACGCAGGCTTGAGGAAATTCTTCCGGCAAAGGTGTTTCCGCGCACAAACTACAACCAATATATCGGCTGGTTGAACCAGTGCGATATTTTCCTGAGTACATTCCCGTTTGGCGCCACAAACGGGATCGTAGATGGCATGCGGCAGGGGCTTCCTGTAGTCAATATGACAGGCGGCGAGGTTCACGCAGCCAACGACAGCCATATCGTCAACCGTTTTGATCAACCAGATTGGCTTACGACGGATTCGCCTGAGGCCTATGCGAAAGCTGTGGCCCGCTTGGTTAATGAAGATGAGCTGCGTGTGAAGATTTCAGAAGGCATTCTGGCTTGTGATCCCGACACACGCCTGATCGCCCAGGATTCCGATGGTGCTCACGATTTTGTAGATGTGATGGAAGCCGCCTACAGGTTCCATGAACACATTCAGGATGCTGGCGATAAGCTTTGGAGCTATGAACGTTTGCAAGCGATGCTTGCCAGCGCTGAATAGCGGGCTTGCCTGACGCGGATCTTAGTCAATTTCGTGGTGTTTGATCAGGCCGTGCACCTTGTCTTCTGGGTGCTCGGCCATGGTCTGCAGGATGGAATAGGGCGCCGCGACATCACCAACAGTGGGGCAGTAGGTAAGCCAGTGCAGTTCCACTCCCGAGGCCGCCATATCTTGCTTGTCATATAGGGCCTTGCCGCCAGCCGAATTCAGATACTGGCTGTCGCCCACAGCGTCGCACAAGGCGATGATCTTGTCCTTCCCGACAAGTTCTTGCGTATTGGCCAGCGCACTGCTTCTGACCAGCCGCGTTTGGATGCCAAGGTGGTCACATGTCAATTTCAGTTGGCTAAACAGCACGTCGAACAGATTGTCTGTCTCCATGCGAAAGAGGTCGTCAAACAGCTGTTCATCGAAATAGGGTAATGCCTGAAGTTTTGGCTTCAGCTTCCGGCAACTTTTTGAGAATTCATCTCGTGCGACAAGTTTGTTGCGCACGATATCAATCTTTTTCTTGTCGCGGACATTCAGTGAAAAGGGCACCTCCTGGCCCGCAAAACACATGCGGTTGGTGGTCATGAATCCCTTTTTTGTAAACTGCGCGTCGTCATAAAGCACGAAGGTGTCGACCGCATCGATCAGTTGGAAATATCCAACAAAAGGCAGAAAATAAGGCTGCATTATTGCGATCATAATTCGTATCTAAGCTGACGTTGGTTCAGTTTCTCTATTTTGTGACGGGCTTGTAACCCAGTGCCTTCATCAGATCGCCCAAGGTATTCTCAACCGTGGCAATCTGCTCTTCTGTCAGCACATTGGCGTATTGTCCCACATTTTGGTCGCTAATGCTGCCCTTGTCGGTCAATTCTGATACCCAAGGCTTGATGCGTTTGTCTTCAACCCTGATTTTGCGCTTCTCTTCATTGACGTGACGTGAAGGGTTTTCCTTGTCAAATTCTTCCAGCTTCAGGCCGGTGAAGCGCCGAAGGCTTTCCGCAGCGGCTTCTGGCTCCCTGGTCAACTGTTCATATTCCACCCACATACACGCGTTGCGGAAATTCTTGTTGCGTTTGGCCAGATTGATTGTTGGGGCATAAAAGGGCGTGATGCTGCTTGCGATCCGCCCAATATCACCTGAATTGAACATGTGCTTTTGGCCGTTCGCGGCCAGTCTTTCACCCACCTTCAGCATCGAGACTACGATATCCCTCGGGTCGCGTTTTATCATAACAAATCGCGCAGAAGGGATAAGGCGGAACAAGTGAGGAAAATAACATGTAAGATGAGGTTCTTTCAGAACGAGGGAGGTCGCTGGCGAAAGGGTGGCCAGTGTATGGCTAAGGAACGACCTGACGACATTGGCGAAATATTCGTCCATTACGGTTTGGGTTCCGAAATGGAATTTGGTCTCGGTATCAAACCGGCCCCGCATAAAATTGTAGCTCTCCACCAAGCTGCGGAGTGTCGAGCTTTCCCCAAGATATTCATTTGTTTCCTGGCCGGCACAAAGGATCGTGGCCAACAGGGTGGTCCCTGAACGCTGTGACCCGCCAACAAAATAATACGCCATTAGCTATTTCACCCGATTGCTTGTTTTGGTCTTAATATCAACGTTCTGGCGGCTGGGCAACCATTTGCACCAATAGCGGAAAGCCCGGTGCCGTGGCAGGATTTGGCATGATCGTGCTGTCAGATTGTTTATTGTGAAAAGGCGTCAAGTGCTGTGCGCAGTTCGTGCGCTTCGGCATCGGACAATCTTTGCGTATTGGCTGCATCGAATGCTGGCTCGCCTCCATATTCAGCGGGAAGGACATAGTGCTGGGCCTTCATTTTGGCAGCGATATCTTCATACAGTTTTTGAGGATCTGCACAAAAGTCCTCATATCTGTAGGAAAGGTAGCGATCATCCGAGACATGCTTGAGACCCTCTTCTATCGCTCTGCCAGTATGGACAATTTGACCGGCGACCTGGCGGATAGGAGGCTCATTTTTCAATGTATTATATTCCGGTGGCTTGAACGCATACCACCGGGAAACATCGTCAAAGAAACGTTTGCGGGCAAAATAGAGGGACTGAGCATTGTAAAAAGGATCCCGTTTCACGTTCAGGAACAATGCTTTATCCAGAATTTTGTCAAGGAACGGAATGTGCCACTGCATGATCATGCCCTTCAGGACAACGGGACGATCAAATGCCGCTTCAAGGCCCGCAAGCCCTTTGAGAAAGGCAGCAGTATCCACCGAGGCAAGTTGTTCGGGCGATAGTGTCTGAATGTCGCCGAAGGAGAAAAACTGGCGCCAGAAATACCAGAACTCACTTGGGGCCAGGGCGCCCTTGGTTCTGCCCAAGGCAGAAGAGAAACTCACTTGCTGGTGAAGCCCCATTTGATTATCAGGGTCATTGTCTGCCAGAATCTGCTGGATGCGGCCACCGAGATAGGGGTTTGCGTAGAACCGCGCAAGCAGGTTCGAGGGATAGGCGAAATGACCCAGACTTGAAAGCCACTGAGACGTGAGTGTCGTGCCACTTCTCGCGTTCCCCATGATCAGAATGACAGGATATTTCGGTTTGTCGTAGGGCGCAGGGAGCGTATCTCCAATGGCGCCATTCACTTCTGACAAAAGTTGCTCCAGCGTGTCGCTGCGAACAAATTCGGCGGTGCGACCACGGTTCATTTCAGGTTCTTGATCTGTCATGGTCTTTTCCCCGGTCGGTAGCCGAACATTTCGCGTTAGCTTGATTCCAAGCCTGTTTGTTCGGCGCCGACCTTCCCCCGATTCAACGAATTGATGTTATGGGTCCTATCAAGATTTCATATTTGGTGCAATCATTACTGGGTAGCGAGACCGGTAGTGCATCCAGTTTGATATTGGCAACATTTCCAAAATACGCGATAAGATCGCAAAGCAGAAATAGGGATTGGTATGACCTCGCAGGCACCAAGAGAAGGATATGTATTTGTTGTAACTTATGGCCGTTCTGGCTCGACGTTGCTGCAAACCGTGTTGCAATCAATCGACGGTTATTTTTTTCGCGGTGAAAACAACAATGCCATCCTCCCTTTATTTCACAGTTTCCAGCGGGTACGAGGTGCTTTGGAAGAGCATGGATATAAAGCCATTGCGTCTCATGGTCCCTGGTACGGTGCGGATGAGTTTAATCCTGACCGGTATGCGGCCAAGTTGATGCAGGTGTTTCTGGAAGAAGTAATTCAGGCCCCAGATGATGCCCGAGTTGTTGGATTCAAGGAAATCCGTTTCAATGAATCCGGTCCCAAGGAATTTGTCGAGTTGCTTGATTTCATGGCCGAACAGTTCGTGCCGGCCAAGTTTATCTTCAATATGCGCCAGTGGCAGGATGTTGCCAAATCAGGGTGGTGGAGAGACTGTGACCCTGAAAAAGTGCGCAAGGAAATCGAGAAAAACGACCGTCAATTCAAGGCCTATGCAGAAGAAAATCCGGATCGGTCCTTTCTTTTGCAATATGAAGACTATGTTGGCCAGCCGGAAAAGCTGGCACCGTTATTTGAATTTCTGGGCGAACCATTTGATCCTGAGCGCATCGCCGAGGTTACAGGACGGCGCCTGAAACACTAACTCGCTCTACAGCTTGCTAGAACATTTCCGACGTATCGGCCTGTGCACCCTGGTAAAGGCCTTTTAGGCGGGCCTCATTCAACTTCATTCTTTTATCTATTTCTGACTGGCTCAGGCCCTGCTCCTTGCCCCACAGGGCATCATGTTTGTTGGAGGCCTCGATTGTTTTTGCCAGCGCTGTTTCGCTTTTGATCAGTTCATAACCGAAGAAATGCTTGAAGAAAGCACTTTCTGTCATATTGCGCTCGCGGTTTTCTTCAGGCTCATAATCATGGGAGTGATATACCACGGCCTGGGCCGCATAAACCTTGCCATAACCCGCCTTTATAATATCGTCAGCCCAAACCTGATCTTCGCCAAATTTTGTGCGGCGATAAGGAATTTCCTTCCAGACGGAACGGCGCATACAGCTATTGTTATCGCTATAGAAATGAAGGAACTGCCGCCACTGAGGGTCGCCTCTTTCATATCGAAGTTTATCTGTGTCCCGGTCAACATATAGCGGTTGGCCGTTTAACATCTCGAAGTGTGCATTCAGATCACGCTTGGTGTAAGCCGACGCTTCTGGCCAGGGCAGGTGTTTGCCAAACGCCCCTGCGGCATTCGGGAAGTGTTCGATTGCAGTTACAATATTGTAAAGCCATCGATCATTCGCCGGCAACGCATCCTGTGTCAGGAATGCTATGAATTCACCTTCAGTGAGCTCGACCCCCAGATTGCGGGTATCGCCGTGATCAAAATCTTTTTTGTCGATCTGGTGCAGCCTAACGGCTGGGTATTTGTTGACAGTCTCGATGGTTTCATCCGTCGAGCCGCTATCGATCACCAATATCTCGTAATCCCACGGTGCTTTCTGGGTGGTTACCGCAGCCAGGACATCGTCAAGAACCTTGCCCGCATTCAGGGTCGGTATGACCACAGACGCCTTTATGGGGCCTTTCTCTTCTGCGACCGCTGGCAGCGCATTGCCAAATTCTTTCAGCCGTTCCTGAATCGCGGACTCCACCGCGTTCGCCGATTGCTCCCAGGAGAATTCACGTACCCAATCATAGGCGGCATCTGCCTGGGTTCTGCGCATTTCCTCATTTTCCAACAGGGCCTGTAGGCGGTCAGCGATGGCCAGTGGATCTGGCGCTGCAAGTGAAACTGTTCCCTCTGGGAAAATTGCGCGCGTGCTCTCGCCATCCAGCTCAACAATTGGCAATCCACATGCCATCATTTCTTGCGGCACCAGTGAATAGTTGGTTGCCGAGAAAACCACACCAACATCCGCACTTTGGAATATATCAGCCAGTTGATCCGGGCTGGCTACACCGTGATCAACAAACTTGAACGGGGCAGAACGGAAGGAAAGCTTTGCACCAAAGAAGTCTACCTCGAAACGGATGCCGCGGCTTGCCAATACCTCAAGCGCGAGCATGGCAAGTTCAACAGCCCGCCGTGCCGTAAAGTGGCGCGCATACAAAGCAATGCGAGGGACTGAATTCTGGACCGCAGCCGCTGGTTTTTTGTAGGTGTTTGTATCGGCAGCCAGCCAAAAAGGTCGTGCCCATCTGCCGTATTTTTCCTGCATAAGGGTTGCCAGCCATGGACTCGCACAGATGCAATCAAGGTCTTCCTTGTATGTGGCCTCTGCCGCCAGGAAGTTAGCACCCATTGGGTGGAAGCTAGGTTCGTAATCCTGCACGAAATAGAAGCGACGAATAAAGTTGGTGGCGGAAAGGGCAGGCCAAACAGTCCAGCAATCGGTCGCGATCAGGGCATCGCCTTCCGCTGCTGCGAATGTATCGTCAAGCAAACGAACGGTGCCGGCAAAATGCTGAAAATGTTTAACGATGGTATCGTAAGCAGCCTCAGCGGACTTATGGATACTTGGGTTATGCAACCAGATCGTTTGTTTGTGTCCGGCAAGTTCGAGGTGTTTGACCATGCGGAAAATGGTCATGTGCCCGCCCCCGCCAGCGGCAAAGTCGGGAATGATCCAGTGAATATTCAGTGCTTTGGGCTGGTAGGCTTTGCAAGCCCCAGCCAATTCTTTGCGCTCATGGTCCACTAGTCCGCGCAGTGTTTTGGCGACAGGCAGTTTTGCTTCAGGGTTCAGCTCATTGTCAGCCTTGTCTGAGCCTGCGGCCGGGAATGGAAGGCCGTTTGCGAGCCCATGGTGCAGAAAGTGGCTCAAAGGCTCCACGCTGTTATCTGAAGGCAACTTTGCCTTCTTCACATAGGCTTTGGGGCAGAATTCGTTGCTGGGCGGGTAGCCTTTTTGCCACCCTGACCGGATATAATGAATCAGTGGATTTTGGTCTCCCACTTCTTCGGCATATGTTTCGCGATACCACATCAGGTCAAAGAAGGGGTTGGGACGTCTTCCCTCGTTGGCGCCCTTACTTACAAAATGAGCCAGCGGGTTTAGATCTTTATGCCATAGGTCAGTATGCGACTGGCTATACCACTTGGCCTGAAAGAGGCCGGATTCCTGGATCGCCACCATGTCTTCAGCAAGGTGCCTGAATTTGGCGCGTTCGAAGCGCAGTTCAAAAGTAATATACCCCAAAAATTCGCCGTTCCTGAGATAATGGCGAAGTGGCTCGACACCGCTTTCTTTTACCTGAGGGTAAAACTCAAGGTACAGCGGAACGGAAAAGAGGGGCGATGGGCTGCGACCCTTCCGCCAGGCGTGTCGGGCATAATGCACGGCTGCAGGCCCAGGAAACCTGCGCGCGGCTGGCGAACGTGAAAGGTACCATTTCTGGTTAAAATAGGGGTTTGGATTATATCCCTTGGCTTCGCCAATCCTGACGAAATGCTCAATAGGTGAATAGTCACTTTCCCGGGCGTCCGGATACTCTGCAAGGTACCAATCGGCCAAAAACAGGCCAGTTTCTTCCAGCGCCCTTATGTCGCTGTTTACAGATCGGGAAAGGGCTTTGAGTTTTTTGAACATTCCATGCCTGACTAATTGCTAAGCCTTGGCGAAATAGCCCATCGGCACCTAAAATTCAAGGTCAACAGCCTCATGTCTTGCCTTATTCACCCTTGGGTGGTGCCAGTAGCGAATAAGTTGGTTCGCACGCTAAAAGCGCATCAGGATAGGTACTATCGACACGAAGTGCACCATGGTGTTTTTCTATAAGTCGCCTTCGTTCGCTGTCTTCGCGTGCTGCCTTTTCTGCATCCATGGCGTCATATCCGCGGGTCTTGGATTCGAAGTGGTAGAAGGTAATGGCCGGGTCATACAAATTGCGAAGCCCCAAAGCCTTTGCCCGAAGCGTGAAATCAATATCGTTGAAGGCGACTGCGAAGTTCTCGTCGAACCCGCCCAGGCGGTGGAAGGTTTCTCTGGTGCACCCCAAGAAGGCGCCAATCAAAGCAGATGAGCTGTGGGGCAATTGGCTTCGGTTCAGATATCCGCCGGCAATTGGACTTTCGCCATAAGCTTCTTTCAGCACTATCTGCTCCGGATGAACCACATAGCCCGCGAACTGGATGGTGCCATCTTCAAACAAAAGGCGTGCACCCACTGTTCCGATATCGGGCCGTGCGAGTTGGTTACGCAAAATGCGGTCCCATCCCTTTTCCGTGGCGGCGGTGTCATTATTTAGAAACAGCAAATAGTCGGAGTCTGTGTCCCCTACAGCGAAATTGTTAAGCGCAGACCAGTTAAATGGCATCTCGTTGCGGAAAACATTGATATCGGGAGACGTTTCAACAGAAGCCAGCCATTCAAGCATTTTCGCATCTGTACTGCCGTTATCTACAATGGTGATCTCGGTTTGCTCTGGATACGCAAGGGTGGAACGCAGGCTTTCCACACATTTCTTCGTTAGCGCCAGCCCGTCTCTGGTGGGAATGATAATGCCAAGCTTGGCACTGGATTCGGCTTCAGGCCAGACAATCTGAAACCGGTTGGATAGGTCGCCGCCCCACGCATCAATATGGGGTTTTACCTTTGCAGTAATGTTTTGACGCCTGAAGTGCCGTTCCAGAGCGGCCATACTGTCATTCTTATGAGGGGCAGGCAAGTCAGCTCTATGGTGCCACAGAACCTGGCTGATATGCTTGAAGCCCTCTTTTCCATATCGCTCGAAAGCCCTTAACCAAAGGTCCTGGTGCTTGGCTGTGCCGGCTTCTGGCGCAAAGAGAGACAGTTCCTGCAGTGCCGAGCGCCTGATGGCATAGGCATTTGCATATTCGGGCTGGGCCAGAAGCAGTTCATAGTCAAAGGCTGCTTTGAAAGTCGGATGCTGAGCCTGCCCATAGGTGGACCTTACATCGTGATCTGCAAAAAATATCTGCGCGGCCGGGTTCTCACTGGCGGACGCGAGAATGTGGCCAACAGCCTGGTCGGAAAGGCTTTGGCCATCTTCCACCAGTACAAGAATATCTGCGCTTTCAGTGCCCTTGATATTGAACGGATCAACGGCAAGCGCAGTCAATTCGAAATCGGTGGTTGCAGGAGCGGCCGTTGCACAAAACAACTGGCTGTGGATTCCATAATCGATCAGGGGCAGTGCAGCATACTGCCTGATTTTGGGTAACTCCGCCTCTATGCGGCCGAGACAGGCCAGCAGGTCTCCGTTTGTTGGTGAAGTGCCGCGGATGCTGTTTAATTCACCCAAAAGGCGGCTCAGGTAATGTTCGTGACGGGCGCTGATATTGGGCAAGGTTTTCCCATGACATATTGCAACACCACTTTGTTGCTCGAAAGCATGGACAACCAGATTGTCCCGCCCGACAAGGGAGGATGGCATGGCATAATCCAAAGAAAATCCGGATAAACCATCGTCCTCATACTGTTCCTGAATATCGCGCCGCTGCAAGCCCGTATGCGCGATTCCCGCAAATGTCCCGTTGACGAAGATCTCAAGTGAGAGTTTGCTGTTCTTGGCGGCTTGATCGAAGGCAAAGCCTGCAATGTTGTGTGCGGAAACCGTTTCGATGGCGCCAAAGAATGTGTGGTCTTTCGCGTCGGGCAGGTGCTGCAGTTTTTCTTTCAACCAAAGGGGCTCAGCCCACGGGCAGGAAAGTTCAGCTGCTTTGAGGAAGCGTGTGCTTCGCGTCGCGGCCAAAAGGGAATTGGTCCAGCATATCAATTCTTCTGGCTTGGTTTGCACCCCGAAATGACGTTTCAGGCCCGCATTCAGGATATTTTGCTGCGCACCAGAAAAGGCATTGGGCGCCGGATGTCTGCCCATGATGAATGGATCAATGATGGCCCGTCGGAACTTGTCTGATCCGAGAAGGGTTTTGCATAGCGAGAAAAAACTGCTTTCCTGCCGCAGAGAAACTTCTTCATCAGACACCGGGTCGCGGCCCTGGCACAGTAAAAGCAGAAAGCGCACGTCATCAGACGTGCATCCCTTTTGCTTCTTGTTGAACCAGCGCCCAATCATTGTATCTGTCCTGCCAAAGGCATTGAGGGGGCAGGCGCCTGCTAGAGGTACCCGTCTGCCCCATATTTCAGGATGCCCTTGAGATAATCGCCATAGCTGTTCTTATAACCAGCCGCGAGTGCATCCAGTTTGGCGTCGTCAATAAAGCCACTGCGCCACGCCACCTCTTCAGGGCAAGCGATCTTCAGGCCCTGACGTGCTTCAATTGTTTGCACGAAGTGGCTGGCCTGCAAGAGGCTGTCAACGGTGCCTGTGTCGAGCCACGCCGTCCCGCGTTGAAGCTTGATCACATTCAGGTCGCCGCGCTGCAGGTAAACATCATTCACACTGGTGATTTCAAGTTCGCCGCGCGCAGAAGGTTTGATGGATTTGGCGATATCAACCACGTCCTTGTCGTAGAAATACAGGCCGGTAACGGCAAGATTGCTTTTTGGATTGGCAGGCTTCTCTTCAATTGAAAGGGCGCGACCTTCCTTGCTCATCTCGACCACACCAAAGGCTTCAGGGTTGCCCACAGGGTAGGCGAACACATAGGCGCCTTTTTCCACCTTGCCGGCTTGTTTGAGATAGGTGGAAAATCCGGCCGCATAATAGATGTTGTCGCCAAGAGCCAAGGCTGACGGTTGCCCGCCCACAAAATCTTCGCCGATCAGGAAAGCCTGGGCAAGGCCGCCGGGATCAGGCTGTTCAGCATAGTGAAGTTCGATGCCCCACTGGGTCCCGTCTCCCAACAAGCTTCTGTAGAGAGGCAGATGTTCGGGGCTTGAAATGATCAATATTTCCCGAATGCCCGACAACATCAGTGTTGTCAGTGGATAGTAGATCATTGGCTTGTCGTATACCGGCAGAAGCTGTTTGCTGATCGCTTTTGTGATCGGATACAACCGAGTGCCGAGGCCACCTGCCAAGATGATGCCCTTCATGGTATTCCCCCGTTTTGCTAACTCGTTACCCCTGTTGGGGTGTTTGCCTGACCCTAGCCCAGATCACCGCTTTCGAAAAGGCGTTTCACACACAGGTTTGTGCTTTGCTCCCACGATGGAAGGTGTATGCCAAAAGTGTCAGCAAGTTTGCTGCAATCCAGCCGCGAATTGGCGGGACGTTTGGCGGGTGTTGGATAATCTGCAGTGGTAATGGCCTTCACTTTCGGCCGCGGGTGCCCATAACAGGAGCCCGCGTCAAAAATAGCTTCCGCAAATTCATGCCAGCTGGCTTCTCCCGTGCCCACCAGATGGAAGATGCCGCCGAACTCAGGCTTCCACTCTGAGGCTAGCATTGCTTTGGCTGCAGCCAGAAGCGCAACGGCGATGTCGGGGCCATAGGTGGGGTTGCCGATCTGGTCCGCTACCACGCCTAATTCATCGCGTGTTTTGGCCAGTTGCAACATGGTTTTGACAAAGTTTTTGCCAAAGGGGCTATAGACCCAGGCGGTGCGAAATATTGCTACTTTGTTGTGGGCCTCAAGTGCGGCCTGCTCGCCCTTTAGTTTGCTACGCCCATATATGCCCGTTGGGCCTGTGCTATCTGTTTCCACATATGGGCCATTCTTGGCGCCATCAAAAACATAGTCGGTGGAGATATGCAGAAGCGGGATGTCAAGCTGTGCGGCTGCTCTGGCAAGATGCGCAGGCCCGTCGGCATTGATCGCAAAAGCTGCGGCTTCATCTGTTTCCGCTGCATCAACAGCGGTATAGGCTGCTGCATTGATTATGATGTCGGGATGGAAGGCCTTCACCGTGGCGCCCACAGAGTCAGCGTCCGCTAAGTCGAAATCCGGGCGTCCGAATGTTTCCAGACAGATGCCTTCCTTCGCTGCCGCCTCTTTCAGGGAAAGCGCTACCTGGCCTGATGATCCGGCAACAAAAATTCGCATTATTTGCCTTTCAAGACGCCCTTGCGGTCTTCCGCATGGGCCCTGAGAGGTGCCCACCACCATTCGTTATCCAGATACCATTGGATGGTTTTCTTGATGCCACTTTCGAAATTCTCTTCCGCTTTCCAGCCAAGTTCATCCTCAAGTTTGGTCGCATCGATAGCGTACCGGGCATCATGGCCCGGGCGATCTGTTACGAAGGTGATCTGGTCGCGGTATGGTGTGTTTTTGGGGCGCAATTCTTCCAGAATGTCGCAGATACGCTCTACAACCTCCAGGTTGGTGCGTTCGTTCCTGCCACCCACATTGTATTTTTCGCCAAGTCGGCCCGCCATCATGATGGTGAACAGCGCCTTCGCGTGATCATCCACATAAAGCCAGTCACGCACGTTGGAACCATCGCCGTATACCGGGAGTGGTTTGCCATCCAGCGCGTTGAGGATCATCAACGGGATCAGCTTTTCGGGCAGATGATAGGGGCCATAGTTGTTTGAGCAGTTGGAAATTACCACCGGCAGGCCATAGGTTTCAAACCACGCATTTGCCAGATGATCGGCTGACGCTTTCGATGCTGAGTAGGGCGAAGAAGGATCGTACGGTGTGGTTTCTTCGAACAGGCCTTCCGCCCCCAAGGAACCATATACTTCGTCGGTTGATACATGCAGGAAACGGAAGGCTTTTTTGCTCGCCTCATCCAGTGCGTTGAAGTGATCCCTTGCGGCCTCCAACAACTGGAACGTGCCAACGATGTTGGTTTGGATGAAATCGGCAGCGCCGGTAATCGAGCGGTCCACATGGCTTTCAGCCGCCAGATGCATCACGGCATCTGGTTTGTGTTTGGCAAAAAGGCCATCAAGGGCGGCGCGATCGCAAATGTCCACCTTCTCGAAATGATAATTCGGGCTGTCTTCGATTTCCTTCAGTGTGGAAAGGTTCCCCGCGTATGTCAGCTTGTCCACATTGATCGCTGTGTGCCCAAGGTCGCGGACAAGGTACCGGCACACTGCCGATCCAATAAAGCCTGCGCCGCCTGTTACAAGAATTTTCATTAAAAGGGTTCCTCGGTTCAGGCCCGCTCTTCGAAGACGAAGGGGCTTTTGAAATCTTTAAAGGATTGCAGCACTGTATCCTTACCGGACAAGATTGCACTTTTGCGGTCAAACGGCCAGTCTATGCCCAGATCAGGATCATCAAAGGCGATGCCGCTGTCGCAATCTGGTGCGTAATAGTCTGTCACCTTGTAGCAAAATTCGGTGTCCGGCTCGATCGTGCAAAAGCCGTGCGCAAATCCCGCCGGTATCCAGAATTGTTTCCAGTTGTCTGCGCTTAATTCCAGGGCCACATGTTGGCCATAGGTTGGAGAGCCCAGGCGAATATCGACCGCAACATCAATGACCCGACCACGGGTTACGCGGACCAGTTTGCCCTGCGCATGAGGAGGCGTTTGAAAGTGCAGGCCCCGTACAACGCCCGGATCACGTGAGAGTGAATGATTGTCTTGCACAAAGGATACGCCAGGCACAACTTCATCAAAGGCCCGGGCATTGAATGTTTCAGAAAAGAAGCCCCGGTCATCACCAAATTTCTTTGGTGTGAAAGCATAAAGGCCTGCAATCGGGAATTCCTCAACAATCATTCTGCGCCCTTTGAAAAAATAGAACTGGTATCAATATGGACGCCTTTATATTAAAAGGATAAGGCCTTGCAAAGGCAGAGTTTCAGTTAGTTTGGCAAAAGGGCAAATATGCGCGGGATCAGGCAGCACGGATTGGGTAGATCACTCCATGAGGAGTGCGCTGACGGTGTTGCTGCGCTCGCAGCGGCAAATGGCGCAGCCCAAAAGGGCAACCTTTTGGCGTTTTTCCCGCATGCTGCGCGTAATCCATACCAACGTATGCTGTATGCCCGCGGTTTTGATCATGGTTTCGCCTGCTTTCCCTTGAAGGCCATAGGCGATGTTGCTGACCTGCCGGAAGAGGTGAAGCTGGTGCTTCACTATCACTGGCTTCACAAGGCTTTTGATGGTGCAAACGACGCTCGCGGTGCAAAAAAGGCAGCTGATCATTTCCTTGAAAAATTGGCTCAGCAGAAAGACGCTGGGCACAAGATTGTCTGGACCGTGCACAATATCTTGTCCCATTCGGCGGCGTTTCCCGAAGAGGAAATGCAGCTTCGGGCTCGTACGGCAGAAATCGCAGATGTGATTCATATCATGAACCCGAAGACGATCGACCTATGTCGAGAGATTTTTTCAATAGATCCGGCAAAAGTTATCGAAGTGCCGCACCCTTCTTATCGGGGCGTCTATGGTGACTATCTTTGTCGGTCGCAGGCTCGTTTCAATTTGGGCCTGCAGCATGATGATGAGGTTTTTCTGCTTTTTGGGTCATTGGGGCCCCACAAGGGCACACGCCAGTTCCTGAGTATGCTGGATAGCCTGCAGGGTAGGTTGGGTGGCAAGGCGCGCATAATCGTTGCCGGTACGCCGGGAGAGCCCCGCTTCATGCAGGAAATCCTGGAAATAGTGTCATCGCGAAGCGATGTGCAGCTTTTTCAGGCCCATATTGACGATCAGGCAGTTCAAACCTTTTTCAAGGCGGCTGATGTAGTTGTGTGCCCGTATCCTATCGGCCTCAATTCCGGGGTTATGGTCACGGCTGCCGGATTTAAATGCCCTGTCGTTGTGCCAGATATGATGGAGGCAGCCTGCGTTGGTATCGAAGATGCAATCGTGCCCTTCAAGGCTGGGGATATGTTCTCCTGTGCGGATGCCTGTATCCGCGCCTTGTCGATGTCTCAAAGTGAAGAGATATCCGCCAAACTGGATCATTGGGCTGATGCGCACAGGCCAGAATTGGTTTCGGCGCGTTTCTTTGAAGCACTCAGGGCAAGGTTATGATTGCCGTGACAAGCCTTTCTGAATACAGGCCCCTTCGCCGTCGCGACTTCGCTTTGTCAAGTGTCGCATTGTTTGGCCTTATTGGACGCCAGAAAGTGGCGTTGGCGAGAAAGCCGGTCAAGCGGATATTTGCGCTGAAGGGGCGGTCCGCGAGATATCTTGATTTGAGCTTCCTCACAGACGCGGGAGAGATGGCACGTGGTGCGGTGGAAGTTGTCATTCGGTATCTTGCAGCGCCGGGAATGCGCCAGGCGCGAAAGATTGTGCGCCACAACTTGTTTGCAGATCCAGCGGGAGGCGGAAAATCCCAAAGGCTTTGGCTGGTCCCGCCGAAAGGTGCCAATTTCGCAGAAGTTTCTTTTTCCCGGGCGGTGCGTGGCGCCACAGTAGCCATGGATGCCCGATTGAAACTGGGGCGGGACGCAATCTTGCCGACGCTCGATGATTTTGATGCCGTTTTAGCGTCACGAGACCTGTCTTCAATGGAGTTGCTTCTCGGACTTCTGGAAGAAGAGGGTGACGCAGGGAAGGCGGACACGCTGTTGTCTCGCATGCGCTTGCTCTGCAACGCGCACTCCCTTGTCGTACGGCACGCAAACATACAAGATGCCCAAAATATCTTGCTGTATGGCCCTGCATATAAAGTTCCCGGTATTGCGGGCTTCAAGGGAAATGGTGGCCGAATAAAATATTGCTCTCGTATGTTGGTGATGGATCTGGAAAAAATGCCGCTTAGCAAGGCTTTGGTGGCCGATGGCTTGCGTCTATATCGAGCGCTACTTGATGCAAGGGCCAACATACTTGAGATTGATAATGATGCGGATGGTTTGGCGGCCTTGCTTGTTTCATCCGTATTGAAACAGGGCCGCCTCGACCTGACGGTGCGCCTGAATTGGGAAGTGTTCGGGGAGCAGCCGCAAAAACTGGGCCCTTGGTTATCTTTCCGAAATGGTGATGCTTTTCTTGAAACACAGGGAGGGCGTATCGTACGCTCGGTGTTGGATGGAAAGTCAGCCTAGTTTTATTTTTTATGTGATTGAAAGGCCATGCGGCTGTGAAAAAAGTTAAACCAGTGATTCTTTCCGGTGGTTCAGGTTCACGTTTGTGGCCTTTGTCCCGGTCGAAATATCCGAAACAATTCCTGCCGATGATTGGCAGCAAAAGCCTGTTCACGCAAACGTTGGAGCGGGTGGGTAAGGAATACGGGTTTGCGATGCCACTTGTGGTGGCCAATGAGCACCACAGGTTCATAGTCAACGAACAGGCAGCAAAAGTTGGGGTTGAGCTTGAGCGAATATTGCTCGAGCCAGTTGGGCGCAACACTGCGCCTGCAGTGGCTGCCGCAGCCTTGCTGATCGCTGAAGAAAACCCGGAAGCCCTTTTGCTGTTCCTGGCATCAGATCATGTGATCATGGATATGCCGGGATTTCACAAAGCCGTACAGTTGGCCGCAAAAGCAGCAGATGAAGGACATTTGTGTTGTTTCGGTATGACACCCACACGACCAGAGACTGGCTATGGTTATATCAAGGCAGGCGCCGCATTATCTGCTCTCGAGGGCGCATTTCAAATCGAGGCATTCAAGGAGAAGCCCGACGTTGAGACCGCCCGGTCTTATCTGGAAGAGGGGAGCTTCAGCTGGAATAGCGGCATGTTCCTTTTCCGGGCGGATGTTATTCTCGCCGAGTTTGAGACGCATGCACCGGACATGCTGGAAGCTACTCGCAAGGCGCTGGCTGGCGCCAAGGACGATCTGAACTTCCTGAGAATGGATGCCGACGATTTTGGCGCTGTTCCGGCAGACTCCATTGACTATGCCATCATGGAAAAGACAGAACGGGCAGCGGTGGTTCCTGCCGAATTTGGCTGGTCAGATGTTGGCAGTTTCTCTGCCCTTTGGGATGTGCAGGAAAAAGATGAGAATGGCAACGTAAGCCATGGCGATGTGATGTTGGAGGAAACAAACGATAGTTTCATCCATCAGGGCGACGGGATGCTGGTTGCGACCCTTGGTGTGAAGGACCTTGTGGTCGTAACAACCGACGATGCAGTTTTGATTGCTGACAAGAAACGCGATCAGGATGTGAAGAAGATCGTGGACCGGTTGAAGGCGGAAGGACGTCCGGAAACTGAATTGCATTCAATCGTTTATCGTCCGTGGGGCAATTATCGCACTCTGGCGATGGGAGACCGCTATCAGGTGAAGGAAATCGAAGTGTATCCGGGCAAACGCCTGAGCCTTCAGAAACACCATCACCGAGCGGAACATTGGGTGATTGTCGAGGGATCGGCAGTTGTGACGCGAGACGAAGAACAGCACCTGATGAGCGAGAACCAATCCATCTACCTGCCTTTAGGTGCTATCCACCGGCTTGAAAATCCCGGCAAGATTCCCCTCAGGCTCATTGAGGTGCAGTCCGGGTCTTATCTTGGGGAAGATGATATCGTTCGTCTGGAGGACGATTTTCACAGGGAAGGTGAGAAGTAGGAAGCTGTTCAGATAGCTATTTGGTTAACGCAGGCGTGTAGCCGTGTGGGTCAAGGCCATGATGGAGGAAGAACAGTGCTAGATCTCCTCCTTCATGCAAGGTCTTGATGCGGCGGTTGACCCGGTCGATGAAGGCGTTGTTTTCCGCCGTTTGGTGGCACACGATTCCCAGCGGTAGATTTTCGACAATATAGGGCTCGTGGTAGGGCAGCATGGGATGCCCAATTGCGGCCAGAACGAATTTCAAATCGGGCAGGGCAGCCGCAATGAACTGTACCCTGCCTGACAAAAGCATTTTCGCTTTTGCCAGCTCATCCGAAACAGGCACAAACTTGGCTCCCTTTGCCGGGATTTTCAGGTGTGTCCGCGCCCCCATCGGGTAGGCAATTGTGCTTTCTTCAATATCGGCAGCTGTTCGAGGCGGGATGCTGCCTGGCGTGCTAAACAGATGTACATGAACGTTGATGAAGGGTATCGATTCTATGAATGCCTCGCCGTTCTTGACATGCCCGTCTGCAACTAGCGTCTCGATACTATCGGGGTAGCGGCATGTGTCGGTCGCTTTGAGGAACTGGGTATTGCTGCGCCTGTAGGGGACAATCCGATAGTCTGTTCGCCCGACATCTTCAGCAAGAACAAGGCGAGCAAGTTCATTATAAAAGCCGGAGCCATCAGACTTGAGCGTGATCCCCCATTCGCTGGCAAGAACAGTCGTCACGGCGTCATCTTCTGCACTGGCAAATGCAGTATACAGAGAAAAGGCAGACAGGATAGCAAGGACTGGAAGAAGACGCCGCATGTGTTTTCCCGGATTTCAGACGCCCCAATGCCATAGAGCCTAACCCAGGGGGGCGTCATTGTCCAACAAAGGCAATGCAGGCCCGGTGCTAACGTTGGCTTAATTCCTTCAGGTGGCTGGACAGGCGTGGGGCCAGTTGCGGGTCTTCTGTAGCCATTGCCAGATTAGCCATCAGCCAACCCATCTTGCTACCGCAATCGAACCGTTTGCCTTCAAAGGACAGGGCATGGAAAGGCTGTTTGCCGATCAGTTGCGCCATGGCGTCAGTCAGCTGTATTTCGCCCCCGGCGCCCGCTTTTGTCTTGCTCAGGATCTCCATCACTTCAGGTTGCAGGATATAGCGCCCGACAACCGCAGATGTGGAGGGGGCGTCAGCAGGGTGGGGTTTCTCCACAAGGCCTTTGACTTCCACCAGGTTGCCACTTTTGGCGCCTGGTGTGATGACGCCATACTTTGACGTATCTTCGCGCGCCACATCCATGGTAGCCACCATATTGCCGCCGGTTTCATTATAGGCATCTACCATTTGCTTGAGTGTGCCTGGCCTACCTTTGATCAGGTCATCGGGCAGCGCAACCGCGAAGGCGTCCCCGTTTACAAGGTGGCGGGCACACCATATGGCATGACCAAGTCCCAAGGGACGCATTTGCCTTACATAAACAATGCGGCCTTCTTCGAGGAGCATGGAGCGTGCCACATCTAGTGCGCCCTCTTTGCCTTTTTCCTGCAGGATCTTTTCAAGTTCATAGGCGTGATCGAAATGGTCTTCCATCACCTGCTTGTTGCGACCTGTCACGAGGATGATTTCCTCGATGCCTGCTTCAATCGCCTCTTCTACCGCATACTGGATCAGCGGTTTGTCGAGGACAGGCAGCATTTCCTTAGGAATTGCTTTTGTCGCGGGCAGGAAGCGGGTGCCAAGCCCCGCTACTGGAAATACGATCTTCTTGATCGGCCTATGCATGAAAACCCTCTTTATTCAGGCAGCTCCGACAGATACTGCCTCGTCAAAATCTTGCCTTCTTCAACGGCGGGCTGATCAAAGGCATCCACACCCATCAAATGTGCCGTCAGCACTGTTTCAAGCATGAAGGACACAAAAAGGCCACCCAAATTTTCTTCCGACAGTGAATCAATCACGATCTCCCGCACTGTACGGTCTTTCTTCCGAAGTGTTTCCTGAGTAGCCCGTGATTGGCAAGTCACTGTGTCGCCAATTGTCCGGTTGGCCATATAGTCAAGGCCGTATGCCTTTGCCTCTTCCGCGTCGATCCTCGGACCTTTGCCAAAGCTGGGGATCGTGATGAAAGTGCAGAATTTATCGTTTGGGCCATCAAGGAACAACTGCAGCTGGCTGTGTTGGTCAACGGGGCCTACCGCGCGGATGGGCGTTGTGCCCAGGCCATCCTTGCCAAGGCTTTCCGCCCATAGCTGACCATGCCATCGTGTGAAGGCCCTCAGGCTTTCTGCGTAAGGCATAACCAGTACTTGCGTTACCCCTTTTTCCTGCTCGAGAGTGTGCGTGAGAGCGGCCCCAACAACCGCTGTTGCGGTGGCCGGGTCGTTCATAAACTGATCACACACTTCCTCGGCGCCTTTGCGGAAGTCCTCAACAGACAGGCCAGAGACTGCAACCGGCAGCATGCCTACATTGGTGAGAACACTGAAGCGGCCCCCTACGTCTGTTGGGTGGTCGAGGATCGGCGAGCCAAGTTTTTCGCCGTATGTCCGCAATGGGCGTTCGCCGGGTTCGGTTACAAAGGTGAAATGGTCGCCCAAATTGGCTGCATGGTCGCCTGCTTCAAGCCATGCCCTGCAAGCAAGCAGTTGGGCGAGTGTTTCTGCCGTTGTACCCGATTTTGAGATGGCAAGCACATGAGTGCGCGCAGTATCCAGCTCCTTAAACAGGAGGTCCATTTCAAATGGGCACAGGCTGTCAGGCGTATGAATGCGCACCGGGCCTTTGTTGAAGCGGGCGAGGGCAATCGCGGCCTGGGCGCCGAGGCTGGAGCCGCCAGTGCCCAAAACGATCAAGTCGTCACAGGATTCGGTAATGCGTTTGGCTGCTTCTGTTATCGGTGCAGCGTCCGGACCATCGTGCATCTGGCGTGCAAATGGCAGTAGGCCATTGGCCGCAAGGTCTTTTGCATGCGCAACGGCTTTGTCGAGGTTTTGCTGGTACACCGCAGTAATGCCAAGGGCATCCAACTGGCTGTTAAGACTTTCACTACCGAACGAATAACTGAACATGACAATTCCAAACTGTTAGATTTTGACCGAGCTCTGCAAATGACAACGTTGCCATTTAGGGCATGATCGGTACAAAATCAAGCGTTTCCTCTATTTTGCGAAAGACTATTACCGAAAAATGACAGCGCTGGCAATTTTTTGTCCCTCCAGCGGCTTCGCCTTTCTTTTTTCTTTCAAGGGGATTGCGCCCTGTCGAGGGTCGCAAATGAAGGTTCATCGTGCTCCCACATGATGTGCAAGTTCTTGGGCCTATATGTAGACACTATGGAAGGCTGGCCCAAAAATCCTGTTGGTCGGTTGATTTTGTTTTTTCACGGCTGGCGGAGGCTTTGGCAACCCTTGCTGCTTAATCCCGGCGTTTTTCGGCCCGGAACCAAAGATTGAAGGCCCATTTTTCCCCTTCTTCCACCGGGCATCCCGCATGAAGGGATTGCGGATGACGTGTCACTGTGCCAGCTTCACAATTGTGAAACACCAGCAGCTTTCCCTTTTCTGGTGGCACAGTGATGTTCAGCTTGGGAAATTGGGTTGCCCCACCTTTTGTAACGTTGGAGAGATATCCCAGCACAGTGATGATGCGCTGGCCGCCGCCTTGCCAGTTTCGCTTTCCTGCCTCTGTGTTTGGGTCGAAGGCATCAAAATGCGGGCGGTATTCTTCGCCCTTTCCGTAATGGATGACTTGAAACCGCTCAGCATGGTTCAGGGGCATTCCTACCAAGCCTGCGACCTTGGATGCAATCCGCTTACATGCAGTGTCGGCAGTATGGTCTACCCAGCAGACGTCATTTGTGCGCCCCTTAGAGACGACACCTTCTTTGCCACCGGACACCTTGGCTCGTTCCATCGAGAGGGTGCGTGCCCGCGAGACCAGATGCGCACACTCCGCATCGCTCAGGAAATGGTCAATTGTGTAGACACGTGGGTCCAGGTGAAGATCAATAATTGCGCGTTTCATAAAGGGTAACCCCTGCCTGTCAGCCTGAATATTTTTCCCAGTTGCAGAAAGCCCGTTACGGAACTGCCATCTAAGAGTCTTTATATCGTTCGTTCAATGCTCCTGAAAGAATTTGTGTGAAGTTATTTCAGTTGCGTCACGGACAGACGGCCAACTTGGTGTGAGCCTCATTGCAGGATGATCGAGCGCCCCCCGTGTATTCCGTTGGCTTACGCGCGAATTATCACACAGATTTCACCGGCTCAGTTAACTTTTGCGTTGTCTATATAGGGGCGCGTTCGCTACAAGAGAGATAGAGAACTTCAGCTTCTGGCTGCAGGTAAAAAAATCAGGGAGGGCAGTATGAAACAGATCAAGGGTTTGATGTTGGGCGCGATGATGGCCGTGGGTGCTGCGGGTATCGGCATGACTGGTTCGGTAGCAGATGATAGTGTGCCGGAACCAGCCGTAAATCCATCACTTCCCAATGGTGAAATGATTGGCGATATTGTTATGCCGGCAGGTTCATCCATGGACTCGAAAGAGTCTATCATCCTCGGTAATGGAGCCAACGCGTACGGCAAGATTGTCGCCCAGATGAAGGCCAAGCAACATCTTGTCATGGCGTTTTACAAAGAGAATATGCCATCTCAAGGCTGGGGGCTGATCAGCGAAATTCAGGATGATGATATTATCCTGACTTTCCAGAAGCCAACCCGCGTTGCTGTTATTCAGATTGAACGTGGTCGTGCAGTGGACCTGACCATCACGGTAACGCCGCGGAATTAGGATCTGCGGCCAAGAATTCGGAAAGGACAGGGTAATGAAATTTCTGGTTTTTTCCCTGTCCTTTTTTTTGTGCAGCATGCCGGTGTTGGCTGCCGCGCGCGTAACAGTAGATGCGGACTTCGCCAAGCAGGTGCTTTCCGAGGTTTGTACGCGCCAGAATATTGACGAAGAAGCAATACGGAATGATCCAGCCGTAACCGGGATGCTTAAGCATTTCTCGCAGTTTCGCGACTATTTCACGATGGAGGCTTACCTGTCTGCGCGGCAGGACGCAGCCAATTGCGTGGTGCCGGAAAAGGACTTTTTCAGGTTTGCCGGGGTCCTTGAGGATCGGGAAAAACTTAGCGCCATAGTATATGAAATGGCATCAGGACAGGGCGAGCACTCAACCACAATAACAGAAATGTTGGCGCCTTATGCACCGGCAGGCCTTTCCTATGAAGGCCGGGCTGTCTTGGTTGTGGGTTCACCTTCCTGCGGAGGGTGGTCTCGTGGATCAACTTTTTTTGTCGACCTACCCTGTATAAGTGGTGATCCGGAAGGCCTTAAATATCTCATTGCTCATGAAAGCTATCATGGCATGCAGGAGATGTTCATGCGGGAATCTTCCTCTGCTTCGCCTGTTTTGAAACTGTTGGGGGAAGTGATGAGGGAGGGCACGGCAACTGCAATCGCTGATTTCTCCAAAATTGAAAATCCGGGTAGTTATACCCGGCTTAGTCAACGTGTGATCGAAGTAAACGCCCGGCGCCAAGCTTCGAACTTTGCCCTTCTTGATATGGCGGTGCAATACGCACAAACCCAGGAAGAAGGATATGATGCGGCCAATGGTGTTGGGCTGTCGGGGGCCTATGATTCACCCTTCTATTATGTTGGCGTAGTGATGACGCGCGCAATCGAGAGCGCCTCTGGCAGGCAAGTCTTGCTCGCGCTACTGAAAGAATCGCCGCAGAAGTTTTTCAACCATTATCTGGCATTAACTGCCAGGGACGACAGTTTACCCAAGCTAGGGCCAGTTTTGTCGGAATGGTTATCTGAAAGTGAGACAGCAAGTCCGGATTAAGGAAATGGCAGTGCTTGATCAAATGCGCCTAGATGGCACCCAGCAATAGCCGTCAGGGTCGAGGATATAGCACTCCCTGAGGCCATGTGGGCGATCAAGGCTTTTACGGAGCACGGTATAGCCGTGCTCTATTGCTTTGGCTTCTGCGTTATCCGGGTCAACCTCAAAAAGACGGAGTTCCACTCCTGCACCGCGTACGCCGGCTTCCGGTATCAGAGAGGGCAGGGGGTGATCCCCATAAGTGGGATCAGAATGTAGCTGAAAAAACTGGTTGCCAGACCGCAACAGCGCAAAGTCACTGTCTGCTCGAATTTCCGTGAAACCCAGCACGGTGGTCAGGAATTCGACGCCGGCCCGTGTCCGGCGTACCAGCAGATTTACCCCAAACCCTTCAAGGGTATGGCCAACTTCGGGTCCGCTGGCGTCTTTCAGGTCCATTGAAGTGCCTATTCCACTGTCACTGATTTTGCCAGATTGCGTGGCTGGTCTACATCCGTACCCTTTTCAACCGCCGCATAATAGGCCAGCAATTGGACAGGGATTGCATACAGTATTGGCGTTACCAGTTCACCTGCTGAGGGCATGGAAAGGTGGGCATACATGCCTTCGGCTTCCTTTTCAGCGCCGTCCGACAGCAAAATCACCTTGCCTTGGCGCGCCATGATCTCCTGAAGGTTTGAAACGGTTTTGTCGATCAGGTCATCCTCGGGCGCAATACCAATCACCGGTACATTTTCATCAATCAAGGCAATCGGGCCGTGCTTCAATTCTCCCGCTGCATATCCCTCTGCATGGATATAGCTAATCTCCTTGAGCTTGAGTGCTCCTTCCATGGCAATGGGGAAATGGATGCCCCGGCCTACAAACAGCACATCGCGCGCGTGTGCAATGGAGCGGGCAATCTTGGCAATATCCTCGTCATGATGCAGGACTTGCGCCATCAGTTTTGGCGTTGTCTCAAGTTCTTCGACGAAGGCCGCTTCCTGCGTTTCATCGATCTGGCCCTTCGCTGCAGCAAGATCAATTGCAAATGCTGCCAGCACACTTAACTGGCAGGTGAACGCCTTGGTGCTTGCCACCCCAATCTCGGCCCCGGCATGAATTGGTAACACCACATCGGCTTCTCGCGCCATTGTGGAGCCCATTACATTCACAAGCGCTGCAACACGCTGTCCGGCGGCTTTGGCGTGCCTGAGGGCTGCCAGCGTGTCGGCCGTTTCACCAGATTGGGAAATGAAGATCGCAAGCCCGCCGTGCATATACACAGGTTCGCGGTACCGGAACTCTGATGCGATATCAACCTCGGCAGGTACGCGCGCCAACTTCTCGATCCAGTAGCGCGCTACCTGTGCTGCATAGAAGCTGGTGCCGCAGGCAACAAGCGTAACTTTGGGAACTGTCGCCAATTCAAACGGCATCTGTGGCAAGCGCACCTTGCCCGCGTTTGGATCAAGGTATCGCCCAAGCGCTTGGGCAACCACAGTCGGCTGCTCGAAAATCTCTTTCTGCATGAAGTGGCGGTGATTGCCTTTGTCCACCATGGTTGCAGCAACCTGGCTTATTGTTGTCGGGCGTTCAACCGGGTTGCCTGCGGGGTCAAATACCTGGACTTTTGCATGGGTCAGTTCTGCCCAATCGCCTTCTTCCAGATAGATGAGGCGGTTCGAGAGGCTGGCAAGTGCCATTGCGTCCGAACCCAGATAATTCTCTCCTTCGCCGAAACCAACCACCAGCGGGCTGCCTTCGCGGGCGCCAAACATCAAATCGTCTTCGCCACTGATCAACACACACAAGGCAAAGGCCCCCACAAGGCGCGTGAGTGTTTTATGGAAGGCATCACGAGGGGGCATGCCTTCGTCCAGATAGCTGGTCAGCAGGCGGGCAACCACTTCTGTATCTGTTTCCCCTTCAAAGGTGATGCCCTTGCCGAGCAACTCCTCTTTAAGCGGGCGGAAGTTTTCGATGATGCCATTGTGTACGATGGCCACCCGGTGGGTCATATGCGGGTGGGCATTGGCTTCGGTGGGTTCGCCGTGGGTGGCCCAGCGTGTATGTCCAATGCCGCTATTGCCGGACAGGGCTGATGCTTTTAGCGCATCTTCAAGGGCGCCAAGTTTCCCAGGTGCGCGGCGCCTGTCCAGCTTTCCGTCTTCGATTGTGGCGATGCCCGCGCTATCGTAACCACGATACTCAAGGCGCTTCAGGCTTTCCAGAATACGCGGAGTGGCAGGGCTTGTGCCCAAAATTCCAACAATGCCACACATGCCCTAAGACCCCTTCTTTTTCATTGCTGCCTTTTTGGCGCTTTGTTCTTCACGGAATTTGGCAGCGAAGCCAGCCTTGCCGAGCTGTTTGCCTCTCGCTACAGCCAGCGCGTCTGCTTCCACATCTTTGGTAATGACACTACCGGCACCAACCAGCGCGCCATCCCCCACCATTACGGGCGCCACAAGTGAGGTGTTAGACCCAATAAAGGCGCCAGCACCAATGGTGGTCTGGAACTTGAGGAAACCGTCATAGTTACAGGTAATTGTGCCTGCACCAATATTGGCATCCGCACCGATGGTCGCGTCCCCGATATAACTCAGATGACTTACTTTCACACCTGCGTCCAGCTTGGCTTTCTTGATTTCAACGAAGTTGCCAATCTTGGCTCCTTCGCCAATATCTGCAGCCGGGCGCAGCCTTGCGAACGGTCCGATGGTTGCGCCTTTGCGCACCTTGGCACCTTCAATGTGGCTGTAGGCCTTGATTGTAACGCCATCTTCGATCGTTGCGCCGGGCCCGAAAAAGACTCCTGGCTCTATGGTGACATCGGTGCCAAGGATGGTGTCGTAGCTGAAATAAACGGTAGTGGGATCAACCAGCGTAACACCCGCCTCCATGGCTTCGCATCGTTTGCGGGTTTGAAAGCAAGCTTCAGCGTAAGCCAGATCAGCCCGGCTGTTGACACCAAGAACATCTTCTTCTGCTGCTTCGACGACAAGTGCCTTGCGCCCGTTCGCGCGCGCCACAGCAACAAGGTCCGTAAGGTAATATTCACCGGCGGCGTTATCGTTGGAAAGCTGATCCAGCCAGCCAAAAAGGCTCTGGCCATCCACCAGCATCATGCCGCTGTTGCATAGATCGATCGCCCGTTCTTCTTCAGATGCGTCCTTGTATTCTGCTATGCGCTCCAGCTCTCCAGCCCAATTTACGACGAGGCGGCCATATCTGGCCGGGTCATTGGGGCGAAAACCCAGTACAACAAGGCCTGTATCGTCTGATACATGGCGCATATCAATCATCGCCTGCATAACGCTTGTCGGGATGAAGGGGACGTCACCGTAAAGGACAATTACATCGCCCGTGTGATCCTTGAGGACATCGCGCGCCATCATCACTGCGTGGCCGGTGCCCAACTGTTCATCCTGTGTGACCAGATCACAGCCCTGCGCCGCTGCGACAACTTGCTCGCGCTCTGCGCCAACCACAACAATGGTTTTGTCAGTGCCCAGTTCCTGCACGCTTTCCAGCAGATGGTGCAGCATGGGGCGCCCGCCAACAGGGTGTAACACCTTGTGCAGTTTGGACTTCATTCTCGTGCCCTTGCCAGCGGCAAGGATAATGGCAGCTAAATTGTTATTCGGCATAGAAAAAACATCCCCCTGATGCCTGTTTTCGGCAGCATAACGGTCTTGCGCAGAATTCTAAACAGAAATTGGGCGTTGTCATGATTTTGGTGGCGGAATGCTGGGCTAGTCCAGCATTTCCCTGGCATCAATCAAGTGCCAGCTGGCGCGGCTATTTTTGCTTTCGGCTAATTTATCTTTATGACGCCAGAAGCGGTGAAGGATCTTATGCTCAAGCCGCATGCGGGCCTTCAAACCAAACCCGGGAACCATGGAAAACGGATTATGGCGGCTGTAGGCCCAAACCTCCAGCCTGTTCGCGCCATCTTCGGCCTGCCCGCGCCCATGAAAACCGTTGGTGTTGGCAATTACCAATGTTCCGGCCTTGGCGGTCAGTCCTTCGGGCGCTGGCAAGCCCATGGCGGCAAGGTCATTTGCATCAGCTCGAAACGAACCCTTTTCAGAGTATCCGTCTCCGATACTGGCGGCTACACGCGATCGCGCATACTCCCACTTGAGCCGCCGCCATGTGAGACGGTTTGATCCCCGAACATAGGTGAATGGGCCGTCCTCCATATGCACATCTTCAAGGAATAACCAAGCTTTGATGGTTGGGTGGAATGTGTCAGCGTGCATGGTTTTTTGCGGGTCTGTCTTGCCCTCCCGAAAGCCATTGCGAATGCGCTGTATATATAGCATGGGGCGAATTGCCGATGCCCCACAATAGGCCAGGAAATTCAGGAACTTGCTATTGTCCTGAAAGTCCGAAAGCGTTGCACGGCCGGCCAGTGCAGTGTCATCCAAAAGGATACGCTGTGTTGCAGTGTTGCCCTGTGTCATTTGTCGGGCATCGCCTGCGTATGTTTGTATCTCGTCTTTTATCTGGCGCAGTGTTTCGGCATCCAGGAAGTCGGGAAGGATGCAAAAGCCATTTTCATGAAATTCTGTTCGCAATTCCCTGGGCATTTTGTGGGCCAGCAGTGCCCATCGGAAATGTGCCGTTGCCCGCGCCAGCAGCAACCGAACGATATGAAGGCCCAGAGTGTTCAGAGTTCGGGAGCCAATGATCGGGTTGCCTTTGAAGGACTTAGCCTGCGTGCCAAGAGCGATCAGCCAAATTGGCCACATATGTATTTTCAAAAACCTTGGCATGGGTCAGTCTTTCCCGGTGGCGTAATACTCCGCCCGGTTTAGCGTTCATTGGCTGGCGATATCAACGGCAAATTGTCCGATTTCGATGAAGGTCAGGTTTTTATCATCCTGCAATTGCCATTACCTATTGTGTCCCGGGGTTTGCCAAGCAAATATAATAATATAATTTAGGGGCAACTTTCCGACGCTAAGGGGATGGGCCGGGAATTGATGATTATTTTGCCACAACTGCTCGAGGCTGAATTTTGGGGATAGTTCACGCAGATCTGTTGATCTTTATCGGGATCACTTTGGTGCCTGTGTTTTTGCTTGCAAAAGTGCGGCGATTCAGAGGGCTTGATCGTGGTTTGAAGCTTATCCTTGTGGGCACCGCTATTCTGAGCGTAGCGTCCCTGATTGATTATCTTGAGGAAACCTCTTTAAAACCCGTTCTCGATGCTATGGCTAGCAAGGACGATTGGAATCTGGCACTGGCCATTCTAGGATATGTCCCGGGAATTTTCCTTATGGGGCTGGGGATGTCTCGCTGGTTCAGCGTATCTCTTTTGTGGGAAGAAGAGGTCAAGCGCAGGAAAAAGGCCGAAGCTGATCTGCTGGAGCGCACAGCGCAGTTGCAGGATGCCCTTGCGGAAGCTGAGCGAGCCAATCGTGCCAAGACAGACTTTCTCGCCAAAATGAGCCATGAGCTAAGAACCCCCCTGAATGCGATCATTGGGTTCTCCGAGGTGATGAACCTTCAGATGTTCGGGAGGCTTGGTGAAACAAGGTATGAGGAATACAGCCACCTAATACACCGAAGCGGCAAACTTCTTCTGGATATCATCAGTGACATCCTTGATCTGGCGAAAGTGGAAGCAGGCAAGCTCGAGCTGGACGAGGAAGAATTCTGCCTTGGGGCGTTGATGGAAGACTGTGTGCCGATTGTTGAGTTCAATGCCCGCGAAAAAGGTTTGGAAATCACACAGGAGATAAAAACCGGCCTGCCATTGTTCGCGGACAGGCGCATCGTTAAGCAAATGATATTGAACCTTCTTTCGAACGCCATCAAATTCACACCGGCTGGCGGTACAATCTCTGTTGGATGTGGCGTTGCAGGCAGTGGTTGTTACCAGATAGCCGTGAGTGATACGGGCGAGGGCATGACGGAAGAGGAAATCACCATCGCGCTTGAGCCGTTCGGGCAGGTGGAAAGTGTGCTTACCCGTAGCCACGAAGGGACTGGCCTTGGCTTTCCCTAGTGCGTACCTTCATTCAGCTTCATGGAGGCGATGTTGCCGTCGACAGCAGCAAGGGAGAGGGCACCGAAGTGCGCCTTACATTCCCGGCGAAGCGCTGCCGGGGTGGCGTGTAGCGCACTCGCTATTTTCCCAAGAGAATGCGACGTTCGCTAGCGATCAGCGTTGTGAGGAAAGTGCAGACCTGATCCATGTGAGGTTGTGGGCGTAGATCATCATGTACTACCAGCCACAGGTCCCGTAACACCGAAATCTCGCCCGGCAACACAGGGGTGAGGCCTTTCATCCGGTCTGCCAGGTAACAGGGCAGCAGCGCGATGCCCAGGCCCGCTTCGGCTGCATTTGCCTGGCCGGTCACGCTGGTGGTGCGGAAAATCACATGCGGGTCTGATATCGCCTTGTCCAGCATCTGCAATTCTGGCACAGGCAAAAGATCATCCACATACCAGATGAAATAATGATGTTGTAGATCACGCAGGCTGACGATCGGGGGATGTTGCTGCAAATAACTTGGAGCCGCATAGAGGCGGAGGCGGTATAACCCGGCCTTCTCGCTTGTGCTCCGGCCATGGCTGGGCTCGGCCAGTGTGATGGCCGCGTCTGCTTCTCGCCTCGAAAGGTTCAGTGATCGGGTCTCGGCAACCAGTTCAAGCGTGATGCCGGGGTTGCGCTGGCGAAAGCTTGCGCAGTGGCGGGCCAGAAACTGGCTACCGAATGCCTCAGGCGTTGAAAGCCTGACAGTGCCCTGTGGGCCAGTGGATACGGGGGTGACCTCATCCATCAGGGCAACCGAGTTGGCTTCCATCTTCTCCGCGTAACTCAACAGCCGCCGGCCATCGCTGTTCAGCACATAGGCCCTGTTCACCCGGTCAAACAGTTTAACTTCAAGCGCTTCTTCAAGTGCCGAAATGCGCCGGGAAACGGTAGTATGATCCACACCTAGGCGGAGGGCAGCCGCCGCCAGTTTGCCTCTGCGCGCCAACTCCAGAAAATAGCGCATGTCGTTCCAGTCAAACATCGAACCTGCTCACTTTTGGTATGTGCATAATTGCACAAACTATAATGCAAAACTTCTCAGTGACGTGCAATATTGCATATTGTACCGTCCGGGTGATTTTGGGGCGGAGTCGCGGCCCACGACCTAACGAATGCCCGATTTTCCGGGCGGTGGCCGCGTGTAACAATTTGGAGATTTACGCATGTATGAGCGTCATCATTATATTGGCGGCAAGGACGTAGAAGGTACGTCTGGTCGGTTTGGTCCTATCTTTAACCCATCCACTGGTGAGCAGGCTGGCAAGGTTTCGCTGGCGTCAAAAGCACAGGTTGAAGATGCGATCGCGGCGGCTGATGCTGCTTTCCCAGCATGGGCTGCCACTTCTGTTGTGAAGCGCGCCCGGGTGCTGCAGAATTTGGTGCATATCCTGTACCGTGAAAAAGATGCGCTTGCTGAAGCGCTTGCGGCGGAACACGGCAAGGTGTTTTCCGATGCGCAGGGTGATGTGCAGCGCGGCCTTGAAGTTGCTGAATTCGCACAAGGCATCCCGCACCTGATCAAAGGTGAGTTTTCCGACAACGTCTCCACTGGCATCGATATGTATTCCATGCGCAAGCCCTTGGGCGTTGTTGCGGGTATCACGCCGTTCAACTTCCCGGCCATGATCCCACTGTGGATGAGCTGTGTGGCCATCGCATGCGGTAACACTTACGTGCTGAAACCATCTGAAAAAGACCCGACTGTACCGCTGTTGCTGGCAAAATGCTGGGCTGAAGCTGGCCTGCCGGACGGTGTGTTCAACGTGGTAAACGGCGACAAGGAAGCAGTGGATACTGTTTGTACAGATCCGCGCGTGAAGGCAGTGTCCTTCGTGGGGTCCACGCCGATTGCTCAATATGTTTACGCAACGTCCACAGCTCACGGCAAACGCTGCCAGGCTATGGGTGGTGCCAAGAACCACATGGTTATCATGCCTGACGCGGATCTGGAGCAGGTTGCTGATGCATTGGTTGGTGCGGCCTACGGTTCTGCGGGCGAGCGATGCATGGCGATCTCTGTTGCCGTATGTGTTGGCGATGAGGTGGCAGACAAACTTGTTGAAATGCTGAAGCCACGTGTTGAAGCCCTCAAGATTGGTCATTCCATGGACGGCGAGGCCGAAATGGGGCCGCTTGTAACCGCCGATCACCTCGCGAAGGTTAAAGGCTATCTTGATTTGGCAGAGCAGGAAGGTGCGACAGTTGTTGTTGATGGCCGTAACTTCAAGAACGACCAGCCGGGATTTGAGAACGGCTATTTCCTCGGTGGTTCCCTGTTCGACAATGTGACGCCTGAAATGCGCACCTACAAGGAAGAGATCTTCGGCCCGACGCTGCAGATCATGCGCGTGAAGGATTTTGACGCAGCTGTTGAACTGCCGTCGATCCATGAGTTTGGGAACGGGACGTCAATCTATACACGGGATGGTGATGCAGCGCGCGCGTATGTGAACCGTGTTGAAGTAGGCATGGTTGGCGTGAATGTGCCGATCCCTGTGCCGCTGGCGTTCCACACCTTCGGTGGCTGGAAAAACTCAGCCTTCGGTGACATCAACCAGCACGGCATGGAAGGTGTACGCTTCTACACCAAAACCAAGACGGTAACCTCCCGTTGGCCAACAGGTATTCGTTCAGGCGCAGAATTTGTAATTCCCACGCTGAACAGCTAATCTACAGGGGCCCGGAAGACGGATGTTTTCCGGGCCCGTATGTTTTGGGGGTAAGACAAAAAAGTCGCAAGTAAATCAATGCCTTCGAGACAACGAGGGAGTAGGGGGCTGGCCCCTTTTCATAAGAGAACGCGGGGAGATGATTCTCATGAATATCAAAAATCTACTGTTGGGTGCAGTAGCGGCAAGCGTGCTTGTGGCATGCCAGGCTGAAACAAAATCAGAAACGACAGCAGCACCAGCAATTTCGGCCGATAAATCACCGGCCCTGGATATCAAGTTTGACATTCCATACGAGGAATTCCAGCTCGACAACGGATTGCGTGTGGTTGTGCATGAAGACCGCAAGGCGCCGATCGTATCTGTTGGCGTTTGGTACCATGTCGGCTCCAAGGATGAGCCCACGGGCAAGACCGGTTTTGCGCACCTGTTTGAACACCTGATGTTCAATGGGTCCGAAAACTATGATGACGAATTCTTCAAACCTTTTGAGGCCGTAGGCGCAACAGCGATGAACGGTACCACCTGGTTTGACCGCACCAACTATTTTGAGAATGTCCCGACGCCTGCACTTGATATGGCGCTGTGGATGGAATCTGACCGGATGGGCCATCTTCTGGGCGCTGTTACCCAAGAAAAACTCGATGAGCAAATTGGCGTGGTGCAGAACGAGAAACGCCAGGGCGACAACAACCCATACGGCATGAAGGAATATCGTCAGCTTGAGGGCTTGTTCCCGGTTGGCCACCCTTATCGCCATTCCACCATCGGGTCGATGGAAGACCTGTCAAACGCGTCGCTGGAAGACGTGCAAAACTGGTTCAAGCAATATTACGGCGCGGCTAACACTGTGATTGTGCTGGCGGGCGATATTGACACCGCAAAAGCCAAGCCATTGATGGAAAAATACTTCGGCCATATTGGTGCCGGCCCTGCGCTGAAGCAGCATAAAGCATGGGTGCCAACGCGCGAAAATGACACCATCGAAGAAATGGTTGATCCAAAAGCGCCGCAAGTACAAATCAGCCGCAACTGGGCCGTGGCACCGCGCAATGACGTGGATGCAACATACCTCACGCTGGTGGCGGATCTTCTGGGTGGCAGCAAAAACTCCCGCCTTTATCAGGCGCTGGTATACAAGAGCCAGCTTGCGACAGCTGTGAGCGTTTCCATGACACCGTTCGAGCTTGCCAGCATGTTCGAAGTCGAAGTGATGCTCAAAGACGGCGCGGACGAAAAAGAAGTGCTGCGCCTGATGGATGAAGAGATCGAGAGGCTGTTGGCTGAAGGCCCAACAGCGGAAGAGCTCAAGCGGTCCAAAACCAGCATTCTGGCTGGCCGTATTCGCGGCCTTGAAGCCATTGGTGGCTTCAACGGCAAGGGTACAGCGCTTGCGCGTTCCCAGCTTTATGCCGGTGACACAGGCTTTTATGCCAAAACGGTGAACTGGATGAACACGGCGAGTGCAGCCGAAGTAACCGAAGCGGCCAGTGAATGGCTTGGTCAGGGATACTATCAGCTGACGACACGCCCTGAGCCTAAATATGCTACGACTGAAGCTGCAGTTGATCGCTCCAAAGGCCTGCCTGACACGGGCACATTGCCAGATCTGACGTTCCCTGAAATTCAGGAAGCGACGCTGGCAAACGGCATGAAAGTCGTGGTTGCGAACCGCCCGACTGTGCCAGTTGTAACCATGGCCATGCAGTTTGATGCCGGTTATGCGGCGGATGCAGGCCGTCCTCTTGGGACATCCAGCTTTGCGCTTTCCATGATGGATGAAGGCACTGCTACGCGCACGTCGCTTGATATTTCGGCAGAGCTTGAAGGCCTGGGCGCTACGCTCAGCACCGGTTCAAACCTTGATATGAGCACGGTCAGCATGTCTGCCCTTAAGTCCAACCTGAAGGAAAGCCTTGCTGTCGCCGCTGATGTGGTGCGCAACCCGGCCTTCTCGCAGGAGGAACTTGATCGCTTGCGCCAGCGCTGGATCGCAGGCATCGCGCAAGAAAAGGCAAACCCTGTTCAGCTTGCACTGCGCACGCTTCCAGGCCTTCTGTATGGCGAAGATCATTCCTATGGTGTGCCGTTCACAGGCTCTGGCACGGAAGCTTCCATCGGCGCCATGACGCGGGATGATCTGGTGAAATTCCACAGCGATTGGATCCGGCCAGATAACGCAACCATCTTCATGGTGGGCGATATCACGCTTGATGAAGCCAAAGAGGCCTTGGAAGCCACCTTCGGCGACTGGGCGGCGCCAGCTTCTGCAGTTCCTGCCAAGAATATCACCGAGGTTGCGATGCCTGAGGTTGGCAAGGTTATCATCATGGACAAGCCGGGTTCCCCGCAGTCCCTGATCCTCGCTGGCCACCTGTTCCCATCCACGGGTGACGATAATTATCTGACCCACGAAATGGCGAACAGCATCCTCGGCGGCGAATTCACGGCACGTGTGAATATGAACCTGCGCGAAGACAAGGGCTGGGCATACGGCGCTTATACCTTCACGCTGGACGCTCGTGGCCAACGTATGTGGCTGGTATATGCCCCTGTTCAGACAGACAAGACCAAAGAGTCTATCGCTGAATTGAACAAGGAATTCGCTGGTTACTTGGGTGACACGCCTGCAACGCAGGAAGAACTCAGCCGCCTTGTGGTGAAAAGCACCAGCGAAATGCCGGGCCAGTATGAAACGGCAAACGCCGTTCTCGGTAGCCTGTTGTCGAACAATCGGTTCGGCCGTGGCAACGATTATGTGCCAAGCCTGAAGGGCCAGTATGAAACCCTGACGATTGATGCAATCAAGGCGGCAGCACAGGATCATATCCACCCTGAGAAGCTCGTGTGGCTTGTGGTGGGTGACCGGGCCCAGATCGAAGCGGGCATCAAGGAACTTGGCCTTGGTGACGTGGAAGTTTGGGACGCTGAAGGCAACAAGCTTCAGTAACGCTTTTGTGGGCGGGGGTGTTCCCCCCGCCCGCTTTTCCCCGCTTTTGGGCGAGCGGGAGAAGCCGTCAGGCTTCAGTTTTGGGTTTCGAAACGTTGGTGCGGCCCTTCGCAGGCGGCGCCCCATTACACCGAAGGAATGAACTTTGGATTTCTCGCTTAATGAAGATCAACGTGCCATCCAGGATATGGCGCGCAATTTCACGGCTGACATGATCACACCTGATGCCCATAAATGGGACGAAGACAAGGTGTGGCCAACGGATGTGGCAAAAGCCGCTGGTGAGCTGGGTTTCGGCAGCATCTATGTCTCTGAGGAAGGCGGGGGCTGTGGCCTCAGCCGCGTGGAAAGTGTGCTGATCTTCGAACAGCTTTCGCAAGGTTGCCCGTCAACTGCGGCGATGATCTCCATCCACAATATGGCCACCTGGATGATTGACCAGTTTGGCAATGATGACCAGCGCGCACGTTTTGTGGGGGACCTTGTTACGCTTGATAAAATGGCAAGCTATTGCCTTACCGAGCCTGGCGCGGGCAGCGATGCTGCAAGCCTTAAAACCAAGGCCGTGCGCGACGGCGACGATTATGTGCTCAATGGCTCCAAAGCCTTTATCTCAGGCGGCGGCACCAGCGACGTGTATGTGGTGATGGCCCGCACGTCAGACGATGGAGCCAAGGGCATCAGCTGTTTTATCGTTGAGAAGGACACACCGGGCCTGTCGTTCGGCGCGCAGGAAAAGAAACTGGGGTGGCACAGCCAACCAACCGCCGCCGTGATGTTTGACGATTGCCGTATCCCTGCCGCGAACCTTGTAGGCGCGGAAGGGCAGGGCTTTAAAATTGCCATGCAGGGCCTTGATGGCGGCCGCCTGAATATCGGCGCATGCTCCATCGGCGGGGCGCAGCGCGCGCTTGATGAAGCCGTGGCCTACACGAAGGACCGCAAGCAGTTTGGCAAGTCTATTGCTGACTTCCAGGCCACCCAGTTCAAGCTGGCTGATATGGCGACAGAGCTTGAAGCCGCGCGCCTGCTTCTCTATGCAGCGGCCCAAAAAGTTTCGAACAAAACCGCCGATGCCGCATCTGCTGCCGCCATGGCCAAACGCCTTGCGACAGACACGGGCTTTGATGTGGTGAACGCCTCCCTCCAATTGCATGGTGGGTACGGCTATCTGCAGGATTATCCGATTGAACGCATCCTCCGTGATTTGCGTGTGCACCAGATTCTTGAGGGCACCAACGAGATCATGCGGGTGGTAATCTCCCGCTCGCTGTTGAAGGACTAGACGATGACAGACGCTGAAGTTTTATTTGAAACCCGCGGCAATATTGGCTTGATCACGCTTAATCGCCCCAAGGCCTTGAACGCGCTTACGCACAATATGGCCGTGGAAATCACGCGCCAGCTGGGTGAGTGGAAGATCATGCCGTCTGTGCAGGCGGTTGTGGTTGTGGGCGCGGGCGACAAGGCCTTCTGCGCCGGCGGTGACGTGGTGAAGGTGACCGAAAGCTACAAAGCGGGCACCACGGAGTGGCGTGATTTCTTCCATGACGAATATCTCATGAATATCACCATCGACGAGTTCCCCAAGCCTTACATCAGCCTGGTGGACGGCATCACCATGGGCGGCGGCGTGGGCGTCTCAATCCCCGGTGATTTCTGGGTCGCGACAGAGAAAACCCTGTTCGCCATGCCGGAAACCGGCCTTGGCCTGTTCCCCGATGTGGGCGGCGGCTACTTCCTGCCGCGCCTGCCGGGTGAAACCGGCATGTATCTGGCGCTCACAGGCGCGCGTATCAAAGCGCCTGATCTCTATGCGCTGGGCATCGCCAGCCATGTGGTGGCGTCAGATGATGTTGATGCCGTAGTAGAGGCGCTCGCGGGTGCCGAGATCAAAGGCAATGACGATGTGGCGGACGTGCTGAAACGCTTCCATACGGAGCCAGAGCCCGCGCCGATGGCTGAAGTGTTCGACGAGATCGACGGGGCCTTCTCTGGCGTGCGGGTGGACGAAATCCTGCACACGCTGGAGTTGGATGAAAGTGAATGGGCGCAGAAGCAGTTCAAGATTTTGATGACCAAGTCACCCACCAGCCTGAAGCTCACATTCGCGCAGTTGCGCCGCGGTGAGGTGCTGGACCGCTTCCGCGATAACATGCGCATGGAATATCGCATGGTGAACCGGGTGATGGCCGGCAATGATTTCGCAGAGGGCGTGCGTGCGATTCTGATCGACAAGGACAATGCCCCACAGTGGAACCCGAATTCGCTGGACCGTGTTTCCGACGAAGAGATTGAAACCTATTTCAGATCGCTCGACGATCTTGAACTTGATATTGCCGAGTAGGGGAGGAAAGTCATGACAACAGTTGCATTCATTGGGCTTGGCCACATGGGCCTGCCGATGGCGAAAAACCTTCTGGGCGCAGGCATCACGGTGCGCGGGTTTGATTTGTCAGCCGACGCCAAGGCGGGCGTTGTTGAGGCCGGGGGCACGGCGTTCGATAACGTGCATGATGCGGTTGATGGCGCGGATGTGGTGATCACCATGCTGCCGAACGCCAAGATTGTTGAAGCGGTGTATACGGATGTAACCAAGGCTGCGAAAGCGGGCGCGCTGTTTATCGACAGCAGCACCATTGATGTGGCAACCGCCCGCAAGGTGGCGGACCGCGCGGCGCACGCCGGGTTTGAAATGGTGGATGCGCCTGTGTCCGGCGGGGTGGGCGGCGCGGCCGCGGGCACGCTCGCCTTTATGGTGGGCGGAACAGCTACGGCGTTTGAACGCGCCAGGCCGGTCTTGGAGCCCATGGCGGGCAAGATCGTGCATTGTGGCGATGCCGGGAACGGGCAGGCGGCCAAGGCCTGCAACAATATGCTGCTGGCCATTTCCATGATTGGTGTGTCAGAGGCCTTCAACCTTGGCCGTGCGCTGGGGCTGGATGATCAAACCTTCTTTGATGTGGCGTCGAATGCCTCTGGCCAGTGCTGGTCCCTCACCACTTATTGCCCGGCACCGGGCCCTGTACCAACGGCACCATCGAACAATGATTATAACCCCGGCTTTGCCACAGCCCTGATGCTGAAGGATCTCGGGATCGCCATGGATGCGGCGGGTGACACGGGTGCAAACACGCCGCTTGGTGCCATGGCGCGAGACATATACAAAGCCATGGACGATGCAGGCCATGGCGGGGTGGACTTCTCCGGTGTGATCAAGCACCTCGAAGGCAAGCTCTAAGGTACTTCAAAGTTTTAGCAAAAAGGCCCGGTCATCTGACCGGGCCTTTCTTTGTGTTTACCGTTTAGTGGGGCTTGCCCTTTAGCTCGCGGCTGCGTAGGCCCAGCTTGGCGTGTTCACGGTCGCCCCGTTTCCCTGGGGGGAAGCGGGTTGTCCCACGCCGCTGTAGCGGATAACCGCCTGCGTGCGGTTGGATACACCCAGCACCTTGAAGATCGCATGCATATGCGCTTTCACGGTGCCTTCCGCGATATCAAGGCGGGCGGCGATTTCCTTGTTGGGAAGGCCATCAGCCGCCATTGCCAGAATTTGCTTCTGGCGGTAGGAAAGCCGCGCCAGGTCAACACTTGCCGCCACCGATGGGCGGCTCTGGCTTTGCGCTGACGCCTGGCTGAACTGTTGTGACATCGCGGTTCTCACGTCAGGGGCAGATGGGCTGCGGGAAACCGCGCCAAAGCCATCCAGCGGCAGCTTGAGCGCGCGGCGAATGGCTGTCACCATCTGCGAAACTGTCGCGCGGCGCGCAATGCTGATCGAACCAGGCAGCTCAGCATAATGCTGGCCTTCATGATCCAGGATCGTCACAACCGCTGCATCAGGATACAGGCGGCGGATCAAACGCATGCAATCGGCGCCTTCGTCCCCCAGCGACGCCGGATGCACAACAATCAGGGAAAGATCATCGTGGTTTGCAGTTTTTGACAAAAATTCATGTTCGGTGCTCACTTCCATCACATGTTGGAAGTTGCCCGAAACCATCACTACTTCTTTAAGGGAAAGGCGAAAAAGCTCCTCGCCATCAACAATTAAAGCCTTCATTACACATCCTCGCATTATGTCCTCCCGACCGTTGTGGTTCTTCTTAGGACAACTGAAAATAAGAGTTCCTCATCATCTCTCATGTTTTTTTACACTTTCACCATACGCAAAAAGTTCACAAACTTTTGGGTGATGCGATGAATTGAGCGCGGTTTGCGGTAAAGTGAACCGATATATCTGCGGTTTATTATTTGGTCGGGCGAAGTTTCTAGCGTAGTTCGGAAAGCGGCTTTCCCGTGCTTGACGGGGTGCCTGCTGTCTCGTACCCATGAAGGATGGAAGCCTTTGCGCGAACATCAGAAAACGGGATATCTATGACCATCAGCTTACAAACGCTGTCCAGTTCTCAGGCCTGCAAGGATGCACTTGGCCGTATCCAAGACCGGCAAGCCGAGATGGTGGAAACCGTGATTGCCTGGTCGAAGGTGAACAGCGGCAGCCGTAATCTGGAGGGCCTTGCCGCCATGGAGGCCCTGGTGCTTGAGGCTTTTGCGCCACTGGGTGCAGAGGTGGAGCTGATTGATCTCCCGGATGGTGAGTTTGTGAATGAGGCGGGTGATGTGGTGCCGGTGAAAAACGGGCGCACCATCCGGATCTTCAAGCGCCCTGAAGCCAACCGTAAGGTGCTGATGACCGGCCACACAGACACAGTATTTGCCAGGGATCATGCCTTTCAACAGCCCGTGTGGCTTGAGGGCGATAAACTGAACGGCCCAGGTGTGGCCGATATGAAGGGCGGCATACTGGTGATGTTGAATGCCCTCAAGGCGTTTGAGGAAACCCCGCTCGCGGAAAGCGTGGGCTGGGAAGTCCTGTTGTCACCTGACGAGGAAACCGGTTCTCTTGCTTCTGCCCCCATTCTGACGGAACGGGCCAAGGCCGCGGATATTGGCATGACCTACGAGCCCGCGCTTGCGGACGGCACGCTGGCGGGCGCGCGTAAGGGGAGCGGCAACTATGCTGTTGTGGTGCGTGGCAAGGCGGCGCACGCGGGCCGAGAGTTTCATGCCGGGCGTAATGCCGTTGTAAGGCTTTCAAAGATCATCGGCGAACTTGCGGCCCTTACAGATGGCCGCCCGGAGCTGACCGTGAACCCAGCCGTTATCCAGGGCGGTGTGGCACCCAATGTGGTGCCCGATATGGCATTGTGCCGGTTTAATGTGCGCCTGAAGGAACCGGAGGATGCAGTCTGGTTTGAAACCGAGGTCAACAAGATAGTTGCGGCGCATGACGTGGAAGAAGGCTATAGTGTGCATCTTCATGGTGGCATCAATCGCCCGCCCAAGGCACTCTCTGACGCCAATATCAAGCTGATGGATGCGATCCGGGCTTGCGGCGCTGAACTTGGCATTGCGATTGATTATGTGCCAACGGGCGGCTGCTGTGAAGGCAACAATCTGGCGGCGGCAGGCTTGCCGAATGTGGACACCCTTGGGGTGCGCGGTGCCAATATTCATAGCGCAGACGAATTTGTCTGCGCTGACAGTTTTGCGGAACGCGCCAGGCTTTCCGCCCTAATTCTGATGGCTTTCGCCAGTGGTCAACTTGATGACGTTGTGAAAGCCAAAGTCTAGCAATCCTCTTAGGGAAGAGTGTTGGGTTTGCGAGACATTTAAGAACAGGCCAAATGGCCATCTAGGCAACCGGGGCCCTGAAATGCTGCCCGGACGTAAATTTGAGGGAAAAACGCATGTTTGTGGTGCGACCAGCACGATTGAAAGATCTTGATGGCCTGCAGGCGCTTGCAGAAAAAACAGGCACGGGTCTTACAACCCTGCCGTCCAACAAGAAAGCGCTTGAAGCAAAAATCAGAGAATCCATGGCAGCCTTTTCGGGTGAGCCAAACCTTGGCGAAAAAGCCAGTTATCTGCTTGTGATGGAAGATCCGTCTGATGGCAAGGTAGTGGGCACCAGCGCCCTGATCGTTGGCGTGGGGCTGGATAAACCCTTCTACAGTTATCGCATCCTGCATCAGACCCAGGTCAGCCACGAGCCAGAGATGCGCGTGGATACAGAACTGCTGCAGCTTGCCAACGATTTTGTTGGCGCGACCGAGGTGGCGACCCTGTTCCTTGATCCAGACTACCGCAAGGGCAATCTGGGCAAGCTGATGTCAAAGGCGCGTTATATGCTGATGGCCGCCCACCCGGATCGTTTCTCCGATCAGGTGATTTCGGAAATCCGTGGCTGGGTAGACGAAGACGGCAATTCTCCGTTCTGGGAGGCGCTTGGCCGTCACTTCTTTGGCATGGATTTCAAAACCGCTGACGAGATCAACGGTCTTGGCAACAGCCAGTTCATTTCTGATCTGATGCCAAAATTTCCAATCTATACGGCCCTGTTGCCGCAGTGTGCACGGGATGTAATCGGCAAGCCGCATGACAGCGCGCGCCCGGCGATCCGCCTGCTTGAGAAGGAAGGGTTCCGGTTCTCCCGATCGGTGGACATCTTTGATGGCGGCCCGGCGCTTGAAGTTCACAAGCGCGGCATCTGGACCAGCCGCAAAAGTGTTGAAGGCGAACTGGGCGGTACGGTTGAAGGCGAAGGGCACGACCCAATGCACATGGCCTGTAACCCCGCGCTCGACAACTTCCGCGTTGTGCTCACCAATGTGGTTGAAGGCGCAAGCGGTGTGTGGATCCCGGCGGACGCCGCTGATGCTTTGCAGATCAAGGCGGGTGATCCGGTCCGATATGCCCCTATTGGGCGCAAGACACCACAGGCAGCAGAGTAGGGAGTAACCCATGACACACTTTATCGGCGGCGCCTGGGTTGAGGGCGCTGGTGCAGAATTTCGTTCAGTAAATCCGGCTGACGGTGCGGTGATCTGGTCTGGCCGTGAAGCCACGAAGGATCAGGTGGACGCCGCGGTAGCAGCCGCAGCGGCGGCGGCAGATGGCTGGGCCATGATGCCCTTTGATGGCCGGGTGGCGATCATCCGCCGTTATGCGGCCCTCTTGGGTGACAGGAAGGCCGAGATGGCTGAGCTGGTGGCGAAGGACGCTGGCAAGGCACTGTGGGACGCGACAGGCGAAGCCACGGCCATGGCAAACAAGGTTGAAATTTCCCTGAAGGCTTACGAAGAACGCACGGGCTACAAGGAAGCGCTCAACGGCGCTATCCGCTCCAAGCTGGCGCACCGGCCGCACGGTGTAATGGCGGTATTCGGGCCCTATAATTTCCCTGGGCATTTGCCCAATGGTCATATTGTTCCGGCACTGATCGCGGGCAACACGATCGTGTTCAAACCCAGCGAATTGACACCTGCAGTGGCGGAACTGATGGTGAAAACATGGGATGACGCAGGCCTGCCAAAAGGTGTGCTCAATCTGGTGCAGGGCGGCCGGGACACGGGCGCGGCGCTGATTGCGAACGAAAAAATTGACGGGCTTTTGTTCACCGGCAGCGCCCGCACGGGGCAGATTATCGCCAGCGAACTGGTGGATCGCCCCAATGTGATCCAGGCGCTTGAACTGGGCGGTAACAACCCGCTTATCGTTCATGAGGTGCAAGACCACGCTGCAGCAGCAGTGATGACCGTGCAATCCGCCTTTATTTCAAGCGGCCAGCGCTGTACGTGTGCACGGCGGTTGATTGTGCCCGAGGGCGCCGAAGGCGATGCCTTCATCGATACGTTGGTGCGCGCCATTGACGGCATCACCGTGGGCGCCTGGAATGACGAGGCGCAGCCCTATATGGGGCCGGTTGTGAGCGCGCGCGCAGCGGATATGGTACTCGCGGCCCAGAATGCACTTGAGGCAGCAGGCGGCAAGGTGATCCGGCGCGTGGAACGCCTGGATCGCGGTGACGCCTACCTCACGCCGGGCCTGATGGACGTAACCGATGTGCGGGACCGCCCTGACGAGGAAGTGTTCGGCCCGTTCCTGCAGGTGATCCGGGTGGCTGATTTTGGCGCCGCTATTGCCGAGGCCAACAACACGCGCTTTGGGCTGGCGTCGGGGTTGATTTCTGATAATCGCGCCAACTATGACGCTTTCTACCCGCGCGCAAAGGCCGGAATTGTGAACTGGAATCAACAGCTTACTGGTGCTGCGTCAACCGCGCCGTTTGGTGGCATAGGGCTTTCGGGCAACCACCGGCCAAGCGCTTATTATGCCGCTGACTATTGCGCGTACGGTGTGGCAACCATGGAACAGGCGGAAGGCAAAGTAGCCGTGGGCGCGCTGCCAACCGGCCTTAATTTCGCGGAAGGAGAGGGCTGATGGCTTGGCGTGAAGTAAATTTTGACGGCATCGTTGGCCCAACCCACAATTATGCGGGCCTTTCTTACGGCAACGTTGCGTCAGCGAAACATAAAGGCATGGTGGCCAACCCGCGTGAGGGTGTGTTGCAGGGGCTTGATAAAGCCAATCACCTGCGCAGCCTTGGTATGACCCAGGGCGTGTTGCCGCCCCATGATCGCCCGCACCTGAAAACCCTGCGGGATCATGGGTTTACCGGCACAGATGCCGAAATGCTGGCGGCCGCGTGGAAAGCAAGCCCGGCCTTGGTGGCGAACGTGAATTCAAGTGCAACCATGTGGACGGCGAATGCTGCCACCATCTCACCATCGCCGGATACGGCAGACGGGCGCACCCATTTCACCCCCGCCAACCTTGCGGCCATGTACCATCGGTCGATCGAGGCGCGGGTGACATCGCGCATCCTGAAGGCCATGTTCCCGGAAGGGGAGCGCTTCGCGCATCATGATCCGCTGGTGGGCGGCACCCATATGGGGGACGAGGGCGCGGCCAACCACAGCCGTTTCTGCGCCGATTATGGCGACAAGGGTGTGGCGCTTTATGTGTATGGCAGGGGCGCGTTTGAAAACGCCGCCGACCTGACGTTCCCGGGCCGCCAGACGCTGGAAGCCAGCCAGGCCATCGCCCGCAGCCATGCGACAGCAGGCGACAAGACCTTGTTTGTGCGGCAGAATCCGGAAGCGATCAACGCCGGCGCGTTCCATAATGACGTGGTGGCCGTGTGCAACAAAAACGTTCATTTCTATCACGAACAGGCGTTTGAAAACCCGGACCAGCTTGACCGCGATATTCAGGCGGCCATGGGCGATGTGGACATGCAGTTTGTGCGCGTTCCCAAAAATGAAGTGCCAATTGGCGACGCGGTGAAAAGCTATCTGTTCAACAGCCAGCTTATTTCGGCCCCGAAACGAGAGGGTATGACGCTCATTCTGCCGGTGGAAGTGTCGGAAACACCAACCACCAAAGCCTATGTGGACAGCCTGATCGCCTCAGGTGGCCCGATCAAACACGCTGATTATCTGGACGTACGCCAAAGCATGCGCAACGGCGGCGGCCCCGCGTGCCTCAGGCTGCGGGTGGCCATGTCAGACGCGGACATCAGTGCCATGGGCACCAACAGCATTCTTGATGACGCGCTGGTAGAAACCCTGCGGGGGTGGGCGAACAAACATTACCGTGACAGGCTGGCGGTGGAAGATCTGGCAGACCCGAAACTGATGGAAGAAAGTTTCGCCGCGATGGACGAGCTGACGCAGATCCTGAAGCTTGGCAGCGTATACGACTTCCAGCGTTAGGGCACAGTAGGGCACGGGCGGGCACATTTGGGCCCAACGGCAAAAGGTCACATAGGGGCACACTTCGGTGTGCCCTTTTTCGTGCGGCCGTGACGCGAATTAACTATTATGTCCCCGGAATTCCCCGCTGTGAACTAGTGGTCTCAGGCATTCTTTACTTGTCCTTATTTTGGCGAATTGATTGTGACAACCAGAATACTCTGGCGTTGTAAATTGCTTGATCTGCTCGCAACACAAAGAAAAGACAAAGGTAGTTTCCGGCCATCTGACCTGACGAAGCACCGTCTTTTGATGAGACGAGAAACCAAAGAATTGAAGCTAATGGCATCATGAGAAATATATTTCTGTAGACGCCATAATCGGGTTGACTATGTGCCAATGTCCCAAACTTCTGCACGAAGGATTCGGGATCAATATCTGGATTTTGCCTCGTCGCTTCTGGTCGACCATGGGTAAAAAATGCAAAGGAAGAGAAAATCAAAACCAGATATGCAAAATAGTATGGAACGAATAGCTGTGGTAGCTCCATTGAGTAGAGAAGCAACATCGCGGGCGGCACAACCGCAAGTAAGACGAGACACAATAGTATGCGCCGGGGATGTCGTACTCGCGTCCGCTCTAAAACATTCTCATAAACATGATCTCTATTTGAGGTTACAGTCGCGCGATAAATTGCTTCCGCGTCAGTATTCAAGCTCCATGACAGCTTCTGCTGAATCCAGTTCAACGGAAGTGCTGCAAGGAGGTGCAGGAAGGACGCTGTGCCGCCATTCCAAAAAATTGACGCGTAGCAGGCCGCAAAGCATAGCAACAGTATATTGCTTCGCAGTACCTCGAGTGCGATGAGTGCATTGGGCTTCCAAAGTCCGTCAGTTACCCAGCTAGGCACTTTGGCATCATCCTTCATAACCATCACCCCCCGATCTCGATCACGGTTTTGCTGCCCGCGATTTTTCCGTCACGGGTTTCCCAAATGGTCTGTGGATAAGGCATATCAATTCTCGCCAATATTGTATGGTTTCAAAATGTAGTCGAGCGAACGGCAAACAAGAACTTTTCCTTGGCCACAAGTTAAGGTGTGTAACAACTTTGCCGCCCTCGACTTGTCAGGGAAACCAATGTCTTTTGCCAGAAGAACCGGATAGAAACACATGGGCGCAAACGCATCTTTTTGCGCCTTGTTCGCGACCTCAGCGCATATCTGCTGCCAGCCAAAATCTTCGATCTCGCCGCTTTTCTGCTGGGCCGAAAGTACTGACTGGTGCAGCAAAGAATGAAGCAGCAATTCCAATAGAAAAGGCCGATCTTCGGCGACTGCTATATCCTTCAAAACGTCAATTTCCAGTTCAGCGTCGGCGATTTCGCCCAGACGCTGCTGAAGAACTAAAATCGAGAAATCTATCAAGGTAGAAAACCGGCTATCCTGATCTGATTTGGCAGAGATATTTTTCAGGACAACCTTTGCGTATAGTGGCATCCCCGCGATTGTTGCACGTTGAGTAATATCGGACATGATAAAGCGCAAGTCGTCAGAACGTGAAAATCCGTCGTACCTGGACTCTATATCCTCCAACGCGTAGAGAATGAGTTCCCAATCAATACGCTCTACCTCTATGTGTTCCACGACAAATTTCCGCACATCCGCACACAATGGTTCATTGTTGATAGAAGAAAACTCGTCGAAGCAGGATTTGTTTGGAAACGAGGGTAAATCTGCATAGTTGTCTGCCCCCCTCGCTAGCACTGAACAGCTTGAGATCAGGGCGGTAAGCAGCACCAATATCAATGCCCGCATCACTCGCCCCCTATCTCGATCACGGTTTTGCCTTTGGTGGCCGGGTCCAACTTGTGCATCTTCAGCTTGTTGCCCTTGAGGGGGGCATTCATCAGGTCTGCCATGCAGGCCTCCGCGAGCTTGTTGTCTAATCCATGGAACACAGTACTCATCTTTCAGATTAAGAAAAGGCAGCGCTTTGTCTATCTTCTGATCAATGACATATGGTCTGCCGGAATTTGTGTCTCCGTAATCACAGAAAGGCTTGCCGCTTGGCGCGATTTCGCCTTTAGTCTTTTCCCAAAATGGGGAGGATGAAATGAAAACAGCATGGATGGCGGCGAGCCTTTTTATTTCAGCATCAGTGGCGGCGCAGCAGATGGCGCCGGATGTGGCCAACAACACCGGCCCCTTGCCCGGCACGGACATTTATCTGGCCGAGCTGGTGATGGCGGGCGACAGCTACAGCGTCGGCGCGCCTGAAAATATCACCCGACACAAGGGGTATGATAACCAGCCCCATTTCATGCCGGACGGTGACAAAATTCTGTACACCTCAGAAGACAAGGATATCCGCACGGATATCTGGATGTATATGGTCGACAGCGGCACGAAAACCCGCCTCACCAACACGCCGGACAACAGCGAATTTTCCCCGAAGGTGATGCCTGATGGCTCTGGCTTTTCCGTGATCCGGGAAGAAAGCTATCGCGGCGGCCAGCGCGTGTGGCGCTATGAATTCGGGAACACAGAAGCGGCCGAACCCATGCTGAAGTTAAGCCCAACGGGCTATCACGCCTGGGGCATGGGCACGCGTTATGTGGCTGTGTTTGTGCTGGGTGAACCCAACACCCTTCAGTTGGTTGATCGGGAAACCGGCAATGCCAAGGTTATTTTCGAAAATATCGGGCGCGGGCTGTTTTCCCTGCCGGACGGCAGCGGTTTTACCTTCACCGAAGCGCGCGAGGGCGGGCCCGCCAAAGTATATCATTATGATATCGCAGCAGAGCGCGTGACCCCGCTGTTTGACCTGCCGGGCGGCAATGACTATGCGCTTATGCGGAATGCCCAGGCCCCCCTTGGCGTAAGCTTCATGGCCGCACATGGCAGCAAGATATTTTACCGGGAAACCCCATCAGGCGCGTGGGCACAAATCGCGGATATGGAAGGGCTGGAAATCTCCCGCCTTGCCGTCAGCCCCGACAACACAAAAATCGCGCTCGTGGCGGCGGAGTAAAATTCGCGGTATTTTCCCGGTCTAGGGATCGTTCGCGAAAGGGCGGTGAAGGGGGCCGCCCTGGCCCAAGGGGCCAACCTCGTCGGTTGATGGAACACCAGCGCCAATATCAAAGAAATGCCGTTCCACCAGCCGGGTGCGGCGGAAGGACCGTCGGCTAAATTCGGCCTCAAGCGCCTTGCCTTCAAACACAATCCCGGTGCCAACAAAATATTTTACATTGCCATAGGGGTCCAACAGCGGCAGCTGGATGGTGCGGTATACAAACGGCTTGCCCGCAAAATTGATCATGCTGCGGGTGATCATGCCGGCGCAGGGGCGAGTTCTGAGCGCGTTATAATAGCGCTTTTCATCATCCACCAGTTCAGGGGGCGTGAGCTCGAAGATATTCTTGTCGGTCATATCAAGGCCGATCAGCCGGTCCAGCACCGTGCCTGCCTGGATCACACGCAAGGTATCGGGGCCATCCCATTCGCTCATGAAGGTTTCGGCAATGGCACCGTTGATCTGGGACGACATGAAATCAGTGCGGCGCGGGCATAATTCGCCTTCGGGGCGCGGCAGCCGCTGCCAGAACGCCACCAGATGGGTGGTGTTCTCCGAATGCCTGAATTTATCCAGCAGCTCTTGCATGGAAGGGGGTGCCTTACTCGTTACAAACCGGCCTATCTCAGCCGCCCCGCCATCCTTCCCGCTTTATCCCGTGCCGTCAAACAAAAGGCGCAAGCGTGCTACCCATGAGGTTTTCTTTCAATCTTCCCTTGTTTTTCGGCCTATTAATCCGCCTCCTCACAAGCTGCGCACCAAAGCGTTACTGGACCGGATCACGCCTTTTGTTAGGCTTGAACGAAAGTTGAGCTGAGTGGAGGCCCCATGTTTATTCGTAAAAAACCGTCATGGCAGATAAGCGAAAATGAAGTTACGCCCGAAGGTGTGTATCTGAACCGGCGCAAATTCATGATGGGCGCGGCGGCCACGGTGGGCGCGGTGGGCAGTGCGGCGGCCGTGCACCAGTTGGCGAATGCGGCCACGGAACGCACGCTGATGCCGCTCAAGCACAGCAAATCGGCCTTTGATCCCTCAGAAACCCTCACGCCTTATGAGGCGGTAACGCAATATAATAATTTCTATGAATTCGGCACGGACAAGAGCGACCCGGCCGAACATGCCTGGCGGCTTAATCCAAAGCCGTGGGAGATCAAGGTGGAGGGGATGGCCGAAATCACTGGCACCTTCGCGCTTGAAGATGTGATTGATTTTTCGGCCCTTGAAGAACGTATCTATCGGCTTCGGTGCGTGGAAGGCTGGTCAATGGTGATCCCGTGGGTGGGTGTGCCGCTTGCATCTGTGCTGAAGAAATTCTCGCCCTCGGCGGACGCCAGATATGTGGCCTTCGAAACCCTGGCAGACCGCAAGCAGATGCCGGGTGTGCGCGGGTTCCTGAGCTCGCTTGACTGGCCATACCGGGAAGGCCTTCGCATGGATGAAGCCATGAACGAGCTGGCCTTCCTGGCCGTTGGCCTTTACGGCAAGGAACTGCCAAACCAGAATGGCGCGCCCGTGCGCCTTGTGGTGCCGTGGAAATATGGCTTCAAATCCATCAAGTCCATCGTGAAGATCGCCTTCGTGAAATCCGAGCCCACAGCCACATGGAACCAGATGCAGCCCAATGAATATGGTTTCTATTCAAATGTGAATCCGGAAGTGGACCACCCGCGCTGGAGCCAGCGCACAGAGCGCCGCATCGGCGAATTTGGCAAACGCAAGACGCTGATGTTTAATGGCTATGAGGAACAGGTGGCCCAACTGTATGCGGGCATGGATTTGAAGAAATATTATTAATGCAGCTTTTATCCGTTCCCAACTTGCGGCGTTTTGGCAAACCGCTGGTGTTTGCGGCCTCTCTGGTGCCGGTGGCGTGGCTCGTGTTCAACTGGTGGCAGGCGTTTGCGGGCCAGTCCCACGATCTGGGCTTCAATCCCAATGAAACATCAAACCGTTTTTCGGGCGATTGGGCGCTCAGGTTCCTGCTGATCTCTTTGGCGCTCACCCCCTTGTCGAAAATCCTGAAGTCGCCCAAACCCATCCTGTTCCGGCGCATGCTGGGGCTGTTTGCCTATTTTTATGTGTGGGTGCATCTTCTGTCCTACCTTTGGCTCGATCTATTGTGGGATTGGCCGGGCCTGTGGGCCGATATCCTGAAGCGGGTATATATCACGGTGGGCATGAGCGCTTTTGTGCTGCTCACACCGCTCGCGATCACCAGCACCAAAGGCATGGTGAAACGGCTGGGCGCGAAACGCTGGCAGCGGCTCCATAAGCTTGTGTATGTGATCGCGCCATTGGCGGTGATCCATTTCATCATGATGCGCAAGGGCTTCCAGATTGAACCGCTGGTTTACGGCGCCATCTATCTCGCCCTTATGGCCTTCCGCCTGAAGCGGGGAGGCAGGCGAGCCTCGAACGTTTCATGAGGAACGCCAAACCAGGCGCAGTAGGCTTTTGGGGTGTTGCCGGGCGGCGTGATTGCGAACCGCCCGGCGGTGTTTTTGCTAAAGAATGCGCGGGAACCACATGCCCAGGCTTGCGGCAAAAACGCCGATCAGGGTGGCGACCGCTGCGGCAAAGATCAGCAGCGCGGCGCCTGATTTAACGGCAGGTTTTTTGCTTTTCTGGGCAAAGAAATAGGTTTCCAGAAACAACAGTGGCACAGCCATCTGGCCAAAATAGACGAAGGTGATAAAGGGCCCTTCGAAGGTTTCGGGGTTGATGCCGATGCCGCCCGTGGTCATGAACCAGAACATCATGCCGATGCGGAAAAACCAAACCGCGCTTACGACCATGAACAGCCGCATGGCCCAGCGGCGGTGCTGTACGAACTTGCGTTTGATGGCATAATACATGGCCAATCCGCCAAACAGCATGATCAAAGCGGCATCGAGGCTGATGCCTATATAGCCTGCCATGCCGCCGGGCACCCCCCGTGTCCACACAAGATAAAGCCCTGCCGCGCTGGTGAGCGATGCCAGAGCGATATAGGCGCGGCCCACATAGCGGTGGAAGGTAGGGAAACGGTTCCTGATCTGCGGCGTTAGCTGTAAGGGCCCGCTGCCAATGATCACGATGGCAACCATCACATGGAACGCGATGGACAGGTTGCCGAGCGTATCACCCGGTACATAGCCATCGGGCAGGGAGGTATTCTCAAGCCCTGGCAGGCCGGTTTGCGCCAGAACGGGGATATATTGCAGGGCTACATAAAACACAAAAATCCATTGGCCAAGGGCTGCTGCCAGAAACCATGTGATACTGGCATATTTGAGGGCGCGCTCAGGCCATTGGCTACGCTTCCGGGATGTGGTGCGCTGTTCGGGCGCGTTGCCACCCGCCGCTAGTTCATCTGCTGATAACTCTCTCGCTGTCGTCATTTTTTGTTTTCCTTGTTTGATCCTTCACGCCAATTCGCTGGTGCAGTTGCTCTGCACTCCTTGATTTTGACGCTTCGATAAACAAGTTTTATAAGAGGGAATAAAACCCATTCTCGCCGATTTGGAAAACGGCCAGTGTTTTTCTGGATATTTTTATTTTCCGGGAGCTGGCTCCAGGGTGAGAAAGGAAAAGGCAGCATACAAGACTGCGTAATTTGACAGACAAGGTGAAGACAAAACGATCATGAATGGGACGCTCGCCCGGCGCTTGCCGCACAATATGGTACCTGCAGATCCTTCTGGCTTGATCTGGCTGGCTTTCACGGTGTCTGTCACGGCGTCCATGCTGCCGATGATTTTGGGCGGCGTGCCGGCACCCGTTGCAGGCGTTCTTGCGGTGGCTGGCTCTGGTGCGTGTGGTTGGCTCTGGCTTTTTGCCCGCACCCTGTTCCGCATGGAAAAGCCGGTCACGCGATGGAGCCTCTATATGGTGGCTGCCATCATTGCGGTGGAAGGTGGCAGTGCACTCGTGCGGGTCTATTCGCTGGGCGGGGCAATGGGGGAAGCTTACCGCATTCTGGGCGATGCCGAAGGGTTCATCTGTATTGGTGCGCTGGTATTGGTATTTGCCGAGGTCTTTTCAGGCTACGGTGATGATCTGTCCCCAAAAGAGCGTCGCTTTCGCGAGGTTTTTGGTTTGGTGTTTGGCGCGCTGATTACGCTGACGCTGATCTGGGTGATGAATGCGGGCGCGAACAGCCTTGGTGGCCAATGGCGTGAACCTGTGACGCTGCTGAGCGCACTTGCAGGTGTTGTGGGCACACGGCTGTGTATATCTTTCAGGAAGCAGAACCCGCTTACGCCGCAGAATTCGCCGCAGAATTCGCCCCAGAATTCGACAAGGAAGAAGCAGAAAGGCATTTTTCGGTTTGAGGGGGATGAAATCCTGGCCAAACGCATCACCGAAGCGCTGCAGCAAGACAAGCTCTATGCAACGCCCGAACTAAAGGTCGCAGACCTGGCAGATATTCTGGGCGAGCAGGAATATAAGGTTACTCAGTGCATAACCGGGGCACTAGGGTACCGAAATTTCAACCAATTGATCAATTCCCACCGTATCGATAGTGCCAAGGCGGCGCTCGCCAGTGCAGACAATAAGGCGCAGCCCATCCTGTCTGTTGCGTTTGATTGTGGTTTCAATTCACTGGGGCCGTTTAATCGTGCCTTCAAGCAGCAAGTGGGCATGACACCCCGAGAATTTCGGGCAACAGTGGAATAGAGGAAGACACAGGCCAAATCCGCCCGATCAGGCAGGTTTAAAATTGACCTTGAGGCCCAACCCCACTAGCATCCCGCCCTTCTAGGGAAGATACCGAAATTGGTATTGAAGGGATAAATACAATGACCAATCAACCTGTTGCAACGACTGGTGGAGAAGAGACCTCTCTCTTGAAATCAACTGTTCAATGGATCATGGTCGCTTTTCTGGTCTATCTGCTTATTACGGCAGTGGGAATGATCGGAAGCGGCTTCAAGGGCGCAACCAAAGGTGACGCGACCCAACTGTTCGAGTTTGCCACCAATCCGTTCATGGGGCTTGTCGTTGGTATTCTTGCTACATCGCTTATTCAGTCGTCTTCAACTGTTACATCGATCATCGTTGGTCTGGTGGCTGGCGGGCTATCGGTTGAAATGGCTGTGCCGATGGTGATGGGGGCCAACATTGGTACCACCATTACAAATACCATCGTGGCGCTCGGTCATATTAACCGCAAGAAGGCCTTCAGGCGTGCCTTTGCCGCGGCAACAGTGCATGATTTCTTCAACCTGATCGCAGTTGTTATCTTCATGACGCTTGAGCTGACGACCGGCATACTCCATAAAATCGGTGCGTTTTTTGCCGAATTCCTGATCGGTGGTGCCGACGTTAGCGTGAAGGGCTTCAACTTTATCAAGCCGATCACCAAGCCTGTTATCGGCATGGTGAAAGATTTTTCCGAATTTATCTACGCCCCATGGGCCAATGCACTGCTGATCGTGTTCGGTATTGCGATCATCTTCTTCTCCATCATGCTTGTTGGTAAACTTCTGAAGAAATTGATGGTTGGTCGGGCAAAGCAGGTGATGCATGGCGCCATCGGTCGTGGCCCGGTTGCGGGTATCACCTCGGGTGCGATTGTGACTGTATTGGTGCAATCATCCTCAACGACAACAAGCCTTATGGTGCCACTTGCGGGCGCTGGTAGCTTCCGTCTCAAGCAGATTTATCCTTTCACGCTGGGCGCAAACATCGGCACGTGTATTACGTCGCTTTTGGCTGCAACGGCCATCACGGGCGCGACTGCCTTGCCCGCGATGACCATTGCCCTTGTGCATCTCACGTTTAATGTGCTTGCGGTTCTGCTTATCTATGGCATCAGGAACCTGCGCATGCTGCCCTTGAGGGGCGCCACATCGCTTGCCAAGCTGGCCACCAAGAACAAGTCGCTGGCTTTGGTGTATATTCTTGGTGTTTACTTTGCTTTGCCCGGCCTGTTGGTGCTGGTTTACCAGACGTTTGCTTAAAGGGGTGTGAGGAGAAATATCATGGCAAAAGACCTGACTGAACTACCGTACGGAAAGCTGAAAAAGCGCGTTATCAAAACGCGCGAATTGCTGGATGACCTTGAGGCCGAGCTGGAAAAACGCGAACTGGAGCGCCAGCACGACGAGGTGGATGATCTTGAAGAGCACCTGAATGTTGCCGACAGTTCCATCCTGGACCTGACCGGCATTATCAGGAACTTCCTGACCAAAAAAGACTAACGATTATAAGGGGGCGCCCTTTCGAGGGCGCCTAACCGCGTTTAGCCACCATCACATTGCCGCGCATGATCATTACCACATCACCATGCTGGTTTTTCACATGGTAGGTTGATTTCACCAGCCCGATATTGGGGCGGCTTTGGCTTTCGCGCTTGGCTGTGACTTCACTTTCGATCGTAAGCGTGTCGCCGGGGAAAACTGGCTTCTTCCAGTCAATACCGTCAATGCCGGGGCTGCCAAGGCCCGCAAAACCCTGTTCCATCATATGATCCACCATCATGCGCATCATCATGGCGCTGGTGTGCCAGCCGCTGGCGCACAAGGCCCCGAACACCGAATGTTTGGCGAACTCTTCATCCAGATGAAAAGGCTGGGGATCATATTTGGAGGCGAAATCGATCACTTCCTCTTTCGTCACCGCATAGGCACCGAATGCATCCGTTTGACCAACATCAATGTCTTCATAAAAAATCTTGAACATAGTCGCCTCCTTGATGATGTGTGAAATGGGGCAGGGCGGGGTGCCGTCAAGGCCTCTTGTAGCGCTTGCAGCCCTGTGCGGCGATCGGTCGCGGCAGTGATGCGAAACGGTTTACGATTGATTCACAACCCACACCTATGGTGCCGGTAAGTTCAAACAAACGGTATGTTTTTGGGGGTATGACCATGGACAAAAAGTTGGAAGGCCTGGACGGAATTCGCGTGAGGGTGGTTGGTATTCTTGTGTTGTTCCTGTGGGCGCATGTACCGGCAGCACTGGTGCACGGTTGGTGGGCGGAAAGCGATAACATGTGGCTGATCACCGGCCTTGTCGTTGGGCTTTCCGTGCTTGCGACAGCGGCCTCAAAGCTGGCAAGCCCGCCGCGTGTTGGTCGGATGATCCTGGCGGTTTCCATGGTGCTGACATCTGGTGCTTTGGTGGCCCTTTATGAGGGGCATCCTTGGCAGAAGGATGTACATCTCTATTTCGCGACCGTAATCGCCCTTCTGTCCTCCACTTTCTGTTGGCGCACGCTTGCTACTGCGAGCGCTACCACCGTGCTTTATATCCTTGTGGGGACACTTGCCGCACCGTCTCTCGTGTTGGGAGCGGACAGCGGCCTCCTTGAAGCAGGTTTTGAAGTGGTAGCCATGCTGGTGTTGTCTGCAGGGCTTTTCTGGGTGACGACACAGGTGCAGGGGCTGTTTGCCGAAGTGCATGACCAGCACGAACTGGCTGTGGCAGAAACCGAGAAGGCGCGGGAAGCAGGCGAACGCGCAAACGCCGCCGCCGAGGAAGCCAAGACCGCAGCAGACGAGGCCTTAGCTGCCAAGGAAGAAGCCGATGCCCTGCGCGCCGAACAGGCGGAACAGGAAGCGCGGCAGGCGGCAGAAAAACGCGCCATGCTGGAAGCGCTCGCGCGGGAATTTGAAGGGTCTGTGAAACATATCGTGCGCGAAGTGGCCGATATGGCGGCGAGTATCAAAAACACGGCGGGCAGCATGCAGGCGCAGGCCCAGAGTGGCATGGAAAGCGCAGTTCGGATCGCGGGGGCCACACAGGATGCGTCCAATAATGTGGAATCGGTATCAGGTGCGGCCACGGAGCTGTCGGCCTCAACATCCGAGATCGCTCAACAGGTGGACCAAAGCACCCGCATGACGGCCGAGGCGGTGGCCAAATCCGAAGCGGTGTCGGAACAGATTGCCCTCTTGTCCGAACGCGCAAAGGAAATTGGTGGCGTGGTTTCGCTGATCACTGAAATCGCGGAGCAGACCAACCTTCTGGCCCTCAATGCCACCATTGAAGCCGCGCGCGCGGGCGAAGTAGGCAAGGGCTTTGCCGTTGTGGCTACGGAAGTGAAAAACCTGGCCGGGCAGTCGGCGCAGGCGGCGGAAGGTATTCATGAACGCATTGGCGCGGTGCAGGATGCCACTGAAGGCGCTGTGGCCGCCATGCAGGCCATCAATGAGGTGATCAAAACCATCAACCATGGTTCCAGCGCCATCGCCGCGGCTGTGGAAGAGCAGGATGCAGCCACCCACGATATTGCCAATTCGGTACGGCAGGCATCCGAAGGCACACGGGTGGCGGCGGACGAGGGCCGCGCCGTCGAGGATAGCGCCCGCAATTCTGAACAGGCGGCGATGACAGTGCTTTATGCGATCGGCCAATTGGAAACTCTCTCGGCCAATCTTTCTGTCCAGACAGACAGTTTCCTCGGCCGCGTGCGGGCGGGATAGCCGTCCCACTATTGACGGGCGCGCGAATTGGCCTAGGCTTTTGTCTTTGGATATCAAATCAGACGAGGGTGTATGGCCGGGCGTTTTGCAGGCATTCTGATCATTGCCATTCTCTATTTCCTGTTGGACGGGCTTGGCCGTGCAGTGGCCTTGCCGCTGCCGACAGCGATTTTGGGGATTGTGGTTCTGGCCGCCGTTCTTTTGTGGCTTGGTAGGGTGCCTGAGTTTTTGGGGAATGGGGCAGATACACTGATACGCCTGTTCCCGCTGTTGTTCATTCCGCCGCTTGTGGCCGTGTCAGGGCTTGGTGCGCTTCTTGTATCGCATTGGCTTGTGCTTTTGATTGCCATCAGCCTCAGCACCTTCGCGGGCCTTGCGGCCACGGCATTTATCTACCAGGCCTTCCGGAAGGGGCAGGGGCAATGATCTGGATGGCGGTAACGGCACTGTTGTTTGTTGCCTCTGACGCGCTCTATCGGGCGGCGGGACGGCGGGCTTATGTCCATCCTGTGCTGTTGCCGGTGACTGTGCTGGTGGCCGCACACCAGCTGGGCGCGCTGGATTTGGCGGCCTACGGGTCTGCCACTGAGCCTTTTTCGGTCATGCTGTCGGTGGCGGTTGTGGGGCTGGCGGTACCGCTGGTTCGCAACCTGGGTGTGATGCAGCAGAACCGGGCGGCCGTTTTGGCCGCGATTGCGGGTGGTTCGATCACCGGAGTGATGACAGCCATTGTGCCAGCATTGTTGTTGGGCACCCCCGAAGGCCTGCTTGCCAGCCTTGCTACCAAATCGATTACCACGCCCCTGGCGATCACAACCGCGGAGGCTATTGGCGGGGTCCCGGCCATAGCCGTCGGGATTGTGCTCGTTACCGGTTTTGTTGTGGCGCTTGTGGGGCCTGCGGTCCTGCGCATGCTGGGTGTGGATGATGAAACTGCGATGGGCCTTGCCATCGGGACGGCAGGGCACGGTATTGGAACGGCAGAAGCCGTTCGACTGTCTGATGCCATGGGCGGGGCCGCTGCGCTGGCCATGACCATCAACGGATTGACAACTGCGCTGGTGCTCCCCCTTGTTTGGCCCCTTTCTTGAATGTCAAAATCTTGCGATGAAATTCTGCCACAATTGGCTGTGAACTTTTGTGTTACTTGCGGCGCGCGTTGAAATACCGTTAGCTGTGGAAGGAAGGCGATAACGCCACAGTGGGGACAAGAATGAACAAGTTTAGAGCATTGGGCGCAGCAGCGCTTTTGATGATAACGCCATCGGTAGCGGCCAGCGAGACGGTGGACGCAAGCTACGAGTTTCGCTGGAAAGGTATTCGGGTATCAAGCGCCGAAGCCCGGGCAACCGTGGCAGAAGAACGATACGATTTCAGCCTTAATTTCCGAATGCGGGGCATTGCAAAGCTGTTCGCCAACGGGCGCAGTGAGGTGACAGCACGTGGAAGGCTGGGGCCGGATGGCATGACCATCCCTGAATATTATAATTCCAACGGCCGTTGGGATGGTAAGGATTATGATCGGACGCTCACTTTTGACGCCAATGGAAATCTCGTTGAAATGGAGCAGGATTGGCCGGAGAAATGGCTTGAGGAATATAAGCGCGAACCCGTACCGGCTGATCTTCAGCGCGGTCCGGATCCCGCTTCATTGGCTGTGGCATTGATGCAAGCGCGTGTGCCTGATGTTGCAACAGCAGAGGGCGTAAAAGTACAGGTGTTCGACGGTGACAGCGTGTTTGAATATGGCATGAAATGCAGTGCCGAGACGACGGTCCTTGAAGAAAGCAAACATTCGGTATTTTCGGGCCCGGCGCATGAGTGTTTCTTTGAAGGCAAGCTGGTCGCAGGTAAACGAATCCTGACAGAAAAGCAGCTAAAGAAGCAGGAAAAAGAGCGCGCCAAGGCTGAGAAACGTCGCAAGAAAGGCGAGGAAGAGAAGGAAGAGGAACCCCCACGGTTCTGGCTGGCGGAACAGGGGGAAGCGGGATATCTGGTGCCCGTGCGCGCCGATATGCCAACCGACATGGGGCGCGTGCTCATGTATCTGAAAGACTTTACCGTAACGCCGGCTGTCAATGACACGGTTGTGACTTCCCGTTAGGGCCTAATTGCTCCCATTATTCCGGTCTTTGACTTTATGGCGCGCTGTGTAAAACTGCGCGCCAATCATAATTTGTGGATAAGGGAGGACCAGATGAAAGGCCAAATGACAGGCATCTTGAAAGCCGCGCTTTTGGGCGTAACAGCGCTGGGCACGGGTTCGCAGGCACTTGCCGACGTGACGGTAATTCACGCAGGCGAATTGTTAGCTGTACCCGGCGAAGCCGCGAAGAAAAACCAGACAGTCGTGATTGAAGATGGCCGCATCCGAGAAGTGCGGGAAGGATTTGTGGATGCCGCCAATTTCGGCGATGACGCCACGCTCGTGGACCTGAAAGAAAGCTTTGTCATGCCCGGCCTGATGGATATGCACGTGCATATCCAGGGTGAACTGGGCCCGCGCGGCGATAGTGAAAAACTGCGCATGTCTGCGGAAGACGTCGGGATGCGGAGCGTGCAGTTTGCCCATCGCACCCTGATGGCGGGTTTTACCACTGTGCGTGATCTGGGTGCTTCGTCGCCCCAACATGTTTTTTCGCTCAGGAAGGCGTCGGCAAACGGCTGGGTTGATGCGCCACGCATTGTTGCGGCAGGCAGTTCTGTTGCGGCGACCGGCGGACATGGTGACGTTGACGGCATGCGCCACGACCTTCTGGAAAAATATACATCCAAAACCATTTGTGATGGCGGCGAGGATTGTTTGCGCGCGGTGCGGCATGCCGTAAAATACGGTGCCGATGTGATCAAGATCACGGCAACGGGGGGTGTTTTGTCTGACACCAATACCGGCACCGGCCAGCAAATGACAGATGACGAACTCAAGACCATCATGGACGCGGCCCACGCCCTTGGCCGCAAGGTTGCCGCCCATGCCCATGCTGCGGAAGGTATCAACGCGGCCTTGCGTGCAGGCGTGGACAGCATCGAGCACGGCTCTTACGCAGATGCGGAATCGATCCGCCTGTTCAAGAAAGGCGGGGCCTATCTTGTGCCCACTCTGCTGGCGGGCGCTACTGTTGTGAATATGGCCAAAACCAGCGATTTTATGCCACCAGACATCAAGGAAAAAGCGCTGCGTGTCGGGGCTGACCTGGTATCCAATTTCCAGCGGTCTTATAAGGCCGGTGTGAAGATCGCCTACGGCACAGACAGCGGTGTTTCCAAACACGGCACAAACGCTGATGAGGCCCTCTTGATGGCGAAAGCTGGCATGCCAGCGATGGAGATTTTGAAAACGGCGACAGTGAATGCGGCGGATCTCATTGGCATGTCTGATAGCCTTGGCACCATCGAGGCCGGAAAACATGCGGATATTATTGCCATGCACGGCAACCCTATTAACGATTTGAACGAACTTCTTGATGTAGACTTCGTCATGAAGGGCGGAAAGACCGTTAAAAACAAGTAGGGGTGCCTGTTGGAGACTGGGGTAAAATCGGGGCTAATTCAGGATTCGCGCGCGTTTCTTGGGGCCATGGCGATGGTGATCATTGGCATCATCCTGTCGCTTATGGTGGCTTTCTATATGTTACCGGAAGTGTTCGGGAAGAAGGCTTTGATGGCGCGCTGGTGGTGGGAGATTGTGCTCAATCTTCAGATCCTGTGTTACGCCTTCATGTGGTTTTGCCACCACAACCGGATTGTGCATTCAAGTGGCTGGTGGCGCTTGCGCGCTGTCAGCCATTTCATTGTGGGCATGATATCGGTGTCTTACCCGGCAGGTATATTGCTGATTAGCGCCATGATGGATTGGTTTCGCGTGCCGCCCAGCCCCACCCAAGTGTATATCACCATGATCGCTGCTGTTGCCCTGTGGGCTTTCGGGGCTTTCATTATGCCTATCGTCAACTGGGTGATGGTCCGCGGGCAGGCTGACGACCACACGAACATCGCAGCAACTGCAAGGGTAAAGCGTGCCCTGAAAACCTTCTGGCCAACACTTGCGTTATTTGCGCTGGGCATATGCGAGTGGTCACGCGGTGGTCTTGCCGGGTTCGCACTTATGCCGCTGTTGATGTATATTCAGGGGGCATTGCCATATTTTGCAAAAGCACGCCATGCGTCGCCGCGGGATATGGAATTCTAACAAGTTCCTGTTTTTATGCGCTTTTAAAGTGCTTTCTTAATATTTGTGGGTATGCTGAACTTCGCAGGAAGTTAAAGGAGGCGGCCTGGCGATGCGTTTTGTCGGCAACAGGGCTTTGTTTGGCGCAGCGGCAATGATTGCCGTTGGCATCATCTTGTCGATGATGGCCAGCTATTATTTTGCCAACGGCTCGGAAGATGAAGGCATCACCCGGTCACGCTGGTGGTGGGAAATTGTCCTCAATGTAGAAATCCTGTCTGTGGCTTTCATCTGGTTTACCCATATTGACAGGGTCAAGGCCGCCAGCGGCTGGCAAGCCGCCGTGCGACTTTTGCAAATGGGCGGCGGGATAGTGGCGGTATTGCTCCCTGTATGGGTTGCACTTGCTGCAGCACAGTTGGGCTGGTTCGAAAGCCGCCCGCCTGTTTCCTATATCAATATGGTGGTGATGATATGTCTGGCCGCGTGGATGTTTGTCTGGTTGGCTGTTCTTGCTGTTCAGACCATCATGGCCAAACAACTGGCAATGCCATGGTTCATGCGGACCGACATTCTATGGCGGCGTGTTGTGCGCATTTCCCCCATGCTGTTGGCTTTTATCCTGATCGGGATTGAGACCAACAATGGCGGTGTTGCGCATTATATCTATTGTCCCTTCCTGTTCTATTTGCAGGGAGCGATGCCCTACCTGGCACGAGGCGTCCGATTTGACGGCGAAGCGGACCCCGCCCCGGATGAGGGATTGCTTTGAAGCATCCCCTCATCCCGACGACTGGTCCCTTTGGTTTGACCGACAGGCGCGCCTTCGCCGGCGCTTTGGCGCTGTTGCTTGTAGGCCTTCATATCTCGATTATGATGGGTTTCTATTTCTTTCCGGGCGGCGCGGCCTTTTCGCTGTTGCAGTCCCGCTGGTGGTGGGAACTCAGCTTCAGCCTGCAGATACTGTGTTTTGCCCTGATGTGGATGTGCCATCACGAGCGAGTGTTTTATGATACCCAGGGCTGGAAGCGGGGGCGGGCAATTTCCCGCCTGATCGTGGGGATGGCCGGGGTATCCGTTCCGTCGTGGGTGATTGTGTTCAGCGCCATGAACGATTGGTTCAAGCATCCGCCTAACTTGATGGATCTGGCCTATTATGCGGGCATCGTGTTTGTAGTGTGGGTGGTGCTTGCCTATGTGTTCCCGATCGGGGTCGCGCTTTTAGGGCGGCGCAAGGGGTTCATCTATCTGGGGCTTGAAGGGCAATCGAAAAAAGGGGCGCTGGTCCTGTTGGGGCCGTTCCTGGTGCTTGGCCTTGTTGCTGCGGTTGAAATCCCGCGTGGCAGCCACCTGCATATTGTGATTTGGCCCTTCCTGACCTATCTGCACGGTGCCACGCCATACCTGAAGAAGGCGTTCGCCACGGCAAAGCCTTAAGCTGCTTTCCGTTTCAATACGTTCGTTACACCCCAATCCCGCATTGCCAAAAGAACGGCCTCAAGTGACGCACCTCTATCGGTGAGCCGATATTCCACCTTGGGCGGCACTTCAGGGTACACAGTCCTGCTGATCAGGCCGTCTTTTTCAAGGTCACGCAACTGGTTGGTGAGGGTGCGCTGCGACACTTTCAAGAGGGTATTCTTCAGTTCGCTATAACGCATGGGGCCACCCAATAGCAGGTAGAGGATACTGCCCTTCCACTTACCGCCAATGAGGTCAAACGTTGCCTCGATTGGGCATTCCAGATATTCGCCGTGGCGTTGTTTGCGCGTCACGATAGCCTCCCATAGGTGAAAAACATGGCACTAGGGGCAGTGTTACTGCCTACTTCCCTTTGTTTCCAATATGGAGAAGACTGGTCCCACTTCAAGTAACAACGGGAGGTTCGTCATGACCAATCCAATAGGGCCGGAAATTTACTGGGCCATTCTAACGGCTGTTTTTACCTCACTTTTGTGGGTGCCACATATCCTGCAGCGTGTGGTGGAAATGAAACCCCATGATGCGCTGAGGGACCCTGAGCATGATATGCCCACCAAAGCCCCTTGGGCACAACGGGCGGTGCGGGCTCACACCAATGCGATGGAGAACTTTCCCCTCTTCGCATTCTTCTGTGTGGTGATCCAGATGACGGGGGCGGGCGACAGCATGACCGCCACTGCCGCCATGATCTATTTCTGGGCACGGGTGGCGCACTATATTGTCTATACGCTCGGGATGCCATGGCTCAGGACACCTATCTTTGCCGTGGGCTTTGGTGCCATGGGTGCCATGGGGCTCCGGCTTCTGGGTATGCTCTAGCAACAAAAAGGCCCGGTACATTCCGGGCTTTTCCTATTGTAATCGCTACTGCTTACGATAGTCTCGCGCTATTGGGGGCGCGTATGAAACTTCTGTATGAAACAGCCGATTATTCCGAGGCCTTGGTGCTGAAGGCGCTGATTGAGCAGGCTGGATATTTTGTCCATCTGGACGGGTTTAACGCCACCACGGCCATGCCCCACCTGACGGCGGGGATTGGCCTCAGACTTTGGGTGCATGAAGGTGAACATGCCGAGGTTTCTGCCCTGATTGCCGATACACGATCGGAAAATCTGCAGGACAAGGCCACTGATGAAAGCCTTGATGAATGCCCAAGCTGCGGATCAGAGAATGTGGTGCGCTACTCCAGCATGTGGTTGTTGCCCATTCTGTGGGTTATGAACCTGCTTTATCCAGTGCCTCCGGGCAACAGGCGGGCGTGTCGCGATTGTGGGTGTCGCTTCAAATCAAAAGGCCCCACGTTTGCGGGGCCTTTGCGTGTTTTTCTTCTATTGTGGCTCGTCTTGTTTCTGACGGTATTTGCCTTCGAAGCTTACTATTTTTGGCAAGAAGGGCCAGGTCTTGAACGCTATTGCCCGCCGGGTTGGTTCTGCGACTAGTTGGCGAAGCGGAAGTGGAGGATGTCACCGTCCACCACGATATATTCCTTGCCTTCAAGGCGCATCTTGCCAGCATCCTTCGCGCCCTGTTCGCCACCACAGCCGACATAGTCGTCATACGTTGTGGTTTCAGCGCGGATGAAGCCTTTCTCGAAATCCGTGTGGATCACACCGGCAGCCTGTGGTGCCTTGGTGCCTTTGGTGATGGTCCAGGCGCGGCATTCCTTCGGGCCAACCGTGAAATAGGTGATCAACTCCAGAAGGTCATAGCCCGCGCGGATCACGCGGGCGAGGCCGGTCTGGCCAAGGCCGAGCGTTTCGAGGAATTCTGATTTGTCTTCGTCGCTGTCAAGCTGGGCGATTTCGGCTTCCACGGCCGCAGAGATCACAACGCAGCCTGCATCGTTTTTCGCGGCCATTTCTTCCACGGCGCGAGAGAAGTCATTGCCGTCGGCGGCGCTGTCTTCGTCCACGTTGCAGATATAGAGGATCGGTTTCGAGGTCAGGAGTTGTAGTTCCTTGAAGGCTTTTTCTTCATCCGGGCTGTTGCGCTCCACAAAACGGGCCGCCTTGCCTTCCTTGAGAAGCGGGATCGTGCGCTCGATCATATTCATTGTGACGGTGGCTTCCTTGTCGCCGCCACGAACCTTGCGGCTGAGGCCGTGAATGCGGCCTTCAAGGCTTTCAAGATCAGCCAGCATCAGCTCCATTTCAATGGTTTCAGCGTCAGACACAGGGTCCACGCGGCCATCAACATGGGTAATGTCGTCATCTTCAAAACAGCGCAGCACGTGGCAGATGGCGTCAGTTTCGCGGATGTTGGCCAGGAACTGGTTGCCAAGGCCTTCGCCTTTGGATGCGCCGCGCACGAGGCCTGCGATATCCACGAAGGAAAGCTGGGTTGGGATAATTTCCTTGGAACCGGCAAGCTCAGCCAGTTTGTATTGGCGATCATCCGGCACGGGCACCTGGCCCACATTGGGTTCGATGGTGCAGAAAGGATAGTTTTCCGCCGCCGCATTTGCGGTGTTGGTGAGCGCGTTGAAGAGCGTTGATTTGCCCACGTTCGGCAGGCCTACAATGCCACACTTGAAACCCATGTCAGTCTTCCTTCTTCAAGGCCCGAAGGGCATCTGCCATCGGTCCTTCGTTATTAGCTTTTTTTGCGGGGTTGGCCGCAAGTGTTTTTGTGACCGGCGCGCCTGGTGCCTTGTCTTCCGCCTGCTGTTCCGGCTTTTGTGTGCTGGTGCTCAGTTTACCTGTACTGGGCCGTGGCGGGTTGATGATGCGCGCAATCTCGGTCATGAAGCGCGGGTTGTCACCCGCTGCCAGATAGCCTGCTTCGCTGGCTATTGCGTCGAGCACAGTATCCAGCTCTGCCTGTTCGGCCTTGGCGAAATCACCCAGAACATGGTTATGAACCCGTGCCTTGTCGCCGGGGTGGCCAATACCAATGCGTACGCGTGTGAAGTCTGCGCCGATATGCTGGGTGATGGACCGGATGCCATTATGGCCCGCGGCACCGCCGCCCACTTTCACCTTCACTTTGCCGAACGCCAGGTCAAGTTCGTCATAGAAGACGACCACATCGGCAGGTGTCAGTTTGAAGAAGCGCATGGCCTCGCCCACAGCTTGGCCACTAAGGTTCATGAAAGTTTGCGGTTTCACCACGATCACTTTTTCAGAGCCCAGGCGACCTTCGTGTGTCAGCGCGTTCCAGCGTTTCTTCTCAGGCAAAAAATTATGGCGGCGAACAATCTCGTCCACCGCCATAAATCCAACATTGTGCCGGTGGCCTTTGAATTTGTCGCCTGGGTTGCCAAGACCGACAAATAAAAGCATGGGTGATCCCTTCCGGCAGATGGGGCACGCCGAGGCGCGCCCTCATATGTTTTATTCTTCGCCGCCTTCGGCTTCTTCACCTTCCTCAGTTGCATTGGAAGCAGACTTGAGGCCGGATGGTGCCACAACAGCACAGATCGTGAAGTCACGGTCAGTGATTGTAGGCTCAACACCCTTAGGCAGAGTGATGTTCGAAATTTTCACTGCTTCGTTGATGTCCAGGTCAGCAACGGAAACTTCGATGAACTCAGGAATGGCGTTCGCAGGAACGTGAACTTCGATCTCGTGACGGGTGTAGTTGATCACGCCGCCGCGCTTGAGGCCAGGGGATACTTCCTCGCCAACAACCTTGATCGGAACTTCCATCGTTACAACAGCACCTTTACCAAGGCGCAGGAAATCGATGTGCATTGGCATGTCGGATACTGGGTGCAGCTGCAGATCGCGCGGCAGAACAGTCGTGGACTTCTTGCCAACTTTCACTTCGAACGTGTGAGACATGAAGCCGCCACGGTTCAGAAGACGAATAACTTCGTTCTGTGGGATCTGAATAGCTTCTGGTTCTTTGTTGTCGCCGTAGATTACAGCCGGTACTTGACCAGCACGACGCGCTGCACGGGAGGCTCCCTTACCTACACGCTCACGCGGCTCGGCAACGATGGTGACGATGTCAGCCATGTTATTTCTCCAAACTCTAAAACGGTGCGGGGACCATCCCCACGCCGACCGCCGCTTCCTCCAGGGATGCAAGGGCGGAGTTGCTCATACAGGCGATCCCATATGAGTCGGGCGCGATGTACCGCGAAATGGCTGAAAAAGCAAGCAGGAATGCGCTTTTCGTGGTCTTTGAAAGCAGTATTGACCAGCTTGTTCGCGCGTGCCCTGCTTTTAGCGGCAATGAACTTCTTTGGCTGCCTTTATTTTTTTTTAAGACCTCCAGCCCACTATGCGGGGCGGGCCAGGTAATATGTGGGATGTTTTGTGCGTAGTTTTTTCTTGTGGATTTTTACTGTAATTGCCGCCGGGATGGCGTTTGGACTACCAGCCTCAAAGGCCGTGAACGCCGACCAGATGCTGGACCGCATACCAGTTATCGTTGGTGGATACAGGTTCGAACCGTATGTAGATGAAAGTGGCGGCGTTGCGCGCAAGTTCATTCAGCTTCTGAACGATCACCAAAGCACCTATGCTTTCCAATTCATGGAGATGCCGGCCCGTCGTCGGTACGACCTGATGCGGGAAGGTCGCATTGATGCCCTTTTGTTTGAAATGATGGTGTGGGGCTGGCAGGACATGGCCGATCAGGTTTCGGTCACAAAGCCGCTTCTGACCGGCAGCGAGCTTTTTATCGCACTCAAGCCAATAAATGGGCCAACAGAACATTTGTTTGAAGGCATATCCACCAAGCGCCTCGCACTCACGCTTGGGTATCATTATGGCTTTGCAGATTTTAACGCGGACCCAGACCACCTCAAAGCACGCTTCGACGTGGTTTTCTCTGAATTCCAGCGTTTTTCGTTGCGCCACGTGCTTGCGGGCACCGCTGATCTGGCTGTGGTGAATGATGCCTTTCTTGAACGAGAAAACCGCCGCGATATTGGCCTTTCCCATCAGGTTGTCGCTTCACCCAAGCCTGATCAGTGCTATCAGTTGCCGGTGATGTTGCGTGCAGGCGGCCCGATCAACTTGGCAGAAATGACAGCCCTGCTGGACGCGCTCAAAACATCCGGTGCGCTCCGGGGCTTTTTTGAACAGGAAAGCATGGGCCGCTTTCTTGTGTGGTAGGCAGGGCCCTCCTATTCCGCAATTTGACACTGGTTTGACGTTGCCTGCTCTATGAGGTGCGGTCATAGACCTATGGCACGAATCAGGGCAGCGAGAGAATGACAAGCGATAACGACAATGAACCGAAGAGTGAACTGCGGATAAAATGGCCGCCTTTTATGGATCTGATGATCCTGATCGCCGTGCTTGTGGTGGTCAAACAGGCGCTTATCCCCGTAACACTGCTGTATGCGGGGCCCATTTCCACCACCTCAGCCATGATTGTGGGGACGGTGCTGTTGAAGCGCCGGGGGATGGGGTGGCGTGATCTGGGGTTCCGCAAGCCCGAGGGTTGGATGCGCACCGCCGGCCTGGGGGTCCTGGTGTTTGTGGCCATCATCGCTACATCCGGCACTGCCGGGTATGTGGCGGACCTTCTGTTCGAGGATGTTGGCACAAGCGGACGGTTTGACCATGTGGAGGGTGATATTGCTGCCTATGCAACTGTCATGCTGATGGTTTGGACACACGCCGCTATCTTCGAAGAGGCATTGTTTCGGGCTTTTGTTATCAACCGTGTTCTCGCGACCCTGGGCGGAGGGCGTGCGGCAGAGGTTTTTGCCGTTCTGTTCTCCGCCACTTTTTTCGGGTATCGGCACTATTATTATCAGGGCATGAACGGTGCGCTTACAACTGGTGCCATCGGGTTGGTGCTGGGGCTTTTGTACCTGTGGTTCGGGCGCAGGAATATCTGGCCGTTGGTGCTGGGTCACGGCGTGATCAATACCATTGGCATGACGGCTCGGTTCCTGGGCGTGCGCGGCGACTAGGCCCAAAAGAAAAGCCCCCGCCAAATCAGGCAGGGGCTTTCTGAATTCTGATATTTAAACCGCTTATTCGAACAGGCTGGATACGCTTGTTTCGTGTGCGATGCGGTTCATGGCTTCAGCGAGCAACGGCGCAACCGTCACAACCCGGATTTTCGGGTTGGCGTTGCAGGCGTCAGTTGGGCGGATGGTGTCAGTGATTACCAGCTCGTCCATCACGCTGTTTTCAATACGCTCGTAGGCCGGGCCGGAAAGTACACCGTGCGCCACATAGGCGGATACGCTGGAGGCACCCGCTTCGTGCAACGCCTTGGCGGCATTGCAGAGTGTGCCTGCGCTGTCGACGATATCGTCCACCAGCACACAGTGATAATCCTTCACGTCACCCACAATGTGCATCACCTCGGAAACGCCCGCAGCTTCGCGGCGTTTATCGATGATGGCAATCGGTGCATCAAGGCGTTTGGCGTATGCGCGGGCCCGAACCACACCACCCACATCAGGGGATACGATCATGGTTTTCTTGCCAGCGTATTTTTCCTTCAGATCACGAACCAGAACAGGCATGGCATAGAGGTTATCGGTCGGGATATCGAAGAAGCCCTGGATCTGACCTGCGTGCAGGTCAATCGTCAGGACGCGATCAGCGCCTGCGGTGGTAATCAGGTTCGCCACAAGCTTCGCGGAGATTGGTGTCCGTGGGCCGGGTTTCCGATCTTGGCGGGCATAACCGAAATAAGGGATTACTGCGGTGATCCGACGGGCGGATGCACGACGAAGTGCATCGATGGTCACCAGAAGTTCCATCATGTGATCGTTTGCCGGGAAGTTGGTTGGCTGGATCAGGAATACATCCTCACCCCGCACGTTTTCGTGGATTTCCACAAAGACTTCCTGATCGGAAAAGCGTTTAACAGCGGCTTTTGCAAGCGGCATGTTCAAGTAGGCGGCGATGGCTTCCGCCAACTCCGGGTTTGAGTTCCCGGTAAGGATCTTCATGCCCATTAAGGCCTCCGTGCGATGAAGATGTTGCGTTTGGCTGTCCTGTAGCAGCGGGAGCCCTGTGTGTAAAGGCACCAGCCTAACGGGAGGTTAATTTATACGGTCCTTGCCCCAATTCAGGGCCTATGAGTTCATATATTCCAAAAGAGCCTATCAAGGCTTCAGCATGATTGCGGACATCTGGCGGCCATAATCGGCCTCTTTACGGTGAGTCGTCCGCCTGAAGGAAAAATGATCCTCACTTGTGTAGGTGTCCACCCCCGACATCCAGACTGATTCGATATCGTCTGCCTCCAGCCGGTATTTTACAAAACCTGGCAAATCGAACTGCACATGCCATGGGTCTTTGCCCGGCAGGAAAAAACGGTCGAAATCCGGTTGCTCGCTTGTGAAACGGTCGCGGAAGTCCAGATCTACCTCGTAAGATGCTTGATGGATGGTTGGGCCAACGGCAGCCTTGATGCTGCTGCGTTTGGCGCCCAGTTTTTCCATGGCTTCTACGGTTGCGTCAGTCACGCCTGCCAGTGCCCCTTTCCAGCCCGCATGTGCCGCACCCACAACGCCCGCACTGGCGTCTTCAAACAGAACGGGAGTGCAATCGGCCGTCAGGATGCCAAGGATCATGCCGGGTATGTTGGTGACCATGGCATCCGCCTTTGGCCGATCTGTGCCCCAGTCTGCGGTGGCAACAGCCACATCGCGGCCGTGGACCTGATAGCAACTGAGCACAGGCGTACTGCGTCGTGCCGCCAGCATACCCGCTGCAATGCGCCGGTTTTCTTCAACGTTGGCAGGATCATCATCAGAGCCGGGGCCGCAGTTCAGTCCTTCATACAGCCCGATTGAAACACCGCCCGCACGGCTGAAAAAGGTATGCGGGTTTTTGAAGGTTGGGCAAATGGTATGGTCTGACATAGGCTTTTCATCGGCTCCAAAATAAGCTTTGATCTCACTATAGAAGATAACTGACATTCTGACAGGGGGCATGATGCGAATTTGGTTGGTCGTTGTGGCGCTTTTGGGGCTGGAAGGCCAAGTGCAGGCGCAAATAGGCGGCACTTTCACGCTCGAGCGTTTGGCAGAGCGTGACTGGCGCGCCACCTATTGTTTTGACGAACCTGTTCTGGCGCTTGCCTTCACCCGGCGGGGGGAAGGGATCAGGCGATCTTCATGGATTTCAGCGGAGGATGGCCTGCAACTGGTATTCACGGGCGATCAGGCCAAATTGCAGCATCCCAAGAACAATCTGTTTTCCTGCGCTGCGGTAAGCTTCAAAACCGATACCCGTATCCCAGAAAAAAACTATATGGCCTTCTCTACCTTCAGCGATGGTGGGGTATCTGTTTACACGGGCTATCTGCTTGGGCAGGTTTACAAGGATGGCGATTGGCGCGAAATGGCGCTTCGGGCATCCTACAAGGGGCTGCCCGAAGACAAGGTGATCACCCGAAACCCTGCGGTTCTGGGCGCACAATTTGTCTATTTCGGCAAGCTGGCCGTCCGGCAAACACCTGCCGCCACACTTGTGATCGATCCGGCGATGCCGTCTGTGGCCCGGCTAGGGGTTTTAAGTGCTGTGCCGCGCGCCAACGAGATGCTGAAGATCCTGTTTGGCTATAGCCCCAAAGAACCTTATCTGGTTTTCATGGCGGCCGGGGAACTGGAGACCTCACCTAGCGATCACACGAAGGCCGGCACACAGCCCTATCAGATATTGTTCACCATGAAGGGCAAGGGGGCGGCCCGCTGGGCGGATAGCGACCCGCTTTATTTTCCGCAATTTACCATGCATGAGGTGGTGCATATCTGGCAGAAGGATGTGTGGGGTGACAGTTTTGGCCCCGATACCGCGTGGGTAGACGAGGGGGCGGCAGATGCTCTGTCGCATGAGATGATGGCCCGCACAGGCGCCTACAGAGCCGAGAAATATGCCGCCGTTTGGAAGGGGGTGGAAAGCCGCTGCCGCCTGATACTCAAAGAAACGAGCATTCACGGTGCAGCAGAGGCCGGACGCTTTGATGCCTTTTATCAGTGCGGGGCGCTTATCAACAGGCTGGTGGGCGAGGCCCTGAACCCGGTGGCGCCCGGTGAGGGGCTTATCGATTTCTGGCGTGCCATGATGGAATGGGACCGGGAAACACTTGCCAGCCACAAAGGCGAAGCCCTGTTTTTCCTGACCATGCAGAAGCTCGGTCTTACAAACCAGCAGGTGGTGGCCGTGAAAAACTTTCTTGCCACCAAACCTGCCGATCCAGGAAAAGCGATCTCGGCCTTGAGGCTGACGCTATTGGGTGTGGGCGGCTAGCCAACTGTGATAGCGCGCCGCTGCTTTCTTTGTAGCCCGCTGGTTCAGGATGAAATTGATGAAGGCGCCATAAGGGGCGTTCGGGCGTTTGCCTGCGGCAATCCGATGAATCTGGGTTTTTGCCCACGCCATTTCCGCAAGGCCTGTGAGGGCCGGGATCGGCATACGCACCTTTTTCAGTTCCGTACGGTCGCTTTTGCCACTGATCAGGTCTGCCGCGACAGTCGGGTTTTCAGCAAAAGGCTTGCCCATGCCGACCATGTCGAGCGCACCGGATGCCAAAGCTTCGTCCATTGCAGCGCGCGAACGGAAGCCGCCCGTTACCATCAATGGCATTTTGGCGATGCCGCGCAATTCTGCAGCGAAATCAAGGAAATAAGCCTCACGTTGGCGCGTGCTTTCTTTCACTGGCGCATCGGCCGGGCGGCCCATCATGGCCGGGCTTTCATAACTGCCACCAGAGATTTCAAGGAAGTCGATGCTTTCGGCATTCAGCATTTCAACCACACCGCGGGCATCTTCGGCTGAAAAGCCGCCGCGCTGGAAATCAGCACTGTTGAGCTTCACAGAAACGATAAAGCTGTCTGAGGTGGCGGCCTTAACGGCTTTCACGCTTTCCATCAACAGGCGGGCGCGGTTCTCCAGGCTGCCGCCCCAGTCATCTGTGCGCTGGTTTACAAGTGGCGACAGGAACTGGCTGATCAGATAACCGTGGGCACCGTGGATTTCCACGCCGTCAAAACCAGCTTTTTCAAGCACGGCGGCTGTGGTGGCAAACCGGTCTATGATGCCTTTGATCTCGGTCGGGTTCAGGGCGCGCGGCGTGGCAAACAGGCCTTTGGCGCCCTTTATTTCGACGGGGATCGCGCTGGGGGCCACAGGTTCCTGGCTGACAGCGGCAAACACCTGCCTGCCGGGGTGACTGATCTGGGCGATCATCAGGGCACCGCCTGATTTGCCAGCCTCTGCCCAAGCCTTCAAGCCTGCCAGATTGCGTTCGTCTTCCACGATCACGTTCGCCGGGCCGGTAAGGGCTGTGCGGTCGATCATCACATTGCCGGTAATTAGCATGCCCGCATCACCTGCCGACCAATGCCGATACAGGTTTACAAGCGCATTGGACGGGCCATGATTTTCATCGCACAGGCTCTCTTCCATTGCGGCTTTGGCAATACGGTTTTTCATGCTTTTGCCCGCAAGAGGCAGGGCTGCGCTGATGGTGGTGATCTTCTGTTGTGTATCGGGCATCGGGCTGTCCTTACCGAAATTATGTTACTTTCGGTAACTTGGGTGATGTTCGGGAAACTTCAAGGGTGCGCGGGCGCATATAACGCATAATGCATTATGCGCTTGTGAATGGCGGCAGCCCCGGTGCTGGTGAAAGAACAGGGTTCTGGATGGCCAATACCTTGAACAGGGTGCCCATCTCGTCCGGTGCGGTCAGGCGCTTGAGTTCGCCCAGAATACGCCCCTGTTCTTTGGCCTCCATCCCTTCCGCTAGTTTTTGCGCACGCAACCCAAGGCCGATGCCCATCAGGAATGTGCCCTGTTCGCCGATGCCGGAAGGGGAAACGCCAGCCTGTGCGGCGGCCTCCGCGATCCGGTCAAACGCCACATGGGCCGTAAGGTCTGCCTTGCCGGGTTTTTTGAACGGGTCGGTATAGTCGTGTTTCTCCAGCGCCTGGAATGTGTCGCCCGGCGCGGATGTGGCATAGCCATAGTCAATAAAGAGGGCAGCACCGCCATGCGCCTTCAAGTGATCAGCGATACTGGCGGTAGCGGAAAGGGCAGCGGGGCATACCTCGAGAACACCGCCATCCTGTGCTGCCAGAAGATGTTGGGGTACAAGCGCAAACTGGCTGCCGGGTTGGGTAAGAACAAATCCAAGTTCACTATCGGCAGCGCCTACCGATCTTTCGAACCATTTGCCGTCTCGTTTTTCAAACTGGTGAATGGGTAGTGCGTCAAAAAATTCGTTGGCCACAAACAGCGCGGGGCCTGCAGGCAGGGTGGAGAGATCATCATGCCATCTGGCAGTGGGCACTTTTTGTTTCTGAAGTGCCCTGAGCTGTTTGCTGGTTTCCACGAAATGAATGTGTGCAGCTTCCTGAAAGCCGGGAACGCGCGCACAAGCCCGCAGGATATCAGCCATCAGCGTGCCGCGGCCTGGGCCCAGTTCGATCAGGTGAACTACGTTTGGCCTGCCCATGGCCATCCAGCGATCGGCCAACCACAGCCCAAGTGTCTCGCCGAACATCTGGCTCACTTCAGGGGCTGTGATAAAATCGCCATCTGACCCGAACACACGCTCGCGCTGATAATAGCCATGACGCGGATGCATGAGGCATTCGGCCATATAGTCTGCCAGCGAAATCGGGCCGGAAGCCTCGATCCGGCGTATGAGGATATTCCCAAGTGGTGTCATTTAACCGGCCTGTTTGGCCTGCTTGTGGGCGAAACCCCGGCTGATCAGCCAGGCCGCAAACAGGAACATCGGGATCGAAAGGGTTTGCCCGCGCGTCAGCCCCATGAAGAAGGCCACGCCCACATCGGGCTCACGCACAAATTCCACCAGCACACGCGTGAGGCCATAACCCATATAGAACATGCCTGCGATCACGCCTGGCATGTCTTTCGCGAGGCGGGTTTTATGATAGAGGAACATCAGAATCAGGAACAGGATCACCCCTTCGCCCATGGCTTCATAAAGCTGGCTTGGGTGGCGTGGGTCTGGCCCGGCGCCCGGAAACACCATGGCCCACGGCACATCAGTGGGGCGGCCCCATAGTTCACCATTGATGAAATTGGCCAGCCGCCCTGTCAGCAGCCCGATCGGGCTCACGACAGCCACGATATCGGCCACGCGCATCAGCTCAAGCTTATGTTTGCGGCAGAAGAATATCACGGCCAAAATCACGCCGATCGCGCCGCCATGGAATGACATGCCGCCATCCCACAGACGGAAGATGGCGATTGGGTCTTCAATATAATTCTGGGGGCGATAGAACAGCACATATCCCAGACGCCCGCCAGCGATCACACCAATGATGGCCCATGTGATGAAGTCATCAATATGGGCAGGTGACATGGGCGCGCCCGGCTTTTCGGTTTGCTTGCGGATATACCACCAGCCGAACAGGATACCGGCGATATAGGCAAGGCTGTACCAGCGGATGCCAAGCTCGAATCCGAAAACATCCATGGGCCCCAGCGCGAACGGATCGATTTGGGGAAAGGTGAGCACGGCGTCGGCCAGAAGTGACATATTTTCATCCCTTGAAAGCTTTGCGCCATCATCGCCCTCGTGCGCCTGGTGTCAAGTCTTCAAGGTTTGCGTATGTCAAGATTAGCAGCGTGGTATTCCTACCAGTTTGGAAGTTCGGGAATTTGATCCTTCATCGTCGCATAGAACTTCGCTGTTATAAGATCAAAACCGTCTGTGTCTGGATGAATTTCGTTGCGCCAAAGGTTAATGTTGTCCAGCGTCCCCAGTGTGTCGGTTACAAAGAAATTCGGGTGCTGGTCTTCTAGATCCGTGAGCATGGTCGACAGGCTGCCGAAAAGCACCTGAACGATTTCCCTCCTGAACTGATTTTGAGGCGCCAATGAATAGTCATCTTCTGGTATGCCGCGCTTTTTCATCGCTGGCGATAACCAAGGCTTGATGATTGTAATAGGACCCAGTTTCACGCCAACACCTGTAAGGTAGGGAAGATCATAGGTGTGGGTGAAAATCTTTGTTTCGGTGGCATATTGATCACGAATATTCGCAAGTTCCTTGAGTGCATACCTGATCTGCTCGATCTTGATCTTGAAGGCTGTATCATTAATGCAGGCCTCAGCTGACATGCCGGAGGTATAGGGTTTCAAGAAACGCTCCATATCATATTTTCCGACAATATCGTTGCCGCCGCCGGAAAATAGGATTGCGTGTATCTTATGACCGTTTTCTTTGCAGTGAGAGAGCAACTTTGTGAGCTTCCTCCGTTGCTTGCCTGCCAACATTTGGGCGATTTCATCACCACTATGTTCAAGCCGAAGAAGGTTTACGTGACCCTCAAATCGATCCTGGATATGGTCGATCATGTTTCCGGCGGAGCCAGAAAGTTTGCGCGGATAGCCGAACCAGGAATCACCCTCCGAGATAACGTTAAGGCGATGTGGATATTGTTTCATCGCCTTCTTGAAAGCACGTGTGGTTCTGAAAATTGACTCGTGTGGCTGGATATCATCTGGCATTTTCGACTCCTCCAAGTTAGGGAGTCTTTCAAAAGCACGCTATACAGGCATGGCACAACTATAAAGATTTTAGTCGGTTCGAATTTTAGGTATTCGGCGAAATCAGGGGACAGCGCCGTATCTGCGGCAACTCGCCCATTGCAATTTGGCGTAGGATCGCCCATATGAAAGGCACTGAAGCCAAGGGAAAAGAATCATGCAAACCAGCAACAAATTCTTCGATGATCTATCCAAACTTGCCACTGGAGCCGTGGGTGCAGCCCATAGCGTGAAGGGCGAAATGGAAGAGCATTTCCGTGCCTGGCTTGATCGCCAGCTGGCGCAGCTTGATCTTGTTACCCGCGAAGAATTCGAAACTGTGCGCGAGATGGCTGAAAAGGCCCGCATGGAAAACGAAGACCTGCGCGCAGAAATTGACCTTCTCAAGAAGAAGTCAGCAAAAAAATAGGCTGCTTACGCAATATTCTTGCGTGCTATAATTTCCTTCAAGAGTGGAATCTAAGGGCCTGATCTGAGGGCGAAAATCGCCAGATCAGAACGGTGCTTCAACGAGTTTTCCACAGAAAATTCCTCTTCCGTAACAATTGATGCTTGCCAGAGAGTCCTCGCTTTGGCACGCTACATCTAGTGTTAAATTTGATCAAGGGAGCCAGATTTCGTGTTTCTGGTGAATCGAAGATAACGCACACCGGCGAAACCTGAGTTGCCGGTATGCCCGCAAGGCCCGGTGGCTCTCATCTTCCCAGGGGGGACTCGAGATGACGACACTGAGCACCGGCCATTCCGAAGTAATCAGCCAGAATCCTGTGGACCTCGCAGAAGAGCTCGCAGGTGCCAATGAATGGGGCGTAGAGCGGCACGGCGAAGATGAGCTGACCATGTTCATCTCGGGCCAGTATACGGACTTGCAGTTCCGTGTTTTCTGGCGAGAAGATTTCAAAACCCTCCAGTTCGCTTGCTTGTTTGATTTGAAGGTACCTGAAGGCCGTCGCAGCGATATTTACCAGACAATCGGGCTTATCAATGAGCGCATGTGGATTGGCCATTTTGAATATTGGGCCGAAGAAGATGCGCTTCTGTTTCGCCATGCCAGCCTTGCCAATGATCCGCTTCTGGGCGCCATTGGTGAAGAGCATATGGTAACGATGGTGGAAACCGCGCTTGGGGAATGCGAGCGGTTTTATCCGGTGTTCCAGTTTGTCATGTGGGGTGGCCAAACCCCAGAAGAAGCAATTGAAAGCGCCATGCTTGAGTGCGCTGGTTCGGCTTAGGGAGCGATATGGTCTTGGCCCCGGAAGGGGCTTGCCATACAATATTGGCGGAGCTTGGCTCCGCCTTTTTTTGTTCCCGCTCGAGAGTGACTTATGATGCAGCATTTCAGTGAATCAGCGCCCCTTGTATTGGTGGGTTGTGGCAATATGGGCCAAGCCATGGCAATGGGGTGGTTGAGGGCCGGGCTTTCGCCCGATCATCTTTTTGTCGTCGACCCGGGCGCAAGCGCTGACCGGTTGTTGGGCGCAAAAACTGAAAATTTTGTGCAGACAGCGCGAGACCTTCCTGTCGGCCTGAAGGCACGTGTGATAGTGCTGGCGGTTAAACCCCAGATGATGGATAACGTGATTGGCCTGTTTGGTCCCTTTGTGGATGCAAATACCATGATCATCTCGGTTGCGGCTGGCATCACATTGGGCCAGCTCAAGGGCGGAATTGGTGGCGAGGGAACCTATGTGCGGGTTATGCCCAATACGCCAGCTGCCATCGGCGAAGGCATTAGTGGCCTCGCCGCTGATCCTGATATTTCCACTGAAAACAAATGCCTTGCACAGGAATTGATGCATGCTGTCGGTGATACAGTATGGGTCGATGATGAACGTCTGATCGATAGCGTAACGTCGGTTTCCGGCAGTGGCCCTGCCTATGTATTCTACATGGTGGAATGCATGGCTGCGGCGGGTGTCGCACAGGGCTTATCGGAAGAAGTAGCCATGAAGCTGGCGCGCCAAACCGTGGTTGGCGCAGCGAAATTGATGGACACTGATACCGATATTCCCGCTGCCGAGTTGCGCCGCCGTGTCACAAGCCCGGGCGGCACAACGGCCGCGGCGCTTAATATATTGATGCAGGCAGAGGGCGGGCTTGGCCAGTTAATGGAAAAGGCAATCACGGCTGCCCGTGAACGCGGCCAAGAATTAGGGGGCTAGCGGCTCAATCCAGTTTCAGCCAATAGTGCTCCGGTATCTTCTTCATGGCTAAACTCAGGTCCGCGACAGGAAGTTCAATGACCTTTCGGCTTTTGAGTCCCAGTTGATCTGTGTTCTCAAGGCGATCCAACAGTGACTGAAAGTGTCTGTCGAGGGCGCCGCTTCGGTATGCATTTGTAAAGCCGGTTTGCAGAATGATCTGCCTTCTCGTATCGGCTTTCCTGAGATACAGGAAATAGTCGAAGGGATAGACAAGCAGAAGCGATTGTTCTGGCACCAGATCATGATCTGAGAACTGGTCTCTGGCGAATTGTATTTCAGTAGCAATCTCATGGACCGCCCGTGGAAAAGCCTCTACCCGGTTATTGGCAAGCATGCTCCAGAGGTTTTCTGTTTCCGCCGTATGAACTTTAAATCCTGCAGCTTGCAAAATTCGTGTATCGGTCCACGCGTTTGCCGAGGTAACGGATATTTTCCCAGAGAGCTGACGCAGGGTGTCCAGCCCTGTAAACAAGGGCTGATTTTCACGTTTTATTGCAAAGACGCGCATGCCCAGCAAGCCGCGGGTCAATGGTACATAGAGTTGCCTGAAGCGTTTTTCCTTATCAGGATCATATCCAGCAATGAACATATCAAAGTCTGTGGCGCCGGTTTCCAGATCCCGGATTGCACGCAGTGTTGGGGTATCAAAAACCACTTTTTCAAGTGTGTGGTCACCGCGCGCATGTTCGAGCGCAATTTTGATTACAGCAATTTGTGGGCCGAAATAGTCGAGGTCATCAGACGGTATTCCCAGCTTGAAATGTTCTGCACGGGCAGCTGAACAAACGACACACAAAATATAAATCAGGGTCAGGCGAAAGAGCATGAATATTCCATAAAACCAGTTGGCAGAAGAATATGGTGTGATGACCTTTGCTGTCCAGTCCGGGGCAGCGTTTTATCCTTGTTTACTCAGTCTCTGAGCCAAATTGATGCCAATATTTTGCGGGAATGGCCCTGAATCTGTCGCTAATAAACGGGTTGTCCATGTGGATTTCCTGTCGCGTGCCAGCCTCGATCAAGGCTAGCCCTTCCCTTATGGGGGGGAAATTCTGAAAGTGCGTCATGAATGCGCCTGACGCATAAGCTTTTTTCAGCCCTTCCTCGATAATGGCTGCACGGCGGTCGTCGCCCTTTGCCACATAGAAGAAGCTGTCGTAGGCATAGCTCACCCGAATATGGTTTGAGATGACGAGGGAAGCACCGTCCCGAATTCCACCATATTTTTCAAGGATAAGGGCACTTTCATCTGCGCCGAATAACAGAGCGTCATATCGCCCGCGTGCGAGCAGGTCCCATAAGGCCTCGCCGCCGGGTGCCGCCACAACAGTGAAGTTTGCCGCTTCATAGATTGAGCGTTCTGGATGAGAGATGGGCATGCCAAGCGTGATGGCTTTTGTGAGGCCTGCAAGTGAATGAATGGCCTTGAGTTGAGTGTCTGTTGCGCGCCGAATGAAGAGCAACCTGTGTCCGAGAAGGCCGCGTGTCAGCGGTATATAGATCATGCGCAGCTCATTCTCGCGTGCCGGGCTGTAGCCACTGAAGATCACGTCGTAGGGGCTGTTGCCATCTACAAATTGCCTCAGTTTCCTGCCCTGGTTGGATGGTAGGCCCCGATAATCTTCCACCAGAACAAGCTCATGATCGCCTGCATGTTCGAGCGCGATGCGGAGCAGTTTGATTTCATAATCGGAGTGGTTGAGGTTTCTGTCGGGCGCAGGTGCCCTGAAGGTTTCCGCCGATACCGGCGAAAGGCATAAAAGGAGCCAGAATAGGGAAAGTAAGATGCGCATCCCAACCTCCAATGGAGACTATAGCGATGAAAAGGTTAAGAATTCGCGCTAGTGCGGATCACTGAAGGGTGCCCAATATTCGTCCGGCAGGGTCTTGAGGCTTTCGCTAAGAAGGGGCATGTCGAGATATATGATCCTGCGAGGGTACTTCTGCAGCTCTTTGCGTATCTCCCGCAGCTGAGGGACATTGGCCAAAAGGGTGTGTAACTTTCCACTTTCAAATGCCCTGATCAGGCCTTGTTCAATGATGGCCGCTTTGGCCTTGTCAGATTTGGCAAGATAGAAGAAATGATCAAACTTGTAGACCAGCATGATATGGCGGTCGATCATGATTCCTTCTTCCGGCCATTCGGCTCTGGCGCCTTCTACCTGGCGGATAACTTCATTGGCGCCTCTGGGAAAAGCATTGAAGCGTCCTCGTGCCAGCATTTGCCACAGGTTAGGGTCTGTCGCTGTGGCGACATTCAGTCCGGCTGCCTTGAGAATAGTGGTGTCTGGCCAGTCAATGCCCGAGCCGAGCACTGCAATTTTCCTGAGGTCTTCAAGAGAATTTGTATTGGCAAACAACTTGCTGTTTGCCTCTCTAACGGCCAGCAGGCGATGCCCCAGCATGCCAAGGGTGATTGGAAAGCGCACCATCGCCAGCTCCTTCTCACGACTGGCATCATAACCGCTGTAATGAAGGTTATAGCCCGGCTGTTCTTCGGCGAGCGCCCTCAGGGCCCTGTTCTGGGCAAGGATGACTTGGCCAACAGCCTCGACCGTGTGATCGCCGTCAGCCTCTTCAAGGGCAAGTTTCAAGATATCGACAATATATGTGTCATCTTTGGTGGCCATGCCCAAACGGAAGTGTTCAGCATGCACGGCGGAAGTGCCCGCAACGATTGCTGCCATAAGGTATAACCAACTCAGGATTAGATTTGGTCGCATCCGCTCAATCCTTCCGCTCCATTATAGGACTACACGCGAAAGCATTGCCAAATATTTATCAAAAGAAAAAAAGAGGCCCCGGCATTTCGCCGGAGCCTTGAAAACAGTTTGTCAACATAGGGAGGTTAGTGCTGTCTCGAACTCACGAGACAAAATAAAAGGGCCGGTCCCGGGGGGGAAGTGGGGGGAGGGGGGAGGAACCCCGGGACCGACCTTTATGACGGAATACCGTCAAAACTTGGTGCCGCGAGCGAGCTACTCAGTACGTTGCTCAGCGGCGATGGGAGGTATATATGTTGGGGGAAGGAATAAGAAAACCCATTTTTGGGTCGTATCAGCTATGCGTAAAATGCATATCTTAAAAAAATAAGGCATCCAGTTAACGAATGGCAAAAAGGCTGCAAAAAATAGTGCAGGATTACTGACCAAAAAGCCTATAATCCACAAGGATTTAGCGGGGAGGATTAAGATGAAACTTAGGAAAACTGCAGCACTGGGGCTGTTAACGATTGGTTCGGCATATACAGCTTTTGCCGATGAAAAAAGTGAAAATCTTAACAAATTTAACGATTTTGATGTGCGTCTTCTTGAAGCAACAGATGCCCGGGATGCCCAAAATCCGGTTTTTGGAGAGGCAATCAAGTCGGGTAAATGGGCGGCCCTTACATATCTGGGACAGATTGGCGGCGAGGCCTGCGCCAGGATCACTCCTTTTCTGACCCATGAGAATGCTGAGGCCCGTGAAGCAGCAGCCCTTGGCGTCGCTGCTTGCAATGACGCCTCCCTGGGTCAGGCCCTTGTGGATGCGGAAGAAGAAGACAACTCAGTCTCGCGTTTGATAGCCATGGGATTTTCTGGCGGCGACATGGGCCGGCAATATCTTGTTGAGACCGTGAATGCCATTGAGGCGGGCACTGGCGTCGGGCATTGCGCCGTGATGGAGCCGCGCGAGGTGGCGCTGTTCGCGTTGATGCAGGCCATCGTTTATGACCGGCTCGATCCATCTGCTTTGCCCGATCTGGATGTGGCACACTTGCTGGAACTGACGGCTGATCCCTGCGTTGGCTATAAGGCGGCTTACCTGCTTGGGCGGCTGCAGAAGCTGGACCAGATTCTGTCACTCGAAGAAGTGACCCATGCCGTGGATACTGCGCCTGCACCGGATGTCAGCCGAGCGCTTGTCAGGGTATTGCGGCAGTTCGGCAATGCCTCATCGCTGACGCTGCAGGCGCTCGCGGGTGGTGAAAATAACGAGATTGCCATGGAAGCCGTGCGTGCCATGGGCAGCCTGAGCGATGAAGGCAGCAAGAATTATCTGATTGCCTTGGTTGCAGGTGAAGACACCTTCATGCGCCATCTGGCCTTGGCAGCATTGGCCGGGCGGGACGCCATGGATGCGGGGGTTAGCCAGTTGATTGCGGCCAGTGTAGAGGACCCCAACCCTTGGGTGGCCGTGACGGCCCTTCAATCCCTGAATGTTCGAACGCCAGAAGAAGTGTTGCCTGTTGCTCGCCGTTGGTTTGAAGGCGATGACTATTACAAAGCATTTTCGGCAATGAGCCTGCTCAGCCAATCAGACGAAGGCAAAGCTATTTTGGAGGCCTACGCCGGAGCGAACCCGAATACGATCCGTGGGCGGGAAGCAGCCATTGCGCTTGATCCTTCTATTGAGGGCATCGAAAAACCCCGCAAAACGCCAGGCTGGAATATGGTGCGGTCTTATCAGGAACGGGAGTTGAAACTGCAAACAACGCGTGGCGATGTGTGCATCAAGCCTTCGTCTCTGGCGCCGTACGCAGCGGCCAACTTCATGCTTTTGGCCGATGTGGGCAAGATGAACGGCATGTTATGGCACAGGGTGATCCCGAATTTTGTGGCGCAAGCTGGCCAAAGCGAGGACCCAGAGCTTGCAAGCTGGGGCACTATCCGCGAGGAGTGGTGGGGCAGCATCCATGTGCCGGGCACCGTGGGCGTGGCGACAGCCGGGCGCGATACCGGCAGCACCCAGTTTTTCATCAACACCGCCTATAATATGCACCTCAACGGCCGCTATACCGTGATGGGGCATGTGACTGAAGGTATGGATGTGGCCCACAAACTTCAGGAAGGTGATGTGATCGAGAAGGCGGAAACCGTTCGCGCGGGTATGTGCAAATAACCCCTAGAGGATATTGCTTTCGGCCCTGATCTGGCGAACCATGAAATCCCGGAACAGGGCCACCCGCAGGCTGCCCCGAAGCTCGGGCGCATAACAATAATAGCTATTGAATGGTGTGCCTTCCACCTTCGGCAGCACGCGTACCAGCTTCTGCCTGTTATGGACCAGATAATCAGGCAGTACAGCGATTCCCATGCCTTTTTCCACGGCGTGCAGAACCCCGTAAAGGTTGTTGATTTGCAGCCTTGGTGTCCGTTCCTTAGATGGGTTGCCCACAGTCAGAAGCCAGTTCAGTCCCCTGATCGTTGGCACGTTCGATATGCCGAAAGTGATCAGGTCATGCTGGTCTAGATCGGATGGCGTTACGGGTGTGCCCATGCGGTCGAGATATTCGGGGCTCGCGTAAATATGCGAGTGAAAGGTGGCAAGCGGGCGTTGGATCAGGTCTGCCTGCTCGGGTTCGTGAAGCCGGATCGCCACGTCGGCTTCGCCCGCGGAAAGGTCAAGGTCGGCATCATCCAAAATCAGTTTGATATCAATATCCGGATATTCGGTCATGAACTGTTCAAGATGGGGGGTCAGCCACACGGCCCCGAAGGTTACCATCGTGGTCACCCGCAACAGGCCAGACGGGCGCTCGCGGCTTTCCATCAGGGTGCGCTGGGTTTCCTCAAGCCGGTGCACCATCTCGCGGGCGGTATTATAAAGCTCCTGGCCTTCCTGGGTTAACACCAGCCCACGGGCGTGGCGGGTGAACAGGGAAACATTCAGGCTTTCCTCAAGGGCCCTGATCTGACGGCTGACAGCTGACTGGCTGCAGTTCAGACGAACACCGGCGTTGGTAAAGCTGCCACTTTCCGCAACGGTATGAAAAATCCTAAGTCTGTCCCAATCCAGCACGGTCGTCTCCGTCTCTCTCGCACGCTACAAGCTTGCCTGACTATTTCACCAGATGCGTGGCCATGCAAGCCCCAAGCGTGTGCTTCTCGCCTTGCTGTAACCTTTTGTTTTGCATACTATATGCTGGTTATTGGCGCATTAGGCGAGGTGGGGTGTGAGCAACAAAGCAATCCTTGAACAGGCAACGGTCATTTTCAAGCGGGACTATCCGGGCCTGAGCGCCGAGGCAATCATATGCTTTCTTGTTACAATGGACCTGGGCCAGCCGACCGTTGGGGATGTTGCCCGCGCCGTGGGCATGACCGAACCAACCGCCTATCAGCATTTGTCATTACTGACCGGATCGGGCGCAGGCCTGATTGTTCTGATAAACACAGGTGACGGGCGCAACCAGATACAGCTCACAGACAAGGGCCAAGCAGTGGCCGCAGCTGTCAATCAGGCGCTGGCGGGATAGGTTATGGCCCCTGATATCCTGCAGATGCTGGCGGAAGGAGACCGCAAGGAAGTGGCCCGGTCGGGCGACGTTGCGGTTGCCGCAGCCGAAAGCCCGGAAACCTTGGCGCTGGTGGTGGCAGCCTTGTTTCATGATGAGCCGGCGGTGGTTTCCCATGCGGCCCATGCCTTGATGACGGTGGCGAAGAAAAACGCGCCCCTGTTGAACCCTCACCGCGAGGCATTGGCGCGGGCTTACGGCGAAGAGCAATGGGAGCTTAAGGAACAGATGGCTAAAATCCTGCCGCAGCTTTCTTTCCGGGAAAGTGAGCAGGGGCGGCTGATGGAAGAGTTTGATGCAACCTTGCGCACCCACAAGAGCGGCATTGCCCGAACCTGCGCCTTGCAGGCGATGGTGGATATAGCTGCGCAGAACAATGCACATGCAGCCATGGCCCGACAGGGGCTTGACTATGCACAGGGCCATACAAGCAAGGCCTTGCAAGCGCGGGCACGCAAACTTGGGCCCCTCCTGGACTGATCGATTATTGGCCAAAAGAAAAGGCGGCCCAAAGGCCGCCTGATCACAATCTGAATTCCCGGAAGTTTATTCAGCTGCTTTCGCGGCGTGCTCCATGTGGGCGATAAACTTTTCCGCTTCAAGTGCGGCCATGCAGCCCATGCCAGCAGCCGTTACAGCCTGGCGGTATACTTTGTCTGTTACGTCGCCAGCGGCATATACGCCCGGAATGTCCGTTTCGGTGCTGTCTGATTTTTTGATCAGATAGCCTTCATCGTCCATTGGCAGTTGGCCTGTGAACAGCTCGGTCGATGGCTTGTGGCCAATGGCGATGAACACGCCGTGCACATCCAGCTCGCGGGTGTCGCCCGTTTTCACATTCTTCAGCCGAACCCCGGTTACGCCCAGCGGGTCAGTGTCACCCAATACTTCATCAAGCACGCTGTCCCACGCTACTTCCACATTATCGGTGGAGAACAGGCGGTCCTGCAGGATTTTCTCTGAGCGCAGTTCGTCGCGGCGGTGTACCAGCGTTACCTTCTCGCAGATGTTTGCAAGATATAGCGCTTCTTCGACTGCGGTGTTACCGCCACCGATTACCACAACTTCCTTGCCGCGGTAGAAAAAACCGTCACAGGTTGCACAGGCAGACACGCCATAACCGTTGAATTTCTGTTCGCTTTCAAGGCCCAGCCATTTGGCTTGCGCCCCCGTTGCGATCACAACGGTATCGGCAGTATAGATAGTGCCACTGTCGCCCACAGCCCGTTTTGGTGTGGCCTTCAGGTCCACTTCGCTGATGTAATCATAGATGATTTCAGTGCCAACATTCTCGGCCTGCTGGCGCATGGCTTCCATCAACTCAGGGCCCTGAACCGCGTCGGCGAAACCTGGATAGTTTTCCACGTCTGTTGTGATCGTCAGCTGGCCGCCAGCCTGCATGCCGGTCACGATGGTTGGGCTGAGGTTGGCGCGCGCGGCATAAATCGCAGCGGTATAACCCGCCGGGCCGGAGCCAATGATCAGCATTTTGGTGTGTTTGGTGTCAGCCATAACTGTAGTCCTTTAAACAAGGCCCCGGCACCACGGCGCAGGGGCATAAACGAAGCTTGCTCTCTACATAGAGGCTCAGGCGGGCTTTGCCAAGGCAGAGAGAGACCACAATCAATGGAATGTTTCGATCAGCTTGATCGACGCTTTCGAACAGGCGTTATTTGCCGCTGAAAAGCATGATCCCCAGCATGAAGGCGAAAGCAGTCGGCACCAACAGATATGCAATCGCAAGTACACCAGCAATGCCCCAGAGAAAGCCAGATAATACCCACACGAGAACGAGATTAATGGTGAAAAACATAAGGCTGTTGTCGCCGCCTTCGCGGGCATCCTTGATCAACGGCCCCAGAAGGCTAAGGGCGAAAAGCGTGCGTAGGACGCGCGGGCGTGGCCGCGGCAGGGCGATATCGGTCATGTCATCTCTCCAAACATCTTAACCCGCGGGCAGGCGGGCGTATGGCAGCCTGATACCCGAGCGGGCCGGGGCCGTCACTGCGGGCTTTTGTCGCGGGCCCCATTAGCCCAATCTCGCTATGGCGCTCGCGGGAAAAGCGCGTTAGTCTGACCATACAGGCAAAGGGAAAATATGTGCGTACGCTAGTCGCCATCTGGGGCATCCTAATTCTGGCACTGTCGCTGTCTGCCACTTCGGCGCAGGCTGACGCGGCTATTACCCTTTCGGATATCACGCAGGAAACAAAATTGCTGGATGGGTGGCGCCACTTCCCCGGCCAGATCGTGTCGCCCGATGAAGCGTCAAGGCGTTTTCTGGAGGCTTCGTTCGTTGATATTCCGCATGTATGGGGAGATGCCCATGGCGAAGGCCCTTATAGCTCCTATGGCTATGGCACATATGTCCTGAGGCTGAATACGCCGGGGCCAGCCCATGAGTATGGATTGCGTACCGGCAAATACCGGGCGGTGTATCGCTTGTATGCTGTGGTTCAGTCTGCGCAAGGCGGTAAGCAGGTGTATGACCTTGGCGGCAACGGCGTTCCGGGCGAGGGGGCAGAAGCAGGAGCCAGTGGCCGCCTTTTTCAGGCTGATCTCCCATTTTCCGAGCCACAGTTTGATCTGGTTGTGCAAGTGTCCAACCATATTTTTCCCCATGCCGGTTTCCTGTGGGCGCCTTCTATCGGGCCAGCGAAGGATATAAAGGATATGCAGGGCACGCGCGTGGCGGGGGCATTTATCTTTTCGGGTATTCTTGGTGCAATGGGCGTGGTTTGTATGTTCCTGGCTCTATGGCATGGTAGCGGGCGCTATTATTATATTGGAGGCGGCTTGCTGATCGTCCTCTTGGTGCGGTCCCTGATGGTTGACAATTATATCTGGGTGTTGATGCCTTCGATGCCACTCGAATGGGCACTCAGGATGGAATATATAGGCCTGTTCCTGATTATGCCTGGCTACTATTGGTTGGTGACAGAGCTCTATCCTGAAGAAGCAAGCCAGGAGTTGTTGCTAGCGGCGGCAGCCCTTTGCGGCATTTCCTTGTTTGTTGCGTTTTTCGCCCCGATCCCGGCCATGTTCAAGCTACGCGATCCATACATCACCTTAAGCGTACTGATGCTGTTTGCGCTGTTGCTGGTTTTCTGGCGTGCGCGGAAGAATGAGCGTGATGGCGCCACCTGGGCCTTGTGGGGCGTTTTGGTGGCAGGGTGTGGTGCGGCGCTTGATATCTATTTCTATATTCCCGGGCCACGTACGAATGTTGAAGCGGTGCCCTTTGCTGCGCTGGCATTTACATGCGTTTTGCTGATCCTCTTTACTGTGCGGTACCGCAAGGAGCAGGAAGAGCGACTGTTCCTCGCAACTTGCCTCGAGAAAGCGAATGTTGAGCTGAAGGCCCATGCGGACAATCTGGATATCGCGCAGGCCGAAGCTGCGACTGCGCTGGATATGAAAAACAGCTTTCTCTCAAACATCAGCCGTGAAGTCCAAACACCGCTCAAGGCAATTACCGAATTTTCAGAGACACTCTTGTCGCCGGCGGGAGGAAGCCTGCGCGAAGACGAGCGAGCGAAATATCTCAATATCATCCGGGATAATGGGCTTAATCTGGCGCGCCTGATGGAAGATATCATTAGCGTTTCAGACCTGGAGACAGGCCATTTCACGGTAACGCCGCAGGCGGTTGATCCGCGCGCCGTGATTGATACAGCGCTTGGTTTCGTGGAACCTGTAGCGCACGCAAAGCACCTGCTGATCGACGTGCGCTGTGAACGTATAGAGATGATGATTGACCGGCGCTTGATGCGGCAGGCGCTCACAAAAATACTGTCAAACGCTGTGAAGTTTTCTCCCAATAATGGCGTGGTGACAGTACGTGGCAGCAAGGCGGGCAAGGATTTTGTCTTTACCATCATGGATACAGGGCCGGGCATGGAAGCATCACAAATTCCTGTGGCCTTATCGCTCTTTGGTCGAACCGGTGGGCGCGAGGACGCTGCGATTGGCCTGGGATTGCCGCTGGTTGCACGGTTCATGGACCTTCTCGGCGGCGGTATTCAGATTGATTCCATCCCCGACCTGGGCACGACGGTGACCCTTTCATTCCCGATGAAACCTAAAATGCAAGCTGATGACAGATAATGGGTCAGTCAAAGGTAAGCCGGTAGGCTGATACTTGATGGCCTTTTTCACCAATGATTTGCGGCATGATGAGAAGCCCGGTTGCGTCGTCATAGAAGAAATCCAGGGCATGGAAGGCATCGTCTGAAATCGGGTAAGCCACACCACTGGCACCAAGGCGCCACAGGCGGGCATCATCCACCATGCTGATCAGAAAGGCGCTGCCGTCCCAGGCTATGCCGTCAATATCTCGCACATCAGGCTGACGGGTGACCGGGCCATTGGCGAGGGGTTCGCCAGAGTAGCGGTTCCAGAGCCTGATTTGCCAGCCTCCAGACAGCAGAAGTTCATCCGACACAAACAAGCCATTTACGAATTTCAGTGCACCGGAATCTTCGATGAAAGGCATAAGGGCAGGGCCCATAAGCCTGTAGATCGTGCTGGTGCAACTGCCGGAAACAAACACAGCACCATCGTCAGCGACCGCAACATCATTCAGGCAAGGGCGTTCATGAAAAGTCTCGAACGTGTCGGTAACGATGCCAGTTTTGATATCCAGGATTTTCAGGGCGTTCACATCGGCGAAATAGAGTTTATCTCCCTTCAGAACCATACCGGTTGGGCCATTCAGTCCGGTGATCCATTTAGCGTCCAGTATTTCCCCGGAAAGGGAAAGTTTGCTAATAAAGCCTTGGCCATTCAAGCCGTAACCCACCACGTTTGATACATAAATTTGCGAACGCGCTTTGTCCACCACCACAGATTCGGGCTCGAACATACCTTCTGTAACGGTCCAGAGATGTTCGATTTTGGCGGTTTTCTCCTGTGCGGTACGGGCACTCACTGTGCCTGAAAGCACAATCAAAATCGTAAGAAGTAGTTGGCGCATACAGACCCCGTTTCCCTACCCAGATGCAAAGCTTAAAGGGAAATGGGCGAGGAAGACAGGCTTTTATGGCATAGCGTGGCCAAGGTTGGCCTCAAGGATGTCATACCAGTCCCGCCGGGTAAGTGGCACATCAAAGGCTGCCGTTGCCGCCCTGATACGGGACGGGGTTTGCGTTCCGATTATGGGGATAACTCCCGCTGGATGCGCCATCAGGAAGGCGAGGGCAACCGATGCCCTGTCGGTATCATAGGCATTCGCCAGCCTGTTGAGTACGGCGATAACAGGGGCCGCGACCTTTTGGTCCGGCTGTTCCGCGAGCAGTTGCCCGCCGGCGAGCGGGGACCAGGCCATGACAGCCATGCCAGTTTCCATGCACAGATCGAGTGTGCCATCACTGATGGGCGCGGTTTGAAGTGCTGAAAATTCAGGTTGCTGGCTGACGAGCGGAAAATCGAGTAATGCCTGAAGCGCGCGGGTTTGCGCTGGCGTATAATTGGATACGCCAACTTCCCGCACTTTGCCGCTTTCCCTCAGTGTGGTGAGGGCGCGGGCCACTTCCTGCGGGGCGGCGAGAAGATCGGGCCGATGCACCTGATAGAGATCGATCACCTCAACACCGAGGCGTTTCAGTGACGCCTCGCAGGCCCGAATAAGATAATCGCCGCCCGAGCGGTAGGGCAGGCCCGGTACAATGCCGCCTTTGGTGGCCAGCACCATCTGGTCCCTCAGGTTTGGGGCCGCTTTCAACACTTGTCCTAAAAGGCTTTCCGCTTCGCCAAAACCTTCTGGCCACCGGCTGCCATAAATATCTGCCGTGTCGATCAAAGTCATGCCTACATCAAGGGCGGTTTCAATCTTCTCATGCGCGGCCTTGGCATTTGTGCCTGCCAGCCGCCAACAGCCATAGGCAAGGCCACCTACTGTAATACCCGTTGTTCCCAAATTGTGGGTGCGACGGAGTGTCAGAACTTCGTTTTCGGTCATATGCATATGGCTCCCTTGGAAGCCATGTATGCCGGAAAATGACAGCGCTGTCTAATATCTATTGAGAGGCTGGTCTGCGAGAGGGTATGCACAGGAGATCGTAACATTGCACCAGTTCATCGTATCAGGGTGGGTGTTGCCGCATCAGAAGCATATGCTGCAGTGGAAGGAGAAGTGGGATGGTCAGGAAAATTTCATTGTGGGGGCTTGTCGCAGCGGGTTTGGCGATATCGCCGGTGGCCGCCGAAACCCCATTGTCAGATGTTTTGATGGACAAAGCCGAGGGCTGTATGACAGGGCCTGTTTCCCAGTTTGGCCGCTATGTTGGTGACTGGAATATCGAGGACCATAGCCTGTCGCGCGACGATGGCGAAACCTGGGTGCCGGGCAATGGCGCGCGCTGGAACTTTACCTGTGTCGGGAATGGGATAGCGGTACAGGACTTCTGGATGCCCAATGGGCCAGACGGCAAGCCGGCGGGCCGCGTGGGCACGAACCTGCGCATTTTCGATCCCGCGTCAAACCAGTGGGAAATCGCCTGGACAGCAACCAATACACCCGGCTTCATGCATATTCAGGCCAGACAGAACGCCGACGGCGATATTGTGATGAATATCGTGCGTCCAGTGCAGGATCCGCCACGGCGGATTATCTTTTTCCCGCCAACCGACGAAGGTTGGAACTGGGTGATGGAGATTTCGCAAGACGAAGGCATAAGCTGGACACCAGTTTACAAGATCACGGCCACAAGGCGGTAGCCCACAGTCTGGTATTCCGATTTTGCGCTTGAGCTTCATGGTTCACGGCTTACTATTCGGGCAGAACTTCTGAAGGATACCTGTATGCGAAACCTATTGGCCGCGACGATGCTGGTTGCCGTGACCTCAACTATTTCCCAAGCGAATGCGGTCACGGTTCTTGAAACACTGGCTAGCCAGTGTGGGAAGGCCTTTGAAGGCAAGGTCGTTCGGGATACAGAAAACAGCGCTGCGTGGGCGGAAGCTCGTATTGTCATGCATGTTCGGGACTGTGGCGCAGAGCAGATCAAGATCCCGCTGCATGTGGGGGATAACAGGTCCCGCGTCTGGGTTTTGACCCGTCTGGATAGTGACAAGGTTCAGTTGAAGCATGACCATCGGCATGAGGATGGCCATTCGGATGATGTGACCATGTATGGCGGTATCGCCGATGCGGCTGATGCACCAATTTTGTCCTTCCCGGTGGATCAGGAAAGCATAACCATGTTTGAGGCCAATGGCCTTTCTGCATCGGTGCGCAACACTTGGCATATGCGAACCACAGGCGATGTGTTCCAATATCAGCTAACGCGCCCCAGTGGCCGGGATTTCATTGTTGAGTTTGACCTGACAAAACCTGTGCCCGCGCCGCCAGCCGCATGGGACATGCAGGGCCACTAGCGCAGAAACAATCGCCGGAAATGGAAGTTTCAGCCAAAGCAGGCTTCGAAGGCCTGTTTGCCGCTTGCGGTGAAGATAACCTCGCGGCTGCTGTCACGGCGTTTGGCCCAGCCATTTGCATAGATATGGTCAAGCAGCGCTGCGCCCAGCGATCCAGCCAGATGGGTGCGCCGTTCGCTCCAATCCAGACAGGCCTTGCACAGGGGGCGCCGATGGGCAGCCAGCGTTTCAAGCGGCAAGCCAAGGCCAGAGATGAAGGTTTTGCCACCATCAGTTAACCTGGGTTCGCCCGCCTGTTCCGCAATATGGCCTTTGGCCAGCAGGCTTTCATACAGGCGAATGCCCATATCCCCCGCCAGGTGGTCATAACACACACGCGCATGCCTGAGCGCCGGGTCCTTCGGGCCGGGGCGATGGCGCATATGCCCTGCGCGCACGGCAACCCCCATCAGGCTTTCCAGCAGATGGGCGACATCGGTATCTGCCAGTTGATAATATCGGTGGCGACCCTGTTTACGAATGGCCAAAAGCCCTCCAGCCTCAAGTTTGCTCAAGTGACTTGAGGCTGTCTGTTTGGTTACGCCCGCCTCTGCGGCCAGTTCGGTGGCCGTAAGCGCCATGCCGCCCATGAGGGCCGTCAGCATGTTGGCGCGGGCCGGATCCCCGATCAGGGCGGCGATGTGGGCGATATCTGGTCCGTCTTTCATAGTTCGATCTTAGTCGAAACAAGAGTGCGCAGCAATTGGCTAAAGAAGGTGCCAGACGAATTTTGTTTGGAGACAATCAATGACCATTATGTGCTGTATCAAATATACCCTGGACCCTTTCAAACGCGCGGCATTTGAGGCCTACGCCAAAAACTGGGCCGAGATTATCCCCCGCTGCGGCGGTGACTTGATTGGCTATTTCATGCCGCATGAAGGCACGGACAATATCGCGCTTGGCCTGATCTGTTTTGATAGCCTTGCGGACTATGAGGCCTACAGGGCGCGCCTGCGCGAAGATGCGGGCGGCAAAGCCAATTTCGATATGGCGCAGCGGGAGCGGTTCATCCTCTCGGAGGAGCGCACGTTTTTGCGTGCGGCGGCGGGTTCCGAACTGCTGCGGTTTTTCGCCACGCGGGAGCTGGTGGCATGATCGCGGTTATCTTTGAACTGGAACCCCGCGAAGGCCAGCGTGAGGCTTATTTCGACACGGCGGCTTCTTTGGTGCCGTATCTGGAGCAGATAGACGGCTTCATATCTGTGGAGCGGTTTGAAAGCCTGAAACAGCCGGGGAAATATCTGTCCCTTTCCTTCTGGCGGGATGAAGCGGCTGTAGCAGCATGGCGCAACCTGGAACCGCATCGGGGCGGGCAGGCCAGCGGGCGCGCCTCTATCTTTCAGGATTACCGCCTGCGTGTGGCGTCTGTTGTGCGGGACTATGGCCTGTATGAACGGGATCAGGCACCGAAAGATTCAGTCGCCGTTCATGGGGATTAACTTCTAAAATATCGCTTTTAGAGTTCCCCACAAAAGTGCTGCGTTCGCGCTGGTGGTTTTGCGCCTGTCAACGGGCCTGCCCGCAATCCATGTCGCCTCGGCTTTAATCGCGGCAAGGCCTGTGTCAGATGTGGTCAGCGGATTACTGCTTACTATAACCAGGTCCGCCGCCTTGCCTATATCCAGTGAACCACGCTCTGCCTCCAGACCCAGTTGCCAGGCGGCATTTATTGTCATGGCGCGCAGGGCCTCAAGTCGGGTGAGTGCCTGATCAGGTGCAATCTGGTCACCGCCCCTAAGGGGCTGCCGGGTAACGGCGGCGGCGAAGGTGCGGAACGGCCCGATCGGGGTGGCTGGATTGTCGCTGTGGAGGCTGATGCGCATGCCAGTGTCAAGGGCTGAGCGTGTGGGCATATAGCGAGCTGTGCGGTCTGCCCCGAAAATCTCCGGTAGGCGGTGGCCATAGAAAGTGACGTGATCAACAAAGAAGCTGGTTGTCACGCCCAGGCTTTCCGCGCGCTTTAGCTGCGTATTGGTGATCAGCGCGTTATGCTCAAGCCTGTGGCGGTGGTCCTTACGCGGATGAGCTTTCAGCACACCTTCAACCACATCAAGAACGCGGTCCACGGCACGTTCCCCCTGCACATGCACGGCTATTTGAAACCCGCGCCGGTGATAGTCGGTGAAATGCATGCGGAAAGTTTCAAGTTCATAGTTCAGGGCACCGCTGTGGCCGGGTTTGAGGTGCAGGCGTTCACGTGTGAGCGCGCTGTCTTCATAAGGGTCTTCAACCGCGGCGCCGCCTGCGTACGGGGAACCATCCATCCAGTATTTCACGCCGATCAAGGCTCCGGGAACCGAAGGTTTCTCAGGTGCAGCCGCAGAAGGGACCTGATGTGGAAGGCCATATATGGCCAACTGTACTGGCGCATCGCGCGCAGCAGACAAGCGTTTTACCATGCCAATCTGATCCGGGGCGGAGCCAACGAGCCCTGCCGCCGCAATGGTGGTGAAACCCGCCCGCGCATAGGCACCAAGCTGCAGGTTTACAAGCAGGTCCATGCTTCCTTCGGGTGGTGAGGGTACCTTACTGAACAAGGCGCCAATAGCTGCCACTTCGCGCACAACGCCTGTCAGTTTGCCTGTTTCGTCTTTCACAAATTCGCCGCCCTTGGGGTCGGGCGTTGTGGCAGTGATACCAGCGACTTCAAGCGCCGCCGAGTTGGCGTAGGCGTCATGCATCATCTGTGTCAGGATCACCAGGGGTTTGTCGGGGGCTAGCGCATCCAGTTCTTCAAGTGTTGGCGGTTCAAGGTCATCCACCATCACAGGGTCCCAGCCAAAAGCGATTACCCAGCCATTGGGTGTCCAGTCATCTGCGGCTTCCTTTAGAGTTGTCATCACAGCGGCCCTGCTTTGATGGGTGAAGCCGCTGACGTCCACAGTTGCTCCAAATTGGGCCGTTGCTACTGGATGGGTATGGGGCTCAATGAGCCCCGGCAGAAGAGTGCGGCCGGCAAGGTCAATTTGCTGCGCACTATTGCTTGTAAGCGCAGAAACCGTTTCGAGGGTGCCGATGGCCGCAATTCTTCCATCTCGCACCAGTAATGCTTCGACGCGACCACTCGTCACAGTTTCTATATCACCGCCAAAGAACAGGATTTCATCGTGCTGCTCTGGCGGCGCGAGCCAAAGCCGAACAAGCAACAAAATTGCAGCGACAACCGCCAATATTGCAAATGTTTTGCTGCGCCGTGACCGTACCGCCATATGTCCTCCCTATGCCCCCACACTGATGTAGCGCTGGGGCCGGGAAAGGCAAAAAGGCTAGTTGGCGTCATCGTGCAGAATGTGGGCACCAGATCCGTCAATGTCCATGACCATGATCTGGCCCCTGCTGTAATCCTTGGTGACATGTGAAAAAGCTATCTTCTTCCCGTCTGGGCTGAGGGAAGGTGCAAAGGCTGACCAGCCCTCATCGGCGTAAAACAGGATTGTTTCTTTCCTGGTGTAGAGGTCAAACCGGGTGATCCCTTCACCACTTGCAAAAAAGAGCGATTGGCCAGGGCCATAGATGGGGTGGTTGATGGTCTCGACAGCAGCCGAGCGCAGGGTTTCAGTACTTTTGTTTGTCACATCAATGCGAATGATTTCGCGGAGATTATTACGCCGTGTGTCAAGCACAATGTATCGGCCATCCGGGCTCCAGCTTGGATGAAATTCACTCTCTGCTGTGCCAATCAGGGCTTCGATCTCACCTGTTGCCAGATTGAGCAAATGGGCGTCAAAATTGCCGTCTTCCATTTGCTTGTCGAAAACAAGAAGGCCGCCAGTTGGCGATTCTTCCGGGTGCATCACTCGGCTTGCTATATTCGCCAGCCTTGTCACTTCGCCTGTTTTTGCGTCGACAGTGAACAGTCCAGCTGTGCCATCTACCTCACCGGTTACAAAAATCCGGCTACCATCCCGGCTGAATTTAGGGCTATGGAGCCATACATGGTTGTCTGTCAGGCCGCTAATGTTGCCGGTCTGCAGGTCCAGTGTTTTGATCAGCATATGAGGCTGCTCTCGCTTGTAGAACACAAGTGTTTTGCCGTCTGGGGACCAGCTTGGTTTGAGCGACTGTGCATGCGCATGGGGACTCCAAAACGCCACCAGTGCAATGGTCATCAAGAAAACTGTTTTCATGGAAAATCTCCGCAATTTCTGTGCGGACGGTAGCGAGTTCCTTTTTTTGGCGTTACTGCCAAGGGCCTGAACTGGCGCAATTGGTGGCTGATCTGGCTTGGGCCCAATTTGGCCCGGACTTATAAAGGGCCCCGGATTTTCCGGAGCCCGTTGGAGCCCTGGGGTTCCTGGGTGCGGTTATGCCGCGAGTGTCAGTGTCACCTCAATATTGCCGCGGGTGGCGTTGGAATAGGGGCATACCTGATGCGCCGCCGCGATCAGCGCTTCTGCGGCATCGCGGTCCATACCCGGCAGGTTTACCTCAAGCGTAGCTTCAATGCCAAAGCCGCCCGGGATCGGGCCGATACCGACTGATGAGTTGATGGATACATCTGCAGGGAGGCTGATGCCCTGTTTGCCTGCTACTGCCTTCATTGCGCCAATAAAACAGGCCGCATAGCCCGCCGCGAACAATTGTTCCGGGTTGGTGCCTGCGCCGTCATCGCCACCAAGGCCCTTCGGCGTTGAAAGGCTCACATCCAGCCGTCCGTCATCTGATTTTGCGGTGCCCGCGCGGCCGCCTGTGGCAGTGGCATGGGCAGTATAAAGTGTCTTTTCCAGTTTCATGATTATCTCCAAATTTGCGCGATTAAATCGCGCGCTATTTAAATGGCCGGAAAATTGAACAGATAGAAGAGCTATCGGTTCAGGGAAACTGATGGGTCAGCCGTTGGCCATCAGGTCTGTACGCAACTGCACAAGGGCGTCGCGCAGGGTGGTTAATTCATCCGGTGTGCAGCCAGTGGCACCAACTGCTTCACCGGGCACTGTGGCAGCCATTTCCTTGAGGCTGTTGCCCTTTGCCGTGAGGCTGACACGGACGATACGTTCGTCTTCTGCCGCGCGCCTGCGCTCAAGGATGCTGTGGTTTTCAAGCCGCTTCAGAAGGGGCGTCAGTGTGGCGCTATCCAGGAAAAGCTTGTCACCAATTTCCGATACGGTTTGCCCGTCACGCTCCCACAAGACCATCATCACCAGATATTGCGGATAGGTAAGACCAAGGCGTTCCAGCATTGGGCGATACATTTTCTTCAGCGCATTTGTCGCCGAATAAAGTGCGAAACAAAGCTGGTCATCCAACTTCAGCGACAGGGCAGGGTCATATGTTGGCATGTTGTTCATAAACCCTATTTAATCGTGCGCGATTTAATTTCAAGGGCGAAAACTAAAAATGTCGTGGCTGCATACAAAAAGGGCTCCGGAAATGTCCGAAGCCCTTCTGTATTCAGATGCGGCGAATGCGGCGCTGATTAAAGCTCGTCAGCGTGTTTGCCGAGGTATGCAGCAACGCCCGCAGCGTCAGCTTTCATGCCTTCGTCGCCTTTGTTCCAGCCAGCCGGGCATACTTCGCCATGCTCTTCGTGGAACTGCAGCGCTTCAACGAGGCGAACGAATTCGTCTACGTTACGGCCAAGCGGCAGGTTGTTCACTGTCTGGTGCCATACGAGGCCATCTTTACCAATGAGGAAAGTGCCGCGCAGGGCAATGCCAGCGTCTTCGATCAGTACGTCATAGTCGCGCGCGATTTGTTTGGTCACGTCTGCAACCATTGGGAAATCAACTGGGCCCAGGCCGCCTTCTTTTGTTGGTGTGTTGCGCCATGCAACGTGGCTGAACTGGCTATCGATGGAGCAAGCTACAACTTTAACACCGAGTTCCTTGAACTTATTCATGCGGTTGTGGAACGCCAGGATTTCAGACGGGCACACAAAGGTGAAGTCAAGCGGGTAGAAGAACAGGAGGCCATAGTCGCCACCAAGATATTCTTTCAGGTTGAAGCTATCGTTGATGGAACCGTCTTCCATAACAGCGACAGAAGTAAAATCAGGGGCTTGTTTGCCTGCGAGAACGGCCATGCGTCCCTCCTTATGATTGAATGATAAAGGTCTAAATCTCATTGAGCGCGAGACGGTTCAAATCTCGGGGAGGCCAAAGTTCACCCCCGGAGGTCAGAATCACCCCCGCGCTGATGAGCCATACTTTATGCTTCTGGAGGCTAAATGCAACCGGACTGTTCCGATTTATTCAATCGACAAAACCGATTTATATGAACCTTAATAAGCTTCTTGATCACTATGTATTTGACCAATGATTGTCGGCATCTAAAGAAGTGCAAAAGGGCTGGCAATTTTTGGCCTTATTTCCCATATAGCTAAAGATCCAACACTCGGGAGGTGGCGTGGAAACACTGGACGATATCGTAAGGTACAATGCTGTTGGCATGCTCTTGTGGCTGTCGGTGTTGATGTTCCGCGACTTCTGCGACCGCCGGGCCTGTTGGCTGGGCAGCTTCTCGGCGATTTCATCTGCGGCCTATCTTTTGATGTCCAAGCCGGGGTTGGCTATCTTCGGCATCGATGTGGATCATATCCTTTTTCCGCTTGCGTTCCTGAGCCCTGTGGCAAGCTGGCTCTTTTGCCTGTCGCTCTTTGATGATCATTTTAAGATCAAATCGTGGCACCTTGGTGTGGGCGCGGCGAAGCTTTTAACCGGCGGTATCGCCTATTACGAATGGCTCCAGTTGCGGGATGTTCATCCGCACCCGCAGATAACGCTTGCGGGTGCCATAACCATTCTCATCGTGCTGGGCATTCTGGCGCACCTGATCTTCGTGGCTTGGCGCGGGCGCAATGACGACCTGGTGGAAGTGCGCCGGCAGTTCCGGACCGTGTTTGTATCCGCTGTTATTGTGATCAGCATCGGTATCCTGATCGCGGAAGGGTTCCTGATCGGCTATGGGTTCGAGCCTTATCTGCTCTTGTTGCAGTCTTTCTCCTTCCTTGCTATCGCCCTTTATCTAAACTGGCGTATGACCAAACAGGGTGCTGTGGATCTGTTCTTTGGTGGCGAGAACAATTTGGTACCAGGCAAGGTGGTTGCGCCAAACGGGCGCGACAGCGACATGGACCACCATGACCTGCAGGTTCTGAAAACGCTTGAAGTCAATGGTTTTGTTATGGAACCTGGCCTGAGCATTGCCCGAATGGCGGAAACGGCAAATATGCCAGAGCACCGTTTGCGGCGGCTGATAAACCAGCATCTGGGGTACCGCAATTTTGCGGACTATCTCAATCACCACAGGATTCTGGCTGCAAAGGAAAGCCTGTCTGATACAGAGAAGCGCCATGTGCCGGTGTTAACCATTGCGATGGATTTGGGATATGGTTCGCTTGGCCCCTTCAACAGGGCGTTCAAGGAACGGACCGGCCAAACGCCGACAGAATACCGTCGTGCCGCGCTTGGCTAGCAAGCATAAAAAACTTGCTGGTGCGCTGCGCTGATTTTCGCTTAGTCTTACGCTAGCGAAGGGAGGCGCATCTGATTGAAACCCTCGATATAATGGCGCGGTACGGCGCCACTGGTCTTTTCCTGATGATGGCCATGCTTGTGGTGCGGGATTACGGCCTTCAGCTCAGGTCAGTACTGGCGGCGCTGGCGGCCCTGTCGGGCGCGGGATACGGCATTTGCACCTATCTGTTCCTGCCGCAGGAAGCGGTGCCACTGCAGTTTCTGTTTTTGCCTTTTTGTATCATGGGGCCTGTGTTGGTGTGGCTTTTCAGCCTGTCGCTGTTTCAGGATGATTTCAAACTGGGGCCGCTTCATTGGGCGGGCACCCTCCTTTATTTCGGGTTGAACCAGCTGTTTTTCAGCGTGCTGTATGATACGAGCGGCATGGCACGGGACACAGTGTTTGTCATATACAGTATTCTGCGCTTCGGGCTTATTGTGCATATGTTGTTTGTGGCCTGGCAAGGCCGTGATGACGACCTCCTGTGTGAAAGACGCCGTTTCAGGTCCTTCTATATTGTGGCAGTTGGTGTAACCATCTCCACGATTTTTGTTCGGGAAACCTTCCTGCTTCAGGGAAGCGTGCCTGATATCATGTCTTCCTTCTTCCATTCGGTCCTTTTTTTCCTTCTGGCTGTGTTTGTTTTTTGGCACACCACAAAAGCAAACACCGACATTCTGTTGAACACACGGGCGCCTGGAGCGATGGCCAAAGCGGTTATTCCTGCAGCGCCAGAAGGCAATGACCCAGCAGATCAAATTGACCTGGACGAAATTCAGCGCCTGATGTCTGCCGAGAACTATTACCTGAAGCCCGGGCTAACGGTGGCGGGGCTTGCCGAGGCCGCCAAAGTGCCTGAGCATCGGCTCAGGCGGTTGATCAACAGCCATCTGGGATACCGGAATTTTTCCGCCTTCCTGAATGACTTCCGGATTGAAGCCGCGAAACAATCGCTTGCCGATACAGACAAGCGTCATGTACCGGTGCTGACCATTGCGATGGACCTGGGGTATGGCTCGCTTGGGCCCTTCAACAGGGCTTTCAAGGAGCGCACGGGCCAAACACCCACGGAATATCGCCGAGCCAGCCTTGGCGGGTAGGACGCTGCGCGGGCCAAATAGCTTGTCATTTTCTAAAAAAGATCGCCGATAATTGAAATCCATCGCTGTTTTCAAAAACGGCAAGCGGTCCTCGCTGATTTCTGATCATTTGTCTGCAAGCGACACGAAAGTCGGATGGTGAATCGACAGACAAAAGGATCGGCCGATGAACGGCAGCGAAGCGACAAATATTGCGAGCGACCTGTTCGCCCTTTGGCAAAATATATTCCTGTGGGAATTTGGCCGGTATCTGTTTTTTGCGGGCATTGCATTTCTGGTGATCTGGCACCTCCTGGGCCCATGGATCGTGAACCGGAAAATCCGCAAGAAGACGCCGCGTGCCCGGCAGATGTGGCGGGAGGCGAAAAATTCAGCCATCACAGCTTTCATCTTTTCCGTGATTGGCATGGCTATCTGGCTTGGCAAGGATATCGGCCTTTTCCATTTCTATGATGATATTGGCGAATATGGCTGGCCCTATTTCATCGGGTCTCTGATGCTGATGATTGTCTTGCATGACGCATGGTTTTACTGGACCCATCGGCTGATGCACCTGCCGGGCATGATGAAATATATCCATGCCGAGCATCATAAATCGATCAACCCGACACCTTGGGCGGCCTATAGCTTCGATCCTTATGAAGCGACTGTGCATGCCCTGTTTTCACCCCTGTTTCTTTTGGTCTTCCCAATGCACGGCCTGGCGACACTTCTTTGGATGATGCATATGCTTCTGAGGAATGTGGTGGGCCATTCTGGCTATGAGCTCTTCCCGCGTCGCTGGGCCGTGCAACCAATCCTGCGTCAGATGACACTGGTGACCCATCACGACATGCACCACCAAAACGGCAAATATAACTTCGGCCTGTATTTCAGCTGGTGGGACCGCTGGATGGGCACCGAACACCCTGACTATATCAAGCGTGTAACGGGGGATGCGGTGATGGCGGAATCCGGGCAAGCAATCGGGGGCATAGAAGAAAATGCATATCCCATTCATAAATGAAAGTTTGATTATGCAAATTTGTGGACTTACGCGCGCGCGCAAGCCACGCCATATCAGCACCAAATTCGGCGACAAATCCCTTGATAGGGAATGCGCCATAGCGACAGCGTAAATGAGTTTGTGTGTTGGTACATGAGAGGGTGGTGTGAGGCTGCCCAAAGAACCAAATCAATTGCGAGGACAGAGCAATGTTTACATTCAGCAAAAATAAATCAGCGGGTTTCCTGGCGGCAGCCCTTCTGGCAAATGCAGCAGCTGGCGCAGCCGTTGCGAATGACGAGGGCGCGGTTATGGGTTACTGGGTAACCGAAGGCAAAACCGAAGTGGTAGAAGTGAAAGCCTGCAACGAAGGCTCTCGCCGTCTGTGTGGCGATCTTGTTTGGGCAGCTAACGGCCTTGGCGATGATACCCAGGTTCTGGCCGGCCTGCGCGCTTCCAAAGGCAACCTTTCTTCCGGCAATCTCTGGAACAAAGGCAAATTCTATGATCTCGAGGGCGGCAAGAAACGCGAAGGCAGCATCGAGCTTCTCGAAGACGGTACGCTCAAGGTAGCGGCCTGCAACAAGCGCGGCCTGTGCAAAAACCAGGTTTGGGCGCGTCCGGATGCAAACATGGCGTCCCTGCCAGAGCATATCCGCCTGGCAAGCCGCTAAGCGAATATAGATACCAAAAGAAAAGGCGGGCCATCGTGCCCGCCTTTTTTGTTCTGAGCTGTGTCTTGGGCTATTGACGCACGGCCTTGATGCCATAATCGGCTTCCAGAAGGTCCTGTACTGAGTGATCGCCAGCCAGATGGGCAGCACCCACGGCGATAAAGATTTTACCTTCACCTTCCAAAAGCGCATCGATCTGTGCGGCCCAGTTTTTGTTGCGGTTGGTGAGAAGCGCATCATAGAGCGCATCCTGACCGACCATGGCTGCCTGCATTTTCGCGCCAAGGCCATCAACGTCGCCCGACTTCCAGCTTTCCACGATATGGTCCAGCAGCTCAGGCTCTTCATTCAGCTGGCGCATGCCTTCCTCGAAGAAATGAATTTCGTCTTCAGGGCTCAGGCCGCCAAACACCTGCATCTGTTCTTCAAGAGTTTCGAAGTAGGCCAATTCCTTGCCAGCTTCCTTCGCTTCGCGCCATAACATGGTGTCTACACCAGCGTCAGGATGACCACCGCGGGCCTGGATTTGCATGACCTGAACAGTCACACCCGCAAGCCATGGGCGGAAGGGTGCAAAATTCATGATGGCGTTTGCCGGTTGGCCCAGATTTACGAGCGCTTTCACGAAGTTTGCGCGGCCTTCGTCGCTTAGCTCGTCGATAAAGCTGTTTCCAGTGGTGTTGAGGCCATATTTCATCACCAGCTGTTGCTGCACGGCAGGATCAATATCCACGGCTGGCGCTTCCACGATCAGGGTATCCGCCTTTGTGAAGGCGTCGCTGATGGCATCAGTACGCCACTGAAGTGCTGGGTTCAGGATATGAACCGTACCAAAAAGCCAGATCTCGCTATCGGCGTCTTCGATTTTCCAGAGCGCTGGTGCGTGTTGCTCTTCTGCTCGCAGCGGCGCTGTAGCCGCCAGCAGGGCCAGAACAAGCAGTGGGGCCAGTAGGGCTGCAGCCAAGCGCTGTACGGTATTCGTGAAAGCCATGATGTGATCCTTTGTTCTTATATCTATCGCTATCGTTTCTCGGGTGTTCCCGCTATGGGTACAGTCTTATGACCGTGCGATAGCTTACAAAGATAGCCATAAAAATTTTAGGTGCGGCATAAAGAGCCAGCATTTCAATCAGTATAGAGCGGTTTGATGAACGCGGGATGACGACCGTAGGGCACTGACGGATAAGGCTAATCGGCGTTTGTCAGTTGCGCCCTTAAAGATTTGAGGCACGCATTTGCAATATCCGCTTGCAGGCGGATCTGTGCAGTTGCGCCTTTTTCTCCTGCGGCAGTAAGTCGGGCCAACGCTTCTTCCAGCAATGTAAGTGTCGCGATGGTTTCGCTGCTGTTGTGTTTCTCTGCCTTGGTGGATGAAGTGGCAGGTGTTGGTTGCTCCTGACCGTCCCCGAAACGCTCTGCTTCCTCTTTTGGCGTCAGCGGATTCAGGGCATCGGCGACAGCTTCACGGACCATGGCAGCTGCGGTGCTGTTGATCATATCCGCAAGCGGGTTCTTGTGTTCTGCAATATCACGCGAAGGTGCATCTTCTTTCGTTACGACCCGCGTTTCTTCGGACTGCAACACACTTGGGCGATCCAGGATAGAAAAGGCTTCCTCCTCCTCCTCTGGGTCGCCGACACGCTCATCATCAAGGAACAACGGTTGATCATAATCCATGGCCTTGGCGTCATCTTCGCCCTGCGCAGGCACAACGGGTGTTAAAATACCTTCGAATCCTTCGAAGATGCCGCCGCTGGCGCTGAATACCGGGGCAGCTTCAAGCGTCCAATATTGGTTTGGTGAGCTAAGCTGCGGCAGGTTGATCGGGGCATCATGGATTGTGCTCCGTCGCTGGAACGCCCGGCTAACAGGATGATCCAGCTTGGTGTTTAGCCCCAGCATATCAAGCATGGCAGTACCAATCAGGGATTGGGATTCTCCAAATAATTTTGCAGCAAAAGGCGAGACAATCGTGATGAAGCCATCCCTGTCGCTGCGCCATGCCCAGCCACCTGGTCCAGGATCCCGGAGGTAACGGGGCGTATCCGAGATGCTGGCCTCTATAGCAGGTGTTTCAAAGCCGACATCTTCATCATCTGAAATGGATGCCTGCGTTGTGGTTAGGTTATGTGTTTGTTCAGGATTATCTTCTTCCCGCCCTCTGATCATCTTTGCCTCAGGTGGTGTCGGGCGGTCACCCATGCGTTCGGCAATCAAATCCTCGTCAGTTTTAAGGATTCGCAGGCTTGCCGGTTTCTTGTCACTTTCAAGGGAGGTCGGTCCGGATGCCTCCGGATGCAAGCGTGTTACAGTTGCCTTAACAGAAGGTTCTCCGCTCAGCGCAGACATAATGGCACTGCTGCTGCCGCCCACTGCCGCGCGGCGTGGTTCTACAAAAACTTCCACCCGATCCTCTTCAAGGGCCAGATCTGTATCTGCGTTTGCACCAAGATCGTCTCGCCACAAAGCAAGGCTTGATTGTCGCTCGAACGGCGGCGCAGAGGGCGCTGCACGGGCCAAAGCAATCCAGACATTGGCGGAAAGGTCACTGCGTGTCGCAAGTATCTGATGATGTTCGCGGCCTGTGGTGCCGATCAATTCGATGATGTCATCTTCATCAAACGGCGCACTGACAAGCATGTCTTCCATCAGTTTGGCGCGGTCTCGGGCCAGCCTGCGAACAAGATCCATGGGGGGCTTGCTTTGGCCGGCAAGGATTTCTGCCACAGTGCGGCGGCCTTCAGGGTCAACATGGGGAATAAGGGCTTCGATCACATCCAGAAGCTGGCCGCGCGTTGGCTCTTTCACAGGCGCTTTGCCCGTGAGGAACATATCCACCAACGATCTGAACAGGGTTGTACGGTCTTCTCCGTCACGCTCTCGCGCGAAGGCAACCAGTTCCCTGATCCGACTGTCCAGTGCTTCCATGTCGAAAGCCGACACTTTGCCCACAATTACACCCACTTCAACTGTCATGCATCGCCCACATACGAGGCGTTGCAAAGGCCCGTCCCAGCCTACAGAATTATCTTTTTTTCAGAGGTGAAAATAGCTCCCGAATCACCTTGTCTTCTATACTACCCAAAAAGAATCATGATGCTAGTGATGATTAACATTAGAAATATAATTGTTTGAAATTGGAACTTTATTTTAAAAAGCTGCGCCTGTAAGATGCCATCCGAACAGGGGGACATTTCTAAGGAGTATAAGTATGGGGCGTGTCAAACTTGACGCGGTCGACCGCAAAATCCTCTCATGCCTGCAATCTGAGGGCCGCATCACGAACGTTGAGCTGGCCGAACGGGTAGGCATCACAGCGCCACCATGCCTTCGTCGTGTCCGCGCGCTTGAGGAAGAAGGCTATATCAAAGGCTATCACGCAGACCTGAATCAGGAAGCGCTTGGTTATGGCCTTACCGTATTTGCTATGGTCGGTTTGCACAGCCAGGCCGAGGCCGATCTGCAGAAATTTGAAGATCAGTGTCAGGGATGGCCAATGGTGCGTGAGTGTTTCATGCTCAACGGCGAAATTGATTTCATCCTGAAGATCGTGGCCCGTGATTTGGCAGCTTTCCAGCATTTCCTGACCAGCGAACTGACGCCGGCGCCAAATGTGGCCAGTGTGAAAACATCTCTGACAATTCGCACGTCCAAGCATACACCTGGTGTGCCGTTGCCTGAGGTGCAGTGATCAAAGAGGATGGTTTGGAAACAACCAACTATCCTTACAAGAAGCCTGCCTTGCGGTAGGCTTTTTTGTTAGATTAGGAATGGTTTGCCGGCGGAAAAATCAGTGCGGGCATCATTTCTTCGGCAGGTGAGTGAGGCATAAGACGAACTATGTTGCGACAGGTTGTTTTCATGGTTTCGTGGATTTTGGGTGTTACTTGCGGCGCGTCCGCCGGGGAATGCTCGAAAGTCTACCGTATGGGTTGGACCGATATCCCGCCAGCTTTTTACGGCAACGAACTACGGCAACCAGTAGGGGTGGATGTGGAAATCCTGGATGCAGTATTTGAACGACTTGGATGCCGCTATGAGCCCCGGTATATGCCCTTCAAGCGTTATATTGTCTCTACCGAGGCAGGCATGGTGGACTTGGTTTTGTCAGCGTCCAAGAACGCTGATAGGCAATCATATGCATATTTTTCGGTGCCGTATCGACGCGAGCGGATGGTTGCTTTCGCCTTTAGTGGGAATGAAGAACTTTTGAAAATCAGAAGCCTCGATGATTTGGCCAGGTCATCTGCGCGTGTCGCAGCTGGTATTGGGATGTGGCTGGGGGCGGAATTTCATGCCCGCCTGGAAAGTGACCCCGATTTCAAATCGCGTGTTATGTTGATTGAAGGATACACCACCATCGTGAAGGCCTTGGCCGCCAACCGCGTGGACGTAATGGTAGGGGACGAAAATGGAATCCACTATCTTATCAATAAACTTGGACTTCAGGCAAAAGTGGTTCCTTTGCCTGTATTGATTCATGAAAATGACGTTCATTTCATGTTTAGCAAAAAGACAGTGCCGGAAGAGGATGTTTGGCAAGTGGATGCCGTGCTGCGGAATTTTCTGGGAAGTACTGAACACATGGAGATATTGGCCAGATACCCGGTCGGAGATCCTCTGCAAATGCTACCCGAAGGCGTGAAGCCCAAATAAAAAGCCCGCTGAACTGAGCGGGCTTTTATTGGTTCAGGCTCGGTTGGTTTACTTGAATTCCAGCTTGGAGATTTCGTAATAGCGCTCACCGCCTGGTGTTTTCACTTCCACTTCTACGCCAACCTTTCTGCCTATAAGGGCACGTGCGATCGGACTTTGGTAGGAAATCTTGCCGGCTTTTACGTCGCCTTCATCACCGCCAACAATCTGGTAAACAACTTCTTCGTCGTCTTCGTCCAGAAGCGTTACAGTGGCGCCAAACACAACCTTGTCACCGCCCAATGTTGTCGGGTCGATCACCTGAGCGCGGGAAAGCTTGCCTTCCAGCTCCATGATACGGCCTTCGATGTGGCCTTGGCGCTCTTTGGCGGCATGATATTCGGCGTTCTCAGATAGATCGCCATGCGCGCGGGCTTCCTCAATCGCTGCAACAACAGCGGGGCGCTCAACGCTTTTCAAATTCTTCAGTTCTGCAGCCAGACGGTCGTAACCATCCTGAAGCATGGGCACTTTTTCGTTCATGTGTCCCGTCCATTTCTATATTTTTCTTCGGCTGATCCGCATGACCAGCCCTAAACAAAACAGGAGCGCCGACCCGTGAGGGCCGGCGCAGGTCTTTTCATTTAGCCATTTTCTGCCGAAAAATCAAGCTGGATCGATTTTAGCTGCAGCGGCCGCTATCAGTTGTTGCTGCAGGCAACCTATGGCCGCGGAGATTCAGCAAATATACTTGGGGTCAGCCACGAGAAGATATTGCGCGTCAGGGCAGGAGGGCCAACCACTTTCAGGCTATCATTTGAAATGGCATCCCGATAACTCATATCCCCCATCCAGACATCTGCCATTGTGCGCACCGTCGAGGTGAAATACACGTCCACGTCCTTGCCCGGGTCCTTGATGCAAAGTTCTACCCGGTCTGTATGAACCATGAGCCACCAGTTTTTCTGGGCTTCATAGTCTGTGAATTCGAAACGTATGATTGTTTCGTTGCCCGGGAGTTTGGCAGGGTCAATGCTGCGCTCCAGATAAAACATCAGGAATTCTGCGTCATAATCATCGTCTGTAATATTGTGCCGTGCCCAGCACAAACCCCATTCGCCCATGGCGACGATAACAGGCATCAGCTCTTCCGCAGCGGGGGTGGGGAAATATTCAAACCCTTTCTGACCGTTGATTTTGCGCCGGACAATCAAGCCTTGATCTTCTAGCCCTTTCAATCGTGTGGTCAAAAGCGCCGGAGAAATCATGCCAAGGCCTCGCTGAAGCTCGTTGAAGCGGCGGGCACCAACAAGAAGCTCGCGCACAATCAGGATTGTCCACTTCTCTCCCAATATCTCGTTGGCTTTGGCAATGGGGCAAAACTGACCGTACCGCATAGGCTTCTCCCTCGGAAACAGGGTAACTTCTAAATCTGTAGTTGGAAACTATAGAATCTGTAGTGCTTTACTTCAATCCGTGAACTATCGGGCCCATTGGGCTTGCGGCATTGTCTCCTCAAGACACCGAACGGATCGGTGACAAACTCAAGGAGATAGAAAATGCCACTGGTTACAATTGACGTTATCAAGAATGTTTTTTCCGAAGACCAAAAGCGCGATTTGATCGAGCGTGTAACTGATGCAATGATATCCGTGGAAGGGGAAGCCATGCGCCCGGTGACCTGGGTGCGCATTCAAGAAGTGAATGAAGGCGAATGGGCCATTGGTGGGCAGCCCCTTAGAGCAAGTGACGTTCATGCGCTTGCTTCCGGGAAAGCAGCATAAACGCTGCGTTGTCAGCCGGGTAAGGAGACCGTTCCAATGAATATGCACAGTAAAACCATAGATCTGGATGCAATCCTGGCCGAGTTGGGTCCAGTATTTGCCGAGCGATCAGCCAAGCATGATGCAGACGATACTTTCGTACATCAAAACTACAGTGCGCTGCGGGAAAGAGGTGTGTTTTCTGCCCAGGTGCCAACAGATTTGGGTGGCCCTGGCATCAGCCATCGTGAAATCGCGGCTTTTTTGAGGGCACTTGCGGGCTATTGCCCATCGACCGCGCTTGCGGTTTCCATGCACCAGCATCTGGTGTCTGCAGCAGCAAAAAACCATAAGGACGGTAAACCTGGTGCGGCTTTGCTACAAAAGGTGCTGGCTGGCGAACTGGTGTTGGTGAGCACGGGCGCCAACGATTGGCTCGATAGTGGTGGTGAAGCTGAAAAGGTTGAGGGCGGATACCGGATCAACGCCTTCAAGGCCTTCGCAAGCGGCTCTCCAGATGGCGATATTGCCATCACCTCGTGCGCCTATGACTGCCCTGAGGACGGCCCATCGGTAATCCATTTTCCGCTGCCGCTTAAAAGCGAAGGCGTGACCATGATGGATGACTGGAAAACCATGGGAATGCGCGCGACAGGATCGCAAACCATGCAGTTCAAGGATGTGTTCGTGCCGGATGAGGCCATCGCCATGAAACGCCCACGCGGGCCGTTTCACCCGGCTTTTGCGGTTATCACCACAGTGGCGATGCCCCTTGTCATGGCGGTCTATACCGGTGTGGCAGAGGCGGCTGCGAAAATCTCAGTTCAGAAAGCTACTGTGCGCCCGGTGGACGACGTAAAGGCCGTTCAGTTGGGTGAATTGGAAAACTTGTTGGCGACCGCGCAAATGGCGGCAGATTCCATGCTGGAAATGGCTGATGACCTGAATTTCACGCCAACTGCGGAACTGGCCAGCCAGATATTGGTGCGCAAAAGCGTCTGCGCAAACCATGTGATCTTGGCAGTTGAAAAAGCCCTTGAAGTGGCGGGCGGTGCCGCCTTCTTCCGCAAGAACGGGCTAGAGCAACTGCTCAGGGATGCGCATGCAGGCCAATTCCACCCATTGCCCGAGAAACGACAGCAGTTATTTACCGGGCGGTTGATGGCGGGCCTGAGCCCGGTTCAATCACCCTTCGGTAACTAACAAGGATCTTTGAGGGGCTCCTCCCAGACCCTGAAAGAAAAAGCTCCCCATCCTTTCGGGTGGGGAGCTTGCTTTTCTGAAACCTTAAAACGGTTTATGCCGCGTAATCTTGCAGTCGCTTGACCTCCAGCGTTTTGGCCTTGAGGGCCTTGAGCGCCTGAACAGCGGCCGCTGCGGCAGCCATGGTGGTGAAGTATGGCAATTTCATCATCAGGGCCGTGTTCCGAAGCTCGTAGCTATCTTCGATGGCTTGTTTGCCTTCGGTGGTGTTGAACATCAGCTGCACTTCATCGTTCTTCATGATGTCCAGAACGTGTGGGCGCTGGCCTTCCGTCACCTTGAACACGCGTTTCACTTCAAGGCCGTTGGTCTTGAGGTAATCGGCCGTGCCGCCAGTGGCGATCACGTCATAGCCCATGGCCAGAAGGTCACGCACCAGTGGCACCAGCGCATATTTGTCACTGTCCTTGACGGAAACAAACACCTGGCCTTCTTCAGGCAGTTTTACGCCTGCGGCCAACTGGGATTTGTAGAATGCCATCGGGAAGTTCTGGTCAATGCCCATCACTTCGCCGGTGGATTTCATCTCTGGGCCCAACAGCACGTCCACGCCAGGGAAGCGCGCCCAAGGGATCACCACTTCCTTCACCGCTACATGCTCTGTGATCGGGTCTTTAAGTTCAAAGTCCTTCAGGCTCGCGCCGGCCATAACCTGTGCGGCGATGGCAGCGACCGGGTAGCCCACAGCTTTTGCGACAAATGGTACGGTGCGGCTTGCGCGCGGGTTCACCTCAATCAGGTAAACTTCGCCGTCTTTCACTGCGAACTGTACGTTCATCAGGCCAACCACATTGAGGGCCGTCGCCAGCTCGCGCGCCTGGCGCTTCACTTCGTTCACAATGCCAACAGGCAGGCTGTATGGCGGCAGGCTGCAGGCGCTGTCGCCAGAGTGAATGCCAGCTTCCTCGATATGCTCCATGATGCCTGCAATATGGATGTTCGTGCCGTCAGAAAGCGCATCCACATCAATTTCAGTGGCATCGTTGAGGAAACCATCGATCAGCACGGGGCTGTCGCCTGATACCTGCACCGCCTCGTTGATATAGCGGTCAAGGCCGTCTTGATCGTGCACGATTTCCATCGCACGACCACCCAGCA
>JABXIS010000078.1 GCA_013372975.1 Alphaproteobacteria bacterium
CGGGCAACCCAGAAGAAGATGATATCAAAACCAGTGATCAACGTGGTGTTCGGATAATATTTCTTCAGGTCTGGCAGCTCTGCGTCTTCCGGACCGGTCCAACCCATGGTGCTGTATGGCCACATGGCGCTTGAGAACCAGGTATCCAGAACGTCAGTATCCTGCCTGAGCGTTACATCGTCACCGAATTGCGCCTTTGCTGCGGCATATGCGGCCTCTTCTGTTTCTTCCACAAAAACAGTGCCGTCAGGCGCATACCACGCCGGAATCCGATGCCCCCACCACAGCTGGCGAGAAACACACCAGGGCTGGATATTGCGCATCCATTCAAAATAGGTTTTTTCCCAATTCTTGGGGATAAATTTGGTTTTGCCGGTTTCAACCGCTTCGATGGCCGGCTTGGCCATGGTTTCTGCGTCTACATACCATTGGTCTGTGAGCCATGGTTCAATCACGACACCGCCACGGTCCCCATAAGGCACCATGTGTTTGTGCGGCACAATCTTCACCAGAAAACCAGCGGCTTCCATATCAGCAACAATTGCCTTACGGGCTTCAAACCGGTCCATGCCCTGGTATTTTTCAGGCGCATTTTCATTGATGCAGGCATTTTCATCAAAGATATTGATCATTTCGAGGTCATGGCGCTTGCCGATCTCAAAGTCATTGAAATCGTGGGCTGGTGTAACCTTCAGTGCACCTGTGCCCTGCTCCGGATCGGCATGCTCATCGCCTACGATGCGGATCAGGCGACCAACAAGCGGCAGCTTCACGAACTTGCCGATCAGGTCACCATAGCGCTCATCTTCCGGGTGTACCGCTACGGCTGTATCGCCCAGCATGGTCTCAGGGCGTGTGGTTGCGATTTCGATGAAGCGGCCTTCCTCGCCATCGATCGGATAGTTGAAATGCCAGAAGTTGCCATCAACTTCCTTCTGCTCCACTTCAAGATCAGAGATAGCGGTTTTAAGCTTTGGGTCCCAGTTCACCAAGCGCTGGGAACGATAAAGCAGGCCTTCCTTATAAAGCTGTACGAACTTTGTACGCACTGCCGCAGACCGTGGTTCATCCATCGTGAAGGCCTCGCGAGACCAGTCACACGAAGCGCCCAAACGGCGAAGCTGCCCCGTGATGGTGCCGCCGGATTCCGCTTTCCATTTCCAGACGCGCTCCAGAAACGCTTCACGGCCCATTTCCTTTCGCGTTGGCCCGCCTTCAGCGTCCATCTGGCGTTCAACCACCATCTGTGTCGCGATACCAGCATGGTCGGTACCTGGCTGCCACAATACGTCTTTGCCGCGCAGGCGCTCAAACCGGATAAGTACATCCTGCAAGCTGTTATCAAGCGCATGCCCCATATGCAGGCTACCTGTCACATTCGGCGGAGGCATGATGATGACATAGGGTTCAGCATCAGCCCGCTGGCCGCATTTGAATGCGCCAGACGTTTCCCAATGTTCGTACCATTTGCCTTCAATATCCGCCGGGGAATAGGTCTTATCCAACATCTTTAAATCCGTTATTCCTGGTTGCTTCTGAAGATATTGCCTCAGACGCAGTATTTCTTTTAAAACAGCGCCGCACCATGCACAAAAACGCGCCAAAACGAAAGCCCGAATGCGGCCATTTTTTCCCATCCGCTGATATTTTTTCGGTGAGCTGTGCCCCACATGAGATAAAAAGTTACATTATAGCTTTCGTTGATCTTCCGAAGGACCGCCAATTGGGCTATACTGCCCGTATGGAAGTAATGGGAAAAAACAGAACCAAACAACGTTGGTGGACCAAATCACTTGCTCCGCTGCTTATGCTTAACCTTCTCCTTGCGCCTGCTTTGCCTGCCATGGCAGCCAGCAAAGATTTCACCGAAGAAAGCCGTTTCAGGGCGATCGCCGTATTGCCTATGCGTGTAGTGAATAACCGCATCCATATCCTTTTTGAAGTGAATGGCGTCAATGTTGAAATGTTGCTCGATACTGGCGCTTCGGCGACAGTGTTTTTTGAGAACAAGACCCTCAAGCCTGAACATTTTGCGTTGCGGGACTCAGTTGAGGTTTCCTTCCCTGCATTCAGGGCGTCAGCAACAGGTTTTCGTTTGCCGACAGTCACCCTGACATCAGGCACCTATGAATTCAGTACAGATAATGCCCTCTTCATTAACGAAGATGAGGAAGTTTCCGATCAGCTTGCGTCCAAGATTGATGGCATTTTGGGGCGTGACTTTTTCGAAGCCCACATTGTACAAATTGATCCAGTTGCTGAAACTGTCACGCTGGTGAAGAACGGCACAAAAATCGGCTTTGGCTATCGTCACCGCCATGCCATTCATATGGATGGTGGCACGCCTTATATCATTCACCGCTCAAAACTGCCGTGGGAAGCAATCAAAACCCAGAAAAAACTTTTGCTCGACACCGGCTATCCGGGCGGCATCGTTTACTGGGACCAGAAACAGTTTCTCCAGGCTACCAGCAGCCAGGAACGCGAAGCGCTTGAGGCCCAGAACAAGGGTGTCCTCTATTTTGGGCTCGTCCGCTTTGGGAGGCTGATTTTCCGCAATATCCCGATTTTTATCTCGCCCGATGCCCCGCAGAAAGTTGACGATCGCGATGGTATAATCGGCGCCACCATGTTCAGGCCTTTCCGCTATGCCATTGACTTTAACCGCAACGCGCTGTGGCTGGACCCCATCACGAAATCCTATGGCATCGGGTATCAAATCTCGAACACCGTGGTTTACACGCCGGGGAATGAAGAATTTATCGTCAAAAAGTTTGCCACGCGACCTCACATGGGGGCGATTACAACACTGGTGAACGACAAATTCGCGATACCGGAAAATTGATCTACTAACCAAAAGAAACGCTGAATAACAAAAAGGCTGGTGTAAACCAGCCTTCATCGTATCAGCCACTCTATCGGGCCTTCTGTTTGCGATACTCTATTTGCGACGGGCAATCCGCGCCACTTCGCGCTCTACCGCATCCTGCACGATCGCAGGCAGATTTTCGTCCAGCCACCCTTGCAGCATCGGCTTCAACATCGCCCTCACAAGTGATTCCAGCGTATTGTCAGCACCGTCATAGCCCGCGACCATCATCTGTGTGAGATGCTCGAAGCTCGCTGCTGTACGGGTTTCTACCGGAGGCGAAACAATTGCCTCAACTTCACCGGCGCTTGCCAGTTCCGTCAGCTCAAAGACATCTTCTTCAGGCTCAGGGAATGGTTCCGGTTCCGGAACAGGCGCCGGCTCTGGCTCAAACACAGGTTCGGGCTCTGGCTCAAACACAGGTTCAGGTTCGGGCTCTGGCTCTGGTTCCGGCACAGGTTCTGGCTCGGGCATCGGCTCGGGCTCAGGTTCCGGATCAGGCTCAGGGGCGTCAGCAGGCTCCTCGTCAAAGCTGTCATCTTCAGCTTCGGCGGTTGCTGCCTCTTCTTCCGACTCGTCAGAAATGATCCGGCGAATTGACGCCAGGATCTCTTCCATTGTCGGTTCGTCTTCAGATGCGTTATCGCTCATTGACCAGCCACTGTTAACACTCCCTCATCCACAGGTACCTTTAAGAGAGTCCCGTGTCAATAATTCTTAAGCTCATAAAGGCAGTTAACTGCATAAAGGCGTGACCCCAAAGGCACATTGAGGTGGCTGTGAGCAACAAAAAAGGGGCCCAAAAGGCCCCTTTTATAATATGCAATATTTTTAACGCTATTCGATGTCTGCACCGATGAATTTGTCTTCAACCTTGTCGTAATATACGTCCGGGTTGTAGGCGGTTACACCAAGCTGAAGGTCTTTTGCTGTCAGCTTGCCTGTTGCAGATACCAGGCTGTAGGCCGTAACAGCTTCGTCACGCTGGGCCCGAACAAGCGCCACGCGCGCATTCAGAAGCTCCTGCTCCGCGTTCAACACATCCAGCGTGGTGCGGGAACCCACATAGGCTTCCTGCCGCACACCTTCAAGCGCGATTTCACTGGCACGAACCTGTGCTTCAGAAGACCGGATCTGGCCAACCGCCGCACGATATTGATCCCATGCAACAAATACGTTTTCCTGAGCCACACGCTCCGCCTGACGGATATCCATCAAACGCTGGCTGCGCACCTGTTTGGCGCGACGAAGCTCGGAGAAGCGCGAGCCACCCTGATAAAGCGGCACAGAAAGCTGAACACCTACTGATTTGTTGGTCGTGCTGCCGTTTGCCACACCACCCGTAATCGGATCATCAAACTGGTTGCTGCTGGTTTTTGTCCAGGAAGCCTGAACGCCTACAGTCGGCGAGAAGGCTCCGCGCGCCTGACTAACGCCATGCTTGGCTGCTTCTTCATTAAAACGCGCAGCAATCACACCTGGGCTCAGTTCCATGGCAAGTTCAATCGCCGCGTCAAGGTCAACTGGCAGCTCAGGCTTGCTTGCAGGCGATTCAAGGCTTCCCGGCGTGTCGCCAATTACCCGGCGATATTGCGCACGGCTTGCCGCAAGGCCAGCTTCGGCCGACAACAGGGTAGACTTCGCGCCTTCAAGACGGGCCTCAGATTGCGCCACATCCGTGCGGGTTACCTCACCCACCCGGAAACGATCCTGGCTTGCCTGAAGCTGGCGCTCCAGCACCTGCACGTTGTTTTTGTTAAGCTCAACCACAGCTTCATCACGCAGCACATTCATATAGGCCGTAACGGCTTCAAGAAGCACTTGCTGCTCTACAGATTGCAATTGCGCCCGACCGGCCATCACAGAACTTTTTGCGCTTTTCACCGCATTGCGATCGCGAAAACCGTTAAAGATGCTTTGGCTAGCAGTCAGATTATATCTGTCGCTTTTTGGCTTGGACGATGCGGTAACACCGTTCGCTTCCACATCTGTTTCACCTTCACTATGGGTATATTCCCCGGAAAGGCTAGGCAGGAATGCGGAGCGCGCACGCGACACGCCTTCATCTGTTGCACGCAGCGCGGCCCGTTGGGCCATCAATTGTGGATTGCTTTCATATGCTGCTGCCAGCGCCTCTTCGAGCGTTTCGCCCGACGCCACGGCAGAACCCATAAGCACAGTCGTCACCGCAAGCAGTGAAACGATCCCCTTTTTCATTTTATTCTCCTTGTTTCCTCGCTGTTTATAGAGTGGGCTGCAGGCTTTCTCGACATCCTCGTACGCCTGTCTAACCCTAGGGGTTTTCGGTATTTATCACCTTTTTAAACTTAACTCCACCTTGTTGCCTGTCGCAGCATGCCGCCACAAAAGATGCTTCAAGGTTAAAATACAAATCCTTTATCGGCTTCAAAGCCAGGAAGCGGCTGGACATTGGCGTCAAACAGGGTTCGGCCCGACGCCACACCGTCTTCCTTCTCAACGATATGGGCGCGACCAACGCCACCTTCAAGCTTTACACATACAAGACGGCCGCCATCACGCAGTTGGTTCACGAGAGCTGCAGGAATTTCTTCAACCGCTCCCTCGATGATAATCACGTCAAACGGGCCCTGCTTGGCCACGCCATCACGCAGCTTGCCTTTCACAACAGCCACATTCATCACATCCTGCTCGGACAGTTTCTTTTCTGCCGCAGCCGCAAGTGTTTCATTTTCTTCAAGCGCAACAACCGCCTCGGCAAGGCCTGCTAGCACAGCGGATGAATACCCAGTGGCACAGCCCACATCCAGCACCACATCCTTTTCCTGAATGTCAGCCGCAGTTACCAGGCGGCCAAACACCATCGGCTCCATCAGGAAGCGGCCTTCGCCAATTTCAAGGTCTTCGTCCACATAGGCGATAGACCGCTTGGCCTTCGGCACAAAAAGTTCACGAGCCACATTTTCGATGGCCGCGATGATCCGCTCGTCGTTCACCTCATTTGGGCGAAGCTGACAATCAATCATATGGGAACGGGCGACTGCTGATTCGGTCACGGGTAAAGCCTCTATATATAACTGCGTTTACAATCTCGCCGCTTTATAAATAGCACGCGCGCATGAAGCAACGCGTTTTCGCGGAAAATGCCGCAATTCAGGTAGTGATTTATCATATTACGCATCAAGCGCACCACACCCTGCGGCGATCCGCCCCATTTTTGCGACAGGCGGTTACAACATAACAATCTCTGTTTATCCGATAACAACCTTGTTGCGCCCGCCTTTCTTGGCGGCATAAAGCGCCTGATCGGCGCGCTTGAGGCCATCATCGATGGAAACATCATCTTCCCGAAGTTCGCTCAAACCAATGCTGATGCTGGTGGCAAGCTCCGGCTCATCAAAGGTAAGCTCTGTTACCGCCTCGCGCAGGCGCTCCAGTACGCCATAGGCACCATCGGCGTCGGCCACAGGCAAAAGGATCGCAAATTCCTCGCCGCCCATGCGCCCCATGGTATCTTCATAGCGGATTGTTTGGTCGCAACACTGCGCCACTGCGGCGATCACAGCATCCCCAACATCATGGCCGTAATTGTCATTCACACTTTTGAACTTGTCGATATCCACGATGGCAACCACAACCGGATAGGCATGGCGTTTCATCCGGCTGATCTCCATATCGGCTGCATTCATGAAATAACGCCGATTGAAGCAGCCCGTTAGCGCATCTGTCATGGCCAAGTGGGTCAGCTCCTGATTGGCAGCCTCAAGCGCCTCGCGCTGCTCTACCAGTTCGAGCTGGGTCATGACCCGTGCCTTTAACACATCTGGCTTGATAGGTTTGGTCACATAGTCAGCGGCCCCGATGGTAAGACCTTTGGTTTCTGCCTCCCCATCTTTCTCAAGCCCGGTTACCAGAATGACCGGAACCCCTTTGGTGCGATAATCCTTCTTCAGTGCTTCACACACTTTAAAGCCGTCGATATCCGGCAGGATCACATCCAGAAGAATCAGCGTGGGCTTTTCCTCGAGCGCTGCCATCAGGCCTTCCTTGCCCGTGGCGGCGGTCACCACTTCGCCCAAATCCTCCACAACGGCAGTCATCATTGCCCGCATCAATTCAGTGTCATCAATAATCAGTATTTTATGGTCCACGCCTTTGCCCCGATTCCTCAGTCCTCAACTACCTATCTTCGGTGTAACGACAATGACTTAAAAAATGATTGCTGCCAACGCGATAATGTCATCACGGCATAGCAACCATCTTTCCTCAAAAAGCTGTTGACCACATACCATAGCCTGACTATACGTTCCGGAACACCACGAGAGGCGCGATGGCGGAGTTGTGACGCAGCGGATTGCAAATCCGTGTACACCGGTTCGATTCCGGTTCGCGCCTCCAAGAATTTTAG
>JABXIS010000067.1 GCA_013372975.1 Alphaproteobacteria bacterium
CCGCACCTATAATTTCCCGCAAGGCCGGGTGACCGATCATCGTATCGGCCTAACGCTCCATAAGTTGGATCAAATTTTGGCTGGCGAAGGTCTTGAGGAAGTGGTCGACGCACTGATTAGTGAAGATCAAGCGGCCAAGCTGTCGGCCATGGAAGAAGGCTTTTGATCTCGGCTGATACGGTTCAGTACGCAATCAGGGGCGCGACAGACAGGTTCGCGGCCACCGGGATCGAGACTGCGCGGTTGGACGCTGAGCTTTTGCTTTCGTATGTGTTGGAATGCCCGCGTATGGCGCTTTACGGTAAGCTGGACGCGGCGCTTTCAAGCAAGCAACGCGATACCTTTGACGCCCTTGTTCAGCGCCGGGAGACTCATGAGCCCATTGCCTACATCCTTGGTGAGCAGGAGTTCTGGAGTCTTTCCTTTAAAGTAACGGCTGACACATTGATCCCACGGCCTGACACCGAAGCGCTGGTGGAGGTGGGCCTGAAGGCCCTGAAAGGCCGCAAGCATCCCCATATTCTGGATTTGGGTACCGGCAGCGGGTGCATCCTTCTGAGCCTGCTGCATGAGCGCCCTGATGGCCACGGCACAGGGGTGGAGAAAAGCCCCGAGGCGATGCGGGTGGCAATGGAAAATGCAGAACGCCTCAGGCTTCCGATGGCGTCTTTCAGGTTGGGGGACTGGTTTCAGACAGTCGTCGCGCCCGAATTTGGGTATGATTTGATTGTCTCCAACCCGCCTTATATCCCCAGCGCGGATATTGCTGGCCTGATGCCCGACGTGCGTAACTATGAGCCAATGTCGGCATTGGATGGGGGTGAAGATGGTCTGACTCCATACCGTATCCTTACAAGCAAGGCTCCTTACTTTCTGAATGATAAAGGCCCCAACCGAGAGAGCGGCACCCTGGCCGTTGAGGTGGGTATTCATCAGGCAGACGATGTGGCTGCGCTTTTTGAGGCCTCCGGGTTCACCGGCGTTATGGTCACAAAGGACCTTGGGGGTATTGATCGTGTGGTCAGCGGTAAAAAAAGCTGATTTCTGGCCTTTTTCCCTTGGAATGCAGAAAAAGAGTCGCTAGGGTTAAGCCGTCTAGGAGATGTGGCATAAGGCTTGGGGCCGCCACAGCAGACTATTTCCGAAAATATTCGAATGATCGATATCGGAAGGCAGGCAAACTCGGTTTGCCAATAATATATTTCTTTCACTGTTGATAATGGTTTGGCATGAAACAGGCTCAAAACGCGCGTAAGCAGCGCGGAAGATCTGCTCCTCGAAAAGGAAGCAAAAATACCGGCGGCGGGAACAGAAGCAACGAACCAAAAGTTCGGGGTAATCCAAAGCAGCTTCTTGAAAAATATAAAACGCAAGCGCGTGAAGCCAAGCAGGCTGGTGACCGCGTGCAGGCTGAATATTTTTACCAGTTCGCTGATCATTATCAGCGCATTCTCAATGAGATGAATGCTCGCAACGGTGGCCAACAGGGTCGTGACGAAAGTGACGATGCACAGGAAAATTCGACTGACGGTGATCAGGAAAGAGGCAAGCAGCGACGTGGTCGTGGCCGTAGACAGCGCCAGCCTCAAGAAAATGCTGAAAATGGTCCAGAGACAGTTTCAGACAATGAAGCCGACCCAGCCACATCGGAGCAGCCAGTAGAGGTTCACCCTGAACTGGATCTTGGTGGCACGGTGGCGAGCAACAGTGAAGAAGAAAAGCCGAAACGTCGCCGCGCACCTGTGCAACGCCGGCGCAGCCCAAAGCCGAAGGCCGAGGGTGATACTGCCGCTGCCGACGCTGCACCCGCAGCCAGCCCGGAAGGCAATGAAGCGGCATAATTTCTGCCAGTGAGTTTGATAGAGGCCGTGCATTTTCGCGCGGCCTTTTTTAATGCCCAACACCCTTGCGGTAATTTGTTATCATACCCACATAAATAATACAGGCGTGCCCAATTGGGGCGTTTGTTTGTTATGTAATCGGCTTGTCGCTCAATGAAGGGCAGCCAGATCATGGGGTTGATGACACATGAACATTGAAAACTATACAGACCGCACGCGTGGTTTTATCCAAAGTGCGCAAGGCTTGGCCCTCAGGGAAGGGCACCAGCGATTCACACCTGAGCATCTTTTAAAGGTTTTTCTGGACGACAAAGAAGGGCTTGCCGCGAACCTTATTCGCGCGGCAGGTGGTAAGCCGGAACAGGCGCTGCAGGGTGTTGAAGACGCTCTTGATAAACTCCCAAAAGTTGAGGGCTCAGGGGCAGGTCAATTGCACCTTGATCCGCTGACAGCCCAATTGTTTGCCAAAGCTGAAGAAGTTGCTGAGAAGGCTGGTGACAAGTATGTCACCGCAGAACGCATGCTGCTGGCCTTTTTGCTGACTCCCAAATGTGAAGCGGGAAAAATATTGATGCAGGCCGGGTTGGCAGCGGATGCACTCAACCAAGCGATCAATAATATCCGCAAGGGCCGTAGTGCCGACACAGCGTCTGCAGAAGATGCCTATGATGCATTAAAGCGGTTTGCCCAAGACCTGACTCAGAGGGCCAGGGATGGAAAGCTTGACCCTGTTATAGGCCGTGATGAGGAAATTCGCCGTACAGTGCAAGTGTTGTCGCGTCGGACAAAAAACAATCCAGTTCTAATTGGGGAGCCGGGAGTGGGAAAAACCGCAATTGCGGAAGGCCTCGCGCTCAGGATTGCGAATGGCGACGTACCTGATAGCCTGAAAAATAAGACAATCATGGCACTGGATATGGGTGCTTTGATTGCGGGCGCGAAGTATCGTGGCGAATTTGAAGAGCGTTTGAAGGGCGTGTTGCAGGAAGTGTCGGCTGGTGAAGGCGATATTGTACTGTTCATCGATGAGATGCATACCCTTGTGGGTGCCGGCAAGACCGATGGTGCGATGGACGCTTCTAATCTGTTGAAGCCCGCTTTGGCGCGGGGCGAGCTGCACTGTATCGGAGCCACGACCCTCAATGAATACAAAAAATATGTTGAGAAGGATGCTGCGCTTGAGCGGCGCTTCCAACCCGTTTTCGTCGGAGAACCCACGGTTGAAGATACCATCTCAATCCTCCGTGGATTGAAGGAAAAATACGAACTGCACCATGGGGTACGCATCACGGACGCGGCACTTGTAGCTGCAGCAACCTTGTCCAATCGCTATATCACGGATCGCTTCTTGCCGGACAAAGCCATTGACCTGATGGACGAATCAGCGTCGCGACTGCGCATGGAAACAGAATCTAAGCCGGAAGAAATTGATGAACTTGACCGTAAGATCATTCAGCTGAAGATCGAGCGAGAAGCGCTGAAAAAAGAAAAGGATGAAGGATCCAAGGCCCGCCTTGGCGAGCTTGAGAAAGAGCTGGCTGATTTTGAACAGAGGTCTGCGGAGCTGACAGCGCGCTGGCAAACGGAGAAAGACAGGATTGCAGGTGAGAAAAACCTGAAAGAGCAGCTTGATCAGGCACGAATTGAGTTGGAACAAGCGCAGCGGCGTGGCGATTATGCCAAGGCAGGAGAGTTGCAGCACGGTACGATTCCTCAATTGGAGCAGCGAATTGAAGATGCCGCCAATGAGGAGGAAAGCGGCACGCTATTGCGTGAGGAAGTTACCGATCAGGATATTGCAGCGGTTGTCTCCCGTTGGACTGGTGTGCCCGTTGAAAAGATGTTGGAAGGCGAACGCGAGAAACTTCTTCGTATGGAAGATGAGCTTGGTCGCAGGGTAATAGGGCAGAGGGAAGCTCTCGAAGCTGTTTCAGCATCGGTTCGGCGCGCGCGTGCTGGGCTTCAGGACCCGAACCGGCCGCTGGGCAGTTTTCTGTTTCTCGGCCCCACAGGTGTAGGCAAAACAGAGCTGACCAAGGCGCTGGCATCATTCTTGTTCAACGATGATACCGCAATGGTGCGTATCGATATGTCCGAGTTTATGGAAAAACATTCAGTAGCGCGGCTCATTGGCGCCCCTCCGGGGTATGTTGGCTATGAGGAAGGCGGTGTGCTCACAGAGGCCGTGCGACGACGGCCGTATCAGGTGATCCTGTTCGACGAGATCGAAAAGGCTCATCCAGATGTGTTTAACGTGTTGTTGCAAGTGTTGGATGATGGCCGTTTGACCGATGGGCAGGGACGGACTGTGGATTTCTCCAACACCCTTATCATTCTGACCTCGAACCTTGGCTCGCATTTGATTGCAGAACTGAAAGACGGTGAACCGGTTGAAGGCGTCAGAAATGAGGTGATGGATGTGGTGAAAGCCTCTTTCCGCCCTGAATTCATCAATAGGTTGGACGAAATAATTCTATTCCATCGGTTGGAACGTGGCCATATGGCTGCAATCGTGGATATCCAGGTTGCTCGTCTGCAACGGTTGCTGGATGATCGCAAGATCGCACTTCAGCTTGGCGATGACGCTCGCGAGTGGCTTGCAAATATGGGGTATGACCCTGTCTATGGGGCCCGCCCGCTGAAGCGTACGGTGCAGAAATACCTTCAGGACCCACTGGCAGAAGAAATTCTGAAAGGAACAGTCAAACCGGGAGATGAAATCCTGGTTGGGGCGGGGGAAGGCGCGCTGGTGCTGTCGCCTAATGGTGCTGCTGCGAACGCGGCCTGATCACCAAAAGAAAAGCCGGGGAAGTACCCCGGCTTTTTTGTTTAAGAATGCGATCCGATTATTGGCCGAAACGATATACGAACCGAAGACCAAGCTGGCGCGGCGTAAGCGTGTTCACCTGGAAGGCGCGGTGCGAATGGCCCTGTTGGGTGGTATTCGCGCGGCTGCTGCTTTGAACACCTGTTTCCGCATATTTGTTGAACAGATTGTCCACATATGCCGTAACAGACCACGCATCAGCGTCATACACCACTGACGCGTTTGCCACACTGTAGCCCTTGAGCGTGTGCCCGCCTGCTCGACCACCTGTTCGGGAGAGAACATTGCCTTGCGCCGTTAGGCTGGCGTTGTACCGAATTGTATGGCCACTGCTGAGAGGTTGGTCATAGTTTGCAAATATCGAGAACTGTGTCTTTGGTGAACCCGGGAGGCGGTCGCCAACTTCACCGTTTTCAAAGGCGTCGGTGAAGTAGGATGTTCCACCTGCGCCTTGTGTGATCGTCCGCAGAAGATCTTTGGTGAAGGCTGTGAGCTCGGAATCGGTGTAGCTGAACGCACCGCGCAGGCTGAACCTGTCAGTAACGCGCCACGAACCACTCATCTCGATACCTTTGGATTCTGCGCCATCAGCATTGATCGTGATAGGCAGGCTCGCATTGATGGTCGAGGATTGAAGCTGTGGTCCTTTCCATTTCACCAAGAACAAGGCAGCATTGAAAGTCGCAGCACCATCCGCCAGCGTGGATTTGAAACCCAGTTCATAGTTCGTGGTTTTGTCGGGGCCATAGAAGCGTTCGTCAAAATCAGCGTCGGCGAATTGGTTTTCCCCATACTGCTGTCCCGGTGCCAGTGCGCAAGCGCCCTGACCTGCATTTGGATCATATTCGTCGCACTGGGAAATCCCGTTGTGTCCACCGATACGGTAGCCCTGGCTCACGGTACCGTAAACCATGAAATCATCTGTCAGATGGTAGGACGAGTTGATCTTGAAGAGAGATCCATTGTCTTGCTGGCGGAAATCTTCTTCAAAGGGCGTATCCTTCCAGGATTCGAAAGGTGGGATCACAAAATCCAGATCTGAAAAGATCGGGAATTTTGCCTGAATGTCAGAGACCTGGAGGTCATAATCATAGTAACGGGCACCAACCGTGATCTGCCATGCATCTGTAATCTGGTAGGCCACTTCACCGAAGACTGCTTTTTCTTCAAGAAGTGAGTTACCAGCAGAGAAATACTCAAGAGCATCAGGGCGTGGGATATCCCAATATTCAGGCAATCCAGGCACATATTCTTCCGATGTACTGTAGGCCCGTTGACGGTTGTAATAACCGCCCACGATCCAGCTCAGGTCAGATTCTGTTGTGGATACAAGCCGTACTTCCTGATTGAAGAAAGTGCGCTTAAAGCGTTCCTGTGTGCGAGAGGTGAAGTTTGGGAATGATTCATAACTGTATTCGAGACCGATCAACAGATCGGTCTGGTCCCGGTTGCCCGCACTTCTGAATTTACCAACGCCCGACGCTGAAGTCAGTTCAGCAAAACCTAGGTCTGCTGTTACTTCCAGCGCCAGCAATTGGTTTTTTTGCTCATCTGGTTCAAGAACCCGGCTGGGAGATACATATTTCTCAGTTTGGCGCTCACCAAGGTGGCCGCTTGTTACACGACCTTCATTGTCCGTATTCTGGAAGTAGTAAGTCAGGTTGGCGTCAAATGCTTCAGTAGGTTGCCAACGAGCAGCAATACGGCCCGATAGGGACTCATATCCGTTTGCATCTTTCTTGGGCGCAAAGTTGGCGGATTCGGAGAGTGGTGCGTTTGGATCAGAAACACCGATCTCAGCAACAACATGGTTATAATCGATATAACCGCGGTCTTCGTCATAATCGATCGATCCGCGGAGCGCGAAGGTTTCAGAAAGCGGCACGTTGATGGTCATGCCAGTTTCGTGGCTGACACCATCACTTTCAGACATGATGTAGGCATCGCCCCGGACCTCAAGTGACATTCCTTCAAAGTCTGGGCGATTTGGAATATAGCGAATTGCGCCGCCAAGTGTGCCGGCACCATATAGCGTGCCTTGTGGCCCAAGAAGCGTTTCGACACGTTCCATATCATTCAGCTTCAGGTCAATCGCTAGCGGGATTTCGCCAACATAAGAAGCCACGGTGCCCCCTGTGTTGCCGGTCGAGCCGCCTTGACCGAGACTGTCAGCGTTCAGACCCCGAACAATAACCCTGTTACCCATGCGGCCGCCACGATCTACAACGTTGATGCCTGGAACGAACGCAAGGACATCCGAAATTTCCTTGAAACCCTGTTCTTCGATTTGTACGCCACTGGTTGCGGCTATGTTGATCGGAACATCCTGAACCGAACCGGCCCGGCGGGTAGCAGTTACGATAATCTCATCAATGGCAAATGCGCTGTCTTGTGAGTCTTGCGCGTGCGAAATATTGGTGCCTGTAACGGCAACGGCAAGAGCGGTAGCAGCGCTGCAACGCAGCAGCATAGCTCTCTTTTTAGCAACTCTTTCATGATATTCGGTCATGAGCTTCCTCCTAAAGTCTGTGCACCGTACGGCAATTGACAAGCCACCCTGTGTCGTCGCAGCACGCAAATTTGATCGGCGATAATTCTTTTATTAAGACAACCAAAACAACAAAGCCCTACAAGAACATGGTCGTCTTTTTTGGAAGAGTTTTCTAAAATTCCAACTTTGTTACCAAAATGACACAGATTATTTCCCACTCTCCCATCTTGAGGATACATAGTTTCTTGTCGCATGAATTGCAGAAGTGATATTGAGGGAGTGCACATCATGCAGTTCCATTTGCCTTTGCTGCAGATTCTGCGGCGCTATGCAGTTAGTTGGTCGGTTTCTTGAACTTAGGATTATTGTGACGATCCGATAGCACGTTGAGTGTGGCGGAAAATTCTATTGCATGGCACCGAAAGGCTTGCCTAAAAAGAAAGGGCTTTTGGGCTGCAGCCCGCAACAGAGTACAGGCCAACTGTGAATAACGCATACAAACTTGTAAGCCAGAAAAGATATCAGGAAGCTCATAGCCTTTGTATGGATATGATTAAGGCGGATGTGCATGACCCCCGCCCTTATCATGCTCTCGGTATTCTGGCTTACGACCATCGGAACTTCGCCAAGGCGATGGAACTGTGTGAGAGAGCAACAGTTCTTGATCCTGGTGTGTCATTGTTTTGGGCGACGTATGCGCAGGTTCTGTCCACTGTGGGACACCAGGAAGAGGCACGTCAGGCAGCGGAGAAGGTTGGCACCCTTCCAATAAACGATGCATATACTGCAGACACTGCCGCTGTGGTATTCAGCCGCGCGGGATTTCACGAAAAGGCAGTGCCTTTCTTTGAACAGGCAATATCAATGGATGCTGCGCCTGCCAATTTCCATTACAATCTGGCGACATCCCTACAATTTTCGGGCCGTTTTGAAGAAGCCGAAGCCGCATATCAACGCGCATTGGACAGAGATCCGGAATTTTTCAAGGCACTGACCGGGTTGGTGGCTCTGAGAAAGCAGACAAAGGAACACAACCAGCTCCACATACTTGAGCCGCTTTTTGAAAAATTGCAGGGGGACCCGGAAGCATGTCTTCATCTCGGCCATGCTATCGCAAAAACCTATGAAGATGTGAAAGAATACGATGCGAGTTTGACCTGGTTGAAGAAAGCCAAGGCCGCCCATTGTGAGAAATTTCCAATAGACCTAGCGCATCAGAAAGCCATGTACGAAGCAGCGAAGGCCACTCTGAGGTTAGACGATACTCCTGAGGCCAGTAGCCAATCAGGCGAACCCATTTTTGTGGTTGGCTTGCCTCGTACCGGCACCACGCTTGTTGACCGTATTTTGTCATCACACCCCGATGTTGTATCTGCGGGAGAGCTGAATGTATTTGCCGGCCTTGTGAAGGCGGCGAGTGCTACCTCGAGCAACCTGGTTCTGGATGCGGAAACATTGGGGCAAATTGAAACCCGTTCGCTTCCCCAGATTGGGCACCAATATATGGAAGCGACAAAGGAGCTAGCGCGCGGCGCCAAGCGTTTTACTGATAAGATGCCGCTAAATTTCTTTTACGCAGCCCTTATCTTGAAGGCGCTTCCCAATGCCCGGATTGTAGCCCTGAGGCGGGGGGCAATGGACAGTTGCCTGAGCAACTACCGGCAGCTTTTTTCGACCCAGTTTTCCTATTACAACTATACCTATGACCTTGGTAGTATTGGGCATTTCTATCGGGAATTTGACAGCCTAATGGCCACATGGCGCGTCGGACTACCATCAGACCGTTTTATGGAAATACGGTATGAGGACATCGTCGCTGACCAGGAGAACCAAACGCGGCGCTTGCTTGGGTTCTGTGGACTGGATTGGAATGAAGCCTGCCTGCGGTTCCATGAGAATGAGGCGCCGGTGTCTACGGCAAGCTCAGTACAGGTGAGGCAACCCTTATACTCTGGCTCTATAGGACGCTGGAGGCGGTACAGCGACGGACTGGAGCCTTTGCAGGCCATATTGGGGGATATGGCTGAATGATAGGCCAAATGAAAAAGCCGGGAAGTTTCCCGGCTTTGACTTTTCTCTGATAGCATTTTCATGATTTACTTGCCGAAGCATTTATCGCTGGCAAACCATTCAAGCATCTCGGAATAGAAACGAACTTTATGTTCGTAATCAAAGGTGTTGTAGAAGTGATCAAGACCGTCGATTTCTGAATACTTATAGTCCTTGTCATGCTTCTTCAGTTCGTCGACGAACTGGCGGCTGTGTACCACAGGCACGCGTTGATCAATTTCACCATGAACAACAAAAATCGGGATATTGGCGTCCTCAACATGTTTTACAGGGGAAACGCCATCGATTGTTGGCATTTGAAGCTTCCGCAAAAACGGGTTTTCATCCAAGCCGGCATTCAATAGATCAAGGTTGCTTACACCCGCACCAGCGAGGGAGCATTGATAGATCGAATCCTTGCGTACGGTTGCAGCGAAAGCAGCATAGCCGCCATAGCTCCAGCCGAAGATCGCAAGTTTATCTGTGGTAGCGAGCCCCTTATCCACGAGATACATCGCTGCATCATCCAGATCATCCTGCATGGTCAGGCCCCAATTTTTGTCTCCTGCTTTCCAGTGATCAAGACCATAGCCGGTGGAGCCTCGATAGTTTGGACGAATAACAACATAGCCATGATGGGCCAACAGGTGGGACCAATCATCCCAGCGGTCTGTATCGCGTACCCATGGACCGCCATGAGGCAATACAATTGCAGGGAATGGTCCTTCGCCGTCCGGAATGGTGACATAGGCTGGAATACTGCGGCCATCTCGGGCCTTGTATTTCACATACTTGACGTCAGAAAGGTGTTCTTCCGTGAGAAGAGGGAACCGCTCGCCCAGTTTGTTGAGCTGCGATTTGTTCCTGAGCATATAGTAGGTACCAGCATCCCGATCGCCAGAGGTGTACAGGATCATCATATTGTCATCGTCTGACCGACTGGCGATGCCCACAGACTTGCCCGGGAAAAGGTCCGACAGGGCTTTCGTCAAGGCAGCTTCCTGTTCATCAAGATAGTAGGCTTTGGATTTACTTGTCGTGTAGCTAAATCCAAGTAAACGGCCAAAATCATCTGATTTCGAGCTTGTGATAACGCCACCCGTGTCGACAGACTTCAAACCAAACTGCCGTTCTGACATCTCGCCGGTTTTGATATCCAGGATATAGATGCCCGCTTTGTCCTGGCCATTGTTGGTGCGAACATAAACCTTGTTCTGGTCGCTGGCGACAAATCCGAGGAAGTCAAAGTCTTCGCGGGTTTCCGAATCTGGTGTGATTGTTTTCACCAGTTTCCAATCACTCTCGCCTTTCTCGCGGGCGTGGAATTTGATGGAACCGGAGCTGGGCTCAAATTCGACGGCAGTACGGACTTCGCCGTCCCAATCAATACCAAAGCCACCTTTCTTGGAGGTGCCTTTAATAACCACATTCTTTTTCTTGGTTCGGACGTTATAAAGCACAACATCCGGATTGTAGGCCCAGGTGTCATCTGTTTCGTAGGACAAAAGAACTTCGTCAGGACGCTTCGGCAGATAGCTCAGAACTTGCGTCGGGCCCCATTCTGCCTCTGGTAGATATTCCCAGCGGCCTTGGCCGTCAGCGTCAATAATAGCATTCAGGTACCTGAAGTAGTTGCCCCCGCCCTGATCAGTGTCTTTTCTGATGCGGAAAGACACATGAAGTTTATCATTGGTGATCCAGCCAAAGCCTTGCATATCCATTTTGTCGGCGCCAAGGCGGACAGGTTCAGCGCCCAGATTATCGGTGTCAAAAACTTCAATGATATAGCCGCCGTCTTTGCCCCGAGCACGCATGACAGCCAGTTTCTTTCCGTCCCTTGAAACCGAGGCCTGTTCAATCACAGGCATCATGGCAAAGGCGTCAAGAGGTAAGGTTTCCTGATTTGCAGCAGCAGGAGCGCTGGAGAGCAAGGCGCCCGTAGCAAGCAAAGATGAAACAAGTAGAGATTTAAACATAGCAATGTATCCCACGTACATTTGATGTGTTTCCAAAACAAAAAGGCTCCAAGAGAAAACGTGCCTCTCTTGGAGCCTAATCGGTGTCAAAGGGTATGGAGAGGCCCATACCCAATTGACATTTCTCTTAGAATTTGGCGCCAACGCTCATGAAGAACGTACGACCAAACACATCATAACCAGCGCCGATCGGGAAGTTGCGAACGCTGAATACGCCGTCCGCATCAACTTTTGATGGGCCTGTGTTGAAGACGTTTTGGACACCAGCGGTGATGCTGTATTTGCCGTTGCTCCAGTATACGGAAGCATCATGTGTATTGTAGTTTTTGGTGTAATACACAGGACGACAAGATACGCCTGGCAGGTTGTCACAAGGGATGCCGTTTGGATCGAAATCATCCGGATCGTCTTCTTCACCACCCTGGATCCAACGAGTCTGCCAGTTCAGGCGGAAATCGTCGTAGCTCAGGGTCAGGTTAGCAGTGGAGCGCCAGTGTGGAGCTTCTGTTTCACCTGCAGCATCGTCAACATCACCGAGAATATCAAAGATGTTCTCTTTTGTGTATGTCGCGCGAAGGTCAAGAGTAACGCCCAGGGTCTTGGAGCCAACTTCGAAGTCTTGCTCGTAAACCATGTTCAGGTCCCAACCTTTGGACGTGATCTGGCCCACGTTGATGAAGGAAGCATCTACAAGGTCGATGGAGCCGTCGCTGCCGCGTGTGATACGAGAACAGAAACCGCTTGTACCATTTGGCTGGTCAAGGTTGTCGTAGCACTCATCAACGATGATAGGTGCAGACAGGTCCTCGATGCTGCCTTCGATGTCGATATCGAAGTAAGTGGCAGCAAAGCGCAGGTCAAATGCGTCGCTCCATGGCTGTTCGAAAACAACGCCATAGGTATATGCTTTTGAACGCTCTTCCGTCAGGTCCTCAGAACCACCAGTGTTGGTTTCCACAGAGTAGGAACCGAACAGGTTGGGGTCCAGCCCCAGAGATGTTGGATCAACGCCAAGGGCAGAACAGGCATCCAATACGTGCTGCTGACGGTTGTCATTAGCTGCATTGTATGTGGACGGTGCTGTAGGATCCAGTGGGTTACCGTCACGTGCTGCGTCTGGAACCACACAAGGGTCAGATACAGTACGGAAGCCTGTCGTGCCGTTCAGGAAGCGTTCACGCAGGTTTGGTGCCCGGTAGGACGTGCCGTAAGAGCCACGGAAAGTCAGCCACTCGTTCGGGCGATAAACACCTTTCAGAGAGTAAGTGGAGGCTGGTGAATAGAAGCTCTCATCTGTCCAACGGGCGGAAGCGGAGAACGTCAGCTCTTCAGCAAATGGTTTGCCACGCAGAAGTGGCAGCTCGGTTTCCGCGAAGAATTCGTGCAGGTCGCGGGAACCATCCGCACCACCGTCAGAGAACCAACCCCACAGGAGGCCTTCTGTTGCAACATCGTTGTTGCGGGATTCGATAGTGTCACGACGGAATTCGTAACCGAATACGATTGGAACGATACCGTCGTTCCAAGGCAGACGGAAGAGGTCACCATTGATGATACCACTTGCAATTGTCTGCTTCACGATCGTTTCCGTATGGCGGTTAACCATCAGGAATGCTTCTTCAGCGTCTGTGAAACGGCCACCACCTTCTTGGAAGATGTTGTCGCCAAACAGGTTCACAGGAACACAGCCATTGGACGTGTCGTTACATACAACGTTGCCATTGCCGTCTACAGATGCGTCGAGTGCCTGCAGCAAACGAGCTTCACTGATGCCCAGCATATCCTGCGTACCTTTGGAATAGCTGTGTGACAGGTAAGCTTCGTATGCCCAGTTGCCTTCGCCGAAGTTGTCCATGGCACCTACGTTGCCGCGAATACCGCCAACAGCGCGATACTGCCAAACTTTGTTGTCAGTATATTCACGGTCTCCACGGATGGTGACGATTGGGGTAACGCTGGTTGCCCCAATTGGGAAACCAAGAACACCAAGACAGTCAACGCCGTTCAGGCCATCCGGGTTACAGATGTTGTATGGGTTGTCGGCAGGCACAACTTCGAACAACTGTGTGCCCGGTGCGAAAATATCTGATTCACGCTGAGCGAAGAAACCATCAAAGAACAACGTGGTGTCGTTGTCGTCCTGCAGATTGTACTCGCCGTTGGCTACGATGCTGATACGGCGCAATTCTGAGATGAAGTCACCGGAATTCGCATAGTCAGACCGTTCCCACGCGTAGAATGGGTCCATGAAGTCAAAGTCTTTGAAGCCATCACCATTGGCGTCAACAAAGCCTGAATCCAGTACGCCATCAGCATCCGAATCGAATGCTGCCCAGTGTGGGAACAGCGGATCACCGAAGTCGGGGTTCACGAAATCGAATGGAACAGATGATTCACTGAAGTTCGGAATACCAACAGTGTTGGCATCAGGGCCAGTGTTGGACTGACCTGGCGTATAGTAAACACTACCCCAGAATACCGGAATGGATACACGGTTGGTCAGTGGGAAAATGTTACAGTTGGTGAAATCAGATGGCTCTGGGTCAACTGTTTGGTCACCAGTCAGGATGTTGCCATTTTCGTCTTCATAGTAGAAGCCCTCACATTCGTCGAGGAATGTGTTTTGGCCGAGAGACATGGCTTTACGATCGTAGAATTCTGCACCAACAGTGAAGAAGCCTGCGTCGGAAGTTGTGCCCCACATTGCGGAAGCAACGAGCTCTTCGCCGCCACCTGATTCAGGCAGCGAATAGGCCACTTCTGTTTGGAAGCCTTCAATGTCTTTTTTCAGCATCACGTTGGCAACACCGGCGATCGCATCAGAACCATAAATGGTGGATGCGCCGTCCAGCAGGACTTCAACGCGGTCGATCATTACACCCGGGATCAGGTTCAGGTCAGCCGAAGTTGGTGCGCCACCAATGCCTGACGGAGCGATGCGGCGGCCATTCAGAAGAACCAGCGTACGCTCTGGGTCGAGGCCGCGAAGGCCGATTGTGTTGGAACCTGGGCCGTTATCGAGAACGAAACCGCCAAACGTGTTATCGATTTGTGTACCAGATGACTGAGTCGTGTTCTTCAGGATATCACCGGCATCAAACAAACCCAGCTCACGGGACTTATCACCCGAAAGAACCTGGATTGGGGATGCGCTTGTGAATTCGCTGCGACGAATACGGGAACCCGTAATCACAACTTCTTCTACTTCTTCCTCAAATTCCTCGTCGTCTGACGCAGAATCTTGCGCCATCGCTGAAGGGGCGATTGTGCCCATCATTGCAGCAATGACAAATGAAGCCGTGCCGTGTACCAGCCGGTTCTTCAATAGCTCTGTGCTATTCATTGTTTACTCCTCCCAAGAGACAAAACATCCGCCAGCCCCGGCAGATGTTCCTGACCCTAATGTCAATGCCTCTAAACTGTCGTTCAGGCCTTTGGGAGTAAAGCTAAAGATTAACAGACAATTAATTATCAAAATGACTGTGGCAAAAATGTAACTTGTGAAACTATCGATGACGAGAATGGCTGTTTTATGCGATGAACGGGACCAGTCGGCGGCTGTTAAAGAATGGCTTCTGGCTAGAAGAATTTCACAAAACCACGGCCGGAACGAGCATGGAGGCGCATGTGGGTTGGCTGGCTAAACGCTTTAGGTGGCATATCCCGTTATAGGTGTGACTTCCGTTTCCAACAAAGGTTCAGGGCGTATTCAAAAAGAAAAGGCGGGCCAAAAGGCCCGCCTTCATGACTTTTATCTCTGCCTTCTAAATTAGAAGGAGATCCGTGCGGACACGTTGAAACGACGACCAAGGGTGTCGAACGTGGATGGGTAAGTGTTACCGGAGTTAAAGCCTGTGGAGCCGATGAAGGAACCCGTCAGTGGTGGGTGCTTATCGAACAGGTTAGACACAGTACCGGTTACAGATACGTTTTCCATAACTTGGTAACGTACTGACAGGTCAAACAGGTGGTATGGCTTCGTTTCGTTGAAGTCAAACTCACGAGTCAGGTTCTCAGCAACGCCGGAGAATGCAGTATCGTCTTCACGGAACTCATACTCGTTCTTGCTGATGAAGCGCCAGTTCAGGGACACATCGAACTTGTCGAAGGACACAGTGTTACGCCAGTTGAAGCTGAAGTCAGGCTGGATCGACGCACAGTTTGCGCTGTAGAGACCCACACACTCACGGTCGAGAGATACACCAGCTTGTGCCTGGAATGTGGAGCTGTTTGTCCAGTTACCAGTCAGGCGAGTGTTCCAGTCCACGCTGTCAGAGATAGCGCGGCCGTAAGCGATGGAGAAGTCGATACCATCTGTTGCGATAACGCCAGCGTTTGTAGTGAAGAGGTCCAGACCGGAAACAACTTGGTTGTCACCAGACAGGCCACCGTCGATTGGCGAACGACCGATCGCAGAACATGCTGGGTTGTCAGTTGATGGGTTGTTGAAACAAGCATCAATTACGTCATCAGGAGCAGGCGTAGTGATCGCGTCTTCAACCTTGATGTTGTAATAGTCTGCAGTGATCGTCAGGCCAGGAATGGCTTCAGGCTGCAGAATGATGCCGATTGTCCAGCTGTCAGAAGTCTCTGGTTTCAGGCCGAGGTTACCACCGAAGGTACCGTTAGCCTGGCCAGCTGCTGGCTGTGGAATGAAGCCGATCGCACCAGCAGGAGCACCCTGAGCGATACAAACGTCGCGCAGTGCACCAGTTGGAACGAAGCCGCTGTTCACACCAGAGTCGCTCACGGAAGCACATGGATCAACCTGAAGGTTGGTCAGACCAGTGTTCTGTGGAGAGAACAGCTCAGTGATGTTTGGTGCACGTACCGCACGAGCGAAGGTACCACGGATGGTGATGTCTTCAACTGGTGTCCAGCTCATGCCCAGCTTCCAAGTAGTCGTGTCATACTTAGGGCTGGTTGGGTCATCCACAGTGTAGTTGGAGTAACGTACACCAGCTTCCAAAGTCAGCTCTTTCGCCATGTCGGCGTCTTGTACCAATGGTACGAGAACTTCTGCTACGCCTTCATAAACGCTGTAGCCACCGTAAGTGTTTGGAGTTGCACCACCAGCACCACCGAGGTCATCAGCCTGCGACAGCAGGTCAGATTCGATGGATGCAGAGTAGGA
>JABXIS010000079.1 GCA_013372975.1 Alphaproteobacteria bacterium
CCTGCTACAAGGTCGCCACTGCCATCAACAGCAACGTCCTCCGTCACAGAACCCACAACATCACCACCAATGATCGCAGTGTCGTTCACCGGCAGCACATCAACTGTCAATGTTTGCACCGTGGAGGCCTCATGGCCATTTGAAGCCTCTGTCGACGTTGCGGTTACCGTCAGATCAAACGTGCCATTGTAGTTTTCCGGCGAGGTGATTGTCATGGAAGATAGCGACCATGAGGTAATGTCAATGAAGCTCACAGACGCAGTCGCAACAAAACTGTTGGTGCCGTCGGAAACAAGATGGCCTTCCGGAACACCAGCCAGCTCAAGTATCATGCTTTCGGAGCCATCCTGATCAACAAGGGCTGCGCTCAAATTCAATGACAAGGAGGTGTCTTCGTCACCTGACACATTTGCAGTTGTTACATCCGGCGCATCCGCAACTGCGTTGATATCCACAGAAATTGCAGCAACCACATCCTCATAGCCATCATTCACCGTGAAAGTAAGCTGGACAGCATCTGCATGCATATGGCTGGCCGGTGTATAATGCCATACGCCACCTCCCATATAGGCAACTGTACCCTGTGCGGAATTCACAAGGGACACAGAAGTTACAGAAAGTGGGTCGCCATCGTCATCCGAGGCACCGGCCAGCAAGGTGGCCTCGTCGATAACAACGACTGTATCTTCATTGGCCGAAGGCAGGATCACATCGGCAACCAGGGGCGCCACATTTGTCGTGAAATCAGTAAATACCAGATGTTCACCGCTCTCAATGGTATCAGTTCCGTCCGGCGAGCCGGCTCTCAGATCTTCGATCCGAGTGCGGCCATTCCCAAGATCCGTGCTCTGATAATCAGTCGATGCACCGGTGAAGATGATGGAATCCGGTCCATCCCCACCATCGATATAGTCGTCGCCACTGCTTGCATGGATATGGTCCGTGCCACTACCGCCAAGCGCTGTATCGTCGCCCTGCCCTGGATTGAGGGTGTCGTTACCACCCAACCCAATCAACATATCATCACCGGCAAGGCCAACCAGATAATTTGCGCTAACGCTACCCTCAAGCCAATCATTCAGGCCTGAAGCCCCATAGTATACGGTGCCGTAAATATCTCGGTCATCAAATCTTTGACCTGGCCTGTTGTCTGAAATTGTAACCGCCATTATTTGGCCGTCATCTCCAGCTGCCAACTGGGGGCCCTGGAAAACATTGTTTGGCGCAAGCTCTACCGCATCGCCTGCAACCTGACCGTTGGCGTCAAATTGTTGGGCGTACGCACCCGCGTCAGTGCCGTCATTGGAGTGCCAGCCAATGATAAACCCGCCATCGCTTGTAGCAGTTCCGTCAGGTGCTGCCTGGTTGCCAACTTCGTCGCCTGCATTCACGAGGAAGGTATCTACCCGCAACGTTCCGTCATCGTTATAGACTTTCGCATAGACCCCGTAACCATCGGCATCAGCACCTGTCGCACTGGTCCAGATTACGACATAGCCGTCATCAATGGCCAGCACCTGCAATTCACCTGCGGCTGTACCGGTTTCAACAGTGTCGGAAGATTCAAGCGTTCCATCGGCTGCAAAAGTTTTGGAAACGATCGCACTGCCATTTTCAGTAGCAACGACCACAAAGCCACCATCATCCAACTGTGCCACATCTGGAAGGCCATAACTGCCATCTGTTGGGTCGAAGATAGTGGTTTTAACACCACCGAAGGTATTGGAGTCGGGTGTTCCATCTGCCTCGTAAACCCGCACCCAAACACCCCATGGGTGCCCTGCTTGAGCTGATTTGTTCTGCCCTACGACAACAAATCGATCGTCAGAAAGGTGAGTTACATCGGCGTTAGTATTTGTATTGATATGCGAGAGGTCGGATTCGGCATCGCCCTGCGCCACAACAAACTCGTTTGTCAGTGCCTGGCCTGAGGCATCATAAACCCGCGCCATGATGTCATAGTCTGGCGGGCTGTCGTTATCGACAGCGTTTTGCCATACAATAACAATATTCCCATTATCGCCCACAGAAAGGGCGCCATACCACTGATCCTCAGCATATGTCTGGTTAACCCGTATCCCTTCATCCGGCAACAAGCGTGCCCCAGACACGTCAAATATCTGCAGATGTATCTCACGGTGCGCATTGATGGCACCATGCTGATACGACCAGATCAATGCAAAACCACCGCCAGGCATAGCCTCAAGCCCGGGCTGCATCGTGTATTCCCAACCGCCGCTTGAGCTTGGATCAACATCCACAAGCATGGTATCGGCAGGTTCATATTCTTCACCAACGGTGATCGCTACTTCGGTGACAGCTCCGTCAATATCCATATAGCTGAAGCCATCTGTCCCCACATAGCCCGTATTAGGAGTATAGGAGATCGTGCCATCACCAGAGAAGGTCAAGATGCCGTTGGTAACGCCGCTTACAAGTGAGATATTGTCAACACCCAAAGAGAAATCTGTAACCGCACCACTACTCAGAAGCTGGACAACATGGGGCCCTGCTGCCGTGGCCGGGCTATTTGCCCCCTCGATAGTAACGGTTACATCCTTGGTCGTTCCGTCAACGGACTGAACTGTAAAGATATCTTGCAGATTTTCACCCGTATTCAGCAGCTGGATCGCCGACTGGCTATTGTCCGCCAGATATGTCCAATTGCCGCTGGCATCAATTGTCAGCGTTCCGTAGTCGCCGACTAGGGTTTCTGCCACAAACGTGTCTTCACCATTGTCGGGGTCTACGATTGTCAGCTGTGCACTGACTTCGATGATCCCGTCACCATTTGGATCAACATCCTCAGTAACGCTTCCTGCATCGGTCCCCGAGATTGTCGCGTCCGGCAGTTCTGGCGAGAAGGTCAGGGTCTTTGACTGGATGTCGTTGTCTCCGCCCGCATTCGTGTGCCAGGCAATGACAACATTACCTTCAGCATTCACATCAGCACTGGCAAGGGATTGTTCACCCGCCAGATTGTTATGTGCCACAAAAGCCTGCCCGATAAAGTCCCCGTTTGCATCAACACGTTGGCCATAAATATTGGTGCCAGTGCCGTCGCTATCTGCCTGTTCCCAGAACACAACAAAGGTATCGTCGGGCAACACGACAAGCTCGCTGGTGACATGCCATGGGTAAGCACCCCCAACACCCGAAATC
>JABXIS010000008.1 GCA_013372975.1 Alphaproteobacteria bacterium
CCTACAAGATCCCGGCCTGTTCGGACCGTCCAGCGGTGATGAATATCGATCTGTATGCCAAAGGGCGGAATGTTGAAGCCACGATCCACCGATCGAAAGCCGTGGGGGAACCCCCGTTTATGCTGGCAAACAGTGTGTTCCTCGCCATCCGGGATGCGGTGGCCAGCGTGGATAATTATAAAACATCACCCGCCCTCAATGCGCCTGCAACACCCGAAGAGGTGCTGATGGCCATCAGGAATCTGCAAGGGTAACCATATGAGCGGCGCGTTCGGTGTTTTGATCAGCATATTGGAAACCAAAGGCTCTGCCCCGCGTGAGGCGGGTACTGTCATGTGGGTGGATGCCCGCGGCATTCAGGGCACGATCGGTGGCGGCAATCTGGAGTTTCAGGCGATCGAGCAAGCCCGCAAGCTGTTGGCCGATGATAGCCTGATGGAGACCACGCAAACCTACGCGCTCGGGCCTCTTCTGGAGCAATGTTGTGGCGGCAGTGTGGTGCTGCATCTTCACAAAAAACCAATCGCTGAGCGCACGGCGCTGATGGTGGATCATCGCAGGCTCACACCCCTTTATATGTTTGGGGCAGGCCATGTGGGCAGGGCGGTGATGGCCGCCATCCACAAGCTGCCCTTCGCCGTGACTTGGTTTGACGAAAGGGCACAGGAGTTCCCTACCTTTGTGCCCCGGTGTGCCCAAAAGGTTGCTGAAGGCAGCCCGATTGCACTGGTTGAAAAGGCGCCTCCGGGCAGCCTGTTCCTGATTTTCACCCACAGCCACCAGCTGGACTATGCCATCACGGCGGCGGTGCTTGCGCGCGGAGACGCACGTTTCTGCGGTTTGATCGGGTCAAAAACCAAGAGGGCAAGATTTGAAAACCGCATGCTGAAAGAACGCGTAATCTCGGAAGCTGACCTGCCAAATCTCACCTGCCCCATCGGCGTAGAGGGCATCACCGGCAAGGAACCAGAAGTCATCGCCGCAGCGGTCGCTGCCCAGTTGTTGCAGCAGCTTTAGACAAAGGCCTCTTTGGGCGGCGTCTTCCCAAACCTGCCGTCCGCCTCCATGGCCTCCATAATGTGATATCGTTCTAGATGAGCGATCCTTGCTTATCGTCAGGTTCAGGGATGCAGGCTGCCACAAGCTCCCGATACAAGCGGCCTGAACCTGAACTACCGGGAAGATACTCTTCCCTATTCAGATCTTCTTGACGAATATCAACTTCTGCTAGCAGTTGCGAAAACTCTGATTTGCTCACCACCCGCGGATGCTTCTCATCCTTCAAAATATGCAAATACGCATCTTTCAGAAAACGTATCAGAGCATTGAAGCCAGTAGTGCGGTTTAGGATTTGGCCTTCAACTGAATCATCCCACGCATCAGGCCACTTCTCTTTTACGGCATCAAAAAAGTTTTCAACCACCTCTAAGATGCTTGCCAGGTCTTCACGTCTGTAAAACTCGACAAATATTCTATCTCGCCAGCTTTCATTCGGCTCTGACTTTCCTCCGAAGCCAAACAGGCTTTTAGTACGCTCCTTCTCTTGATCTTTTGGCAGATGTCGCAATAAGCCATTCACAACAGTAGCTTGCGCCAAGGTTTCTGTATCGATCCCAGGAGTTCGAACACCAAGGCGTTTAATTTTGCGTTCAAAAGGCCCACCATCATCAGCGTTGAGCGCTATCACAATTTCATGAGCAGCCTTATGGGGGCTTTGCTCTTTGGCATAAGATAACAGATCATATGTGAGGGATTTGTTGACTTTCGTCTGCGCCAAATTTACTCGCGAAAATATTTCTGCTTGGTCGGCAACTGCAGCACCAACAAATATTGAAACGTTAACCTGAAAAGGCTTTCTATCAGCGTGTAAGTTTTCCAGTCCGGCCAGCCTATGTTGCCCATCAATAACAAAAGCAGAATTTTCTATCTCTATGGGCTCCTCGCCAGCATCTGGATCGCCTTCGTATGCATGAATTTCAAGGTTGTATAGGCCATTACACCCTTCAATTGGCGACAAGTTTACACATCGTTCATCGACCGCTAATATTACTGAAGTCGGAAACGTAGCGTAGGGGAGGTTCACATAACCCCTCAACTCTTTAAGCCTCGACTTAGACAAATCTCGTTGAATTCCATCAATCGAGTCTGGACGCCCTTCTTCGAACTCCCGAACATCAACTGTAGAAATTGCCAACAGATCATCGCTGTTGATCGCACCAATGTAAAATTCGCCAATTGGCTGAGAAACTTTCAATACCTTTAGGTCTGTCATTGAGCTTCTCCTTCGGCTCTTTTCCTTCTCTCATTTTTCTCGTTTATAATCTGTTCGGCCCGCGCTTCAGTTCCCCTTGTGGGCGTCTTGTAGGTACCTTTATAAATTAGAGTGACCAGCCAAGTAATGATCATAGCGAGATATATTAAGAACCCTGCTATAAAAACAGTCTCATCAAGTGCGTTGGTAAAGCTATTGCTTCCATTTAGGACAGTTCCACACATCAACAATAGAGACAACAAAGACACCATCATAAACACACGATAACCGGACGAGAATTTCTCGGAGTGAAGAGTAATCAGTGAAATCAATGCCCCACAGGTTGCAATAATGGGGAGTACTAACTGTCCGTTTTTCCAATAGGTTAGAAAAGCGTCAAAGAATGGCAGTTGACCGCTACCTTGGAAAAGCGGAACAGAAATCACCAAGAACGGTACAAACGTGCATAGTACTGTTATGCCCACTTCCCAGAAGCTGTTCTTAATCTCTGTTTTATACTCCACCCAATTACTCATGGCTCTCTTGCCCCCGTGCTAGACCGCCTTCGTCAATCCCGAAATAATAGAGTGCTTCGGAAGTAGCTCGCCGCATCTCACTTTTTCCTGAAATTACTGAACTTCTAGGTACGGAAATCACGTCTCCAACACCCTGATATAGTTCATGGATGCTCTGATGATCCGCGTTAGTCAGGACTACCTGCGCATTCCGGTAAAGAGCACGCACAATAGCTTCCTTCAACCTCACCTGATCATCCCAGGTAAAGATGTTCTGATTATACTTAACAAAACCATTCATATTGTGGGCGGTTGTATATGGGGGATCTACGAACACAAGATCACCATCTTCGGCCCGGTCAATAGTACATTCGAAGTCGCATGTAACTATCTCGGCAGCCGTAAGTACAGAACTGATTAGAGCAAAGTCCTCATCTTCATAAATTACTTTGTCTTTTGTGCCGATTGGAACGTTAAACTCACCCTTCAAGTTTTCTCTATACAGACCATTCCAGCAGGTTCGGTTCAGATATAGAAATTGGGCTGCTCGTTTGTGCAATGAGCGCCGCTTTCGACTTCTTTCTTTATAATAAAACGATTTATCGTGATGCTTTTGTAAGTAAGCGAGCTGCTCAAGAACTCTTTCGTGGTCATCTCGGATAGCCTGATAGGTCTCTATGAGCCTTGGATTAACATCGCTAAGAATTGCTCTCTGAGGCCTCACGTGAAAGAAGACAGCCCCACCACCAAGAAATGGTTCGATATAACGCCCACTAAACTGGGGGAGCCCAAACTCTCTACGGTTTAGCAGCCACCTTTTACCCCCAGCCCACTTCAAGAAGGGTAGAACCGAAATTTTTTCATCTTTGTTCGTCATATTTACCGAGCTTCTGTAATAGCCTCTGCCCTTTCAGACATTTAAACAAAGCCTACCAAGTAATATCCCAAATATCAGTCCCTATGCATAAGCATTCTAGCTCGACTCTGGTGCTTTGTTCGAAGCTAGGGTTTGGGTACCGTATTTATATTCAACCTATAGATCAATAATTTCTACACCCTGTAGTATATTTCATATCATATTGGCTTGAGGTTTCACTGCGCCAGTCAAGTATTCTAGGCAGTGACGTCCATGTGTTTGTTCCATCATCTTTCGTTGTCCCCTAACAAATGAAAGCATCCTCTGGCGGCTTGGCCCCAAATCTTCCGTCCGCCTTCATGGCGTTGTCCAGAAAGTCGATGAAGGCACGCACGCGAGGCGGGATATATTTTTCATACGGGTACAGGGCGGCGATATAGGCGTCCTGGGGCATATGGTCCGCGAGCACGATCTTCAGCCGCCCGGCTTTTACATGGTCGGCCACCTCGAAATAGGTTTTGAACACGAGCCCCGCGCCCATAAGCGCCCATTCGAGCAAGGCCTCGCCATTGTTGCTGTCGAGCGTGCCTTCAACACCCACATCATAATCTTCGCCGCTTGCCTCCTGGAAGCGCCAGCGGAACTGGCGCGAGCCGGGGAAGCGCAAGAGAAGGCAGTTATGGTCAATCAGATCACGGGGTGTTTCGGGGATGCCTTGTTTGGCCAGATAGTCGGGGGCCGCGAAAATATAGCGCGGGCAGGGGCTGAGGATGCGGGCCTTGAGGCTGCTGTCAGCCAGAGGGCCGATGCGCACAGATATGTCCATGCCGTCGCCGAACACATCCACCAGTGCGTCTGTCATGCGGTATTGCAGGCTGACGTCCGGGAAGCGGTTTGCGAACGTTGGGATCTGGTTCGCGAGAAATTGGCGCCCGAACGAGGTGGAGCTTGTGAGCCTGAGGATGCCTGAGGGCATGGTGTCATGTTCACTTACCCGTGCCTCCGCGTCGGCCACCCGCCTGCGGATATCAAGGCAATCATCATAGTAGCGGCGCCCTGCCTCTGTCACTGTTACCCTGCGAGTGGTGCGGTTGAACAGGCGGACCCCAAGGTGCGACTCGAGCCGTGCTATACGGCTGGAAACAAGTGCGGGAGACATCCGGAGCGTGCGCCCTGCGCCCGAGAAGCTGCCCTGTTCCACCACGCGGGTGAACACCGCCATATCATCAAAAACACTCATACAATTTGATTATCAAAATATTTTTGAAAATCCTATCAAAATTCAATGATTATTCAGATTGATAAGTTGGTGTAGACTGCAGGCCTGCCAGATTGGCGTTTCCTTCTGATTTGGCGAACCCCCAAGTGTGCGAGGAGGCAGGACATGCAACATGCAGGCGTAACCGTTACGGCGAATGTTTCCCCCGACATGGCGGATATCCTGGGGCCAGATGCCCTCGGTTTTGTTGCCGAAGTAGAGCGTAAGTTTGGCGCGCGGCGGCGGGATCTGATGGCAGCAAGGGCTGCATACCAGAAGCGGCTGGATGGTGGGGAGCTCCCCCTTTTTCTCCCCGAAACAGCTGATATTCGCAACCGTGACTGGACAGTCCGTCCTGCCCCCTCGCCCCTTCTCAAGCGTGCTGTAGAAATCACCGGGCCGGTCGATCGCAAGATGGTGATCAACGCGCTGAACTCGGGCGCCGATTGTTTCATGGCCGACTTTGAAGACAGCTCCACGCCCACATGGGATAATATGGTCGGTGGCCAGATCAATCTGCGTGACGCGGTTGCGGGCACCATCAGTTTCACCAACCCCGCAAACGGCAAACAATATGCGCTGAATGACGACCACGCGGTGCTGCTGGTGCGCCCGCGCGGCCTGCATATGGAAGAAAAGCATGTGCTGGTGGACGGCAAACCTGTCTCAGCCGGTTTCTTCGATTTCGCGCTGTTTCTGTGGCATAACGCCAAAACGCAGCTGGCGAACGGTGTTGGCCCCTATTTCTACTTGCCCAAGATGGAACATCATCTTGAAGCCCGGCTGTGGGAAGAGGTGATTGCGTTCGCAGAAGACGAGTTGGACCTTGAGCGTGGTACTGTGCGTGTGACTGTGCTCATTGAAACCATCACCGCCGCTTTCCAAATGGACGAAATCCTTTATGAGCTTCGCGATCATATCGTCGGGCTGAATTGCGGGCGCTGGGATTATATTTTCAATTTCATCAAACGCTTTGCCCGTCGTGCGGACTTCGTGCTGCCAGACAGGGCCCAGGTTGGCATGGACCAGCATTTCCTTACGTCCTATAGCCAGCTTCTGGTGCAAACCTGCCATAAGCGCGGTGCGCATGCCATGGGCGGCATGGCGGCGCAGATCCCGATCAAAAATGATGAAGCCGCAAATGCGGCCGCAGTGGCCAAAGTGCGTGCCGACAAGGAGCGCGAGGCAAAAAATGGCCATGACGGCACGTGGGTGGCGCACCCGGGCCTGATCCCGGTCGCGCGCGAGATATTTGACGCCCACATGCCTGGCCAGAACCAGCTGGATACCCTGCGCAAGGATGTACAGGTCACAGCGGAAGACTTGCTCAAGCTACCGAAGGGTACGATCACCGAAGCGGGCGTGCGCGGCAACATCAATGTGGGGTTGATGTATCTGGCGGCGTGGCTTGACGGTATGGGCTGTGTGCCCATCCATAACCTGATGGAAGATGCGGCGACGGCAGAGATTTCGCGCACCCAGCTTTGGCAGTGGCGCACTCACGGCGCGGCGTTGGATGACGGCCGTATCATTAATGAAGCATTGATCGACGCATTCATGGGCGAAGAAGTAGCGGCGCTGAAGGATGTTGCCTTCACCGGGCGTAACCGGCTGGAGGATGCAGCGGCCCTGTTCCGCTGCATGGTGATGGATGATGAACTGGAAGAGTTCCTGACCCGCCCGGCTTACGAACTGGTGCTGGATTACGAATTGGCTGACGCGGCCTGATAGCGCGAACGAGGGGAACGGGGAATGGAACTTGATATTACACCATGGCTTAATCTGGCCATTCGCTGGTTGCATGTGATCACAGGCATTGCCTGGATTGGTTCCAGCTTCTATTTCGTTTGGCTGGATAACCATCTGGAAGAGCCCAAGGAAAAGAAAAAGGGCATGTCAGGCGAACTGTGGTCCGTGCACGGTGGTGGCTTTTACCACAAGCAGAAATATGCGGTGGCGCCAGAGCAGATGCCCGAAAAGCTGCACTGGTTCAAATGGGAGGCCTATTTCACCTGGATGAGCGGGTTTGCGCTTTTGGCGGTGATCTATTATCTGGGTGCTGACCTGTTCCTGATCGATAAATCAAAGATGGACCTTGGCCAGTTTGAAGCCATCGGCATCAGTCTTGCCTTCATCGTCGGTGGTTGGGTGTTTTATGATGGCTTGTGCCGCTCCCCCATCGGGCAAAACAACAAGCTGACAGGTATCATCTGGTTTGCCACGCTCGTGGCCGCGGCGTATGCCCTAACACAGATATTCTCCGACCGGGCGGCCTTTATCCATGTGGGTGTGATCGTGGGCACAGCGATGGCGCTGAATGTGTTTATGGTGATCATCCCCAACCAGAAGAAAGTGGTTGCTTCGCTGACTGCGGGCGAAGACCCGGACCCGCGCCTTGGCCAGATCGGTAAGCAGCGCAGCTTGCACAATAACTATATGACCTTGCCGGTCCTGTTCCTGATGGTATCGAACCACTATCCGATGACATTTTCAAACCCCTACAATTGGGTGATCGTGGCAGGTATTGGTCTTGTGGGCGTGATGGTGCGTCATTTCTTCAACCTGCGGCACAAGGGGAAATCCAGCCCCGGGCTGGTGTTTGGGGCCGTGGGGCTATTTATCCTGATTGCCATGTTTGCAGCCGATACGGACAAGCGCGCCCGCAAAGCGATCACGCCTGAGGCCGCAGCATTTACCGACGTGCAGGCGATTATTGGCAAACATTGTTCGTCTTGTCACGCCGCCCAGCCAACGCACGAGTTGTTCCCTGAAGCGCCGGGTGGTGTGATGCTGGACCGGCCTGAACTGATCGAACAATATGCACCGCGCATTCTTGAACAGGCCGTGAAGTCGGATATCATGCCTTTGGGGAACGAAACAGGCATGACAGATGAAGAGCGTGCGCTTCTTGGCAAATGGATCGAAGACGGCGCAAAGCGGTAGGGTGAGCCATGCGAGAATTGATAGCAGAACCATTGACAGCAGAAGCCTTCGCTCCTTTCGGGGATGTGATCGAGGCATCGGATGCTGCGCAACAGATCGCTATCAATTATGGCAATACAACCCGTTTTCACGATCTGGCGCAGGTCAACACCATGGTGGATGGCGGTAAAACGGGGGTCAGTATTTTTCGCTCCACCCCGCTTGCTCAGCCTTTTACGGTCAACGTGATGGAATATCACCCCAAATCCTCGCAGGCGTTTGTGCCCTTGTCAGGCAAGCCATATCTGGTTGTGGTTGCCCCAAAAGGCGAATTTGACGCGCGCAAGATGCGAGCCTTTTTGGCAAGCGGTCAGCAAGGCGTGAATTATCATGCAGGCACCTGGCATCACTTCTCACTCGCGCTTGAGGACGTGAGCGATTTTCTTGTGATTGACCGGATCGCGGAAGATGACAATTGTGTGGAATACGAACTATTGGCGGACGAACAGGTGCGCCTCAAATCCTAGATGACCAAAAGCAAGCCATTGGTTGTCTTGCAGTGATTATCGTGGAGCACTTTTATTGGCCAGCGCGCGAAACTCATCCATTTCTGCATTAACGGCCTGCAATTTGGCGATGACCGCCGGATCAGTGTTTAGGTTACAACCCAAAGCAACCACAGTGTCGCGAAAATGAAGGGCTTTGACAGGCAGCGGTGTATTGGCGTTCTTGGCAACAAAAGGAACCTCTGTGTCCCCGATCAAAAGCAAGTCCACCCGGCCGTGAAACAAGAGCTGCATACTCCTTTCATTGCTGGTAGCCAATAATGTTTTCTTGTGGCCTGTGGCCTCAAGGGCTGCCGCTGTGGCATAGCCAGCTGTAGCGACAACCTTATAGGTGCTGATGTCTTCAATCGATGCAAGCTCAATATCAGAATCGGGGCGCTTGTAGAAAGACCAAGGGCCGGCAAACAGCGGTGAAACCCAAAGGAATTTATCTTCCCGTGCAGGCGTCCTGTTCATGCCAAATACACAGGTGTTTTTTCTGTGCAGGGCCTGCGCATAGGCCCGATTCCAAGGGATCAGTTCCACTGAATAGGGGATATTTGCCCGGCGCATCAGCTCTTTAACCACCGTCATGGTGATGCCGTCGATTTCCCTGCTACCCTCCTGAAGGTAGGTGAATGGCGGATTGTGTTCAGTGTAGAACTGTAAAGTTGGCGAGCCTTCCAAGGGTTGCATCAGTAACGTGGATATTAAAGTAAAAGCAGAAAGCAAGCGCGACCCCACATCATTTAAACTCGATTAAACGGAGACTATATCCTACCCAGGCAGTGATACAATATTCTACTTATTTTCGTTTGCTATATCTGCAGGCGCCAGCCACATAGGTATGCTCCACTGCACGATCATCCCCCAGCATCGACAGCACAAACAGCGTTTCATCGATGGATTTGCAGTTTTTGAGCCGGCGCTCGAGGAGTGGGGTGGCGGCCATATCGAGAACCAGGAAATCTGCTTCCTTGCCCACTTCGAAATTGCCAACCTTGTCACCCATATTGAGCGCGCGTGCGCCGCCAAGGGTGCTCAGGTAGAAAGACTTATAGGGGTCAAGTTTATGGCCTTTCAGGTGGCAAACTTTGTAGGCCTCGTTCATGGTCTGAAGAAGCGAGAAGCTGGTACCTGCGCCCACGTCAGTGCCCATGCCCACTTTCACGCCGTATTTTTCGGCTTCCTTCAGGTTAAAGAGCCCACTGCCGAGGAATAGATTGGAGGTAGGGCAATAGCTGATAGCGGCATCGGCTTCCGCCATGCGCTGGAATTCTTCACCCTTCAGGTGAATACAATGGGCAAACACGCTTTGGTTGGTGAGAAGACCAAAGCTGTCATACACATCAAGATAATCCTTTGCATCGGGGTATAGCTCTTTCACCCAATCCATTTCACCCAAGTTTTCTGACATATGGGTGTGCATCAATACGTCTGGAAATTCTGCCAGCAATTTGCCTGCGCGCGTCATCTGCTCATCGGAACAGGCGGGGGCGAAACGCGGGGTGACAGCATAGCCAAGGCGCCCCTTGCCGTGCCAGCGCGCGATCAGGTCGCGGCTGTCGCGGTCCCCACTTTCGGCGGTATCACGCACCGCTTCGGGCACATTACGGTCCATAAGCGCTTTGCCCGCAACGAGGCGCATATTACGCGCGAACGCGGCTTCAAAAAGGGCATCCACCGATTCCTTATGCACGGTGCCATATACCAGGGCGCTGGTGGTACCATTCCTGAGAAGCTCTTCAAGGAAAAAATCCGCACACTCGGCGGCATGTGCAGGGTCCAGGAATTTTGCTTCTTCGGGGAAAGTGTATCGCTCAAGCCAATCCAGCAGTTGTTCACCAAAGGACGCAATCATATCCAGTTGTGGGAAATGAATATGGGTATCGATAAAGCCTGGTACGATCAGGCTGCCTGTATGATCGATTCTGGAGACATCAGGGCCAAGATTTGGTTCGATATCAACGCGCGCACCAAACGCTGTTACTCTGCCAGCTTCAAGCACAAGAAGGCCATCTGGTTCATACTGATGCGCGGCAGTTACGCCAACAACAGAAGGATCATCCAAAAGATGAAAAAAGGCACCTTTTATCGCTGTTGTTGTCACTTTTAATCCTCAAGTTCTTGGCCATGCATTTGCAGGCGCGCACACATAAAAATCCCTGCCGGGGGCAGGGCTTGATTTGCCTGATTTGCGGGGGGCCAAGGTTCGATTAACCATCAATCCTGACTCCTTGGTCAGTAAACCACTTTTTCCGCAGATATCAAAGGGTTTTCGACGAGATCAGGCTGTGAAATCCCGCTTTCTGCTCAGCGACAAAACATCTACTGCCACCATGATTTTTTCAACATCATCGCTATCACCAAAAAGCGGCATGTAGAGTGCGTAAGCCTCCAGATATTGACGGTCTGGCGCGAAAGCAGGGGTCACGCTCATTTGGGGTATTTTGTGGGCGATCACCAATCCGCTGAGATGGTATATCCTGTTAACAGCGTTCGGGTTTTGAATGGCTTTGATATCTTGCCCGGATATCTCACCATAGAAATTGGCTACATGAGTACCGATCAGCCTTACCTTGAGGGCGAAACTATCCGAGTCCCTTACCACGTCCATGATCACCACATGATCAAGGTGCCGTGCTACTTCGCTCGGCCGGATATCGGAACGCCTTGGCAAGTGCCCCTCAGAATGTTTCGAGAGCCAGTAGTGATAGAAAAAATCCATGACGGGATTTTTCCCCATCACCTCTTCACCTGCATGGAGGTTAAATTCCCCGAAGCGTGTGCCCGGGGGCAATATGCTTTCATTCAAACTCAGCAATGCCTGTTTCCTGATTTTGAAGTGCCTGCCTGATAGCAGGTCCCTATTTACCATATTATTGGCGTGAAAAGGTAAATATCAGGAAAAGATTAGACTTTTTCGGTTGTGAGTGAATTGTCGCGGTTCATTCCAGGCAGGTGCGCCAGCGCAAATGCACCCAGATTGTATATTTGCCCCAACACACCGGCGGCGAAGAACATGCCTGCCAGCTCAGCCTTTGGTGCATCCAGCATCCCCATCATTGTTACGCCAAGGCCAGCCAAGAGTAGGTCAGTGTTGGGCAGGAAGGGTACTCTTGTCAGCACCAGCTGGGCCGTCAGAAGCAGAAGCCAGGCATCGAGAGGGGCCTCTGGTACCGCGATTGCCCACATGGCAACCTGCGCCAAAAGGGTGATGATCTGCCTGGCCAGATGAATGAGAAACACGTGTTTTGCTGTGGCTGCGTCAAGAGCCAGAATATGATTTTTGAAGTGGATCACGAGGGGCACAAGCACAATCCCCACGGCGAAAGCAAGGCCCAGATAATATTCAAACTGTGCATCTGCATCCGTGATGAAATGAAGCTGATTTGTGCTGAAAAGTAGCGCTAGCAACAGGATTGTGAAGCTGTTGGAGGCAAGGGCGGAAAGGATGTTGCTATCCTTGATCGACGAAAAAATACGACGATTACGCATGCTGGAATTTCGTTGCGCCCACATGGCGAGGAAGGCCTCTCCGGAGTAGCTCAGTACCGCCAGATTATAGACCCGCATGCGCAGGAATACACCGAAGGACATAGGGGCTTCGCCAGCCCAGAGCATGCGGTAAACCCGTTGTTCAGCGAGCGGATAGGCAAGAAAAGTGATTGTGAAAAAGACATAGAACCATGGCGTGTCGGGCAGGGATGCCATGACACGGTCCCACCCGACATTCTCAAGTTTGCTCGACAGAAAGACAACAACACCAAAGACAAGCAATATCTGCAGGCCCTTGAGTGCAAGGGTCACAAATTGGTTATCCTTCAGGCACTGAAAGGTGCCAGCGATCGATTGTAGTGTGTCTGTTTTCACGTGTCGTTATTTTGCGAGATGTGTGTCCCGCCTTACAGTTACATGAGGACGCCTGTTCCAGTAACGGGTGAGGGCTTCCTCATATTGTTCAAGAAGATTGGTCAAAACCGCATTCCAGCTGTATTTCGCTGACGCCTGCATGCTGGCTTTGGCCATGGCGGTGCGCAGCGTTGGGTCTGAAATCAACGTTTCCAGTTTATCAGCAAACGCGTGCGCATTGCCGGGCTCCACCAGATAGCCGGTTTCACCGCTTGTGACAAGCGAGCGGCTGCCTGAGGCATCCGCGCATACAGCCGGGACGCCGGAACACATGGCTTCAAGTGTCACGTTGCCAAAGGTTTCAGTGATGCTGGTGTTGAAAAATATGTCTGACGATGCATACGCTCTGGCAAGGTCCTCTCCCTGCAGGTATCCGCAGAAGTGGCCGTCTTTCAGGCGTTTGGCGAAATAGTCCCTCTCGGGCCCCTCGCCAACCACCAGCGCTTTGAAGGGCACGCCGCGTTTGCGCAGTTCGTTAAGTGTGTCGGCAAACACATCAAGCCCTTTTTCAAGAACCAGACGGCCAACGAAGGTGATGACCATGTCGTTTTCCTGAATGCCAAGGCTCTTTCGCCAGGCCATGTCGCGTTTGCCGGGCGAGAATAGCCGGGCATCCACGCCTCGTGTCCAGATTCGAATGTCATGCGCCATATTCTGAGCGTTCAGGATGTTGCGCATGCAATCTGACGGTACGTAAACCTGCTCACATTTATTATAGAAACGCCGCATGAAAGCGGTGACCACAGGTTCCAGCCAGCCCAGGTGATAGTAGCGTGGATAGGTATCAAACCGCGTGTGAAAGGATGATACAGCCGGAACCCGGTTTTTCTGTGCCCATTTGAGGGCACCACAACCAAGAAGATCCGGTGCGGCAAGGTGAATGAGCTGTGGGTCAAAGTCGCGAAGAATCTTTTTGATGCTGCGCGGAAGGCCTGCCGCGACCCGATATTCGCTGCGCCCCGGCAACGCGAAAGAGGGTACCGAAATCAGGGTGCCCTTGTGCTCGAAAGCGGGTTCGTCCGCCGTGGGTGCAAAAACGAGGACCTCGATACCCTGTTCTTCAAGGAAGCCTACAAGATTGTTGAGCGCCCTTACCGGGCCATCCATCACATAATTGTAGTTGCCGGAAAAAAGCGCGACGCGCTTTGGTCTCAGGTTCTGAATATCAAAAGGCATTTTTTCGCCTATTTGCTGAAGCGACCCGAAATTCGGGCGCAGATGGTTTGTGTCTGGCGCCATTAGAGTTCGCCTGCTCTTCCATAGCCTTAGTAGGGTTTGATGAAACTTTTAGGACAAACTGTGTCTGGTGCACTTATTGCTGGTAATTTTGTCGGGGTGAGGGCGTAAAAAAGGCAATAATGACGATATTATTCAGGGAGGCCGAAACCAATATCTATGAAGCCGATCCGGTCAATCTTGCGATGTTCCGCCGGTGCTTCATGATCTGGTACGTCAAGAAACGTTGCTTCGGAAAAATGATAACTTGTCAGGAACTGGGTGACCTTGCCTTCAGCATTTGTCAGCGGGAGTTTCAGCGCTGTGACATAGGCTTGTTTACCGCGGCTCAGCATGATGGCTTCGGCGATGTAAAATCCGCATGGCTTGCCAAGCACATTGTCATAGACAGCACCCACCCGTTTCCGCTGGGCCGGAGGCACCAACGCGAGCGGATCACTGCCGGTCAACTTGTGTTCCATCCATGCTTCAACTTCGGTCCCGGCCAGGCGGATTTTGTAATCGCCCGTATCCATTTGTTCGAAAATAACAATATTTCTGGCGGTGCTCCCCAGCGCTTTCATGGACACACTGGACCGTGTCGGTATGGCACCGGGTGATTCCCTCAATCCGGACCAAATAGCGGCCCATAACACCAATTCGGGTGGGAGTTTTGCCTCGGCAAGGGAGGTAAGTGTCAGGTCTGCCCGGTCAGGAACTGCCGGAAAATCGAAGGTTTCTGCTTTTGTGGCTTCTGTCATTCAAGAGCCCTGCCATGGGAAATTTTCTCAATGATAGCATAGAGATGACACCAAAAACATCAGAGAGTTTATCGTCTATATGAGCGGTCGCTACCGGCGCAAACCCATTGTGGCTGGCGGTTGTAGCGTTTTTTATATTGACCGCCCTAGCGCTATTCGCTAATGATATTGCGAATTGTTCGCAACTTAAGAAGGTTTGAGTGCACCATGTATGTATGTCTTTGCAATGGATATACCGACCGCGAGATCCGCTCCGCAGTGCGCGAGGGTGGTGTCAGCAATGCAGAAGAAGCTTACATGTCGCTCGGCAATGGTTTTTGCTGCGGTGCCTGCCGGGATTGCGCGAATAACCTTGTAGAAGAAGAATTGCCGAACCGCCGCGTGTTGGCGGCAGAATGAGATTATGCACCCTGGTGCATGATAGGGGTCAAAGAAAAGACCGCCCGAAAAGGGGCGGTCTTTTTGATTCCGGGCGATCGGTCGCCGATCAGTCTTCTGCTGCCGGTGTCTGCAGTTGAATGTAATTCTGGTAACCCATTTTCTCGATCAGGCCCAACTGGGTTTCAAGCCAGTCAATATGTTCTTCTTCAGATTCCAGGATACTCTCCAGAAGCTCGCGGCTCACATAGTCGCGTACCTCTTCACAATAGGCGATGGCGTCCTTGAGGTCCTTGTGTGCGGTGTGCTCCATTTTCAGGTCGCATTCGAGCATTTCTTTGACATCTTCGCCGATCATCAACTTGCCCAGATCCTGCAGGTTTGGCAGGCCTTCCAGGAACAAAACACGCTCGATCAGTTCATCGGCATGTTTCATCTCGTCGATGGACTCTTCATATTCTTTATCAGCCAGCTTCTTCATGCCCCAGTCTTTGAGCATACGGGAATGCAGGAAATACTGGTTGATGGCGGTGAGCTCGTTTTTCAGAATTACATTAAGGTGCTGGATTACCTTCTTATCGCCTTTCATGACGAGCCTCCTGTGCCGGTGAGATATGATTGAATTGGGCGCAACTATAACAAGTGCAGGTGCCTGAGCCAACCATAAATGGCAGGTAAGAGACGTTCTTAATTGCAGGAAAATAAAGGGTTTTTTCGCCATTCGCCCTCAATTTTCGGCGGCTGTTTTACAGGGGCAGGCAATCTTGCTATAAGGCGCCAGATTTTGGATTCGGCTTTACGCGCCGGTCTTCTGAAACGAATGGAAAAAACATGTCTAATTATCTTGTAGCTGCGCTCTATAATTTCGCAGCTTTCTCCGACTATAAAAACTGGCAAAAACCAATTTACGACACCTGTGTGGCAGAAGATGTAAAAGGCACGCTTCTTCTGGCCTCTGAAGGCATCAATGGTACCATCGCTGGCCCGGAAGCCGGTATTCGCAAGGTGTTGGCCTTTCTTCATGGCATCGAGCCTATCAGTGGCTTTGTGCACAAGGAAAGCTGGGCGTCTGACGAACCGTTTCTGCGCATGAAAGTCCGTTTGAAGAAGGAGATCGTTACCATGGGTGTTGAGGGCATTGACCCCAAGAAAGTGGTTGGTACCTATGTGAAGCCACAGGACTGGAATGCCCTGATTTCCGATCCCAATACCGTGGTGGTTGATACTCGGAACGATTATGAGGTCGCGATAGGTACCTTCAAGGGCGCTATTGACCCGAAAACCAAATCTTTCCGCGAGTTTCCTCAATGGGCCGAAAACAACAAGGACTTGTTGAACAAGCCCAAGGTAGCGATGTTTTGTACCGGCGGTATTCGGTGCGAAAAATCTACAGCCTTCATGAAAGAGCAGGGGTATGACGAGGTTTTCCATCTGGAAGGCGGCATTCTGAAATATCTGGAAGAAGTGTCAGAGGAAGAAAGTCTGTGGGAAGGCGACTGTTTCGTGTTTGACGACCGCGTATCTGTGCGACATGGCCTTGCAGAAGGGGATTACACCATGTGCCGCGCCTGCCGCCGCCCGGTGTCGCCTGACGCCAAGCTATTGCCTGAATACGTGGAAGGCGTGAGTTGCCCTCACTGTATTGATGAAACTACGCCCGAGCAGAAAGAACGTTTCGCAGAGCGCCAGCATCAGATCGAATTGGCGCAACAGCGGGGTCACCGACATGTTGGCATCACCCGTCCGCCGCGCGCCGCAGCCGAGGATGGCGCCGAATAATGAAAACGGGCGTGCCCATCCTTTATAGCTTTCGCCGGTGCCCGTATGCCATGCGGGCCCGTCTGGCGATTGCGAAGGCATGTGTGGCTGTCGGTCTTCGGGAAGTGGTCCTCAGGGACAAGCCCGCCCAAATGCTGCAGATATCGCCCAAGGGTACGGTGCCAGTGCTGCAGTTGGTGGATGGTGCCGTCATTGATGAGAGCCTGGATGTGATGGTCTGGGCGCTGAACCAGCATGATCCGGATGGCTGGTTATTGCCTGCGGCAGGAACCGCAGAGAAGATGTTCGCGCTGGTGTCAGCCTGTGACACTGACTTCAAGCACCATCTGGACCGGTTCAAATATGCCACTCGGTATGATGATGTCGACCCGATTGAACACAGGGCAGCAGCCGAGGTGTTTCTGCAGCAACTGGAAGCGCGGCTCGCCGTCGGCGGCTGGCTGTTTGGCGATCGGGCATGTCTGGCGGATTATGCCATAGCGCCCTTTGTTCGCCAGTTCGCAAGTGCTGCAGGTGTGTGGTTTGAGGAAGCGCCTTATCCCGCCGTCAGGGCGTGGCTGCGCGACTTTGTTGAAAGTGATCTATTCAGATCAATCATGAAAAAATATCCCCAGTGGCACGAAGGGGACGCTGAAATTCCCTTTTTCTGAGGTTGGGTGTGCCTATCCTGGTACCGCGGCAACATGGTGCCTAAGGTCTGGATCGTCATGCTGGAATGTAATCGCGCAGGTGACATTCACTTCCCTGTTGTCCCCGCTTTTTTCCATTGTCCGTAACAACTGTACACTTGCGTCATCTTCGCGGGTGAAATTCTGGTCAATCAGGACATCCAAAAATTCACCCAAATGGTTGCGTTCAATCACCGCATGCAATGTGGCCGCTGTATTGGAATAAAAGGCGTGGCCTGCAATCCAGCCAGTAGCGGAAAGGGCAGCGTCTTTGATTGTCTGCAGTGCCTCGTGCCTCGGGGTCGCTGTATAGATATTGATGGTCATTGCTGTCATGTGGGCCTCACATACTTTTCACCAACATAGCCGTGATGGACGCAATGGGACAATACCATGCGGCAGGTTGTTCATCTGTGTCGATGGCCGGAATTTAAATGCTGTTCACAGCACTGACGTGCCGCGCCATTTCCAGATATCGCATGAAAGTTATCAAGCTGGAAGCAGACATGGTTCGCGGCGAAAAGCCTTCGCCAACCGAGAATTTTTTTACCACATCAATCTCGTCCTTTGACGCATGATAATAGGCCATAGACCAGTCTGAGAAAATGCGTTCGGGGGCAGGCTCAAAAAATACAATTTCGAAATTCTGGTGCACGTCAGATCGCATAATACGCCCAAGCACTGCCGAAAGCGCGGCCCGCCCGCCTTCGAGCATTTGCACAAAGGTTGTGCCATCAAACCACAGTGCGCCGGTAATATGATGGTTCTTGTTATATACCTTCGAACTTTGGACGATGGCGTCCATGTCGTACGTGCCGTCGTCTTTGAAGTCGCTGATATAAAGAAGATGGTAGAGCATATTGGCCTCTCTGCCGTTAACCATGATCGAGCCTAGGGTATTCTTGATAAAGATAGCGTTAACAACCACATGAGCTTTCCCTCATTGCAGTGAGGCCCTGTGGTGCGCTACAAGCGGCGGAAACAATGACACATTCGGGAGCATCCAATGAGCAGCAAAAAAGCACGCGTGAAATGGGCCGGCGACATGACCTTCATTGGCGAATCGCCATCCGGCCATGCGGTGGTGATGGATTCAGGGTCTGCAGACGGTGGCCTTGATCATGGTATCCGGCCGATGGAAATGCTGCTTCTGGGCATGGGGGGGTGTTCCAGCATCGATGTGATGATGATGCTCAAGAAATCGCGCCAGAAAGTGACGGACTGCTGGGTAGAGCTGGATAGCGAACGCGCGCCAGAACCGCCTCGTGTTTTCACCAAAATTCACGCGCATTTCGTGATCACCGGGCATGACGTTGACCCACGTGCGGTCGAGCGCGCTATCCAGCTCTCCAAGGATAAATATTGTTCCGCGTCAGTGCAGCTTGGTGCGATGGCCGAGATTACGACCGATTTCGAAGTCCGCGAAGCCGAGTAAAAATCGACGGTTTCACTTCTGGCGGTATGGCTAGCGCTTGCTCGGTTGAGACAAGCGTCAGCGTACCGCCATAGACACATCCTGTATCGATGAAGAGGGCGCTTCCAAGCTTCCGCGGTGCCTTGATGGGCGTGTGGCCATGTACTGTAAGGACGGCTGTGCGGTCGTTTTGCGGCTTGCCTTTGGTGAGAACGCGCCGCCCCCACAACATTGCCTGAACCTGATAAAGATCGCGTACCATCTCGTCAATATGGCCCCAGTCTTCGCCCGGCCATTCGGCATGGGTGACGCCGATCGAACGGCCATCCGGGATTTCCAGCGTGATCGCCAATGGCAGGCTCTGGGCCAGCTTGGTGCATTCGTCTTTTTGCTCGTCTGTCAGTTTCAGGAACCAGTCGCCGCCATTTTGCATCCACATGGCAACGGCCCCTTCGAACTGGGCGTCCAGAAGCATGGTTTCATGGTTGCCACGGGTAGCGAAAAACCAGGGTTCATACAAAAGCTTCAGGCATTCGTAAGATTTCGGCCCGCGATCGATCAGGTCCCCGACCGAGATGACACGGTCGCAACGATAGTCGAATTTAACGCGCTTCAGTTCGGCTAAAAAGGCATCCAGCTCGCCATGTACATCGCCCAACAGAAAATCCCGTCCCTCCCGGTTAGGGGGGATCGTGATATGCCGTGGTGGGCGTTGTTCAGGTGTGCCTTGCAATTGCGTCTCCGGCCTTTAGGGGCGTGTGATAGGGGTGGTTACAGCTTCCAGCCAGGTAAGAACTTCGCCTTCCACTAGCGGCGCGATTTTTTCCCGCACTTGTGCGTGATAGTCGTTCACCCAATCCAGCTCATTATCTGTCAAGATTGCGGTGTCTACAAGGCGGCGATCAAGCGGTGCCCATGTCAGGTTTTCAAACTCGAACATTTCGCGTTCTGTCTCTTCTGCCACGGGGCGTACAAGGATCAGGTTTTCGATCCGGATGCCGTAAGCACCTTCCTTATAGTAGCCCGGCTCATTCGACAGGATCATGCCCGCCTGAAGGGGCACTGTGCTGCCTGCTTTGGCAATACGCTGCGGACCTTCGTGCACGCCGAGGAAGGCGCCAACACCGTGTCCAGTGCCGTGGTCATAATCAAGGCCGGCCTCCCAGATGGGGCGTCGTGCGATGGCATCCAGCGACATGCCGTAGGTGCCCTTCGGGAAACGAGTGGTCGAAAGGGCAATATGACCCTTCAGTACACGTGTAAAGCGATCCCGCATTTCGGCTGTCGGTTCGCCGATTGCCACGGTACGGGTGATATCGGTTGTGCCGTCCAGATACTGGCCGCCGCTGTCCACCAGATAAAGTTCGCCAACCTTCAGTGGGCGATTGGTTTTCTCGGTAACCCTATAGTGCACGATTGCGCCATTGCCGCCTGCGCCCGAGATTGTGTCAAAGCTTTTGTCACGGAGGAGGTCACGTTTCTTTCTGCAGGCCCATAATTTGTCCACAGCTATCAGCTCATCAATCCCGCCCTTGGGGGCTTCGGTTTCAATCCAGTGCAGGAATTCAGTGATTGCTGCGCCGTCCCGAATATGGGCGTCCCGGCTGCCTTGCTGCTCGACTTCATTTTTGATGGCCTTTGGCAGTATGCACGGGTCATCTGCCTTCACCAGTGTGGCACCACTGACTTCAAGCGTTTTGAAAACTTTGGCGTTGTTGGTGTTGCGGTCTACCAGGATTTTACGCCCCGCGCCGCCCATGGCCGCGAGCGCCGTATAAAACATCTGCCGCGGCTCAACCTGCACATTGTTGCCCAGATGGGCTTGCAGTTCAGGTGTTACCTTTTCGGGCGCAATATAGAGATTGGCGCTTTCGTCTGCGTGCAGGATGGCCCAGGCGTGGGTGACGGGTGTGTTTGCAACATCTGTGCCCCGGATGTTGAAAGCCCAGGCAATGCTATCCAGCATGGTGATGATGGCGGCGTCCGCACCTTGGTCACGTAGGGATGCGGCAATCTCGGCCCGTTTCTGTGTGGCCGATTTCCCCGAATATTCATCGGCGTGAGGCACTGCCACTGCCAGCGGCTCCGACGGACGATCCGTCCAGATGGCATCGATGGGGTTGGCGCTGATGACCTCAAGCTTAAGGCCTTTTTTTGTGAATACCCGCTCGGCTTCTTCAACCCATGCAATGGTTGTCAGCTCGGGGTCATAACCGATTGTTGCGCCGTCAGCCGCGTGATCCGCAACCCAATTGAGCATGGGATATTCATCAAACAGATGGTGCTCGAAAAGGGCGGGGTCAAGCTCTGCTGCGGCTTGAATGGTATAGCGGCCGTCTATGAACACACTGGCCTTGTCGGCAAGCACTGCGGCATTGCCCGCCGATCCGGTAAAGTTGGTCAGCCACGGCAGGCGCTGGGCATAGGATCCTACATATTCGCTCATATGCTCGTCTGTCAGCGGTACAATAAAGCCATCAAGATTGCGGCTTTTGAGTTCTGCACGCAAGGCGGCCAGACGGTCGGCATGTGAGGACATGTGTGAGTTCTCCTACGGGTTCACTTGAAAACAATCTGGGCCTTACATGGCAGTCCCGCACCTGTTTTGCAAGGAAAGTCGGATGATTTGCGACGGGCTGCACTCGTGGCTTTACAGGGCGAGGCAGCCGACTTACCAATGTGAAAAACCAGACAGTCAGGAAACGAAAATGCTCAAGGCACCAGAATCGCTCACCCCGCCAAAAGCCGCACGGAAAACCTATTCGGCCAGCCACCATGGCTACAGTTTCGATGATCCGTATTTTTGGCTCAAGGATCCCGGCTATCCTGAGGTGAAGGATGAGGAAATTCTGGGATATTTGCGCGAGGAAAACAGCTATTTCGAAGGGGTGATGGGCGCGCACAAAGCACTTTCCGATACCCTCTTTGAGGAAATCAAGGGCCGCATCAAGGAAGATGACGAAAGCGTGCCATGGTTTGACGGCGCCTATGAATATCGCTGGGCCTTCGCCAAGGGAACGGAATATCGCCTTTGGTCCCGCCGCCCGCGTGCAGGTGGCGATTGGACCGTGTTTCTGGATGAAAACAAGGAAGCGGAAGGCAAGGAGTTCTTCAAGCTCGGCGGTCTGTCCGTCAGCCCCTGTGGCCGGTATCTGGCATTTTCAGCCGATACCAATGGGTCAGAGCGTTTCACCATCTGCGTGCGGGATCTGGAGGCCGGTTCCGAGCTCGCTGATGAAGTGGCTGAAACATCGGGTGAAATTGTCTGGTCGGCGGATAGCGGTGGCTTCTTCTATGTTCATGTGTCCAAGGAATGGCGCCCCTATCTGGTGAACTTTCATGCGCTTGGGGATTCTGCTGACCGGAAGGTGTTTGAGGAAACAGATACCAGCTTCTTCGTGCATATCCGAGCAACCAGCTCCGAAAGCCATCTGGTGATCAAAAGCGCCGATCATGTGACGGCGGAATGCCATACATTGCCGCTTGATGCGCCCGATGCTGCACCGTCCCTTATCAGTGCACGCACAACCAAACATGATTATGGTGTGGATCATGATGGACGTGGGTATTTCTACATCCGATCCAACCGCGATGAGCAGAATTTTTCTGTCTATAAGGTGCCTGAGGATGAGCCGGCGGGAGAGAATTGGCAGCTTGTTCTGGCCGGCAGCGATCGCCTGTATCTGACAGGCATGAAAACATTCAGGGATTTTGTCGTTGTTGAAGAACGGCAGGATGGGCTCGATCAGATTCGCCTGATGTTCGCGGATGGCAGCAGCCGTCATATTGCCATGCCTGAACCTGTTTATGAAGTGGGGCTCGCCACCAACGCCGAATTTGATCAGGCGCATGTGCGGCTGGCCTATTCAAGCCTCGTTACGCCCCCCAGTGTTTTTGATTATCACATTGAAGATGGTGCCCTCACGCTCAGGAAAGAGCAGGAGATCCCGTCGGGCTACGACAAGCAGGATTATGCGTCCGAACGCCTGCTTGTAACAGCGCGCGACGGTGTTCAGGTGCCGGTGAGCCTTGTTTACAAAAAAGATTGGCAAAAAGGCGGGCCAGTACATCTGTATGGCTATGGTGCCTATGGCCTTGGCATGAGCCCGAGTTTTTCGGTGACACGCCTGAGCCTGTTGGATCGTGGTTTTGCCTATGCCATCGCCCATATCCGGGGCGGGGACGAGCTGGGCTATGGCTGGTATGAAGACGGCAAGCTCGAAAAACGTACCAACACCTTCAATGATTTTGTCGATGTGGCGCGGCACCTTGAGGCTGATGGTTACGCTGCCAAGGGCAGTATCAGTATTTCAGGTGGCAGCGCAGGCGGCGAGCTGATGGGCGCGGTGGTCAATCAGGCACCGGAGCTGTTCAAGGGTGTGGTTTTGCATGTGCCGTTTGTGGATGTTCTTAATACCATGCTGGATGCTGACCTCCCGCTCACACCTATCGAATGGCCCGAGTGGGGCAACCCGATTGAGGATAGGGCCGCCTATGAAAACATCCATGCCTATTGCCCCTATACCAATATCGAAGCCAAGGATTATCCACCCATGATGGTAACAGGTGGGCTGAATGACCCGCGTGTTACCTATTGGGAGCCAGCCAAATGGACGGCCAAGCTGCGTGCCACCAAAACAGACGACAATCTCCTGCTGATGAAGATCAATATGGGCGCAGGCCATGGCGGGAAGTCAGGCCGGTTTGAGCGTTTTCACGAAGTCGCAGAGGAATATACTTTCCTTCTGATGGCATTTGATCTTATTTAACCGAACGATTGGTTGGGAATAAAAATGGCTGCGCCAGAGACATATAAAAGGGACAGTTTGTTCCTCGACAAAACACCGATCGAAACCGAAAGGCTGTATCTGAGGCCGTTTGAAGAGGGGGATGCGCATGCCATGTGGCTGATGCTGTCTAACCCCAATGTGCTCCGTTTTATCCCGCGCGAAGTGGCTACAGACGAACAGACCGAAAAGGTGGAGTTCCTCAATTGGCTGAGGGGCGGCGAGCGGTTGAGGTTCTTCTATGCTGTCACCTGGAAAGACACGGTGCTCGCGCTCAAGGACGGGATGCTTGGCTGGGTGATGATGCGCCCCACCGAGGATGGCCGATTTGTGGAAGTGGGCTATTGGTTCCGCGAAGAGTTTTGGGGCATGGGGCTCGCAACCGAAGCCGGGCATGCCGCCATGGCGGCGGGGCAGGCAAACCTGAAAGTGCCGGACCATGACCTGTATGCCTTCGTGCTGCAGGGCAATGAAGGAAGCCACAAGGTGCTTACAAAGCTCGGCCTGGAGCATCGGCAGGATGCCGTGGTGGACGGGAAAGCGGTGTGGGAATTTTATGGACCCGGTGCGACCCCTTATGAAGAGACAGTCCGGGGGTCAGACCACTAACCGTGCTGGATCTGCCGCAGGTGGTCAAGCGTTGGCACCATGCCTGAAACGTCATACCCGGCCTTGGCGGCGTGGTCGACAATATCGGGTGTTTCCATGCTGCCCATAAAGGCCTGTGCCAGCGACCAAAGCGTGCAGGACCGTGTGCCCGACCGGCAATAGGCGAGAACAGGGCCAGAGGTATCCTTGAGGGCCATGGCCATCATTTCAATCGATTCGAATGTCAGCTGCCCGCCCACAACCGGGATTGACGCCCATTTGAGGCCCTTTTCCGCTGCATAGGCTGCAAGGTCTGCATTCGCCGGTTGGCCGCCCTCTTCGCCATCGGGACGATTGTTGATGATCAGCTCAACGCCAGCTTCTGCCGCAGTATCGATATCGGCCTTGCTGATCTGCGGGGAAACAGAAACCTTGTCTGTCACTTGCTTGAAGTCGCTCATGTCTGTCTCCTGTGATCTGACCTAATCAATGGCGGGAGCGTTAGAATAATAATGCCAGGCCAGAAGTGCAATGGCGCTCCTGTGCGGTCGCCATCTTTCGCCGATCGCTTCGCATTCTTTTTCCGTGGGGCGTTCGACCCTTTCAACGATACGTCCTGCGCCCACGCGTACGGCCAGGTCACCCACCGGCCAGATATCCGGGCGGCCAAGGGAGAACATCAGATACATATGGGCTGACCATACACCCAGGCCCTTCACCGCGGTGATGGCCCGAACGGCTTCATCGTCTGACAAGTTTGGCAGCGCCGTGACATCGAGCGTGCCATCGCGAACGGTTTCACAGAGCGACCGGGCGTAGGATATCTTCTGCCAGGAAAGGCCAGCCCCCCTTAACTGTTCGTCAGATATGGCGTCATAACAATCCGGGTTGGCCGGGTCTTCAACCAGTGCTTCCACCCGGTCCCGGATGGTTGCGGCGGCCTTGACGGAAAGCTGCTGGCCCACAATCACACGCATGAAGGTGCGGAAGCCCTGTTCGCCGCGCCGTTCGCCCGGGTATCCCACAAGCGACACCGCGCGCGCCACAAACGGGCAGGTTTCAGCCACCAGATCAAGACGGCGCCTGATCTCTTCTTCCGTCAGAATGAATTCGGTCATCTATCCCACATAATGCTCAAGCTTGGCCCGCAGAACTTTTGTATCCTGCTTCAGATCATGCTGGATAGCACGGGCATTGGCCTCGGCCAAATTCTTCGCGATGATGGTGACCGAAAGTGTCCCGTCGCGGTGGCGCGCGGTATTGACCCTTGCAGGCGCAAGCGGAAAGTGGCTGAGGACGGTGTCGAGAGCGTGGGGCCCTTGGGCTACAAGGACATCGAATCTATTGGCTATTTCAAACGGCGCAGTCATGGTGCGCGACTCCCATAAACAAATTGTAGTTGGATCGAACGACAGAGACCCGGCTTCCTTTGGAAACCGGGCGGATCATTCGCCAGCACATTCGTTTATACGCACCAATTTGTGTCATGGGCGGGACCCTAATGTGGAATTCCCGAGAAATCAATAGCCAGAAAGCCGTTAATATGCGGAAAAAGTCCCGGCCACGCCCCAGATTACGGTGGTGAGGAACAGGGCAATGGCGGCCAGGGAAATCAGCCCCAGATGCGGGCCTGCAAACAAAAGCGCGACACCATCCTTGGGCATATTCTGGCGCCTCACAAAAGACATGGCGAACATGGGCAGGCTAAGCACCAGCATAAGCCCGATGTTGAGGCCGGTGCGCCACAGGGCGATCAGCCAGGGCTGCTGCCATTCATAAAGAACGGTGGGCCACCAGTGCCAGTCGGCAAAGAGCCCGAAGGCAGTCAGGGCGGTGCCCAATGTGCCCATCACCGCAAATCGACGCCACTGTACAGATGTGGTGCTCTTCAGATGCAGCATGGAGGACATCAGCACAATTACCATCAGGGGCAAATATATATGGAGCCGTTCCTGAATAAGCCCAAGAAGATCGGTGCGCACATATGTTTGCCCGCCCCAAACGGCATAACCGCCTGCCTTGTAGGGACTGAGGATAAGGGGCGGCGTGTCACCCGGTGTTTCGTATAAATAGGGCGCTGTATTGGATACAGTGGCATTTCTGATTGCGTCATAGTTGAAACCGCGCAGGGTGAGCCCATCCCCCCCGGTTTGCCGGACGACCAGTTTGCAGGCTGATGTATGTGCGATGCGGGAATATAATCCCGGCGGGCTATCGGCGCAGGCAAAATGATGGCCGATTTCGGTGGGGGGTACGAGTATTGCCGCTTTCTCCCGAAGGGCAGCCTTCTGGAATGTTGGTGGCACCTGTGCGTCCAGCAAAGCAGTGGCTGTCTTGACAAAAGCGATGCATCCAATGTCTGACAAGTCTGCAAAAACCAGTCCAGCCTTTGGCAATGCCAGCAGGGTTATACCCCGAAGGCACGTGTTTCCCGCCAGCATCAACGGGGCATGATATTCAGAGTGAATTTGTTGGAAGGCCGGGAAGCGTGTCGGCCCCATTGGGTGCATTTGCCAATCGGGTGTATCTGCAAGAATGTCGTGCGCGGCTTGGGACAAAAATCCGGTGCGTTGCGACTGACTGTCATGGACAAGGACTTCCAGTATTCGGGCAATCAGCGCACCTGTTGCCTTTGCCGACGATAGCGGTATTTGCCAAGGCGTTTCCCTACCATATTGCAGGGAAGCACTTGCCATGCCGAGGGGAGTGAGAAGTTCGTCATTGATAACGTCAGACAGCGGTTTTCCCGTCTGTTCTTCCATATATGCACCGAGCAGCCGCCAGCCGATGGGGTCATGTACCGCGATTTGTCCGGCCCCTCTGATCTTGATCAGGAAATATTGAAGGGGGGCTGTCTCGGCGCGTGCGGTCAAGCCGGGTTCAGGCTTCGCAAAACCCGCAGTCTCAGTCAGCAAGTGACGCGGTGTGATTGCCACCTCGAACGGGTTGAACTCCAGAAGGTCGGGCAGTGCTTTGGCGACAGATTCATCAAGGTTGATCACTCCCCGGTCAGCAAGGCGGAGGGTTATAAGCGCCAGAACCAGCTTTGCGGTATCGCCAAGCTCATAATAGGTGGTGGCCATTTCATCCGACAAACCATGAACCATCGGGCCGTTGATATAGAAGGCATCCGCCGAAGCTTCCTTGAGGCGCGGCAATACATCATCGGGCCTGAGCACAATGGCTTGCGCAAAGGCATTCACTGCCATGCAGGCAGCTAGAAGGAATGTCAGTAAAGCAAATGTGAACGCCCTGAAGGCCATATATCCTACCTGTCGGTACTGGTTATCTTTATCACAATGATTTAAGCACGAGATTGAAGCGATTACCACTGATGCATCAGAAGGGGCAACTGACGTGGCAGATGAAAAATTCATCCCGCTTGAGGGGTATGTGGAACGCACGGGCGACGAGATGGTGGATCGGTCCGCCGATTTTTATGATCTGATGCGCAGGCGGCGCACGATCAGGGAATTCTCTGACAAGCCTGTGCCGCGTGAAGTGATCGAAAATGCCATCCGCACGGCGGGTACGGCACCCTCGGGCGCAAACAAACAACCCTGGCATTTTGCCGTGATCACCGATCCGGCGATCAAGGCAAAATTGCGCGCTGCGGCTGAGGCCGAAGAACAGGAATTTTATGGTGGCCGCGCAACAGAGGAATGGCTGCAAGACCTGGAACCCTTTGGCACGGATGCCCAGAAACCTTTCCTTGAGACTGCGCCATATCTGATTGCCGTATTCCGCGAGAATTACGGTATTGATGAAAATGGTGAGCGCACCAACAACTATTATGTGCATGAAAGCGCAGGGTTGGCGGCAGGACTATTGATCGCCTCTCTCCACAATGCAGGGCTTGCCACACTCACGCATACCCCGTCGCCGATGGGTTTCCTCAATGAAATTTGTGGTCGTCCAAAAAACGAGCGCCCCACCATGCTGGTAGTGGCCGGCTACCCGGCTGATGGTGTTCAAGTTCCCAATATAGGCAAAAAACCGCTCGAGGAAATTTCAAGCTGGATTTAACGCTTAAAACTGAAGCGTGATCCCGGTGCCTGCGATGACCTGAAGGTCAGAACCGGCAGCGCCGCTGGATAACGGGCTTGTGGAAGCGCTGCCGAACAAGTGCCCTACAGAAACAAGGCTAAGAAGCCGGACCTTGTCAGTAATGCGGTAGGCGCCGATCACATTCACGGAAGCCTCTGAAATGCCCGCCTTGGCTTCAAACGGGGCGAACCCATATAGCGAATTGGCGGATTGGGTTTCGGTAATCCCGAAGTTGGTTTGCATGCCTTTCTTAGACATGTACCGCAGGCGAAAGCCGGCCCCGGCTGCGAAGTTGCCGTTCTGATATATGCCGTGTCCCGCAGTGAAGCGCACAGCCATGCCCTGGCCAGCCCCCAACGCCTGACGCACATCTGCCTCTATCAGCAGTGATTTGGATTTGATGCGGGCAAATGCCCCTACATCAAGGGTTGTTGATATATCTCCAAGGCCGGCTAGAAACTGGTTGTTGGATTCCGACCGGCCAAAATGAAGATTCAGAAGCGGCCCCGCTTCGAAATTACCATTTTTGTAGGCGGCATAGGTAAATTTGCTGCCGTTCAGGCGCCAAACTTCCTTGTAGCGGAAATCAATGATGGGCAGAACGCGGAAGCGGTAACTGTCGGACCCGACATAATCTGGCACCCAGCCAAATCCAAAACCCAACCGTGCGTTGACATGCTCTGAATCCAGATCACCTGGCCAGATAATATCGATGCCTTCCTGCACGGCTTCAATGGCATTGTTGAAACGGTCAGCCAGATTGAAGCCCTGGCTGGCATGGGATGCCCCGGTTGCGCACAGGCTTGTAAAAATGGCGGCCACTGACGGCACCAGTAATCTACCGATTTTCCATTTTCCTGTTCGCGCCATAAACATGGTTTCCAGCGGTTTCCTGTTGTTCCTCACGTTTACTTTCAGCAAAAATCCATGCAATTAGGAGGCCATAAAAGGGTAAAAGTAAGGCAAACAAAACCTGAAAATTTTTTAGGTTTTGTATCTTTTGGGCAGATTTAGAGGCGGGTTTTCGCAAGATACCTGAAGCGCGCAATCTGCAGCACCCAGGATGTTGTGACACCAATGCCCATACCCTCCATCAGACCGGCCCAACCGTGGCCAACCGGAAAAGCCATGATGTAGCAAGCGGGCAACATCACCACCACGAATGCGAAGCCCTGCAAGTAAGTGGGCCACCAAGTCTCTTTGTAACCACGAAGGATCATGGAGGCGACCATCTGCGATGCATCCATGACCATCGCAAGGGCATAGACGGCAACTGGCGGGATCAAAATCGCGATAACATGTTGCTTGTCCGTGATCAGATTGAGCAAGGGTTCGATATAAAAATATATGAAGATTGCGAAAGCGCCCGTCAGCACAAAGTTGAGTATAATACCGGACAGGCCAGCAAGCGCCGTGTCTGCCTTGTCATTGCGGGCGTATGCGATGCCCACCCGTACGCTGGAGGCCACGCCAATGCCGATGGAGATCATCAAGGGCACCCCGACAATCTGGAACACCAGGCCATGGGCAGCCAGCGGCAAGGTACCAAGCCACCCGGCGAAAATCGCGAGGGCGCCAAAAGCCAAAACTTCGGTAGCCAGCGATACAGCGGAGGCATATCCCATTTGCCGCTGATCGCGCCAGTCAGACCATTTCTGACCGTGGGGTATCCTGACACCATAACCGCGTACACTGGGCGCCAGCCATACATAGCCGATCGCCGCGATAGCCATGAACCAGCGCACGCCTGTTGAGGCCCATGCCGAGCCTGCTGCGCCCAATTCCGGTGCACCCCAGTTGCCGAAGATCAGCATGTAGTTCAGGATCAGGTTGACAATATTGGCCCCTACCATGAGGTAGAAGCCGACTTCAGCGCGTTTGATTCCTTCCAGAAAGCTGACGCAGCAAACGAACAGCATGTGGCCTGGAATGCCGAGGGCGAGAATCTGAACGAGCTTGCCACCTTCAAAGGCCTTTTCTGGTGTTTGTCCCAACAGTGTGAACCAAAACTCAGCAGGCCAGATAACAGCTGCGAGTGCAATGCCGACACTGAGCGCAAAGGGCATATTGCGGCGCCACACACGGCCCGCTTCACGGGTGTCATCAGCGCCGATGGCATTTGCAACATACACGGTGATGCCACCCAATAGCCCCAATCCGACAACAAGGGCAAACATGATGATCGATTGGTTGGCCAGGTTGAGCCATGCCAGATGCACTTCTGAGTAGCGGATGACCATAAATGTATCCACCATCGCGAGGCCAAAGATGCCGATACGCATCATCACTGCTGGCAAAGCCAGCCTTGCCAGTTCGCTGAAATGACGCGTCAGCCGTTCCCGGAGCCAGGCCGGGGTGATTTTTGTCTCTAGGTCGGACATTGTTCTTCGCTGCTATCTATTGTTGGGGTCGCTTGAGCGCCCTTGTTGTGATACTGCTAGGCTGGTTTTGCGCGGCTGGCAAGCAAATGAAAGCGCGGGGCCGATAAAAAGAACCAAATATCTCAGGAAAATACCTGAGGGGGAGAGGTAAAGGTGTCACAAGAAACTGCAGTGAGCCAGGGGCCGATTACGCGCGGCGCATACCCTGAGCTTTCACCCCAGGCCGTGATTGTCGGCTATTTTCTAGGCGTGATTATCGCCATATCCATCGGCTATGCATCGCTGAGGCTTGGTTTCTCGATTGAGGGATCTGAGCTGGCGGCGATTTTGGGCTTTGGTATTTTGCGCGGCATTTTGCGCCGTCGGTCTATCGTTGAAAACAACGTAACCCAAACTGTTGCAAGTGCGGTCAATGGTGCGTCATCTGGCATGATGTTCTCCGTGCCCGCCATTTTCATTCTCGGTTACGGCTATGAATTTGATCCCTATGTTCTGACGTTCGGCGCTATCGCCGGTGCATTCCTCGGGATTGCTTTCATCATTCCGCTTCGGAAGCAGATGATTGATTTCGAACGCCTTACCTACCCTGGTGGTGTGGCTGTGGCCTCGATCCTCAAGTCTCCGGGTGCAGGTGTTCAGAAAGCTGTACTCCTGTTGGGGGCCGGTGTTGTTTCGGCGCTTGTGTATCTGATCACGGGCGGCGCCAACTTTGACCTGTTTGGCTGGATCAATTCGGTTGCCGGTAGCGATATCCTGCCGGAATATCTGAACGGTGTGTGGTTCCTGTCTCTGATGACAGTAGGCGTTGGCTTCATTGCGGGCCGCGGTGGTATTGCATTTATCATCGGGGGTTATGTTTGTTACTGGATTTTGGCGCCGCTCCTGGATGTTACCGGCATGTTGCCAGTGATTGATGGTGTAACAGTAACCAACCCTGAAGCGCTGCGTGGCAGCTTGTTCCGCCCAACTGGTATCGGCATGCTTATCGGTGGCGCAGTAGTTGGTGTGTTTTTCGCTTTCCCGCTGATCAAATCCGCGATCGGTTCCATGCAGTCTTCTTCCAAGAATGAAAGCGCCATGAGCCGGGATGAAATGCCGATCAAACTTCTCTATCTGGCAATCGGTGGTGCGGCCATTCTCCTCGGGATTATGGCCTATACCGCAAATGATCAGGTTGGCCTCGTACGTGGCCTGATGATGGCTGGTCTCGGCACCCTTTGGATCTGGATGGCAGGCATTATCCTGTCGGAAGCCATTGGCCGGACCAACTGGTCACCCCTGTCGGGCATGACCTTGATTGCAGTAACGCTTCTGATCGTGATTACCCAAAGCTTCGGTGGCATGGATACAGGCCCTGCTATCGTTGCAGCGATCACAGTAGGCGCAGCAACCTGTGTGGCCATGAGCCAGGCGACAGACCTGATGCTTGATCTGAAGACGGGCTATCTGGTGGGTGCGACACCGCGCATGCAGCAGCTTGGCCAGTTTATGGGGGCATGGCTTGGCCCGATCGTGATCATCGGCCTGATCTTTGTGTTGGCGGAAAGCTATGAATTTGGTTCTGCCGAATTACCAGCCGCGCAGGGTGTTGCTCTTGCGGAAATGGTGAAAGGCATCACCGGTGGTGAAGTGCCGCACGAGAAATATTTCGCGGGCGCCGCACTTGGTGGCTTGCTGACAGCCCTTCAGGGTGGTCTTGGCATTACCGTGGGTCTTGGGTTCTACCTGCCTTTCAATGTGGTGCTGACCTATTCCATCGGCACGCTTCTGCGCGAGATTACAGATCGCAAAAAAGGCAAGGTCTGGTCTGAAAACACCGGTATTCCGATTGCGGCTGGCCTGATCGTAGGTGAAGCGCTTGTGGGCGTGGGTATCGCCGTCCAGATGATCTTGGCAGGCTAGGGAGAAGAGATATGCAAATGTTACCAAAACTTCTTGTTGTTCTTGCCTTCCTCGGCGGTGCATTCTTGGCGTCCCTTGATCCAACAAAAATGGACTGGCCGGTATTTATCCCGGTTATCCTCGTTGGCGTGGTTGGCGTTATTCTTTCAAAGCGGGCGGAAGCCGCTGCTGCGAAAGACGATACTGTGCTTGTTGCCAACAAGCGCGAGTTGCAGGAAAGCCTCGGGAATATCCTCAAGAATCTGGAAGACCTTCATGGTCGCAAAGACAAGGTGCCTACCTATGACATGCGGTTTGAGATCGATAAATTGTTCCGTGAGGACCTGATCCGGTTTGCTGAAGCGCGTGAAAGCATGAAGCATATATTCGGACTTCAGGCTTATGCGGACATCATGTCCAGCTTCGCCGCGGGTGAGCGCTATATCAACCGGGTGTGGTCAGCGTCCACCGATGGCTATGTGGATGAAGTACTGATGTATGTGGACAAGTCCCTTGATCAGTTCCGTCATGCAAAGGAAGAGTTTGAAAAAGCGGCGGCCGCCGCATAAGCTTTTCATGGATAAAATCAGAAAGGCGGCGTCCAATAGGGCGCCGTTTTTTATTTTTGCCCCACAGGCAGGGGGTGCATGCCTATACACAAATTTGTGTATCAGATTTCGGTCGCACGCTGTTTGTGCCGATGGACAAACAGTTCCAATCTACTTACGCTCCCACGCTGACATAATTTCAAAATACTCATGCCTCGGGGAGGTTTCCAATGCGTTTTCTATTGTCCACTGTGATGGTTGCGGCTGTATCTTTCGGCGTTGCAGCAAAAGATACCTATCTAACCGCTGATGCCATGATTGATGTGGTAGAAGGCAAGCGTGTTGAAAGCCCGGCCATTATTGTCCGTGACAATATGATTGTGGCAATTGGCAAACAGGGCTCGCTGCCGATACCTGAGGATGCAGAGGTGGTGAACCTGGAGGGCCAAACACTGGTGCCCGGTTTCATGGATATGCATGTGCACCTCACCAGCGATGCGGAAACCCCGTTTATCGATTCTTTTGGTCAGTCAGTGCCGCGCCAGACAGTGGTTGCCGTCAAAAACGCAAAAACAACTTTGATGGCGGGCTTCACGACGGTTCGGAACTTGGGCGCCGAAGGTTACAGCGTGATTGCTGTGCGGGACGGCATCAACGCTGGCGAAATCGATGGCCCGCGCATTTTTGCCGCCGGCCCATCGCTGTCGATCACAGGCGGGCACTGTGACAATAATTTCTCGGCCCCGCAGAAAAAGGATGTGGCTGAAGGCGTAGCCGATGGCCCTTGGGCAGTTCGCCACAAGGTGCGCGAGAACATCAAATATGGCGCCAACACCATCAAGATTTGTGCAACAGGCGGTGTATTTTCAAAAGGCACCAAGGTGGGTATCCAGCAATATACCGTTGACGAGCTGAAAGCTGCAGCAGACGAAGCACATCGCCGTGGCCTGATCATCGCTGCTCACGCACATGGCACTGACGGTATCAAGGCCGCTATCGTGGCCGGTGTGGATTCCGTGGAGCATGTAAGCTTCCTTGATGACGAAGGGGTGGAGCTGGCAAAACAGTTTGGCACTTACCTGTCGCTTGATATCTATAACACCGAATATACCCTCACTTACGGCGCCCAGAACGGTGTGCCAGAGGAGAATATCAACAAGGAACGTCAGGTTTCACAACGGCAACGTGACAGCTTTACCAAAGCTGTGAAGGCTGGGGCAAAGTTGGTATTCGGTACTGATGCCGCCATTTATCCGCATGGCGATAACGCCAAGCAGTTCAGCACCATGGTGCAGTTTGGCATGACCCCGATGCAGGCGCTTCAGGCCGCTACCATCAATTCCGCTACGCTACTGAAGCAGGAAAACAAGCTGGGTGCGATACGGGAAGGTGCTCTGGCCGACCTCGTTGCTGTGCCCGGAAACCCGCTTGAAGACATCAGCGTTACTGAAAAAGTATCCTTCGTAATGAAAGATGGCGTGATTTATCGGCAGGACGCAGACATCCAATAGTGTTGCATATACAACTTTGGTTTGTTAATTCCTGATGTGATTGGGTATAACTTGTGCTTCAGAAATCCGGCTTCTTGAAGCACAAGGGCACATCGGGGGATTTTTATGCGCTTTTATCTTGTGTTTGGCTTTCTAATTCTGGGCTTGTCAGATCCTGCCTTTGCTGGCTGGACAAAAACTGAAACACCAAATTTCATCGTTTATTCCGAGAAGGGAAAGGGCAAGACGGAGGACTTCGTCGAAGAGCTGGAGACCTTTCGCTATTATCTTGGGAAGGTGTTCAGGATTCAGCCAGAGGGCGATCCGCTGCGATTGAAGATATTTGTGCTCGGAGATGCTTCCAGTTACCGCAGATTGACAGGTTCAAGCGGAACGGCAGGCATGTTCACCAACTCAAGCGCAGGGCCTGTGGCGGTTTTGTATTTTGCCAAAAGCGGGCACGAGTTTAGCCAGGACAGCAGGCAGGTGCTGTATCATGAGTTTGTCCATCATCTGCAACATATGGGACCGCCTGTTTCCTATCCACTCTGGTATCAGGAAGGGTTCGCGGAGTTTATCTCAGCTTTCAAACTTACCCGTAAGTCGATTGAATTTGGCGAAATCCTCAAGGGGCGTGCGGTTGGGCTGTTTGAGCGCAAACATCGCTTTACGGCAAAGGAGCTTCTGGAAGCAACACGCGCCCGAAAAGAGGGAGGGCGGCGGATCAGCGGCAGCGTTTTTTATTCCCAAGCCTGGCTACTGACACACATGTTGTTTACAGAGCCAAAATATCAGAGCGGTCTGTCTGATTTTATCACGCTTCTGGTAAGCCGGGTGCATCCGGAGAAGGCGCTCAGGCATGTCTATGACATGAGCTATGAAGAGCTGGATGAAGCGATGGATCGCTATTTCGAGTTTGGGAAATTGTCGAGACTGGCATTCCCTCTCGCCAAAAAAGGTGTGGTGCCGCCTTACAAGACCATCAAGCTCGATTCTGAAGAAGGCCAGCACATTGAGCAATTTATCTCGCTTAAATTTCTCCGTGACGATTCGAAACTGAGCGATCTTGCAGACGATGCGCAGGCCCTATCTGCAAAACATGGCGGTGGCCCCCGCTTCTTGGCTACGGCTGTTCTGGCAAAGGTGCGCGAGGAAAACTGGGAAGCTGCAGGCAAGATCACGGCTCAGGCCCAGAAACAATTTCCGGAAAGCCTGGATATAAAATTTGCGGCAGCAAAATATAGCGTCTTGCACCAGGCCTATCTCTATGAAGAAAAATTTGAACGAGTGGAACAGCCAGTGCTTGCCGAGGCGATTGGTTCCCTTGAGCAAATAACCAAAGCAGACAAGCGCAATGCAGAAGCCTTTTCCCTGCTGGCCCGGGCTCATATGCTTTTGAAAACCTATGATTTCGATCAGGTATCCGGCTATATTCAGACTGCGTGTGCGCTGTATCCGCAATCCAGGGAAATCCGTTTCCAGTTTGGCGAATTTCTTGGCCAGGAAAAACGAATAGATGAGGCCTGTGAGGCGGTGCGGCCTTTGTTGCACACGGCGCATAGCGATGAAGAATGGGAAGAGCTTTACAACTTCCTGAAAGCATTGCCTGGAGGGCTCGAAGCATGCCCGATATAGGCGGCACATTAGGGCGGAGATAGTATGATTATCAATAAACGGGATTTGCTGAAACTTGGTGCGGCTTCAAGTGGTGCATTGGCCCTTGGTGGTGCGTCGGCGTTCGCCTCTGCGGAGAGCGGACCAGGCCTGCAAAATATCACCGGTTCGGCACAGCCTATCGGGGTTGCGGAACGCAAGGCGCGGGTGGCAAAGGCGCAGGCCTTGATGCAGGAAAAAGGTCTTGATGCCATTCTCCTGGAGCCCGGCTCTGCGATGCTGTATTTCACCGGCATTCGCTGGTGGCGCAGCGAGCGTTTAACCGCCGTTGTGATCCCGCGCGAGGGTGATATCGCGGTGGTGACCCCTTATTTTGAAGAACCAAGCGTGCGCGAAAGCATGAGCTTTGGCGACGATGTGCGCACTTGGCACGAACATGAGAGCCCCTTCGAACGTGTGGCGGGCATTTTGAAGGATCGCGGGCTCAATGCAGGGAAAATCGGGCTTGAGGATACTGTTCGCTATTTTGTGGTTGAAGGGCTCAAGTCAGCCGCTCCCGATTTTGAGATTGTTTCTGCCCTTGATGTCACACTGGGGTGCAGAATGTATAAGTCCGCCGCTGAAATAGCGCTGATGAAAAAAGCCAACGAGGTCACCCTCACGGCTTATTCGCATGTGTGGGGTAATCTGGAAGTGGGCATGACACCTGCTGATATCACGGCCCTGATGGCAAAGGCTCAAGGTGCGCTTGGCGGCGGCGGTATTTGGAATATGGCCTTGCTTGCAGAAGCAAGCGCTTACCCTCATGGCACCGGCCAGCCGCAGACCTTGAAGGAAGGCGATATCGTCTTGATGGATTGCGGCTGTAATGTGCATGGCTATCAAAGCGATATCTCCCGCACGTTTGTTTTTGGTGAGCCTACAAAACGCCAGCGCGATGTTTGGAACACGGTTCGGCGCGGCCAGCAGATCGCGTTTGAAACAGCACAGGTAGGCACGCCAGCGGGAAAGGTGGATGATGCCGTCCGGCGCATGTATGAAGGCCTTGGCTATGGGCCGGGATATAAAACGCCCGGGCTCAGCCACCGGACCGGGCATGGCATCGGCATGGACGGGCATGAAAGCGTGAATTTCGTGCACGGCGAGGCCACGCCACTGGCGCCTGGCATGTGTTTCTCCAACGAGCCAGGGCTTTATATCTATGGCGAGTTTGGTGTCCGGCTTGAGGATTGCATCCATATGACCGAGGCCGGGCCAGCATGGTTTACTGTGCCGCCAGAAAGCCTCGACAGCCCGATCGGCAGAATGGGGTAAACCCGAGTTTATTTAGGCCCGCTATCTTACCTAAATTTTTTCTAGGTAGCCAAATACCGGGCAAAAGGCCATTCTCACACTTAGTCGACTGGTGATCGGCAAAAACTATATGGGGCGTGCCATTGATGGGGGTGGCACGTCCCTTATTTTATTCAGCTTATGCTTAAAAAAGAAAGGCCGCAGGCAAGGATGCCCACGGCCTTTGTTTCGTTATGCGAATCCACTATTCCGCAGGGGTGGCCTGCGGCTGAGTGTCATCCTGTTCTTTGATGGATGCAATTTTATATGTCCATTTGCCATAGTGATAGAGGCCGAACGCAGAGATAATGCCCACTGTTGCCATGATGTACCAAACAGTACCGATATCATTGGCGGCATAAAGCTGGGCTGTCAGTGCTTCAGTTGTTTGGCCGGTTACCTCGACAAGCTTCTCGAAGGCTTCACCATTGGGAACAGCAGCAACCTGCTCAGCGCTCCAGCCTTCGCTTTCCAGCATGCGGCGGGAGATCTGCTCTTTTGATGCCAGTTCACCATACAGATAAAAGCCGACAAAGCTCTCTGTCATCCAACCGATTGCCAGCGGCAGTTGGCTGAAGCCCAGATACATGGCCTTCTTTTGTGGTGGCGCAATATTGCCGATATATTCGCTTGATTTCGGGCTGGCGAGCATTTCCCCAAGCGAGAAGATCACAACCGCCAGAACGATGAGCCAGGCGTAGTTGAAGCCACCGAAGATCAAAAGCGCGCCGGATGCCAGGAAAGTACCAACTGCCATGGAATTGGCAGCTTTCATCTTGGCACTCATGCCGGCAACCCAGAAGCAGATGACCATGATCAGCATGGAGTTCAGGTTCACCATACCTTCCGGCATGATGGCTGTACCTTCATTATTCATGGCAAAGAAGCGTTTTGCGAAGGCGCCCGGGCCTTCCTCGCCCCAAATATCGCGTACGATAACACTGGTATCAACCCAGTCACGGAAATAGAGCGGTCCGATGTCCCAGAAGATGTAGAGCATGAACCAGAAACCGGAGAACAGAACAATATACCAGACAAGTACTGGATTGGAGAGCTCCTGCAGGCTGTCCCGCCACAGCGGTTTTTCGACAATCTCGCCACTTTTTACCTTCGCACGGTGCGCGAGGCGCTCTTCCTTGCCCACTTCCTTGTAAGTAAGGAGCAGCAGGAAGTTGAGGGAGATGATTGCAGCGCATGCATAGAAAACATAGGCCCATTCAAGCTGCCGCATATAGGCCGCCAACACTGGCCCAAGGAAGCCGCCGATGTTCACTGTCTGATAGAAAATCCCCCAAGCCATCGAGCTGTTTTGCCGATTGGTTGATTTGACGATGGTGCCCTGAATACCGGGTTTGAAAATACCGGTACCAAAAGCAAGAACAACCGCACCAGCCATGAAACCCCAGAAAGTGGGAAAAATGGCCATCAGCAGATATCCAGCAATTTTTACAACGGTGGATGCAAAGATTGTTTCCTTGTATCCGATCCTGTCAGAGATGCCGCCTGTGAAAACAGGCACAAAGGTCTGGGTAATCACCCAAACCGTCATAATGATGCCAACCTGCGCTTCAACCAGGCCCAGCCCGCCGTTTGAGACGGCATCGGTCCCATATAGGCCGGCAACTTGACGTGTTCCATAAAAGGCAAGGCGTTCGACCATTTCCATGCCGCCGCATATCCAGAAAACATAGGACAGGCTGGCGATCGCGGCGAAGGTGCCAAGCTGTGGTACGTCTTTGATAGACGTGCTTGTGAGGTCCTTCTCTCCCTCAGACATTTCTTTCCCCTTTATCTTGTTGGGCACTTTTTCTTTTTTGGCAGCCTCCCAAGCTGCGTGCCACACTCCAAACTGCGGCGCATTAGGGCGCAGAAGGACTAGGGGGTCAATGGCTATCCGGTAAACGGCTGTTTTTCTGCGATAAAAAGAAAGCGGACAGGTGCAGTGACAGGGAATTTTTTAGCATGCTTTTGGGAGCGACTTTCGCCCCCAAAAGCGAACTGGATCAATATCCCATTGTGAATTCAATGGTTTCGATTTCGGCGTTGCCATCGAAAACTTGTTCAGAACGAATGGTGCCGGATGATGGCAGGCCCGTTTTCATGTCGAGGACATACTCGGCCTGACGTGTCAGTTTCAGGTTGCGGTATTTTTCAACCAATGCATCAACGGCGGCTTCCTTTGCGGGCCCATGTTGTTCCATCAACATGGTTTTCAGGCGACCTAGAAATGCCTGATATTCCTCGTCGTTCAGATTCTGGTCCAGACTGATAACGGCTTCGCCTTTTTCCTCGTCGATGCTGACGACCGCCCAGCTATCGATGGTATGAAACGTTGCCTGACCCGGCTCGAAGTATCGGGTGGTGTTGAATTCGGTGTAATAGTCAAGATAGAGCGAGCGCCCCGTGCCGTAGAAAATCAGTTGACCCTGTTCCAGAACTTTTGGCCCAAGCGCTTCCTCATCTTCGGGGAATTCTTCCAAAAATGCCTGCTCCGTAGCGGCGAGAACATTGGCTTCTTGCTCCTTACCGAGCTTGTTGGCCTTGGCGTATTTTTTCGCCCACTTCATGAGGCTTTTGCGAGCCTTCTTCACCATGGCCTTGATGTCTTTCGACCGAGTCAGTTCCAAAGGATAGCCAGTTGCATCCGCTGCATATTCGTATGTAACCCCTGTCGCTGCTGCACCGATTTGCGCGACAAGCTCCTCGAAAAGAGGTGGCAGGCCATCAGTTTTTACAAGCTCGGAATCGACGGACTTGTAGCGGTAAATTACTTGATCGCCTTTTTGTTTAAGCGGCGTCAATACCACAGTCTCGTTTCCGGAAACGTGCGCCGGCCCGTTTTGCATGGTGTAAGTTGTGTTCAATGTAATCGGTTTTTTCATCTCAACGATGAAAGGAAACTCAATTGTCTCTGCCGTTTCTTCTTCCTGTGCGAAAGCCGAATGAATGCCAGAAGAGAACAGCAGCAAGGCTGCTAACAGGATTTTTTTCATGTAAAATTCGCCGAGATGTCGGCGCCCCCAAAAGGTGTAATTAGTATGCGCGGTACATATACGACGGTTCAGGCCAACTGCAACATGCTATTGAACTGCAACAGCCGATTCTGTCATTAACCATTCCGTGATTGTCACGCGCTAGAATGGCCTCGATGCCAGACTAGGAGCAAGCAAATGTCTTCCTTCCAGGACACGGAAGAGATCGCCGAACGTATCCAAAAGGGTTTGCCCGGATTTACGATCCACGATGTGGATGGGTTCCGTGCCACGGATCGGAAAATTGCACGTGTGCTTTCTTACTTTGACGAAAGGACTGGCGGTAAAAGGCTACCGAGCAGGACTGATATATCACCCCGCGAACTGACAGACCTTTTGCCAAACGTGGTGATGCTTACGGTTGTGCGGGACGATGCCGGCGCTATTTGCGATGCGGTTCTTACACTTATGGGTACGTCGGTTGTAGAATTTTACGGTGAATATTCCGGTCGTAGCATTTTTGAACATCCAGCCCCGCAGGTGGGCGAACGAATCATGATGTCGATGCGGGAATCAGAACGACGCAGGGCTCCTGTAGTTGGTGAAGCGTATCAGCTTTCGGAAGAAAAAAACCACCTGCGTGTTACCATTCTGTATGTACCGCTCGAGGAAGAAAGTGGTCAGATTGAGCGATTTTTCCTGCTCACGCAGGTGCGTTCAAACGTATCAGGATAGGGGCGATTGCAATTAACCTTCCATAAAAGGGTTTGTGCCATGATGAAGCCCATAGATTGTAAAACAGTTTTCTCGTTGTAAGTGTCAGGGCACTGTAGGGGGGCGAACAGTCGTTTCCTTCCGCATTGTCAAAAAGCATCTGATGCATAGCCGGAGACGCCGGGTGGACGACGACTATTTGGTTCTTGAAGACGATGATGAAGAATTAATCATCATAGATGATGACGCAGAAGGCTCTGCACCATCGACATGCTGTTGGAAAATACTGATTGTTGATGACGAGCCGGACGTGCATGTAGCCACCAAGCTTGCGCTCAAGGGGTTCCAGTTTGATGGCAGGCCGCTTGAATTTCTGGAAGCGCTGTCGGGTGAAACTGCCCGTGAAATCCTGAAAAAAGAAAATGATATTGCGATCATCCTCCTTGATGTGGTGATGGAAAGCGATGACGCTGGCCTCAATCTGGTGGATTTCATTCGCAACGAGCTCAAAAATTCCATGGTGCGGATTGTCCTCAGAACCGGGCAGCCGGGGCAGGCGCCCGAACGTGATGTGATCGTCAGGTACGATATCAACGACTATAAGGAAAAGACGGACCTGTCGGCGACCAAGCTTTTTACCTTGATGTACGCCACGCTTCGAAGTTACCGCGATATCAACATCATTGAAGCCAGCAGACGCGGCCTTGTGCGGGTGATCGATTCGTCGGCTGAAATGTTCAAGGAACAGTTTCTGGATAATTTCGCCAGTGGTGTCCTGAAGCAGGTTTCATCGCTGGTTGCGGGGGGCCGGGATGTTGCCTTTTCGCTTGAGGATGCCGCCGCAGCAACACACGACAAGAAAGAAATGACGCTCGTTGCGGGTACAGGGCGTTTTGCCAAAAGTGTTGGGCTTTCTGCCTGGGATCATTTCCCGCCTCGTGTTGCCGCCGCCATTGAAGAACACCGCGAACGCGGCCGAGGCGAATATGGCTTCTGGGTGGATGGCTCCTACATCGGCATGGTGGTAGGCAACAGTGGCCGTGCCAGCATCCTGTATCTTGTGGGGGAGGGTCGCCCCGCCGAGATCGACACTCATCTTATCCAGATATTTGTGCGCAATGTGCTTATTGCCGTCGAAAACCTGTATCTCAGAAATGCCCTGATCGATACCCAGCGCGAGGTTGTCTACCGGTTGGCACAGGCTGTGGAAACCAGAAGCAAGGAAACGGGCAATCACGTCAAACGTGTGGCCGAACTTTCGAAGCTTATGGGGCTTGAGATGGGTATGAACGAACGGGACGCTGAAACGTTCCGGTTGGCTTCGCCCTTACATGATATAGGCAAGATCGGTATTCCTGATGCCATCCTCAACAAACCCGGAAAGCTGACCGATGAGGAATTTCATGTGATGCGAACCCATGCGCAGCTTGGGTACGATATTCTCAAACATTCCGATCGGGAACTTCTCCAGATTGCTGCTTCTCTGGCATATGAACACCACGAAAAATGGGATGGTAGCGGTTATCCAAATGGCCTGAAGGGGACCGAAATCTCCCTCGTTGGCCGCATCACAGCTCTTGCCGACGTTTATGACGCGCTCGTCTCTGAGCGTTGCTACAAAAAACCGTGGCCGGAAGAGAAGGTACATGCATTGCTGCGGGACGAAAGAGGCAAACATTTTGATCCCAAGCTTATTGATGCCTTCTTCAAACGCATGGATGATGTGCGAGAAATTTATGCCAAATATGCAGATGAACCTGAAGGTGGAGCGGCAGGCTGATGTTGCCGCGCGATCCGAACGAAGGGCAGTTATCCCCGTCGGCGGTTGCCTATCTGGTTTATGGTGCTGACGGCAAACTCCTCAGTTTCAATGAACGCCTGCGGGAACTTTTCCCAGGTTTTGCCAATGATCACATGATCGGCAAAAGCAGGGACGAAGTGCGCGCGCTCCTCAGCGAAAGTGAGCCCGCAGCAGGGGAAGCGCTGGACCATCTAAACAAGCTTAATGACCAGCATACGTTTCTGACATCGGAAATGGGGGTCTTCGAGTTTGGCGAGGGTCGCTATTGCGCGCTGGATGATTTGCCTCTGCCTGACGGTGGTACGCTGACATTGGTGCGCGATCTGTCAGAGAAAAAAAGAAGCCTCGATTCAATCGCCCGGCTTGAGCAGGCGATCTCGCAGCTTGCCAACGAAGAAGCCATCTATAATGGGACCAAGGACCGGGCCTATCTGATCATGACAGAAGTAGCCTGCCACGCCCTTGAGGCCACGCGTACAGACATCTGGCTTATGAATGTGGATGGAACGGCACTTTACCCGCAAGAGTCTTTTTGGGCCCCTACAGGTGAACATGTGGAACTGAACAGGGTTGATCAGGCCGATACCCCTGATTTGTTTGAAAAGCTGAAGGCTGGTGACCCCATAAATGTACCTGACACCACAGAGGCCACTTTCCTTAAAGGTGTGCGGGCGGGCACAGAAGATATGGCGGAAATGAAATCCCTGCTGATTGTACCCATTATGCGGGGGCCAAGGGTTGTGGGAGCAATCGCGGTTGCTGAAGAACAGGAAAATCGTGTTTGGGATCATAGCGAAATCGCCTTCGTCTCATACCTGTGTGACCTGATCCTCCGGATGTTGGAAGCGCACGACAGGCAGGTGGCCGAAGAGGGGTTGCGGGGCTTCAATGAATTGCTTGAGATGAAAGTCAAAAAGCGTACCCAGGATCTGGAAGAAACGCTTGAAACCCTCAAGTTGGCACAGGAAGAACTTGTCCGGTCTGAGAAGATGGCCTCCCTTGGCGGATTGGTTGCCGGCGTGGCACATGAGATCAACACGCCGCTTGGGGTTGCGCTTACCAGCATCACCCATATGGCTGGGGCTTGTGACGAATTCAAATCGGTGGTGGAAAGCGGAAAAATCCGAAAATCTGACCTTGTGAGTTTTATGGAGACTGCCGATGAAGCCACGCTCGTGGTGCAGCGCAATCTGGACCGGGCGGCCCACCTGATTCGAAGCTTCAAGATGGTGGCAGTTGATCAGTCTGCCGATGACACGCGGCAGATTGATGTGGGTGACTATATTGGCGAAATTGTAGACAGCCTGATCCCGACACTTAGGAAAAAAGGGGTGAAGGTGTCAGCGGAAGCCACAGGGAAACTGGTTGTGAACACAGTGCCGGGTGATCTTTCCCATATTCTGACAAATCTGATCATGAACGCCACCCTGCACGCCTTCGCCGACGATGTTGCGCGGCCAGAGAAAGCAATTTGCGTATCCGCAAAAAGGCTGAAGACAAGAATTCGGCTGGAGGTGGCCGATAATGGGCGCGGTATTCCCGAGGATATCAGGGAAAAGATTTTTGAACCTTTCTTTACCACAGCACGCGGTTCGGGCGGATCGGGCCTTGGGCTCAATATCGTCTATAATACCGTTTACCAAAAACTGGGCGGCACCATCGAGGTGAAAGAAGCTGAGGGCGGCGGCACACGTTTCTGCATCCATCTGCCAGTTCAGGAAGAAACGGTTGTCTAAAAGAGACATAGGCATAAAAAATGGCGCCCTCAGGCGCCATTGCTAGTCCCCAATCCGATCAGGATCAGATTTTTTCTGGATAGATCGGCTGCACATCAACGGGGATATCGGCAGTGCGCTCGATCGCTGCGCGTGCCGCATCATCCAGTTGGCCATAGGTATCCAGGAAAGTTTTGGCAGCGTCATAGTCGCCATTGCCCTGAAGGATCACCACGCGGCGAACGATATCGGTAACCGTGGCTTCCATCTTGTCATAGTCAAGGCTGTAGCGGCCGGTAACCGGATCGGCTACTGCTGCGCCCGCTTCCATCAGCATATTATACTGGAAAGCGGCGCCGCGGCCGTGGGCTTCATCGGTGCCGAAGCGCATCGCCCGGAACAGGCCGACAAAATAGGTTGCCATCAGATTATCGCGCTCGGCTTCCGGCAGTTCGCCCTTCTCCATCATAAAGAGGATGTTATAGGCGCCCATGGCGTCTGCCTTGCCTTCCTCGACGGCGCTATAAAGCTCTTTCAGTTCGGCATTCACGGTGGTTTCTACACCGTTTTTGACGATGCTGCCCGGGCCGAGGCTGTGGCTCAGTTCGTGGAACAGGGTTTCATTTGCCATATATTTGGCCATCAGCTTTTCGGCATCCGCAGGTGCCAGAATATGTTCGGCCATTGGCGCAAGGATCAGTTTGAATTTGGCCTCAAGCACATTGTTCAGGAGAACCTTCTTGGCGCCCTTGGCTTCCCGAACACGTTCGTCGTTCGGCAAGTTGAAGGCGATTGTCTGAACACCCGGAACGTTGTCACCCCCGCCGTGCACCTGATAGGTGGCTGCGATCGGGCTTTCAAAACCGCGCTTGAAGTTTTTGTAGCTGTCATCGACCGGCAGGTTGGCTTCCATGTCCCGCAGGTATTTTTTATAGCGGGCAAGCGCCGCGCTTTCCTCCGGGTTGCGAATGGTGATGAAAGCCTCGTAGGCAGCCTTATAGCCGAACATGCCGTCGGTATAGACTTCATACGGCCCGATCGCCACTTCGATCGGGGTGCCTTCAAGATCCATCCAGGCCATTTCGCTTTCGAAATAATCGTCGCTCAGGAAGCTTTCCGCGCGCATGGACAGGAATTTCTTCAGGCTTGGATTGCTGGTGATGTCAGCCGCTTCCTTGAGAAGCTTGGCAGCTGGCTCAAGCCATTCTTTATAGTGTTCACGGTAAGGCACCGCCACCAGGCGGTCGCCGTCGCGGCGGATCACTGTATAGAGGCTCGTGAAGGCTTCCCTGTCTTCAGGGTGGGCTTCGATCCAGGCATTAAATTCCTCCTTGGTCATGTCTTCGGGGTAGAAGGCAGCGCCCGCTGGCATGTCTTTGGTGCCGTAGAAAGCATGGCTTTCCGCAATCGTGTCCCATGGGCCGAAATGCAGGTCAAACATATCAAGGACAAGGTCTTTGTTTGCCATGTCGGATGCCGCAATTTCGGCGCGGATTGCCGGGTTTTCTTCACTGCGTTGGCGCAGGTAAATTGCCGACATATAGTTGGCGGCTTCGATCAGTTTGTTGACAACGGCTTTTTCCTCATCACTCAGGTAGCTGGTGTCCACATTCATGTCGATCTTGGCGATTTTGGCACGCTGGGTGGCCAGATCATAGGCATGTGCTTCTGCGTCATGCGCTACGGCAACCGGTGCTGCATCCGGCACATTCTGGCTGGATACATAATAGTATCCGCCAGCAAGCGCGAGTGCGGCAGCCGTCAGGCCCAATACAGTTTTAGACATCATTATCCCTCTCTTATTGTTCTTTGGCTGCGTCGAGATCGGCCAGCATCAGCTCAACAGCTTTCTCAAGTTGGCTGTCTTTGCCGGTTGCCACATCTTCTGGCGCGTTTAGAATTTTCACATCTGGTTCCAGTTGCTTGTTTTCAAGCCAGTCACCTTCTGTGTCCAGAATGCCCAGTTGTGGAATGCCAAACACCACATCGCCTGACATCAGGCGTTCCCACCATACGTAGGAACAGGTGCCTGGTACCGGCGCACCAACGGTTTTGCCCATCTTCAGGTTGCTGTAACCCGCCGGGAAACAATGGCCATCGGAATAGTTGCCTTCATTCATCAGAACGATGGTTGGCTTGGTCCAGCGCGTGAGGGGTTCGCCCTGCGCTTTACGTCCATGGGGCATGTTGGTCATATATTGCTTGCCGCCTAACAGCCTCACCAGATCGTCCGTAAGGTCACCGCCACGGTTGAAGCGGGTATCCACCACAACAGCTTCAGCGCCCATGTAGCGACCGAACAGATCACGGTACACACTTCTGTATACGCTGTCTGCCATGCGCGGCACATGGACATAGCCAAGGCGTCCGCCCGACAGTTCTTCAACGAGCGCGCGGCGGCTTTCCACCCAGCGCTCATACATCATGTTGTTTTCCGCCCCCAGGCTGGTGGGCTTGATCACAACATCAAAGGCATCGGCCCCTTCAGGCTTGAAGGTAAGGCGGGTGCGCTCACCCGATTTGCCGTTCAGCAGCTTGTGAAGGTTGGTGCTGGCGTCAAGTGATTGGCCGTCAATGGCAGTCAGGGTCATGCCTGCAGACACAGCTGTCTCCTGTGCATTGACCGGGCTGTCTTTCAGGACTTCGGCAACTTTGAAAGAGCCGTTTTCAAACAAGAGGCCCAGGCCTGCTGTTTCGTCCCCGCTAGCACCGCCGCGGAAATAGGCACCTGTATGGGAACCGTTGAGTTCCCCAAGCATTTCTTCCATCAGGCGGGCGAAGTCACGGTTGTTGCCAATGCTGTCCACCTTCTTGGCGTAATCCCGGCGCATGGCATCCCAGTCCTGTCCATGGAAGCCAGGCTTGTAGAATTTGTCATTCACCTGCCGCCAGATATGCTCGAAGAAATACCGGCGTTCGGCACTGGCGCTGATGGTTTGGTCGCCTGAAACGCCGATGCCTTCAACCTTGCCGCTGGCTGTTGCGATTTTCTTGAGGCTGCCGTCCGCCAACACGATCAGATGCTTGCCATCAGCTGTCATGCTCATGCCTACCCGGCCCGCACCCATTGGTACCAGCTTCTTGGTCTCAGATTCCTTGAAATCATGAACCCAGAGATCATAGCCACCCTCGAAAGCCGACAGATAGAAGAGCTTGTCAGCGTCCTTTGAAAGAACAGCGCCGGCGATATCAGAAGAATGGATTGTCAGGCGGGCCTGACGGTCCTCGATGGCATCCCATTCGATGGTGATGGGGGTTGCCTCGTCTGCTTTTTCGTCACCGTCTTTGGCTTCTTTATCCTTGTCGGCGTCGTCTTTTTTTGCGTCCTTGTCGGCTTCTTCCCGAAGCGCCAGTTCTTCCTTGTTCAGGTTGAATTTGTCCCAGGCGTCCTTGTTGAGGAAGCTCGCGAAAATATCAAACTGAGTGCCGTGGCTGCCGTGGTCGCGCTGGCCATAGCGGGCGCTGGCCCAATAGACAATGCCGCCGTCAGCATGCCACTGCGGTGCTGTGTCAGTATAACCTGAAAGGCTGATGTCGACAGGTGCAGCGCTGCCGTCAGCGGGCATGATGGCAATGTTTGTAAAGAAGAGGCGGCCGCTCTTTGCGAAATCGGCTGTCAGCCATTTGCTGTCGGGTGACCAGGCAAAGGTGATGTCCCCATCCACATAGGAATAGTTATATTCGTCACCGAGCACCGTGGTAACCGACTTGGATTCCCGGTCAAAAACACGGATGGTGTGGCGGTCGCCAATGAAGGCCACTTTTTTATTGTCCGGCGAACCTAGCGGCTGGAAGGCATCGTCTTCGCTTTCAAACAGCTCTGATTCGTCGAACCCAGTTGCCGCGAAGAAGTATTTTTCGCCATCATAGCGCTTCTTTGTTTCCATGATGCGCCATTTACCGTCGCGCTCAGCGGCGTAGATCAGGCTCTTGCCGTCCGATGCGAAACTGACGCTGCGTTCCTGCCCGGCGGTATCTGTGATGCGGCGGGTGGTATCAAACTCGGTTGAGGTAACAAACACATCGCCGCGGGCCACGAAGGCAATTTCCTTCCCGTCAGGGGAGATGGCAAATTCGCCCATCCGGCCGCGCACTGGCATGCGCTCTTCCGCGACACCGTGGCTATCGGTTGCAAACGTTACCGTCACTGCCTTCGGCTTTTTACCGGGCTCCATGGTGTAAAGGTCACCAAAGAACAGATAGGCCAGCTTGTCTTTGCTGGAAGCAGATAGTGACCGCACAGCGTGCAGCGAATGATCGGTCAGTTGTTTGGCTTCCTTGCCCTCGTCCTGTTGCCAAACGTTGAATGTGCCCGAACGGTCGCTCAGGAAATAAACGGTATCGTCTTTTCTGCCCCAAACCGGTTCCTGATCACCTGCGGCATCGCTGGTGAGCTGGGTGTGCGCGCCTGTTTTGGCGTCATACATCCAGATATCGCGCGCAAAAGCCGAGCGGTCATGTTTGCGCAGGTCTGATTCGAGGCCCTTCTTATCCTGATACACAAGTTTGGTACCGGCTTTGTTCCAATGGGCATTTTCCGCCGGTGTGGTCAGAACCTGTGCCGGTGTGCCGCCTGAGGTTTCCACCTGATATAATTCAGGGAAACGGCTCAGCGGGTTGAAGGCGCTCGCTGCTGCTTCAAGGCGGGCAGAGCTGAACAGAACGCTTTTGTCGCCTTTGCCGAAGCTTGTCGGGATGTCATTGGCTGAATGATAGGTCAGGCGATTTGCCTTACCGCCAGCCGACGGCATCACATACACATCCATGTTGCCGTTGCGGTCACTTGCGAAGGCAAGGGATTTTCCGTCATTTGACCAAACAGGGTGGCCTTCCCACGCAGCGTTAAGGGACAGGGGAACCGCAGTACCGCCTTTGGCATCCACTTTATAGATATCACCGCGGTAACTGAAGGCGATTTCCTTGCCGTTAGGTGAAATGGCGGCATGTTGAAGCCAGTGTTCGCTAATTTTGTCCGCTGCATTCGATGGTGCGGTTAGCATGGTGGCAGCCGAAAGCGCCAGCAACATGGTTGATGTTTTTTTGATCACGAATTTTCCTCCCCTTGGGCGCGGTCACGGCATGACCGACGCTGTCGTGATCAAATAGGTGCCACGGCATGGTTTCCAATGCAACCAACCATTGGTGTAGTGGGGCACAAAAAAAGGGACGGTAAAAACCGTCCCTTTCCTACCTGTGAAGGTATAAATCTGTTAGCGAAGCTTCAGCTCGCCAGCAGACATGCGACCACGACGGTCTTCAACCAGTTCGTAAGAAACTTCCTGGTTGTCGTCGAGGCTGGTCAGGCCAGCGCGCTCAAGTGCAGAAATGTGCACGAACACGTCATTGCCGCCATCTTCTGGTTTAATAAAGCCGAAGCCTTTAGTGGTGTTGAACCATTTTACAGTACCGTTTGCCATCTTAGTGGTCTCCAATATCGCGAAGTCAGTCGTGGCAACGTAGTGTCGAACAGTTCGGTACCAAGCAGATCAGTCGCAGTCCGCATTCAGATAGGGCGCGTTTGTCGCCAAATCCATGCAAAAAGCACCTTATACGAAGATGTAAGTCTGTCCAGCGAATTCATTGGGTTTAATGATGAAATTTGTATGACGGTGCGTATTTGCCAGTTGTAAATCTATTCTCTGGTTTGAAGCGCAAGCAGCTTCTTGAGGGCTTGTGGATCATTGATGTTGGTGAACTTGTCCAGCAACGTACCTTCGAGCGTCAGTTTCCGAACACCAAATATGCGGAGCAAATCCTGGATTCTTTGCGCGTCCGGTGCTGTGCCAGGATGGACATGGGCGGTGAACGGCAGATAGTGGCCCTCAAAATAGCCACCGCTATCTTCCTTGATCAAGAGAGATAGAATTTCAGGCGTTAGAAGGGGCATATCTATTGGAATAACAAGAGCTTGAGTGGGTTTCTGGAGCCCTGATGCCCATGCGCTGATTGCACGCGCCGGACCACCATATTGAATATTGTCTGCCACACCCAATGGGTGATCAGGGCGCCCCAATATGGTGATTGATGTGGCGCCGGCCTGGTGTGCAAGGTCAATGGCCCGGTCCAGCAATGACATGCCATCCAGCATGATGGTGGCCTTGTCATATCCCATGCGCGATGACCGGCCGCCTGCGAGTATCAATGCTGTAAGTGTTTCAATCATAAAATAAAGTCTGTCCTTGCTGAAGTCTTAGCGCGAATTCAGTGGGATTTCCACGATTGAGGTTGAGGAATGGGTCGAATCATCCGGTCTGGACTAATCTTCAGCCAGTACGGCGTGTTACTATAGTTTATGGACAGGCAAGGGCTCGTCTTACATCTCATTGTGAAAATATACCGACCAATCCATTTTGGTTTTGCGGTTTCTCCCTCGGGAAATGTCACTCGCCTTAGGCCGCTGAGAAGTTCCAGAACGGCGAAGTTCAATTAGAAAGAGCGTTTGTTTTCATCGGGATAAAAAAGAAAAAGCGGAGAAACCATAAGGCTTTCTCCGCTTGGAAAGTTGAAACATGAGAGGAAACACCAACTGTGTTTCATTTCCTATGACAAGCGCACCGAGGCAATCCCTCCATTTTTTTATTGAAGGTATAAATCGGGCGATCTATCACCAAACGAAGGCTGGTATACTGCAGACCATAGCATTCTGTCCCGTATGTGGGGCCGGTGCCCAGGAATGCGCCGTCCAGCAGTGTTGATAGGTGACGAGTGTTTAAAAGAACGCCCCATATTAGATTGATAGAAGATACTGGCAGCGAGGCCAGTGGGGGAGAACCTGGCTCGTCTGCAGATCTTGATGCTCAGGCCAAACAAAAAAATATCCGCGCGCTTGAGGCTTGCATCAAGACCAATCACAGCATGTTGGTGGGTTGGATTGCCAAGAAAGTTGGCAATCAGGACGATGCGTTGGACGTTGCCCAGGATGTTTATATGAGGGTTTACCGCTTTGCGAATGTCGAAGTGATAGAAAACCCGCAAGCGCTTTTGTTCAAGACAGCTGCCAATCTGGCAATCAATGAACTCAAGCGCCGTGGCCGGATATTGAAACGCCATGTTCAAGTTGATGATGAGAATGTGGCGCAAACAGTTGCCGACCTGCCTGCTGATGACCCGACGCCCGAACAAGCGCTGGGGCAAAAGCAGGGTGTAGGAGCCATGATGGAGGCCATTCGTGCGTTGCCTGAAAAGCCGCGCACGGCTTTTGTCAAAAGCCGGTTTGAGGACAAGACCTATGCAGCGATTGCTGCGGAGATGAATGTGTCTGAGAGCACGGTTGAAAAATATATGATGGACGCGCTCAAACGGTTGCGGTCTAGGCTTCTGAAGAAGCAGACAGCAACTGTTTTGCCGATGCCGCGCCGATCGCGCCGTGGTTCGTGATGGGTTGTGCAGCGCATGAATAATGAAAAGGCGAAAGGCCTTGAGATGTTAGCGATGAATAGTAAGCAAGAGCAGGACGACCAGGCGGCCCGTTGGGCAGCCCGAATGCTTTCCGGCGACAATCGCACGCCGGCCAATCTCGATCTCGACGATTGGAAAAGCGAAAACCCTGCGGAAGCGAAAGATCTGGACGAGCTGCTTGCCATGACCCAGTCGCTTGATGCCGTTGGCGAACAGGCGCTGGAAGAAGAATGGTTTCATGAGCTTGAAACTCTTGCGGAAGAAAAAAAGCGCCAACGTTGGTTTGCAGGCATCTCCTCAGTTGCCGCGGGGTTTGTTGTTGTCGCGGTTATGGCGGCCAGCATGTTATTTGGTGGGCCGGAAGCAGTCACTTTCGAGACTGTTAAGGGGCAGCGCTCCACTATTGCCCTTGAAGATGGCTCGGTTGTTCAATTGAACACCGATACAAAGCTAGTGGCTTTGTTTGAAGATGACCAGAGACACATTGTTGTTGAACGCGGTGAGGCCTTCTTTGACGTAAAACGTGATGAAGACCGGCCTTTCACAGTTGCGGCAGGCGATACGAACGTCCGTGTTCTTGGCACCAAATTCAATGTGAGGCTTGGTGCATCCTCGAATGTAGTTTCTGTTCTGTCCGGGCTGGTTTCTGTTGCGCAGCGAACTGACGACACCCCAAAACGGGAAGTGGCTCTTTTGCACAAAGGCGAGCAAGTCATTGTGGGTGAGGAACAGGCAAATCCGGTTGTTGGCCGATTTGACGAGGGAAGTGTCCTCGCATGGCGGACAGGCAAGGCGCTATACAGGGCCGTGCCGCTCAGCGATGTCATCAAGGATCTGAACCGCTATTTTGATGCAAAGCTGGAAATCGGTGATCCGTCCATCGAGCAGCTGCCAGTAACAGCAACTTTTAACCTGAACGACCAGAGTGTTGTTATTGATGCGCTCGAATCTGCTTTCTCGATTATGGCTGTCAAGAAAATGGATGGTGTTATCCTGCTTTATGCCAGGGAAACATAGTCGCCTGATTGCCGGGCAAGAGGTGACGTGTTGGGGAGGCATGGAAAAGCCGCATGACAAATAAGAGGTTGCTCAAAATAGCATTGATGGCAGGTGTTGCCCTGTCTGCGCCCGTTTCGGCATCTGCCGGAGCGGTTTTTGCCGATTTTGCGGGCCTTCATACCCTTGTGCGCTTTGATCTGGATACAAAGCCCCTCACTGAAACACTTATCGAATTTACTGACATTACCGGTTTGGGCCTGGTTTTTGACAGCCGTCTTGTGGCGGGCAAGACAGGCCCTGCGCTCAGTGGCGAATTTTCAGCAAAGGTGGCACTGGACCTGCTCTTGGCAGACAGCGGATTGATGGTGGTGGATGTGGGCGGCGACACGCTTGCTCTCGTTAAGAAAACTGAGAAAGTCGACACACAGACATTGAGGCTGGAAGTTGCACCGGAAATCATTTCCACTGGTATCGACACGGCAGCGAGCTCGGTTATTGACGAACTATTGATCCTGGGCACCAGAACAGCAAATCCGCCCTATCACAAGTTTAAGCCGACTGTTGCAATCAGTGGCGAAAAACTGCGCTCATCAGGCACAGTCAATGTATCAGATTACCTGTTCCAGCTACCGAGCATGTTGTCGGATATCACTGCGGCGAGCACCACCATTTTCGGTACCCCGGCAGGGTTGAACCTGGCAGACCTGCGAGGCATGGGAACCGAACGGACACTTGTTCTGATCAATGGCCGCAGAGCTATTCCTACTTATGGCGGCTCATTGACGCTTTATGGAGTCGACCTGAATACCATTCCATCGGGGTTGGTGGAGAGGATCGATGTCATCAATGGCGGAGCTTCCACAACATTTGGCCCTGAAGCAGTGGCTGGCGTTGTAAATTTTGAGCTACGAAAAGATGTTGATGGCTGGGGCGCTGCCGTGCAAGCAGGTATCACCGAAAGAGGCGATAGGGAAGAACTGCTGGCAACCTTGACGTATGGGACGGATTTTGCCGATGGTCGCGGCAATTTCGTCATAAGCCTGACTGCCGACGATCAGGCGGGCCTTCTGTTGGGGGAGCGAGAAGTTACAGCCGATCCCGGCTGGTTCGCCATCAATGGCATGCGGGGGGCGTTCGGTGAGGGCGAATTTACCCCAGGATTTGGCGGCAGTCCGACTATTTCACAGGGTCTTTGGCAAGGAGTTGTATATGAGGATGGTGCTGTCGAGTTTTTTCCTCAAACTTATACCTTTTCCGATGACGGCACCGCGATTGAAGCAAATACCGGGCAATTGCATCAGCTCTATAATTATGCGTCAGAACAAACACTGGTAACCCCGCTTAACAGAACATTTGTAACGACTTATGGGTCCTATGAGGTCGGATCGGGGCACAAGTTGATTTTTCAGGGGAATTTTGCCGATACAAATGTAACGTCGCAACTGGCGCCAATTCCGCTAAGTGCCTTGTCCGGTTTGGCCACGGAAACAGGCAGCGTTACCGCAGTGCCATTTAGCAACCCCTATGTGCCATCCTCCCTTTTGGACCAGGTCGCGACTATGGGGCTTGTGGACCCAGCGGGCATTATTTTGTCTCGCCGTTTCGAGGAGTTGGGGCCCCGGGCAACAAATATCTCCCGGTCCACGCTTGGCGGTATGGTTGGTCTGCAAGGCATGCTCGCGCCTGGCTGGTCCTATGATTTTTATTATCAATATGGGCGCAATAAAGTGAATGAAGAGCGCGACGGCCTACTGGATATGACGAATTTCCGCGCATCACTTGATCCTGAACTCTGCGCGCAGATTGTCGGCTGCAGTGTGATAAATCCATTTGGTGTGGGCAATATTTCCTCTGAACAGGTTGCCTTTCTCAAAGCGCCAAACGCAATTCGCAATATTGAAGCTGGCCAGCATATCGTAAGTGCGGTCTTTTCCGGCCCGCTTGATATGTTGCCCGAGACCGAAGGAAAAATATCGTTTGGCCTGGAATATCGGCATGAATATCTCAAGGATACGCCGGATCCGGCGCTAGAAGCGCGCCCGGTTTCAGGATCACTGATTTTCCCGGGCTCAAACGGCAACTTTGATGCTTTTGAAGCCTTTGCTGATGTAACATTGCCCTTGTTGTCGGGGCAGGAGATGTTTGAAGAACTGACAGTTACTATGGGCGGGCGTGTATCTGAGTTCTCGACAACCGGGACTATCGGAAACTGGCATGTCGGCGGAGTATGGAAGCCTTTTGAGGAGTTGGCGTTTAGAGTTTCCTATCAGTCCGGTCGGAGAGCACCGAATATTGCAGAGCTTTATTCAGGGGGGCCGGGCGGCACTGCTTCGTACGATGACCCTTGCTCCAATTTGCAGGATAGTGACACTGGTGTGGTTGCCCAGAACTGTCGGTCTGATGTTCGGCTCGGTGTACCGGAAGATTTTGTTCAATCCAGATTTGTTGCAGACGTTAACAGTTTTGGAAATCCGAATCTGAAAGCGGAAAAAAACTCAAATCTTTCCTGGGGCGCGACCTTTGAAGTTAAAAATGTTTTCAATCCCGTTCACGATCAGTTTCGCCTTTCGGTCGATGCTTACGTGATCGAAGTGAAAGATTTCATCAGCACACTGGGCGCCGCACAGGTATTGGATCTTTGTTATGAAAGCGCAAATTTTGACAATGCGTTCTGCGGCATAAACCCTATTACGGATGCCCCTTATATCTTACGGGATCCAAGTACATCTGACCTGTCTTTGGTTACAAGCTCGATTATCAACGCGGGCCATTACAGGCTAAAAGGTTATGATGTGGAGATGCAATATGTGGCGGACCTCTCGGCCTTGGGAACAGACCTGTTTTTTGACCAGATATCTTTTACCGGGCTTTATACCCGCAGTCTGGAAGTCACTTTTCAGGCAGAAGAAGGCGGCACTGTTGATAATATTCTAGGCGACGCAAAATATCCAAAACACCGTTTTCAGGGTGGCATTACCCTGTCCAAGGACAGGTATGCACTGGACTGGGATGTAAGGTATCGCGGAAAGGCAACCTCTTTGCCCGATATGGAAGATCCTTTGCCCGAGGCGCTACTGCCCGATGTCTGGTATCATGATGTGGGTATGCGATATGGCCTCAAGGACGGCCTGACAATATATGGAGGCGTGCGCAACCTATTTGACAGGAAAGCGCCCCGTGTTTTCCTAGGGTCTGTCAGCAATACCTTCCCTGAATTTTATGACACACTTGGTCGACGTTTCTATCTAGGTGCTGTGATCGATTTCTAGAGCCATAAATAAAGCCCCGCCGGATCGCTCCGCAGGGCTTTTTTCGTGCCTGATGCCTTAGTCCAGCGACCAGCTGAGTGGCAGTACAAAGGTCAGATCGGTTTTGCCGTCAGGCAACGGAGGCAAAGGCGAAAGCTTGCCAATCAAAGACGGGATCGATCTGTCAAGCACGTCCTGGCCAGTGGGCTCAACAACTTCATAGTTGCTGATCGTGCCATCTGCATCAATGGTCAGGCGGACCTTTGCTTTCCCTTCGATCTGTCGTGCCACAGCAAGACGAGGATACCCCTGCTTGGCCAATACTTTTTTCACAACGGCGCGCTGCCAGTCTTCCATGGAAGTGGCGGCATCAGCGACTGGCGTGAGACTAACAACAACAAAAGACGCGACTACAAAGCTTAGAAGTCGGATGTTCATTGTTTGAACCCTTTAATAGGGTGGGCTTTGGATACCCACCTGCGTTGCCAGATGTTCATTGTGCACATCATGGCCAGAATCGGATGAGACAACTATGCCTGCAACCCGTTAACAATCATTAAACCATAGTAGAAATCCTGCTATGCATATTGCAATGCGCAACAACACTGGATCAGCGCGCAAAACCCTATTATTTCTATGGAACCGATCAATTCCCAGAGAGCGCACATGTCCCGTATCATTGTTCTTTACGCACACCCAAATCCACGACGATCAAAGGTGAATGCCCGGTTGATCGAGGCCGTCGGGCGCATGGAGGAAGTGCAAGTACGGGATCTTTACGAGCTTTATCCCAACTTACACGTCAATGTGGCAGCCGAGCAGGAGGCGTTGAGAAATGCATCGGCTGTTGTCATGCAGTTCCCGATCTATTGGTTCAGCGCTCCGGCCTTGTTGAAAGAATGGCAGGACACGGTGCTGGCAAAAGGGTTTGCTTTTGGTCCAAATGGTACTGAACTTGCGGGCAAACCCTTTATGTTGGTGGCGACCACTGGTGGTGAGGAAAGTTCCTATGCTGAGGGCAAAGCACATGGGGCCGAAATCGGGGCATATCTTAAGCCTTTCGAACAAACTGCCCGCTTCTGTGGTATGAAACTGGTTGAACCCCTCGTGGTTCATGGTGCCAATTCTTTGACTCCCCTGCTGTTGAGTGATTTGGCAGAGCAATATCAAGAACGTTTGCAGCGTCTGGCGAAGAAAGAAACGGTATGACCGAATTGGGTTTTCTTGAAAGTGTTCTTGTCTATCTCACGGCAGCAGTGATTGCAGTTCCGATTTTCAAGAAACTGGGATTGGGTTCGGTTCTCGGGTATTTGGTCGCGGGCATGGCGATCGGCCCTTGGGGGATGAAGCTTATCAGCGACGTGGAAACCATTTTCCATTTCTCTGAATTTGGTGTGGTCCTTCTTATGTTTCTCATTGGCCTTGAGCTCAAGCCGGCAACCTTGTGGCAGCTCAGGCATCCGGTTTTCGGTGTAGGTGGCGCACAGGTGATCTTGTCCTCTTTGCTGCTGTGTCTGTGCGCCGTGCTCTTGGGCATGCCGCTTCTGGTTGCCCTGGTGGCTGCACTTGCCCTGACGATGTCTTCCACGCCGATTGCTATTCAGTCACTTGAGGAACGCGGGCTCCTCAAATCTGAAACCGGGCAACTGACTTTCTCCGTTCTCCTGTTTCAGGATCTTGGGGTGATTCCGGTGCTGGCGATCGTGCCACTGCTTGGTCAGCAAGCGTTTTCGGAGGCTGCCAGTTTTGGCGATTTCCTCAAACCATTTGCTGTCATTCTGTTGATTGTGGTGGGTGGCCGCTATCTCCTTCGGCCTATATTCCGTTTCATCGCAGATTCTCGCATGCGGGAAGTCTTTACGGCCTTTTCGCTTCTCCTAGTGGTTGGGTCGGCACTGTTGATGGAAGCGGTTGGCATATCAATGGCCCTAGGCACGTTCCTTGCTGGCATTCTTTTGGCGGAATCGGAATACAGGCACGAGCTGGAGCTTAATCTTGAGCCTTTCAAAGGGTTGCTCCTTGGCCTCTTTTTCATTGCTGTTGGCATGTCGGTCGATTTTTCGCTTTTGCTTGCCGATCCTTTCCGGCTACTGGCCCTGTTGGCCGGGTTTGTGGCAGTGAAAATGATGGTGCTGTTGGCACTTGCACGTACGGCGCGATTGTCTGTGTCCGATGGCTGGTTGTTTGCCTTTCTTCTCAGTCAGGGCGGGGAGTTTGCCTTTGTCATGATTTCTGTGGCGGCGCAGGTTAGCCTTGTGCCTGCCAACATCGCTGGCGTGCTGGTGATTCTTGCCACCTTCTCAATGCTGACCACGCCGCTTTTGCTTTTCCTCTATGACAGGTTCATTTGTCCGAAACTGTGCAAAGAGCAAACTTTCGAAAGTGACGTACGGGATGAAGGCAGCACGGTGATCATCGCAGGCTATGGCCGATTTGGTCAGATTATCGGGCGCTTGATGATGTCGCTTGGCATCCCCATCACAGTGTTGGACCACAACCCAAACCATATTGAAATGCTCAGGAAGTTCGGTTTCAAGGTTTTCTATGGCGATGCGTCAAGGCTGGACCTTCTAGAAAAGGCAGGGGCCAAGAATGCCCGACTGCTGGTGCTGGCAATTGACGATTCTGAAGTGCTTCTGGAAACAGCAAAACTGGTGCGGAGCAAATACCCCGATCTGACAATACTGGCCCGTGCCTATGGTCGTGGTGATGTCAGCAATTTGAGGGAGGTGGGCGTTACTCTTGTGCGGCGGGAGACGTTCTCATCGGCATTGGAAGTGGGCGAGCTTGCCCTCAGGGAACTGGGGTTTGGGGCGCATCAGGCCCATCAGGCCGCGCAGAAATTCCGCGGTTATGACGAGAAGATGCTGCAAGACAGCTACCAGTTCCGCGGGGACCAGAAAAAGGCAATCGACTATGCCATCAAATCCCGGCAGCAGCTTGAGCGTCTAATGCGCGCTGATCAGGATGAAAAGGCCTCTGGCTCGAAAGACTGGGCTTAGCCCCGCCCTTGACGCTAGCTTTTGGCTGTGCCACACGGGCGCCAGCTTTCCGGCCAACTACAGGAGCCTTTCATGCCCAAGCAATTGACTGTCACTGTCCTGAAGGATGAACAGCCTTTCCTGAACGGTACTTTTGATGTCAGTGATGCCGACTATCCGGTGATTGTGAATCTGCTTGAGGAAGTGGATATGACGCACGGGCAGGCGGCGTCCATGCTGTCGGGGTATATGCACGCGAGCGACGTGGGCCGGGTATCTGATGAAATGAGCAAACTGGTGATGCTTGCGGTGGTCTATATGCTGGAAGCAGGCGAGACGGAGATCGAAATACCGCTCGAAACCGGCCCTGCTGCACCGAATGCCTAAAGGCTGGTATCAATAAACAATTCATACTTATGAAGTAGGGTTTCGCCCCAAGAAAGCTTGCAATCCGGGCCCGAATGGCCCAGAAGGCACGCTCTGTTTCAGATTTCAGGTCCCTTTGGGCCTTTGCGCGCCATCACGGCCTGCAACAAATCCAAGACCATAAGGATATCTCCGTGCAAGCAGTTGCCGAAAAGAAAAACCCTCTGGCCTCTTTCACGCCAGAGCGCATCAAAACCGAAATCCTGTCCGGCCTCACGGTCGCACTGGCGCTGGTGCCTGAAGCTGTGGCTTTCGCCTTTGTGGCGCACGTACACCCGCTCGTGGGGCTGTATGCGGCCTTTATCGTCGGTCTGATCACGGCGCTGTTTGGTGGTCGCCCTGGTATGATTTCGGGTGCCACGGGCGCGCTTGCGGTGGTGATGGTGTCACTGGTGGTTACGCACGGCGTGGAATATCTGTTTGCCACTGTCGTGCTGATGGGCATTCTGCAGGTGATTGCAGGCATTGCGCGGCTCGGGAAGTTCATCCGCATGGTGCCATATCCTGTGATGCTTGGGTTCGTGAACGGGCTGGCGATCGTGATTTTCCTTGCCCAGCTTGGCCAGTTCAAGGTGAAAGACGCTGAAGGTGCACTGCACTGGATGGCAGCCGATCAGCTTTATATGATGCTCGGCCTTGTGGCGCTCACCATGGGTATCATCTATATGTCCGGCCGCTTTATCAAATTCCTGCCGGCCCCGCTTGTGGGAATTCTGGCTGTTTCAGGCATTGTGATTGGCCTTGATCTGGATGTACGCACGGTTGGTGACATGGCATCCATCGCGGGCGGCTTGCCTGATTTCCATATCCCGAACGTGCCGTTCAACTTTGAAACGCTCACGATCGTATTCCCCTATGCGCTTATTCTGGCGGCCATTGGCCTCATCGAATCGCTCCTTACCCTCAACCTTGTGGCGGAAATTACCGAAACCAAAGGCGGGGCGAGCCAGGAATGTGCGGCGCAGGGTGCAGCCAATATCATCACCGGTTTCTTTGGCGGCATGGGCGGTTGCGCCATGATTGGCCAAAGCATGATCAATGTGGAATCGGGCGGGCGCACGCGCCTCTCTGGCACATCCGCTGCCCTGTTCCTGTTGGCCTTTATTCTGTTCGCAAGTGGCCTCATCGAGCAAATCCCCCTTGCGGCGCTTGTGGGTGTGATGTTCATGGTGGTGATAGCCACTTTCGCCTGGTCCAGCCTGCGCATCATGCACAAGATCCCGAAGTCGGACGCGTTTGTGCTGGTGCTGGTGTCGGGTGTAACAGTGGTCAGCGATCTTGCCATGGCCGTGGTTGTGGGCGTGATCGTATCAGCGCTTGTGTTTGCCTGGAAAAGCTCGGTACGGATCACCGCACGGGTGGAAACAGACGCCAAAGGCCGCAAGGTTTACCGGCTGGTGGGGCCGATCTTCTTTGGTTCCATCGAAAGCTTCAACGAGCTGTTTGACCCGAAATCCGATCCTGACCGTGTGATTGTGGATTTTGCCGAATCGCGCGTGCTGGACCATTCCGGCCTGCAAGCAATCGATAGTCTGGCAGAGCGCTACAAGCGTGCGGGGCGTACGCTCAGGCTTGTGCACCTCAGTTCAGACTGTAAGGCGCTTTTGAAGAAAGCGGGCACGATGGTTAAAGCCAGCCACGAAGAAGATCCAATTTACGGTGTTGCCGTGGATTACGGCGAAGACCTGAGCAAAAGCAGCAGCTGGTGATATAAGAGGGGCCTTCTGAGGCCCCTTTTTCGTATGCCTGAAAATTGTATACAATTTCCTTTTGTTTGGCAGGAAAGCTGTTAGTCTGCGCGGAAATTACCAGCGTTTTAGTGAGGGACAATCATCATGACCATCGGCGTAGGCGGCTCTAGCGTAGCGGCGGAACTTGAAAAATTGAGCGACATGACAGCGGGCGTAGTGCCCATTGGCATGGACGAGATCAAAGGCCGCCTCGACAAGGCCGTTCAGTTGATGGCTGATGCGGGCATGAAAGCCGTCTATCTGAACGCTGGCACCAACCTCTATTATTTCACTGGCACTCGCTGGTACGCGTCCGAGCGCATGGTTGGTGCTATCCTGACAGCAGGGGGCGAACTGCATTATATCTGCCCGGCCTTCGAGATTGGCACAGTGAAGGATTTCATGGGTGTTGAAGGCACCATTCACGGCTGGGAAGAGCATGAAAGCCCCTACGAATTGTTTGGTGTGTTGCTCAAGAAACTGGGGATCGAAGGTGGCACTATTGGCATCGATGAAAGCACCAGTTTTGCCATGTCAAACGGGGTACGGCTCGCGAACCCGCATTATGATTATGTGGATGCCAAACCTGTAACAGCCGGGTGTCGGACCCGGAAATCGGCGGCTGAAATCGCCCTGATGCAGCGCGCGATGGACATGACGCTTGAAGTTCACAAAGCCACTGCGCGCATCCTTCAAGAAGGCATGACAACGGCGGATGTGAAGGCCTTTATTCAGGAGGCGCACAAGCGTGTGGGTGCGCCGAAGGGCAGCTATTTCTGTATCGTTCTGTTTGGTGAGGCAACGGCTTTCCCGCATGGTGTCAGCTATGAACAGACACTCAAGAAGGGCGATGTGGTGCTGATCGATACAGGCTGCCAGGTGCATGATTACATCTCCGATATCACGCGCACCTATGTGTTTGGTGAGCCTAATGATCGCCAACGTGAAATCTGGAATGTGGAAAAGGCGGCGCAGGCTGCTGCTTTCAAGGTGGCACAGCTTGGCACACCATGCGGCGATGTGGATACGGCCGCGCGCTCATATGTGGAAAGCGCTGGATTCGGCCCTGACTATAAAACGCCGGGTGTGCCGCACCGTACCGGCCACGGCATCGGCCTTGATATCCATGAGTGGCCCTATCTTGTACGCAGCGACCGCACGCCCCTTGATGTGGGCATGTGTTTCTCGAACGAGCCCATGATGGTGGTGGATGGCGAGTTTGGCATCCGCCTTGAAGACCATTTCTATATGGCAAGCGATGGCCCGCGCTGGTTCACCCAGCCCAGCCACAGCATTGATGATCCGTTCGGATATGAAACCTAGGTGAGCTTAGGTTTACTTGCCTCCTTCCCGACCTCGTGTTGGAATATTTGGCAACGGGAGGACGCAATGATGAAATTTCTAGCAAGATCGATATCCATCGTTCTTTTTGCACTGCCTTTGCTGGCGGTTCAGGCCAACGCACAGGACCAAGCGATCCTGTATCAACCTGATCCGGACAGTCCAATTGGGGAACGCAATCCCAAGGCGCCGCCTGAAACGGCACAGTTTGATTTTGTGATTGGCGATTGGGACATTGACATCACATATACACCCGCAGGCGGTAAGCCATTTTCCTATAAGGCAAAATGGCACAATCACTGGGTTGTTGACGGGCATGTTGTGATGCAGGAATGGCGTGGGCCCTACTCCACAGGTGCAGAGTTCCGATTCTTTGATCCGCAAAAGAAACGCTGGATCGGTCAAAATGTGTACACCGGTGCCAAATGGCAGGAGACAAGCGCTGAGTTTGTAGACGGGAAGATGTATATCTACAGTTCACAGTCAGATGCTGATGGAGATTTTCTGGCCCGCGAAACCTATTATGAAATTGGACCTGACAGTTTCAAGCTGAAGGCGGAAGTTTCGCGCGACAATGGCAAGAGCTGGCAGGCTGGAAAATACACTTTGGTGGCGACACGGAGCCTCTGATCTATCGCGTGCCTTGCGCGGTTTCTATATGGATGCAATCGGTGTCGGGCATGAACCCCGACACTGCCGCCTGCCACACCGCTTCAGAATAATCTGCTCCTGTGGGCTTCACGGCCATTGTTTGCTGCGGCAGGCAAAACTCCATCAGAAACTCGGCTTGTCCGGCAGCTTCCAGCAGTTGGCCAGTCAGCACATCGATTTTGGGCCTGATCTCATCAGCCAACGAGGGCACTTCTGTGAAGGCCGGTTGGTTGTGTGCGGTCCATGCGTCAAAAAGCTCCTGCTGCAATAGTTTGGACGCGGCCATCTGCATTGAAACCGCCTTGCGCGCGAACGCCGGGTCAAGGTCCATCTTAGTAGCCCTTCGAACGGTAGCGTCGATGATTTTTGCCTCCCGCTGGGGCGCTTCAATCGGCAGCTTGTTGTTCCACTTATAGCGGGCGACATCGGCCATCACCGCAAGACGGTTCGCGATGGCGTGGCGTAGGGCTGCAACCTTCAGGTTGTGATCTTGCTTTGGTTTGCTGAAGCTGACGGACAGGGATTTGCTGTCTGCAAGGCTTACCTTGATCACCTGATCGTAAACATCTTCCCCGGCATATTTGAGCGTGGAATTCGCCAGCAGATTGGCAAGGTGGGGTGTTGTGTTGCTGTGCCCCACAACGAGGAATGTACCGTCTTTCGCTTTCAACTCTGCCGCAAACTCTTCAAGCGCACGCGGGTCATAAATCGAAACTGGCAGTCCCGCCATTTTTGCGGTGGGTGCTGCGGTTTGCCGTGTGCGTTTGTAGTTGGTGGAGAAAACGGCGGTCAGGCCTCTATCCGCCAGATAGTGCGCAATCCACTGTGCCCGCTCATGGCCCGCGGGCGTCAGATCCGGGTCCCGCGTGCCGTCGGATGCTTTTTCAGCATGGCGCACCAGATAGATGGTGGTGTCTGCCGCCACCTGTGGTGCAAGGCAAAAGAGAAGCAATGCAAAGGCAAGCTGGTGGATTGGTTTCATCGCAAAATCCCCAAATCGTTTAAGGCCATTGGTGCGGATGCTGCAGGGTTTGTCAATGCTGTGCCGCCAGCCAGTTGGTCACGCCGTAAGCTGCCTGTTTGCCCTGTGCGAAACAGGCTGTCAGAAGATAGCCGCCTGTCGGCGCTTCCCAGTCAATCATCTCTCCGGCACAGAAAGTGCCGGGCAGGGCCTTCAGCATCAGGTTTTCATCCAGTTCCTCAAACGCAATGCCACCCGCCACACTGATGGCTTCCTCGATGGGGCGTGCGCTTTCAAGCACTATTGGCAGGGCCTTGATGCCTTGTGCCAGCTTGTGCGGATCATTGATGTCAGCTGTTGGCAGGCATTCCCGTATCAGGCCCGCCTTCACACCCCCTAGACCTGTTGTCTTCTTGAGGTGGGTTGCGAAGGATTTTTTGCCGCGCGGTTTCGCGAGCGCGTTTTCAAGCTGTTGCACCGTGCGGTCCGGCGTCAGGTCAAGCTCAAGGGTGGCTGGGCCATATTTTTCGATGTTGTCCCGGATGGCGGCGGAGTGCGCATATATGGCGCTGCCTTCCACCCCGTCGCGGGTGACCACAAAATCACCCTGAACACGATCGCCTTCGAAGGTCAGCACCGTGTTTTTCACCGCCTCACCTTCAAATCGTTCCCGGAAATGCTCGCTCCAGCCCACATTGAAGCCGCAGTTGGCCGGGCGGAACGGCACCACATGAATGCCGCGTCCGGTCAGGTGCGGCAGCCAGCTGCCATCTGACCCAAGTCGGGGCCAGCTTATGCCGCCCAGGGCAAGAATGGTGGTTTTGGCCATCACTTCGACAGGCCCTGTAGGTGTGTCGAAACGCAGGAGCCCTGCGTCTGTCCAACCTGTCCAGCGATAGCGGGTGTTAAGGATGGCTTCCCCTTCCTTAAGGCGTGCCAGCCATGCCCTGAGAAGGGGCGATGCCTTGAAGGCGGTCGGGAAAATGCGGCCCGAGCTGCCCACAAAGGTTTCTGTTCCAAGCCCCTCGGCCCAATCGCGGATTGCCCAGCTGTTGAAACCGCGCACCGCATCGCCAAGCCTGTCTTCGGATGCACCGTACCGCGCCAGGAAGGTTTGAATGGGTTCGGAATGGCTGAGGTTGAGGCCCGACTTTCCGGCCATCAGAAATTTGCGGGCAGGCGTGGGCATGGCGTCGTAGATAACAGGTTTGATGCCAGCCTTGATCAGGTCTTCGGCGGCCATCAGGCCCGCGGGGCCAGCGCCGATGATGGCAACGTCTATGCTGTCTTTCGGGGTGGCCACGCTGCACGTCTCCGTGATGATTGCATGCCGCGGACACTAGAACCATTGGCATTCGCAGGCAAGGAGATTACGTGGACAGATAGCCGCAGTGTTGGCGGGCAAAGTACGGGTGACCCCAATCAGGATCACCCGAAATTTTATTGGAAAACCCTGCTATGCCAGCGCGTAATTCAGGATTTTGTAAGCCAGCTTTGCGGCCAGGAAGTTCGGTGCGTGGAAGCCTTCAATGGGTGCCAGCTCGTTGATGTCGGCACCCACGATGGTACCGGCTTTGGAGGCCGCCTTGATGATCTTCATGGCATCATTCCACATCACCCCGCCTGGTTCCGGCGTGCCGGTTGCAGGCATCAGCGAGCCATCGAAGCCGTCCAGATCGAACGTCAGATAGATGTTGCGGCCCTTCAGTGGCGCCACAATCTCTTCCACATTCCAGTCATCGCGGTCTTTGCCCCAATGGATGGTGATGCGGTGGCGATTCTCTTCGAGGAACGGGATTTCCTCGGCCGAGATATTGCGAATGCCGATGGATACCAGTTCCACAGTCGGGTGATCGAGCACCCGGCGCAGCGCTGCGGCATGGCTATAATGCTCGCCCTCGTATCCGTCCCTGAGGTCAGCATGGGCATCGAAATGCAGGATGATCAGATCGTCATACTTGTCGAAGTAGGGCCGAATGGCACCCGGCGTGATCGAATGTTCGCCACCAAACACGAGTGGGAACTTACCGTCATCCAGTACCGCACGGGTATAGCTTTCGAGCGTATCCAGCGCCGCCGGAATGTCAGTGCCATCGACCGGCTTTTCCGCCATGGTTACAACGCCATAGTCGCGAAAGGCTTCCTTCCACAGATCTTCGTCGAACAGTTCAACCTGATGGCTGGCCTCCAGCATGGCGGCCGGGCCCATGGCGGTGCCGCCGCCATAGGATACAGATGCCTCAAGCCCGAACGGGATGATGACCGCCTTGGCGTCCTGATAGGTCACCGCATCATCCACTTCCAGCCCGAGGAAAGCTTCCTCGGGCGGCAACAGGTCAAACGGTGCGTTTTTGATCGCGTCTTTCATCAGATTATTTCTGGAAGAGTTTCGCGAATTCGCGGCGTGGGCGACCTTTCCATGCACCACGGTGGTAGGCGTCAGACGCCAGAAGCGGAACAACGGAAGAAGCCTCAGCGAACACCATTTGTTCCCAAACAGTATCTACTTTACCCCAGCTTGATGCTTCTTTGAGCGTTGAGGAAGAACAAGCGCCGTCGCGAACGTCAGCCACAGTGATCTGCACGGCATATTTGTGCATGTCCACTTCCTTGCCGAGGATTTCAGCGCAAACAACAGTGTCCTGCACGAAGTTCTTCGGCACGCCACCACCGATCATCAGAAGGCCGGTCTGGCCCGCAGCGATCTTGATGTCTGTCAGTTCGCGGAAGTCTGCTACGCTGTCGATGGACATATAGTTGCCCGGGTTTTCAACCTGGTGTTTCACAAGGCCGAAACCAGCGGAACAATCAGAGAAAGCAGGCACGAAGATCGGCACATTGTGATCGTAACAAGTTTCGATCAGGGAGCCTTTCTTGACAGAATTTTTCTTGAGCCATTTGCCCATTTCCCAGATGAATTCGCGGGAAGAATAAGGGCGGCGCTCAAGGCCGTCTGCGATTTCCTGGATCGTGTGGTCACAGGCCTGCAGTTCTTCTTCGTCGATGTAGGTGTCGTAGATGCGGTCGATATAGAGATCGCGCAGCTTGCCATCATCCATGAACTGGTCGCCCTGATAGTGGCTGTAACCAAGGGCTTCGAAGAAATCCATGTCAACGATGGATGCGCCAGTGGAGACGATTGCGTCAACCATGCCGGCTTCCACCAGATCACGATACACATGCATGCAGCCGCCAGCAGATGTGGAACCCGCGAGCGTCAGGATCACGCTGCAATCCTTGTCTTCAACAGCCATGTTGAAGATTTTGGTCGCACGGGCCAGATCGCGGGACGTGAAAGCCATCTTGTCCATGGCGTCGATGATCGGGCGCGCATCGAAGCTTTTGATGTCGATATGCTCAACCTTCTTTGACAGAAGTTCGGCTTTTTCGGCAGAAATGAGTGGTGAAGTGATTTGTTCGTTCATTGTTCAGTCCAATTCAGTCTTTAGGGTTCTGCCGATCAGGCAATCAGTGTTGGCGCGGCAATGTCATGCTGCACCGGAAATGGGTGTGAAATCTGTGTTTCACGTGAAATGGCAACCATCGTTTCGGAATAGAAACCATTGAATCTCGCTTGCATTGTGTGGCCGTAGGAGCCCAGGTTTTCAAAAACAACCCAGTCGCCTTCGCGCACGTCCGCGGGCAGTGGGAACGGGCCTTCCATCTTGTCGCAGCTGTCGCATGTTGGGCCAAAACAGCGGTAGAAGGTTAGTTCCATGGATGCATCCCGGCCATCTTCTGTCATCAGCGACAGCGGGAAAGGCCATTCGGGCACACCGGCGTCAAACAATGCGCCATAGGTACCGTCGTTCAGATAGAGGTCAGTGCCTTTGCGGAGCTCTATGCGGGCCGCAACAGCGCCGCTTTCTGCCACAAGCGCACGACCGGGCTCACACAGGGTTTCAAGGTCCTGCATGCCGTGAAGATCAAGCGCGCCGTGGATCGCGGCAAAATAATTCTCAAGCGCTGGTGGCTCCATGCCCGGATAGGCAACAGGGAAGCCGCCGCCCACGTCAATCACATCCAGCTTGATATCGGCATGACCAACAACAGCTGCTGCCTGAAGGATTGCTTCAGAGAAAGCGCCGGGACGCATGCACTGGCTGCCAACATGGAAGCTGATGCCAAGACGGCGGGCGACCTGACGGGCGCGCACCAGCAGCATAGGCGCCATATCAAGAGGTGCACCAAATTTGCCGGAAAGCTCGTAGGCCGCGCCTTTGGCGGATACGCCAAGACGCAGGAACAATTCCAGATCTTCCGCGAAGCCGGTTTCCTCAAGGATCTTGTTCAGCTCGTCCATATGATCGAACGCGAAGGCGCGCACGCCGAGGCTGTAAGCGCGGCGAATGGCTTCGCGGCTTTTCACCGGGTGCATGAAATAGAGCTTGGCGTCAGGCAGGGTGCCTGCCACCAGTTCCACTTCGCGGATGGAGGCCACGTCAAAATCACGTACGCCGGATACCCACAGGGTTTTGAGCACCTCTGCGTGCGGGTTTGCCTTCACCGCATACATGGAACGACCGCGAAAACCGGTCAGGAACTCGGTAGCCTTTTCCTGAAGCTTTTCAGGGAAAAACAGATGAACGCTGTCGTTGGACGCTTCGGCTTCGATGGCGTCACGAACAGTGGTGTAGCAATTGAGTGTCCCATACTGGCCTGCGAATTCCATTGGCGCTGCTGGGCGAATAACTTCCAATACCTGCATTGGCTCGGATCCTTAAAAGAAAAGGAAAAGCACGAAACCCCGAAGAAACAACAGTCGGGGTGGGGGCAGGGCCGCCAGCAAAAGCCGGCGTTTGGCGCATCAGTTAGCGATGCGCGGGTGTATGGAAAAGTTTCAGTACAACTGAGAAATAGTCGTACATGTCCGCCGACAGAAATTGCCGGATGGCTTCGAATTCATGGGATGCAGACAGTTGCTGCAGTGCCTCTTTACGAGTGGTACGGATCATTCCGGCAAACCCCTTAATCAACTATGACCGGTAAGTGGCCGGCCCCAATCAACAAAGGACGATTTGCGTCGTTACCCGTACATGGCTGCCGGAAGCCTGATGGCTTGTTGCCCGGGAGTCGTGGCACGTGCGCTTTTTACGTCTGGACGCGCATATGACGGCTTTTTGAGGTGGGTGCAAGAAAAAAATAATTCTATATATTTTTCATAGACATAATGCGTCTGGCAAGGATATCGATCGCATCCTTTATGCGCGGTGAACGGCTGAATGCATCATGACTCACAAGCCAGAGCTGCCATCCCTCGTCGGGCAGGATATCTGACGCCCTTTCAAGGCGTGGATCGTTATCCCCGACAAACAGCGGCAAGCGCCCAATGCCACCAGCGGCGATCAATTCTACGAGGCTGCCGGTGCTACTTGATCGGAGGTTTGGCATGTCACCTATCCAGGGCTGGGCAAAATCGGGGATGCCGGTGTCAAAATCCCGTTCGATATAGGGCAGGCTTTTGCGGTTATGGTGTTTGGGGCGGAACATGGCACCGCGGAGGTCTTTCAGTTTTCTGCCCACGAGCGGAAAGTCTGGCCCTTTTTTCATCAGGCGCAGGGCAATATCGGCTTCACGGGCTTCCATATCCGCAAGGCTGTAGCTGGCCTTCAATTCGATCTTGATGTTCCTGGCTTCATGCAGGTCCATGATTGCAGGCGCCAGTACCGGCATCAGATGGGGCGCAGTGGTGATGAGGAGAGGGGCCTGCTGGCTCCCGGTGCGTTCATCAGGTACAAGGGATTGGACTGACACCAGGTCTTGCTCGGCTGCTTCCGCCGCCCCCAGCACCTCTCGCCCCAAAGCCGTAACCTGATACCGGCCCTGAAGGCGGTCAAACAGTCGTGCGCCCAGCAAATGCTCCAGCGCTTTCAGCCGCCTTCCCACCGTTGTGCGATCAATAGACAGGGTCTTCGCCGCGCCCTCCACCGAGCCGGTGCGTGCGATAGCCAGAACAATAGGCATTTCTGCCCATATACTTAAGTTTTGTGCAATTTTGCTCATTGTCGAGCAATATCACACGTTGCCCCACAGTCACAGCTTCATATTCTGCCCTGGTATCCAGTACGAAGAAGGACGTGTATCTTGATAACGAGAATAGTGATGAGCATCGCAAGCCTGCTGGTGGCCCTTGGGCTTGCATCCCCCGGCGAAGCCAAAGAACTGGCCCGCCATGATTTTCCCTACCAGTCCCACTATGTGGAGGTGATGGGGTCCCGCATGCATTATGTTGACACTGGCGGTGATGGGTCGGTTGTGGTGATGATCCACGGGCAGCCCACCTGGTCCTACCTTTGGCGCAACGTGATCCCGCATGTAGAGAAGAATCACCGAGTGATCGCGCTTGATCTGATCGGGTTTGGAAAATCCGACAAGCCGGATATTGGCTATACCGCGCCAGAGCACGCCCAATATCTGGCGGGCTTTGTGGATGCGCTTGCGCTGGATGATATCACACTGGTGATCCACGACTGGGGATCAGTGCTTGGTTTTGACTATGCCGCCAAACACCCGGATCGGGTAAAAGCCATTGCTTTCATGGAAGCTGCGATCTGGTCCGATCCGGTGGAGCCGCCATACGGCCCGGTGAAAGTGAATGATCCATCGGAAAACGCCATGCAGTTTTTTGGGGAGCTTTTGGGCAAAATCAAAACACCGGGTGTGGGTGAAAAGATGATTCTCGAGGATAATTATTTCATCGAGAACATCTTGCTGCCGGGCTTTGATGGCCTGCTTACGGAAGATGAAAAAAACGCCTACCGTGAGCCATTTGCTGACGGGAAAAACCGCCTGCCCATGCTGCAATTCCCGCGTGAGGTGCCAATTGATGGCCAGACCCCAGCGCATACGGTGGAAATGATGATGAACTATAATCAGTTCCTGCGTTCCCGGAAGGATTTGCCAAAACTGTTGCTGCACCTGAGCGATGGGTTTTTGATTGGCCGCTGGGATGTTGAATGGATGCGGCGAAATTATGAAGACCTGACAATCCATAACATGGGCCCTGGTGGCCACTTCATGCAGGAATATAATCCTGATGGTATTGGCCAGGCGATCGCCATCTGGATGGACGATAACGGGCTTTAGGGAATGATGCCCTAAAAGGGAACAGGCGCTGCGAAGCTTACGAGCTCCGCAGTTTCCGGGTGTGTGAACGATAGTGTCTTTGCATGGAGCTGCAAGCGGGGTGCGGCTTCAAATGCGGCGCCGGTGGCATAAAGATTGTCGCCCAGAATCGGATGCCCGAGGCTGAGCATATGCACCCGCAATTGATGGGACCGGCCGGTAACAGGGAAAAGCGCCACACGGGTAGCATCGGCCTCGCGGGCTATCACCCGATAGCGTGTCACTGCGTTTTTGCCGCGCTCATGGCACACCATCTGTTTGGGCCTGTTGGGCCAATCGCAAATCAACGGCAGGTCTATCTCGCCTTCATAATCTGCAACTTTGCCCCATACGCGAGCTTCATAGGTTTTTTCGGTTTTGCGGTCTTCAAACTGGCGCCCAAGGTGCCTCAGGGCATCCAGATGTCGGGCCATCACAATCACGCCTGACGTTTCCATATCCAGCCGGTGCACGATGCGCGCACCCGTAAAAGCCGCCTGCGCACGACTTTCCAGGCAGTCTTTCATGTCCTCTGCCTTGCCTGGCACGGACAATAGCCCCGATGGCTTGTTCAGAATGAGGATGTCTTCATCGCTGTACAGGATATCCAGCATGGGGTCGGTTGGCGGGTTATAGGCTTTGAAAGTGATCATCAGACCAGTGGTTTACCCATTTTGATAAGCGGTACTTTGACGCCAAGGGACGTTTCCACGTCTTCATATACGATGGGCGTATATCCGCAAACCTTATAAAGGGGCTCGCCTGAAAGGGTTGCCATCAGCTCTGCCCGCTTGAAGCCCTCTTCGCGGGCCTTGCCTTCACACAGCTCCATGATCAGCCGGCCGATGCCTTGCCGCGCCCAATCAGGGTGGGTGTACATGGCACGGATGCGGGCGGCTTCCGTTGCCGGGTCCAGAAGGCGAGGGTTGCGGCCGCGAGTATGGTTCGCGCCATAAAGCGTCTCGCGGCGGGACCATCCCCCGCAGCCCACAAACTGGCCGTCGCATTCAATTGCATAATAGGTGCCGTCTTCAACGAGCTGGGTGTCCATACCCATCAATTCAAATGAAGCCTGAACCTGCTTTGGCGTCAGAAAGCCTGTCTGCAATTTTGCGATAGCGGCGTGCATGATTTCCTTGAGCAAAGGAATATCGTCGGTAGTTGCAGCGCGGTGAGTGAAGGTGTTCTTGTGCTTCATAGCAGCCTCATGACATGATCCTTGCCTATGATATGGCGGGACCATAGGGGGCTGTCCAACTAATTCCTGAATCTCGGCAAAATCCTAAACCTCCAGCCAGTCCTACGTCGCAAAAGCCTAAACCAATGTCACCGTGAATATTGGCGCGCATGCCGCTATAGTGCGGGTGGGAGGCGTGCATGAAAGCGGTTTTTGTTTTTCTGATTTATTGTCTGGCAGGCGGTGCTGCAAAAGCAGTGGATACACCACCCTTGGCTTCGCAAGAAGCGATTGAGGAGGCTGTATCTGTCTTTACCGATTGGGCGCGAGCTTGGGAATCCAAGGACTATAATGCACAGTGGGCGCTGACTCACCCGCGAATTCAGCGGTGGCACCATATCAGGCGGTGGCGGGATACGATGCGCAAAGGACGTGCACGCAGTGGTGACCTGACAGCCTTTGAAGTGACCAACGTGGCCCCCGTTCATGCCACCCAAATTCCCTGTACCGAGCAAGGCCACTGTTACCGCAAAGACATGCAGGTGGTGCTGATCCTTTTGAAAACCGGATACGCCAGGGTGGATGCCAAGCAGCCCGAATATGTGATTATGGCCAATTCTGAAGAAGGCTGGCGTTTTGGCGGGGGTACTTTCCCGGCTTTGCCGCTTGGGGAAACCATGGTCATCCTCGACCGTAAGGACGAGCGGCGCTACGAGCAAATGCTGAACAAACCGCGTTAGCGAGTCATCTTTTTCACAAAAACAACCACAAAGAGGGCGAGGGTGAAGCTGCCTGTGAAGGCCTCGATGGCGGCTACCAACCGCGAGGCACCAACGGGCGTGATATCGCCGTAGCCCAGCGTGGTGAAGGTGACCACGCTATAATACAGGCTGTTCAGGAAATGCCCGATGTTGGTTTGCCAATCCTGTGCGCTCGAGAAGCCGACAGCTTCGCCGGACGAAGTGGTGCCCAGAAGAAAGTAGGCGATGGCGCACACAAAAATCAGGATGATTGAAAACACAATCACATTTAGCGGGCGTTCGCCATAGCCGCAGAAAAGATCAATGAATTTTGAGAAGAAGCGCCGGGCTGACCAGGGCGGATACTGGTAGCGCCGCATGGTAAGCTCTTTCTGAATGAAGTGGCCGCCCATCTCAAACAAGCCCTGTTGTTCAGCCGCCTTCCGGAGGTCACGATATATTTCCTCGCATTGCTCAAAATTATCGAGCGCGGTTTTGTGTTTCTGCCAACGGCCTGCCCGGTGCGCGGCTTGCTCCTGCTTCAGTTGCTCGCCGACGATCATGCTGTCGATTCGGGCGCCGTGCCAGCGTACGCCCAGAAGGTTGGTCCCTGTGAAATCGCAACAATGAAGGTTGGCGTTCGAGACGTCAGCTTTCATCATCGAGCCATGCCGGAAAGTCAGGTTGAAGAGGTGAGCGCCAGTCAGGTTGGCACGATACAGGTCGGCGTAGGAAAGGTCGTAGCCAATATTGTAGCCGCGATTGACCAGATCCACGTCCGAAAGATCGGCTTCTTTGAGTTGAATGCCCTGCAGCAGTCCGTCTTCTCGGGCAAAGGCTTCCAGCCGATCCTTGAGTTTCATGCCGGATTTGTCGATGGCTGGGGAATGCCAGAAACAAAGACCGTCATCGCCGGCTATTTCACAGCAAGACAGGTTTTCGAGGCTGACATATGCGCATGTTGGTTCATCTGACATTGGGGCACCACCTTCCCGTGCCGAGCTTATAATGGAAGGTTTATCAATCAATTAATGACGGGCTTCTCAGGAAAATTGACTTGTTCCCGGCCTCGCCCCATAGTTGCCGCCAAGGGACAACAGAGCGCCAAAGAGCGCCAGAAAATACCGGAAGGAAACAACGTGGGACACAACCCTTCGGACCAGCACGCACACCCGAAATCTGATATCGAGATTGCTCAGGCGGCTACCATGAAGCCTATTCTGGATGTGGCGGCTGATAAGCTTGGCATCGATGCTCAGGACCTTGAGCCCTATGGTCACTATAAAGCCAAGCTGTCGCTTGATTGCATCGACAAGCTGCAAAGCAGGCCTGACGGCAAGCTCATTCTGGTAACAGCTATTACACCGACTCCGGCGGGCGAGGGCAAAACCACAACCACGGTTGGGCTCGGGGATGCGCTGAACCGGATTGGCAAGAAAGCCATGATGTGCCTGCGCGAACCCAGCCTGGGCCCGTGTTTTGGCATGAAGGGTGGTGCAGCGGGTGGCGGCTATGCCCAGGTTGTGCCCATGGAAGATATCAACCTGCATTTCACCGGTGATTTCCACGCCATTGGCGCGGCCAACAACCTGCTGGCGGCCTTGATCGATAACCATGTTTACTGGCGGCAAAATGACGATACCGGCCTTGATAACCGCCGTATCACATGGCGGCGCGCGCTGGATATGAACGACCGGTCACTTCGGCAGATCACCACATCGCTGGGCGGTGTGGCCAACGGCGCGCCGCGCGAAGCCGGGTTTGATATTACGGTGGCGTCAGAGGTGATGGCGATCTTGTGCCTGGCAAAAGACCTCAAGGACCTTGAGCGCCGCCTCGGCAATGTGATCATTGGCTACACGCGGGACCGCGCACCCGTTCTGGCCAAGGAGATCAACGCGCAGGGCGCGATGACAGCGCTTCTAAAGGACGCGATGAAACCCAACCTGGTGCAAACGCTTGAACATAATCCGGCCTTTATCCATGGCGGGCCTTTTGCCAACATCGCCCACGGCTGCAACACCTTGATCGCCACCAAAACGGCGCTCAAGCTGGCTGATTATGTGGTTACAGAAGCGGGCTTCGGCGCTGACCTGGGGGCCGAAAAATTCTTCGATATCAAATGCCGCAAGGGTGGCCTCAAGCCGGATGCGGCCGTTTTGGTGGCAACCATTCGTGCGCTGAAGATGCATGGCGGTGTCGCGAAGGATGATCTGAAGACAGAAAACCTGGATGCGCTTGAAAAAGGCTGCGTGAACCTCGAGCGCCACATTCGCAATTTGAAGAAATTCGGTGTGAAGATTGTTGTGGGCATCAACCGCTTTTCTGCTGACACGCAGGCAGAGATGGACCTGGTGCGCGAGAAATGCGCGGCGCTCGGCGTGGAAGCGGTGGAATCAGACCATTGGGCGCAGGGTGGCGCAGGCGCTGAAGCGTTGGCGCGCAAAGTTGTTGAAGCGGCAGAAAGTGGCGAAAGCGATTTCGGCCCGCTATACGCAGATGATGTATCGCTGTGGCACAAGGTGCAGACGATCGCGACCGAGCTTTATGGTGCCAGCGAAATTATCGCCGACAAGAAAGTGCGGGCGCAGATCAAATCGCTTGAAGCCGATTATGGCCACTTCCCTGTCTGTATCGCAAAGACGCAATATAGCTTCTCGACCGATCCGGATTACAAGGGCGCGCCCACAGGCCATGTGGTACCGATCCGGGAAGTGCGCCTGTCAGCGGGGGCGGAGTTCCTTGTCGTGGTCTGCGGCGACATCATGACCATGCCTGGGCTGCCGCGGGTGCCCGCGGCCAATGCCATCCATCTGGGTGATGATGGCCGCGTGGTCGGTTTGTTCTAAATCGAAAGGCCGGGGAAACCCGGCCTTTTTTATAGCGGCGAATAGGCCTTGAAGCGGGCGAGGGTTTCCGCGCCCAGGCTGTCCATCATTGGCTGAAGATCGTCGGCAATATCTGTCCAGATACCCACGCCTTTGCGGTTGATGGGCTGACGTACCTGCTCGCTGCTGGCGGTTTTGACAGCGCGCTTGTTTTTATAAAACTCGAGGCACGCGGGTTCATAATCCACGCCAATATGATCCAGCATCCGGCGCACAACCGTTTCCGTGTCGCTGATGTTCTCTTCATACTGAACGGTGAGAATCTTGCCGGGCAATTGCTTATCCCAATAGTCCATCAAATCAAGATAGCCATTATAATAGTGGCCGATATCCTGAAGGCTGTAGCTATAGCCATGGCCGCTGGCAAAATGCTGTTTGTAGGCGCTGAAGCCGCAATCAACTGGATAGCGACGAGCATCAATGATGATGGCCTGAGGCAAAATCTTGTGGATCATGCCGATGCGTTCGAAATTAGGCGGCATCTTGTCGATGAAATAGTCGGCGTCGCCGCGATAAATGGCTGTCTCTTCCAGATAGACCTGTCCGAACCGGGCAAGCTCTTCTTCCGAGAAACCATTCACGGATTCAGGGAAGTCTTTTTTGAAACGCCGGCCGCCTTCAATACGCATCAGGCGTTCTAGGTGCGCCAGTGTGGGCAATTCCATTGTGCCGTCAATGCGGCTGTGGCTGGCCAGCATCTGCTCGATCAATGTGGAGCCAGAGCGCGGCATGCCCAGCACGAAAATTGGGGTCGGGCCCTTGGGCAGTGGCTTTGCCTGAACCGCCAGGCACGCAGCATTAAAGCCGTCTTTCATGCGCTGGTGGAAAGCCGCATGTTTTTCCGCGTCGTAGCTGTCATCTTCCCTGAGGTCATTGGCCTTTTTATACCAGCCGAAGGCGGTTTTCAGATCACCTTCATTCTCAAGGGCGCGCGCCAGTGCGAAGGCGGCCTGGCAGCGTTGTTCGGCTTGTGCGTCTGTGCGGTCTGCCAGCTTGGCCATTTCGGCCTTGTCATCGCCCGAAAAAGGATAGTTCTTGAGGTCGGCAAGGCCCCACCAGCCTGCACCATTATCCGGTGTGTTCACGATGCAGGCGCGGTAGGCCTGCTCGCATTCGTCGCGGCGGCCAAGGATTTTAAGGGCGTGGCCACGCAACAGGTCCAGTTTGCCCGCTTCCGTGCTGCCTTCCGGCAGGTGCGTGCGGGCGATATCGGCTGCTTCAAGGGCACCTTCATAATCAGCCACATGGCCGCAAATGCGGCTCAGTGTCCAATAGTTGAAATAGTTTGGCGCCACAGCCACCAGAATGTTGGCTTCATCAAGCGCTTCGCGGTGGCGGCCCACAGCTTCAAAAGCTTCAACGCGGGAGCGCCTCAGCATCTGGTTGGCCGGATGATGTTCAAGGCCGTGCCTGAGGATATCTGCGCGGTCCTCGTGGGCGCCAACGGTGGAGGCCAGATGCGCCAGCATAAAGGCCGCACGCGGGTGGCCGGGTTGGCGCTGCAGCATGGAACGGGCAATTTTTTCGGCCTCGGCCGGATTGCCGGCACGCATGGCGGCCTGCATCTTGGGATATTCCGCATCCAGTGGGTCGTGTTTTTCGCTCTCTTCGTCAGCCGTTCGAGCGAGGTCATAGTCTTGCAGTTCAAACGCTGTCTGGCTCAGGAAAACCCAGCCCGGATAAAAACGCGGCTCCAGTTTTATTGCTTTCTGGAAACTGTCTTTGGCTTGTTCAAGCCTGCCCAGTTTGCGCGCAGCAAAAGCAAGATCGGCCTGCGCCGCGTAGGACTGCAGGAAGGATTGCGCGTTCGCTTCAAAGCGCTCAAGCGCTGCCTTCTCGTCACCGGATTGAAGGAGCATGGTGCCATACAGCGAGTTGGCGATTTCATCATGCGGGTGATTGGCGAGGTGGCTGTCGAGCAGTTCTTTTGCAGCGCCATAATTTTTGGCGGCCATATGGTCTGCGACTTGCCGGTATGTTTGTTGGTTACTCAAGATACTGTCCCGGGTCTTGTAGGAAATGACGGGCCCGAAGGCCCGCCACAAAAGACTAGTATTCTAATCTTAGAATTCGAAGTCGAGACGTACAGTCACTGTACGATCTGGGCCGTAATCTACACCCAGAAGGTTACCGGACCAGTCGCTGCGGCTCCGTGAACGACGATACAGAATGTGTTCGTTGTCCAGAAGGTTGTCCACATGAACGCTCAGACGGGCATTTTCAGTGATCTGCATGCTTGCTGAGATATTCACAAGCTCGTAAGCCGGTGAAATATCAGTGTCTTTCACGTTGAAGTGGGTCTTGTACTCGCCATAGCCTTCAACATCGATACGCGCAGACGCTTCGCGACCGAACAGCTCGAACTCATGATCGAGTGCAACATAGAAGTTGTACTTTGGCACCATGGTCATGTCGTCGCCATCTTCGGCACCAAGCGAAGCAACGTCAGACGTCATCTTCGAATCGGTGTATGCGAAGTTCGCCATCAGTGTCAGGCCGTCAGTCAGAGCTGTGGAGGATTCAAACTCCAGACCCTGAGACCGTGCAGATGCAGCGTTCGCCGTGTAGGAGAAGCCACAAGACGGCATGTAAACGGAAGCCTGAACGCCAGACCAGTCAATGCGGTAAACCGCAGATGAGAACTGCATGCGGCGGTCAAGGATTTGGCCTTTCACACCAACTTCGTAGTTCTTGATCTTGTCTGACTGATAACGGTCAGAATAGGAACCGATGTTTTCATCGTTCGCACAGTCTGCAGGAGCCGTTGGGCCGTTGTTGCCGCCCGGACGGTAGCCTTCAGAATATACTGCGAAGAAACCAAGGGTATCGGTCGGACGATAGTTCAGGCTGAACTTCTTACGGAAGCCGTCTTCACCATCTTTTGTGATGGTTTCAAGAGTGGTCAGATCGTATGGATCGATCCAGATGCCGCTTTGGGCATCATGGGTGTCGTCCTTCAGATCATAGTAACGCAGACCACCGGTTACTTCGAGAACGCCACTGTCACCCAGATCAAATTCGTAGCTGGCTTCACCGAAGAGAGCCATCTCTTCGTTCACCCAGTTGATGATCTGATAGTTATAGTTTGCGTTCGGGTTGCCATAGAGCGTTTGGCCAAGAACGGTTGGGTCAGCCATGCCCCAATAGTCGCCCCAAAGGTAAGCGGCGATTGCGCGGGACTTGTCGTCAGACGCATGATACTGCCACTGATAGTCTTCCGTTGGGTTGATTTCATACTTCTGGTAGAAACCACCAACTGTCCACTGGAATGGTCCATCACTGTTGGACTGGAAGCGCAGTTCGTGTGCCCAGTTAGTCCAGGAGCTTTCGTCGATGATCCAGGTGCGGAACATGTCGTTGGCATCCGCACGGGACCACCAGGACTGACGACCAAGATCGCTTTGGCGACGGTAGGAACCAGTGTAGGTCATGTCCACGCCATCGATCAGGTTGGTCTTGTCGATGTTCAGACCAAAGAGATTGATGTTGTCTTTGTCAAACGGGTCCATCAAGCGCCAAACAGTATGCTTTGGATTGTGACCGTTTGTTTGACCACCACGACAAGTGGAACGAGATACAGTGCCTGCAGGACAGCTTGGGAAATCAAACGCAACGTCATAGCCGTAAGTTGCATCTGGGTTCGCTGTCAGGATCGCATCATAATAGTAGGACGGCGCGTTCACATCGACCTCAGTGCGGTCGCTGTTATATTCACGCTCGTTCACATACATGAAGTTGATGCGGGTGTCGTCGTTTGGCTGCCACATCAACTGCGCACGAAGGAAGTGATCTTCGTCAGAGCCGAATGTGCCAGTGTAGGTGTTCAGGATCTTGCCGCTGCGGTTGCCAACAGAACCTGTTACACGCAGAGCCAACTCGCCTTCGATGATTGGAAAGTTAACGGCGGCAGAAGCACGAAGGCCTGTGCCCGGACGGTAGCGCTCAGTTTCAAACTGAACAGCACCAGCAACTTCAAACTCATCAAGGTTTGGCTTCTTGGTGATTACCTGAACTGTACCACCGATGGCGTTGGAACCCCAAAGTGTACCCTGTGGGCCACGCAATACTTCAACACGCTCAACATCAAACAGATGCGTGAAGTTGTAAGGCATGCCGTCTGTCCATGTGGCAGTTGTACCAGGAGCAGAACTGTTACTGCCGGACAGGCCGCGCAGGATCAGCTGGCCGCGTGGGTTCGCTGCACCTGCAACTGTGCGGTAGACGTCCGCAGCATCAACAAGGTTACGTTTGGTGATTTCCACGGCGCCAACCGTGGCAATGTTCATTGGAACTTCAACAACGAGCTCGCGCTTTTTCCGCGCGGTCACGTATACTTCTTCAAATTCCATATCATCGGTGTCTGCGCTTTCTTGTGCAGCCACCATTGGCGTAGCGAAACTGATAGCGCTCGAAGCCATCAACATGCTTACAAGCGCTTTTTTAGTCATATCAGACATAAATGCGTCCTCCCTAAGGTCTTTCGCGCGAGGCAAAAGGGGACAGATTCCGCAAATGACGCTGTTTGCGGAATTAACGCTAATTGTTGGTAAAAAGCCCCCTGATTACCCCTATTACTAGCCCTAAGACTCTATATAAATCTAAATCCAATAGTCAACTATTCTAATTGATTTTATTGCATTGCTAAACGACGGTCATAACGGTCGATTTTTTGTTACGCCCTTCGTTTAGTGTCAGGCCCGTTTTTGTATGCGAAAATGGCCGAAATTGTTCGTTGCATATGATGGGGTTGCTTGGCAAAAGCAGGGGGAAACATTTGGAAGAGAAATATGTCACAGGAAACTGACCTTCAGGACCGGCTGCAGGATATTGAAATCAAGTTCGCATTTCAGCAGGAAACCATCGAATCGCTCAATGACGCTGTGACAGCACAGTGGGCCCAGATTGATGCGCTGAAAAAGCTTCTGTCCCAGATGCAAGGCCAGTTGGCCGATCTGGAAGATGCACAGGGGCCTGCCGACGCAGGCAATATTAAGCCGCCGCACTATTGATTGCTGGTTCTGGTCAGGCCCGCCGCTTCCAGCGCTTTGGTCAGGGTCGGGCGTTCCAGCAATAGCATGCAGCTGCCATAAATAAGCACAGAGACAAGACCTACTCCCCCAAGCTCGATCAGGGTGAGATAGCCTTCTCCTGCAAGGAAAATATCAGCCAACAGGGCAGGAAGGGCACATATGGCGGTGATGCGCAGGGGGCGAAGCACAGCGGTGCCAAACGCCTTGGGGCTAATGAGCCCGAGGGCATTCAGCTGGCCAAGTGCCGTTGCCACATAAAGCACAGTGGGGATCACCAGCAACAAAGGCAGTGTCCTAACATCAACAAACAGTGCACTCATGAAAACAAGGATTTTGCTGCCTTGCTCTGCCAGCTGGTTTTTGATCAGGGCCTTGCCGTGGCCAAGCGCCACGAGGGCTGAACAAGCCATATTCACAGGGCTGGTGATAAGGCCAAAGATCACAAAATAGGGTGAAATGTCGGCTGCCAGCCGCCATTGGTCTCCGAAAAGCGTGAGCACGACCTCGGGCGCCAGAATGGCAAGAACGGCACCAGCGGGCCACAACACCATGGTATAGAGGCGCGTCACGTCCTGAAGGATCGGCGCGCAAGGATTTCCTGCCTTGGCTTGTCGGGCCACCTCAGGCACCAGCACATTATGGAAGCTCATCAGCGCCACTTGTGCCATCAGCCTTGGCAGCGTATAGCCCCGATCAAATTGCGCGGCGGGCGCAAGGCCCAGAATTTTACCCAGAATGAAATTGTTGGAATGGGATCCAACGATTGAAATGAAGGTGGCGGTAGATAGGGAAAGCCCATAATTGAGGACGATTTTGGCGTCCCTAAGGCGCGGCAGCATAGGGATACTGCGCCCGAAAGCCAGCACGCCAAAGAGGATGCTGGCAAGCCGCTCCACCACCAGCGCTAGCGCCAGCGCGATGGGGCCAAGGCCATAGGTAACGCCGATTATGATGGTTGCGCCGTTGATGGCCATCAGGCCCAGGTCCAGCCCCATCAATGCCTTGAACCGCATATCCCGGCGAAGAAGGCCCCGCATCAGGGGCACGTGGGTGTTGAGGGCAATGCCAAGGGCGGTCAGTTCAAGGATGGTTTCGATCGCCGGGCTGGCATAGAAACGGGCCATCGGGGCGGCAATGGCCCAAATCAACAGGCCGATAGCAACATTCAAAAGCGTATTGACCGAGAAGACAGTCCTGAGGAGTGGCTTGTCCAGCTCCTTGTGGCTGGCCACGAAGTTGTTGATCCCCGCACTTTCAAACGCGCGCAGGAAGGCTGAAGCCGCGAGGGCCACTCCAAAACTGCCAAGCTCTTCGGGCGTTAGCACGCGGGCGACAAAGATCGACAGCCCGAACTGGATCACCACTTTCGAGACAGAAGACAGACCGGAAAAATAGAGCGAACGCCCAAACCCCATGGTGTGATTTGCCTTTAGACACGGACAGTTATCAGCGCGCCAAGCCTATAGGCGGTGCGCAGATGCGTCCAGAATAAAAGCAAGCGTTCAAAATTGGGGTCGCTCGCACTTGTTTGAAACGCAAAAACCCGCCTGACCATTGCTGGTGAAGGCGGGTTTTGAGTGGTGCCCGGAGGCGGATTCGAACCACCGACACGCGGATTTTCAATCCGCTGCTCTACCAACTGAGCTA
>JABXIS010000006.1 GCA_013372975.1 Alphaproteobacteria bacterium
AGAAGTCAGCTGCTCTATCCAGTTGAGCTACGGGACCGCAATCTAGTAAATATTATTTGAAGTTGTCAGCATACGCTTGAATGTGGCGCTTCTTCTTGTGAACAGCTTTCACTTCATACGGCAGGCCATTGCGAGACGCATATGCCTCTGCACTTTCCTGAGAATCAAACTTCATACGTATCTGACCGCGCATGTCAGCGGACCCGGTCCAGCCCATCAAGGGATCAACCTTTTTCGCAAGCTCTGGTTCAAACTCCAGAACCCATTGGCGTGTATTGGCCGTGCCTGACTGCATGGCGTGTTTCGCAGGTTGGTAGATACGTGCCTTCATGTTCAAACCCCATGATTTCTAACTCGCCGCACCAGCCACATGCCTTGATACACAGGACATACGCCGTTCAGCGGTGCGCACCCTATATCAAACGTCGGCGAAAGGAAACAAGGAAATAGAGTATCGCGCCCTACCATTTCCACAAGAAAAAAGAGGCCTCGCCGATCAGGGCGGAGGCCTCTTTCTTTAATCCTCCTGGTAAGGGGATAAATGGTCGGGGAGACAAGATTCGAACTTGCGACCCCCTGTACCCAAAACAGGTGCGCTACCAGGCTGCGCCACTCCCCGACGCCCGCGCTTTCTAATGTTACCGGATTTTGAATGCAAGTGGAAAATTCAAAAATGTTGGAAAATCTTGCCACCCCTGTCAGGAATGCAATTTTCGCCGGTAACGCGCGACGTTCGATGGCTTGGAACCATCTGGTAACAGTACGGTTTGGGTGATTTCCATCACCGCCCCCTCTTCCATCAGGAAGCGAGCCGCCACCATCAATTCCCGCCCTTTATAAAAACCGCGACTTGTCAACTCCTGCGCAGTGGGCACCTCCACCACCATGGAATCGACAAGGTCCTGTCCGTCAAATGGATGAGGTTCGCCGTCTGGAATGCCCGTGAAATTATAGGAATGGCTTTTGCCCTCGGCGTCCGTCCATTCAATCACAAACAGGATGCCGTGTTTGCCGTCACTGATTTTATAGCCGCCAGCTGCAGGCGCTTCACCCTGCCCAAAGTCAGATGCGGCAATATCCAACTCCCAGTCCCCCAGAAATCCCTCATATATTTTTTCGGTAGTCATCATGCTCTTTCAGTCGTGATCTTGAGCTGAAGCCCCTACCACGACAAGCATGGAAAAGCCAGCTAACGCGGCCGGATTGTCTTGAAAACGCCACTTGCGGCAGCGATTTCCTTGCCTTCCGACATGATGATGCCTGTGACCGCCACAAGCCCGTCCTCCATGCCGGAGACCGATGCGCTCCCCTCCACCCACTGGCCCTTGAACGCCGGGCCTAGAAAATCGGTTGTCAGCCGCACTGTCACAAAGGGTGGCTCGGCCACATCAAACACCGCGGTTGCCAGCAAGATATCGGCAAATGTCATGATCATGCCACCATGGCAGGCACCGCCCGCATTGATATGCCGGTCGGCCACACGAAAGCCGCGCACTTTGCCAGCTTCGGTCTGTTTTTCGAAGATGGGGCCATTTTCCCAGCCAAACGGGCTGTTGGAAAGGATCGGTTCAAAACCATCGGGTGGGCTTGCTTCCGCCACCATCTCGGGTGTTGCTTTACGGGGTCCGAAGCTGTTTATCAGCCGGGTCATTCCTTGGCTGTCCCCAAGAGAGAATGGCGCACCAGATCACCCGCCTTGATGCCCAGTTCAGCCGCACGGCCACCGGGAATTTCAAGCACCGCTGAGGCCCTGCCTGTCGATGACCGGGATGTGAGCGTCTCTGGCTCGGCACTTTCAACGATATTGGCGATCGTGCCGTTACGGCGGATAAAAATGATATCAAGCGGGATATAGGTGTTTTTCATCCAGAAAGACCGACGGTCGGCATCGGGAAAGACAAACAGCATGCCCTTATTGGGGCCAAGTTCACGGCGGAACATCAAGCCTTGGGCCCTGGCCTCAGGAGTTAGCGCCAATTCCACCCCGAAATGATGTTCGGTACCATCTGCGGTTTCCACAGTCAGGCTGCCCACATCTGCCACAGCCCGCATGGCCGCAAATACACAAAGAAAAAGCGACAGGAAAAAGCCAGCAAAAGCCCTATCCTGTCGCTTCATGTTTCTTCCTTTCGCCTGCCCGGCGAAACGCGCGTGCTTACGCATCACCCGGCAAAGCAATTTGGGCCACAAGTGGGCCCCGCTCACCGGTACCGATCCGCACCCGCACTTCCTGACTAGGTTCAAGATCGGTCAAACCAGCGCGGCGCAGGGTTTCGATATGAACGAAAATATCCTGCGTTCCTTCACCACGGGATACAAAACCATATCCCTTGGTGCGGTTGAACCATTTCACCACAACGTCTTCGAAGTCCGGATTAACATCGATCTCCATACCCGGATGAGAGAAAGAAGACCGTCCCAGGTCCTCAGGCGCAACAGCAGTTGAAAGGTCCAGAGACTGAACCTCCGTGGCCTGACGGCCTTTGTCGCGCACCACCGCTTGGCAGATAACAGTGGTTCCCTCAGGAACCGAGCGGCGCCCTACATCACGAAGTACAGAAAAGTGCAGAAGCACATCGCCGTCATTATCGTCGGGCACGATAAACCCGTACCCTTTGACGGCGTCAAACCATTTGACCCTGCCAGTAACTTCCTGGCTAATTTCATCGGGCCGTTCCTCAGAACAGATCGCACTACGGCCGTCCATACCATTCCCCCCTTAGGAATACCCTGCACAGGCACTAAAGATTAGCTATGTGCTGAATGCTAGTCATAAAAAACGGCGCCCGCAACACTTTTGTCGCAGGCGCCGCTTGGCAACTTATTGTTTGGCTGGCAATTTTTTAGTGATGGCCACCCGCTGGAGCCTCACCAACCTTCTCGGAATGATGCTCGATATAGTGCCCCTCATACAACTTATCCGTCATTGGCTCGAGGAAATTTGCAACCCCGATGTAGCCAACGAGGGACATCACGATGGTGTATGGCAGCGCCATTTTCACCATGGTCATGTACGACAGCCGGATCAACGGCGCGAGCGCGCTGGTAAGCAGGAACAGGAAGGCTGCCTGCCCGTTTGGCGTTGCAACAGACGGAATGTTCGTGCCCGTGTTGATTGCCACAGCCATCAGGTCGAATGTGTCGCGGGTGATCACGTCATTGGCCAGGGCTTTCGCCATCTCGCTGACGTAAACCGTTGCCACAAATACGTTATCTGAAATCGCCGACAGGGCACCGTTCGCGATATAAAGCGCGGTGATCTGGCCATGACCATCAAGGCCGAGGACGAAATTTGTCACCGGCGCAAACAGGCCATTGTCTGCAATCACACCGACGATCGCAAAGAACACAACGAGGAGAGCCGTAAACGGCAGCGCTTCTTCAAACGCGTGGCCGATCTGATGCTCTTCAGTCACACCGGTGAAAGCAGACGCCAGTACGATCACCGACAGACCGATGATGCCAACAGCCGCAAAGTGGAACAGAAGCGCCACAATCAGCCACAGGCCGACGATGCCCTGAACAACAAGCGATGCGTTATCGCGGGCAGTACGGCGCTCACTGGTGTAAGCGTCATAATCAGCGATCACATTCATCACTTTTTCAGGAATTTTGGCGCCGTAACCCATGATGCCAGTCATCTCAAGGACAACGCATGTCGCAAGACCGGCGATCAGCACAGGCAGCGTTACTGGCAGCATACGGAAGAAGAACTCAACAAATTGCCAGTTGGCTTGTGTGCCAATCAGGATGTTCTGTGGCTCGCCTACCAGTGTCATCACACCACCAAGTGCGGTACCCACGGCCGCGTGCATCATAAGGCTACGCAGGAATGCGCGGAAACCTTCAAGGTCATCGGCATTCAGCTTGTCGAGCTCACCATCGTGCATATGGTCATGATCATGATGGAATTCCTTGCCCGACGCCACTTTGTGGTAGATGGAATAAAAACCAACGGAGATGGCAATAACAACTGCTGTCACCGTCAAGGCATCAAGGAAAGCCGACAGGAAAGCGGCCATGAAGCAGAAGATCAATGACAACATCACCTTGTTGCGCACTTTCACCAGGATCTTGGTGAACACAAACAACAGCATGTTCTTCATGAAGTAGATACCAGCAACCATGAACACCAGAAGCAGGATCACTTCAAGGTTGGCCGTGATCTCATGCTCAAGGGTTTTGGGCGATGTCATGCCAATGGCAACCGCCTCAAATGCCAAAAGCCCACCCGGCTGCAGTGGATAGCACTTAAGCGCCATCGCAAGGGTGAAGATAAACTCCAGCACCAGAGCCCAGCCTGCCACATAGGGGCTGACAAAATAGAATAATATTGGGTTGATGATCAGAAACGCCAGAATGGTCAATTTGTACCATTCGGCAGAGTTACCCAGGAAGTTCCTCCCCGCTGGGTTCGCGAAAAGCGACGCCATATTTAATCCCTCTTTACTGTTCCGCCTGTCCCACAGGCAATCAATATAGGGCAAGCTTTTACTGTGCACCCTGCCCCAAAGCAAGCCAAACCGGGTGGTAATACCGCCAACGTAGGCCAAAGGTTGACCTTGCACCCACCTCCCCCGGTGGTTACCGTTAATAAGACGATCATAACCGATTTTACGGCAAAATAATTATGGAAAAAATTTTCGCATCCTTGGCCAAATGGCATCAGGAGGGCATGAAAACGGCGCTGGCTGTGGTGACCCGGACATGGGGATCGGCGCCGCGCGGTGTCGGCAGCCTGATGGCAATTGCAAAAGACGGCCGTTTTGAAGGGTCTGTATCTGGTGGCTGTGTTGAAGGAACGGTCATTGCCGAGGCCCTCGCACTTATTGAAGCCGGCGGTACAAAATGCCTGAGTTTCACTGTCGCCTCGGAGCAAGCATGGGAAGTCGGGCTGGCCTGCGGCGGCCAGATCGATATTCAAGTGGTTGCCCTTGGCGGCGCAGTAGACAAGCAGGCGAACTCGATCATTGCCGCAATCACCAATCGCCAATGCGGTCGAATTGCGTTCTCTCTTGTGCAGGGAACTTTCAATTTTCTTGAAGAAAAACAAATAGATATAATACAAATTTCAGAGGAGATACTGTCTCTGAAACTGGAGCCAAAGTGTAGGCTTGTCCTCATTGGCGCCGTGCATATTGCGCAGTATCTGGCGCCGATGGCCATAGAAACAGGCTTTGACGTAACAGTTATCGACCCCCGCGCAACCTTCACCGAAAGCCGGGATTTTGGTGCCGCCACCATAGTAGAAGATTGGCCCGATGAGGTGTTTGCCCGGCAGGCCGCAGATGATCATACCGCTATTGTGACCCTCACCCATGATCCCAAGATTGATGATGCGGCCCTCGCCCCGGCCCTCAAAAGCAGTGCTTTCTATATTGGATGTCTGGGTAGCAAGAAAACCCATGCAGCACGGCTTTCCCGCCTGCAGGATGCGGGTTTTGGTGCAGAATCACTTGGCCGCATCCATGGCCCTGTTGGGCTCAATATTGGTGCAAAGAACCCGGCAGAAATCGCAGTGTCTATTCTCGCGGAAATTATACAGGTCCAAAGGCACACAGATGCGATATGAAACAATCTCAGCCACAGATGCCTTGGGTTGGCGCCTGGCACATAGTGTGAAAGTTGCCGGCAAGCGCCTCCCAAAAGGCAAGGAACTATCTGAAGCCGATATCAAACAGCTCAAAGCCGCCAGCATACCCTCGTTACATGCCTTCAAACTGGAGGAAGGCGATATTCCAGAAGATTCCGCTGCCGAATCGGTGGCACTCCATGTAATGGGCACCGGCCTCAAACTCGGAATCGCAACCCGCGGGCGATGTAACCTGCATGCAACCGCTGCCGGACTGCTTCTTGCTGATGATAGCGTCCATGCACTGAATAGTGCAGGCGAATCAATAACGCTTGCCACGCTCCCGCATCTGACCCCCGTCGCGGCGGGGCAATTGGTGGCCACCGCCAAGATCATCCCTTATGCCGTTGGCGAGCAGGAACTGAAAGCAGCGCTTCAGGCGCCACAAAGCTTGTCGGTAGCGCCTTTCAAGGCCTTCACAGCCAGCCTTATTACGACAGGTGCGACGCTCGCTGAAAAACCCAGGAAGCTTACAGAAGCTCGTCTTTCAGCCCTTCAGGGCACCATCAGCCGACACAAAAGCTGTGGCCATACGGTTTCGGAACTGGCGGCTTGCCTGACTGCGGAAGCTGACCAGGACACTAACATCATCCTGATCCTTGGCCTGTCTGCGATCAGTGACCGGCGCGATATCGTGCCTGCCGCACTGGAAGCCGCTGGGGGGCAGATCATTTCGCTCGGCATGCCGGTTGATCCCGGCAACCTACTGATGCTTGGCATATTGAACGGCAAGACCGTACTTGGCCTTCCCGGCTGCGCACGCTCCCCCGCCCTCAATGGTCTTGATTGGGTGCTGGAGCGTTTCGCGGCCGGCTTACCGGTTGACCGCAAGGCAATCGCAAATATGGGGATCGGCGGTCTTCTCAAGGAAACCCCGAACCGCCCTGAACCGCGTGCGCCACTTCACACCAAAGAAATGCCGCTCGTTCAGCCCGTTATTCTTGCTGCTGGCCGTTCCACGCGTGCAGGGCACGCCAATAAGCTTCTATCGTCCATGAATGGCAAAGCCGTTATCAGGAATACGGTAGCGCCCTGGATTGAGGAAGAGTGCCTAACCCCATTGGTCATCACAGGGCATGAGCAATCTGCCTTGGCAAAGGCGCTGTCCGGCCTGAACGTGGAGATCCTCCACAACCCGGAGTATGCGACCGGCATGGCCTCCAGCCTCCGTCTTGGCATCAAGAGTGTTCCGGAAGGCGCTGTATTCGCCTGCATTGCGCTGGGAGACATGCCATTTGTAAAGCCTTCAACTTTCAAGGCTTTGAGCGAAACCGCCAACCGGCTGTCCGAATACAAAATTTTTATACCAACCTTTAATGGCAAACGCGGCAATCCGGTTCTTTGGCAACGCGATATGTTCGGTGAACTTGCCGACATCGAAGGAGACAAAGGCGGCCGCGGCCTTATCCATTTGCACGAAGAGCTGGTCTGTGAGGTTCCGGTAGACGATCCCGGCATATTGATTGATCTGGACACCCCGGAAGCCATGGCCCAGTTCGGGATCGAACCAGTATCCTCTTGAGCGTCAGGGCAGCATCGCCATCAGTTCGTCTTCGCTGGCTTCCAACATATCTTTCACCAGGCTATAGGAAAACCCTGCCCGCATCATGGCCGCCTTTTCCTTTTCGAGCTTGTCTTCCGTATTGCGATCAGCCCTGCGGAAGGCACCAAAGCGCCTGCGGCGAACATAGGCTGCGGCTGCCTGCCGATCGGCATCTTCGTCTGCTTCGGCATCAAACTCGCGGAGAGCTGCAGTGGCAATGGCTTCCGGCACGCCTTTGTAGCGCAGATCCTGTGTGATCATACGCGTAGGCTTGCCTCGCCTTACTAACATCTCCACGCGCTGGCGGGCGTAGGCTGCATCATCCACATAGCCATAGCGCACGCATTTCGCCACCACAGTATCAATCCAGCCACGCTGCTCATCTGTTGGTGGGGCGTTTTCCATAGTCCTGCGCTTGATCTTGCGTTCAAGCACAGCGCGCAGATTGGCTTCTGTGCTGGAAAACCGGCCAAGATAGTGAAGCGCCGCGCGCTCCAAATAGGCTTCACTTACCTTCTTTGGGCCCCTGGGCGCCCTGCCCCCTCTGGCCTTAGGCGTATCCGCCCGGTCGATTTTCATGTCTTCAGAGCCTCAACTGCACTCAGGAAACGGTCGATTTCATCGTCAGCATTATAATAGTGCGGCGAAACCCGCACAGTGGTTGCGATCCCGCGGGCATCAAGGTCAAGCCGAGTGTGGACCACGCTGGCAACTTGAACATTGATGCCCTGTTGTGCGAGACGCACCTTAACTTCCATGGCATCCAAACCTTCTTTGTTGAAAGTGATGATTGCCGCAGGCGCATTTTGAGGACATGTGGGAATAACCCCCGGAATACTATAGAGACGAGACCTGAGATTATTTGCGATGGCCTGGGTCCGTTTATAGCATCTTTCAGGTCCAATAGCTTGCAGGTACCGAACTGCGGCGCCAAAGCCCAGTTGGTTCACCACACTCCGTTCCCAATCCTCGAACACACCGGCGTCAGTGCGAAGCTTGTAATCATAGTCCCCTACCCATTCAGCAGCCTGATTGGACAGGAAAACCGGGTCCAGCTCGGACAAGATTTCCTTTTTTACATACAAATAACCCACTCCGCGCGGACCGCGCAGAAACTTGCGGGATGTTCCCGTAAGCATGTCACACCCAATATCGTCGACATTCACAGGCATTTGCCCAACGGCCTGACAGGCATCGAGCAAATAAAGCACGCCCCTTTCTCGCGTAATGCGGCCTATTTCGTGGACAGGATTGAGCTGGCCGCTTGAGGACGGCACCTGTGCGACAGCAACAACACGGGTTCGGCTATCTATCAGGCTTGCCAGATGATCTAAGTCCAGTTCACCGTCCGGTCCGGCACGAGCCACCCGGATCTCCACACCATGGCGCCTGGCCTGCTGCAGGAAGGATACAAAGTTGCTGCAATATTCATTGAAGGCCGTGACCAGATTGTCCCCGTCCTGAAAAGGGATGCTATAAAACGCCTTGGCCCAGGCTTCGACAGCACTTCCTGTGAGTGCCATTTCATCTCTTTGGGCCCCAAGCAGCGCCGCAATCGCACCGTAAGCCCCTTCAAGCGCCTCAAACTGTTGCGCTTGGGCCACATATCCACCGTGATATATTTCCTGTGCAAGATGCTGCTCAAGCGCATTGATCACAGGCCCTGGCATTAGCGCGGAACCGCAGTTATCCAAATGCAAACTGGTGTTTACACCGGGGGTTTCTTCCCGCACCTTATCAAGCAATTCCTTGGAAAACTCAGATGACAGCACTGTCATTTTTTGGCCTCAATCTTCTTATAATCCGCCCTACCGTGTGCTCCTGTAACCAGAATTAACTTGCGCCGCCGGTTCGCAGACTGTAATTCAGCCGTAATATTCAGGCACACAGCTGTTCCGAAGTGAACAGGTTTTGTCAGGTCAAAAGCAAGCGTTATTTTGGCCTAGGCATTTGTGTGCCAAGTATGTAGTTTGTATAAAGTTTCGGCGTGCCGAAGGCTTTGTATTGTGGTTTTGTAAAGTCCGGCCAAGGTTTAAACTTGGGGCAAATATGGTTGAAGCCGACGTAATGAATGCAGTGACACCAACGCAGGATCCGACGCTGGAACGGCGTTATTCGGATTTTGACACGCTCGTTGAGGCAATCGAGTACGCCGCTAAAGGCCTTCGCGGGCCGAACTTTTTCAATGCGCGTGGCGATCTTGTTGAATCTCTCCCATGGCGAGAAGTTCGCGACCGGGCTGAAGTCATCGGCCGCAAACTTGTGGGCATGGGCTTTGAAAAGGGCGACCGCATTGCCCTGATTGCTGAAACCAGCGCTGACTTTGTCTGTTTCTTTGTAGGGTGCCAATACGCCAGCGTGCTGCCTGTACCCCTGCCCCTGCCAACTTCTTTCGGTGGCAAGGACGGCTATGTCTCCCAGCTTCAGGCACAAATGCAAAGCTGTGACGCCAATGGCCTGATGGCACCAGGCTTCATGAATGAAATTGTGGCCGAAGCGACCGAAGGTATGGAACTACGGTTCAAAGGCAGCTATCAGGATTATCTTGATGCCGCGAAGGATGGTGACCTTCGCCTGCCAACAACCGATGATCTTGCTTACCTGCAATATAGCTCCGGCAGCACCCGCTTCCCGCATGGTGTAGCTGTAACCCACCGTTCACTTCTTTCCAACACCCACGGCATGGGTTTCCATGGTGTAAGACTGGAAGAAGATGATCGCTGCTGCAGCTGGCTGCCATTCTATCATGACATGGGCCTCGTGGGCACGCTTCTGACCACACTTACCTGTCAGGTTTCGGTTGATTTTATCCCGACAGAAGAATTTGCCCGCCGCCCACTTTCCTGGTTGCGAGTACTGAGCACCAACAAGGGCACGATTACATATAGCCCAACCTTCGGTTTTGATATCTGCTCCCGCCGCGCTGCACTGCGGTCGAGCGCGCTTGAAGGGCTTGACCTTTCCAGCGTTCGTGTTGCCGGTTGCGGCGCCGAGATGATCCGCCCCGAAGTAATGCGTGAGTTTTACAACACCTTCAAATCAATTGGTTTCAAGATGGGGGCTTTCCTGCCGTCCTACGGCCTTGCGGAATGTACGCTTGGCGTAAGCTTTGGCACCGTTGGCAAGGGCATTGAGATCGATCTGATTGAAGAATCAATCCTTACAGGCGACAAGCATGTGCTTGTGAATGGCTCCGACAGCCAGCCTCGCATGCGCGAAGTGGTAAACTGCGGCAAGCCATTGCCTGAATATGAAATTGAAATCCGCGGTGAAGATGGCCAGGACCAGCCTGAGCGTTCTGTTGGCCGTGTCTTCCTGCGTGGCGTATCGGTGATGCGCGAATATTTCAATGACCCGGAAACAACGCGCGCCGTTCTCAGCCCAGAAGGCTGGCTCGACACGGGCGACATGGGTTACATGAAAGACGGCTGCATCTATATCGTTGGCCGCGCCAAAGATATGATTATTGTTAACGGTCGAAATCATTGGCCGCAGGACATCGAATGGGCAGCAGAGCAGCTTCCGGGCGTTAAAACCGGTGATGTTGCAGCCATTTCCGTACCTGGCGAAAATGCCGAAGAAGTGCCGATGATATTGGCTCAGTGCCGCCATTCCGAAACGGCGGATCGCCTGAAATTCATTGAGGACCTCAAGAAACACATCCAGAAATCGACAGGCATCAACTGCATGATCGAACTGGTACCGCCACGGTCCCTGCCGCGCACTTCATCTGGCAAACTGAGCCGTGTGAAAGCCCGCAACGAATATCTCGCAGGCAACCTTCAAGCTCTCGCCAGTTAAAGATGACAGAAGAAATCGCCTCTCAAGGTGCCAAAGGAACGGTCGCTCTTACGGGTGCGACCGGCTTTCTTGGTGGCCATGCAGTCGATAGCTATCTGGACGCTGGCTATAGCGTGCGCGCGCTCACCCGCCGTGAACAGCCTGCCCGTGATGGCGTCACCTGGATCAGGGGTGATCTGGATGACCGTGCCGCGATGGACGAATTGTGCGCGGGCGCACAGATTTTGGTGCATATCGCAGGCCTTACCAAGGCCCTTAACCGCGATATCTTTTTCGACGTGAATGTGGGCGGCACGCGCAAACTGTTTGATGCGGCGGCAGAAGCCGACATCAAGCATGTGGTCTATGTGTCCTCCATGGCGGCGCGTGAGCCTCTCTTGTCGCACTATGGGGCCAGCAAGCGCGCGTCAGAATTGGTGCTCACGGCCCGCAACTGGCCTTTCACATGGACGATCGTTCGCCCACCCGCAATTTACGGCCCAGGTGACAAGGAAATCCTGAAGCTTCTAAAAGCACTCAAATTCCGCCTGTTGCCAGCGCCCGGCAGTAGCCGAAACCGATTTGCCATGATTCATGGCCGGGATATGGCAGATGCACTCGTTGCGCTGTCTGACGGAAAGTTCAAAAGCGCAGTATTGGAGGTTGATGACGGTAAATCCGGTGGCTATACAATTGCCGAGGTTGCCGAAGCCATCTCCGCCCCCGGCCAGAAACAGCCCTTTATCCTGCCAATCCCATTTGCTGTTCTTGGTTCCATCGGCTTCCTGAACGGTATCATCGCCAGGCTGATCAACCGCCCGGCCATGCTGACCATGTCCACCGCTCGCTATCTTTGTCATAATGATTGGACAGTCAGAAATGCCCGTCGCCCGCACATGACTAATTGGTCGCCCAAATTTGACCTTAAAGCAGGTTTAAAGGACACGATCGACTGGTATCGTAAAAACGGGCTTTTATGATCGCGCGCGTCCAGATATAAGGACGCTATAGCAATCCCGCATGTTTTAAGATTTGGATAGGCATGAACCATGGCTAAAGCGGAAACCATTGAGAAGATTTACGAGCTCATCGAGCCTTTGAACAAAAAAGGCATTGAGCTGGGCCCAGACGTAACTTTCGCGTCAGACCTTGAGCTTGATTCCCTGACGGTCATGGACCTTGTGGCTGAAATTGAAGACGAATTCGATATCGTACTGCCCCTGAACCTGCTTCCGGACCTTGAAACAATTGTTCATGTTGCCGATGCCGTAGATAAAATCGTAGACGAAGGCTGATCATCCGTGGACCTGCTAGACAAATTCGACGCCGTTGCCAACCTGAAGGCATCCCTGCCCTTCAAGGAAGCTGATCCTTTCACTGTTGTGATGGAAGAAATCATCTCGGAAACCGAAGCCGTGATCAATGGCAGACGGACAATTCTGGCGGGCACCAACAATTACATGGGCATGACGTTTCATGACGAAGCCGTCCAGGCGGCCAAGCAGGCACTGGATGATTTCGGCACCGGAACAACAGGAAGCCGGTCCCTGAACGGCACCTACGCCAGCCATAAGAAGCTCGAAGAAACCATCGCCGATTTTTACGGCATGAAACATTGCATGGTCTTTTCCACGGGCTATCAGGCCAACCTGGGCATGATTTCTGCCCTTGGCGGCAAAGACGATTACATCATCATCGATGCCGACAGCCATGCTTCCATCTATGACGGTTGTTCCATGAGCAACGCCACCATCGTGCGCTTCAAGCATAACGACGTAGACAATATGGAACGCCGCCTGAGGCGCCTGCCGGAAGACGCAGGCAAGCTGGTGGTGATTGAAGGCATTTATTCGATGCTGGGTGACGCTGCACCAGTGAAAGAGCTGCTGGAAGTGGCCAAGAAATATGGCTGCATGACATTGGTAGACGAAGCCCATTCCATGGGTTTCTGCGGCGAAAACGGCCGCGGTGTCGCCGAAGAACTGGGTGTTGAGCATCTGGTGGACTTTTACGTGGGCACCTTCTCCAAGTCTGTTGGCACGGTTGGCGGCTTTGCAGTGTCCAATCACCCGAAATTCGATGTGCTGCGCTTTGTGAGCCGCCCTTACATCTTTACCGCCAGCCCGCCGCCAAGCGTTGTGGCCAGCGCGACGAAGGCCATTGAAGCCATCAAGCATGGCGGCAACCGCCGCGCCCACCTGTGGGAAAATGCGCGCCGCCTGCACGCGGGCCTCAAAAAGGCTGGCTTCAACCTGTGCACCGACAAGGCGGAAAGCCCTATCATCGCTGTGCATCTGCCTGACGCCATGATCAGCACCAAATTCTGGGAGCAACTGATCATGGAAGGTGTATATGTGAATATGGCCGCGCCGCCCGCCACACCCGCAGGTATGTTCCTGATGCGCGTGAGCGTGTGCGCACAGCACAGCACCGAACAGATTGACGAGATCATCAAGCGCTTCAGAACCACAGCCGAAAAAGTAGGCCTTGAGCTGAAGCCTGAATAAGACTTTCTCGACCAACGGAAAAGGCGGCCAATGAGCCGCCTTTTTCTTATTCATTCAAAATTCGAAACCTTACTTGAAAGCGCCCTTGCGCTTGAGGCCCCAGAACAGGGAAATCCCTGACAAGACCGGATGCCGGCGCATGCGATCGGTGATTTCCACCTCAACGCCCGAATGACGCTTGATCTTCCATGCCAGATAATCAATGCCGCCATCGAATGTCATGGATGCCTTCACAAGGCGAAGGAAACTTACGAACTTACCGTTCCAGCGGCGCGCCCACCACTTGAGGCGCGGCACCAGCCGCTCCGTCCGGGGTGGCTGCTTGATCGGCGGGATCGGTCCCGGATCCACATCCATGGCTTCTTCCGCTAGCGCCGTCAGCGCGTCATAACGGTCCTGGTCCAGAAGATAAATCTCCAGCCCTTTGCCCTTGCGCTCTGACCTAAGTTCCGCCGCATAGGTTTGTTCAAACGCTTCCACCCAAAGGTCCCGCGACATAGTGGCGCCGGGGATCAGCTCCAGAAGGTTACCAAGCATGGTCTTGATCGCTTGCGCCACATCACCGGCGATTGACTGTTTGGTCATGTCATCACGGGGATGGAGCAGGATACAAGGCTGGCAGAACCGTGCCCAAACTGACACATTCAGGCATTCCGGCCGCACCCGGAAAGCGAAATCATCACGCGACAGCACAGCATATTTGGACCGCACCGTCATCCCGTTCACTTCAATCTCGTGATAGAAAACATTGGGCGGCAAAATCTGGTTGGCAACTGCCAGCCAGCGTTTTTCATAGGCTTCCTTATAGCTGTCTACGATCACATAGAAATCGAGAATTTTTTCCTCAATCTCACCCGTGCGCAGGCAGGAGCCATAAAAGAGAACACCTGAGACACAATCGCCAAAACGCTCACCAATGGCCTTGGCAGCCACCAGCACAGCATCTGGCACCGGACGTTTCCATTCGTCCAGAATAAAGGTCGTCAATTCCTTGTCAGCGTTCGTGGTCATCATAGTCCCTATTTTAGCGACACAAATGTTAAAGACCTGTTGCCCTTGAGAACAATTTCTTTCCCAGGAACAGGATAATATATTTCACCGTCCAGTGTAACAGGATCCGTACCGCCAATACGAACTTCATCAGAGCGGCGGGTGTGGGTTCCCTGAATGAATTTTTTACCAAAGGTGGTGTTCAGAAGCCCTTTGATCGCGCGGAATACATTCCCGCCCCCGGCCTCAATCGCGGAAAACTTCAGGCCACCTTTGCCTTCTTGCCCATAGGGCCGCATGCGAAGGAGCAAACGATCCAGCGTGGTGCACATAACGGCCGCGAATTCACCATTCAGGCGCGCGCTTCCCGGCACAATCACCGACATCGGATCAGACACCATCAAGCGTTTGTCTTTGCCAATACCAAAGGCAGAAAGCAGCAGCTTGAAGATAGCCACAAAATGCGCAAGTCCGTTGGGGAGCCCCATCTCATAGGCGTGCTCGCGGCACCACTCGATGCCTTTCACAACGCCCGCTGTACCGAAAAATGTACCCACTTGCGGGGTTTTGCCATCACCCAGATCCATTTCGATCAGGTGCATACGTACCAGACTATCAGGCACCCCGCCCTCTTTCGCCAAACCAATAAGCCGGCGCAGCACTTTTTCAGGCTTGCCTTTGAAACCAAGGTCCGCCGCTGTCATGTTCGTTTTCCCGCCCGGCAGGAAAGCAATGGGCGGGATAACATCAAATGGATTGCGATAGAGGAGTGCCGCAAGCACGGCTCCGATAGTGCCGTCACCACCGTTCACGATCAACATTGCCGGATTGGCTTTGGCAAACAGAGCCAAGGCTTCATCAATCGTCTCAATGCCGTTCAGCTCGAAATGCACCACATTGGCACTTTCATCGACCACTTTGCGAATAGTATCGATCCGCGAAGCATTTGTTGTGCTTAGCGGGTTGGAGATTATCGCGATAAGCGGCACGGTGGCACCAGACTGCACGCTGTTGGTATCCAGTTGCATTGTCAAACTCATGTAACAAAACACGCCTACTATATGTAAGTATGGCGTGGCGTTCGTTCAATATTTGCCGCTTTCATACAGGGAAAAGTACCAAAGCGCAAACCGCGCCTTCTCTGGGCGCAATATGTCGCAGTTAATTTTGGAAAACGACCTGTTAGCGGCGGCGCAATTGGCGGCGTTTTTTCATCTGCTCTTCATCTGCCCCGAAAATATATTTCAGGTCCACACTCATATCGAGCACACCAGCAGGCGCATCAAAAACAACTTCATCCGCATCTGGCGGGGACAGGTTCAATTTCGGATTATTGGAAAAACCAAAACCTTCCGAAAAGAAATCCGCTTTGCCGTTTTCGTTCCGGTCATGCATCACAACAAGGGTATAGCGGCCCGGATTAGGCATAGGCACACAAATCTGTTGCCCGTCACCTTCGGTTTTCACGTCAACCCGGACCAGCTTCTTGCCCTTTTCCAGAAAGTCGTCTTTGCTGGGACCATAAATCTGCACCCGCACATTGCCTTCTTCGTCTTTGAAACCAGAAACTGATACACGCACATAAGATCTGCCAGAAGCTGGCGCTTCACAAAGCTGCGGGTCATGGTCAACGGTCGCGTCCTGGCCTTTTGCGGCCATTGCCGGAACGCTTGCACAAAAACCAGCCAGCAGGCCGGTAGCCACCAATTTACTCAGAACGCTTGGGCGCATGTTGCTCATAAACTTCTCCGGGCATCGCCTTCTCCAAAGCAAATGGAGGTCGATGGTGGCAAAAATATGTCCCATATGACGACAAATTGGTTATAACTCAACAAGCTTTTGCCTTCTTTCAGGTTTCTATGGGGGAAAGTCCCTTGCATCTCGGCCTCAACAGGTGTAGCGCCAACACATGTTCACACGCATAGACAGATATGTTCTTCGCCAGATTCTTGGCCCCTTGTTCACAACATTGGGCATCGCCGCCCTGTTGTTGATCCTAGAGCGCATGCTCAGGCTGTTTGACTTTGTGGTCAACCAGGGTGGCCCGGTTGAAGTAGTATTCCAAATGCTGGCCAATCAGGTGCCGCACTATATGGGACTTGCCCTGCCAATTGGCTTGATGCTTGGAACGCTACTGGCGTTCCGGAAAATATCTCTATCAAGCGAATATGACGCTATTACGTCATCTGGCATGGGTCTGAGCCGGCTGGTGAAACCGGTGCTTGCACTGTCACTTTTGCTGGTGCTCATAAATACCGTACTTGTGGGCTGGATACAGCCCTATGGTCGTTATGCCTATCGCAGCCTTGTTTTTGATCTGCGGAGCGGCGCCCTGGGCGCGAGCATACGGGTGGGTGAATTTGTCGATATTGGCGACAATATTACACTGATGATTGAAGAATCCCGCAATCAGGGCGCAGAGCTTCTTGGCATCTTCATGGAACGCCGCAGCGATGGACGCAGCCTTGCCGTCAGCGCCGAACGCGGCGGTTTCTTTGCCACAGACGATGAAAACACCATTCTTCTGCGCCTTTATAACGGCGTGCTGGTTGACCTCAACGAGGGCCAGAACAAGCCGCGCGTGCTCACCTTTGACCAACAGGACCTGACGGTAAAACTCCCTGCCAAGGAAGCTTTCAGACGACGCGGCGGTGAAGAGCTGGAGATGACGCTTCCGGAATTATGGACGGAAAAGGACAATCCGCTTCATGATGCCACAGACCGTGCCGCATACACAGGCAACTTCCATTGGCGGGTGATGCATTCGATCACCTTCCTTGTGTTGCCCTTCCTTGCCATTCCGCTGGGGCTTACCAACAAACGAACCGGCAAGGGCACAGGCATAGTCGTGGGGCTCGCGCTGTTGATTGTTTATAACGAGCTGATGGAAGCGATGGAAACTGCCGTGAATAACGGCGCTTCGCCATATGGTACCATCTGGCTGTTGTTCTCGCTCTTTACACTACTCAGCCTATCATTATTCCATATCGCAGCGCATAAGGTTGGCGGTGAACCGCTCGCCTGGGTCGATAAAAGCTGGGCCTTCATCAGCGGGCCAATCAAGCGGCTTTCCAAGAAAATCATGGGAGTGGTTGACTGATGAATATCGCCCGCACCCTTCGTCGTTTGCTTATTCCGTCACGCACCTTGGCGCGTTATATGGTGCGCATGCATCTGGGGCGTTTTTTCGGTATCCTGATCGGCCTGACAGCCGTTCTCCAGATGCTGGACCTTCTGGCTACCGCCGATGAGATCATGGCCGCCGATGGCGCGAGCTGGGTATCGATTGTTTCCTATGTCAGCATGCGGGCACCCCAACTGATCAGCCAATTTGTACCCTTCACCGCGCTTCTGGCGACACTTTTGACACTTGCAACCCTGAATCAGAATTCGGAAGTGGTTGTGATGAAGGCCAGCGGCCTTTCTGCCCACCGCATCCTGCTACCACTGGGCATCGCCTCCTTTATCATCGCCGCAGGGCATTTCATTTTCAATGAAACCGTCCTCGTGAAGGCCAACGCCGATCTGGAATATTGGCAGGACAACGATTACGCCGTTGATCTGCCACCCTCACCCGGCACCACTGGCCGTGTTTGGCTCAAGGAAAATGGCACCATTGTTCTCGTTGAAGCCGTGAGCCAGATCAGGAACCGTGTCGTTTTGGATAAAGTGTCACTGTTCGAGCGTGATCCTGCAGGCAAACTGACTGCCATGGCGAAAGCGGATTTCGCCTGGTACCAGAACGGCAGGTGGACCCTGCATGATGTGCGCCGGTTTGATGCCCAAAGCCACCAGATGACAGTCGCGTCGTCCGAGCCATGGAACATCACTACACGGCCCGAGCGTTTTCAGGCGCTAACCGTACAGCCGGACCATGTTTCTTTCCTGAAGCTTTGGGATTCGATGAAACAGCTTGAACGTGATGGCCTGCCCACGGGCCGCCTGATGGCCAGCTTCCTTCAGAAGGTGGCGGGGCCCGCTTCTTCCCTTCTGATGCCGCTTCTGGCTGCTGTGGCTGCCTTTGGTGTGCACCGGGCAGGCAACCTGGTACTCCGGATCGTATTTGGCATGGCGCTTGGCTTCAGCTTCTTTGTGGCTGACAACTTCATGCTGGCCATGGGCGAATTTGGCGTGGCACCACCGTTCCTTGCGGCGTGGGCCCCGTTCTTCCTGTTCCTGGTGCTTGGCTATGCGGTCATCTTCCATACGGAAGAAGGCACCAAGCCAATAACGACACCCAAGGCCGGAAAGCCTGCAAGCCGTGACTAACCCTGAGAATAACAATTCTGAAAACAACACACCCGATTTCGCTGAAACCAGCGAAAACCTTGCGCGCGTGGCGGGCGGGGCCGGCTTTGCCTTCCTCGGCCAGATGGGTGCCTTGGTGGAAGCCGTGTCGGTTATTGCTTTCACATGGTTTTATGGTGCCGCCACCTTCGGGCTTTTTGCTGTTTTATGGTCCTATGTGAAGGTATCCACTGCTGTTTCTGACGCAGCCATGACCACGGCCCTTCAGCGGTTTGTGCCCAAAACCGATGAGGCGGGGGCCGATATGGTCACAGGTTATGCCCTCAAGTTCAGCACCATCCTCGCCACGCTGTTTGCAGCCGTAGCCTGGTATTATGCCCCTGAACTGGCGGGCTTCTTCAACGCGGCCGAAACCGATGCCGGACAGCTTGTTACCGTGATCCGCATCTATGTGTGGGTGCTGCCGTTCTGGACGATTGTGGAAGTGGCCACCGCTGCCGTAAGGGCGCGCCGTACCTTCGGCCCTGAAATCCGCGTGCGCATCTTCTATGAACAAGGCCTGCGGCTTGTGGCCGCTGTGGGTTTCGCGCTCGCGGGATTCATGACTTACGGGCTGTTCCTGTCTCATCTCGTTAGCGTGATCCTGTCAGCTGGCCTCGCACTTCGGCTTGTGGCCAAATATTATAATTTCGGCGCCATGATGCACGCGCCGCTGACCGGCCCGATGGCACGGGAAGTGTTCCATTATGGCTGGTCACTGGTGCCCGCCAACCTGATCAAGAAACTGTTCAGTGAATTCCCGGTGATGTTCCTCAACTTCATGCTGCCGGGTGCGGCGGGCGCGTCTGCGGGCGGCTATTATGCCGTGGCGCGCAAGATCGCCAGTGCGCTGCAGGCCGTGCGCACCACATTCGAATATGTGATCGCGCCCCTCGCATCAGAAAAACATGGGGACGGTGACCACGGCGCCCTCAAGGACATGTATGCTTACTCCACGCGGCTGTCGATCACCATCGCGCTCCCGTTCGGGGCGGCGCTCATTCTCGCCCGACATGATATTCTTGCCGTGATGAAGCCAGAGTTTCAGGCTGCCGCGATCGCGATCGCGGTTCTGTGCGCTGGCCGCATTATCGAGGCCGCCACCGGCCCTTCGAGTGCCCTTATCGAAATGCTGGGCCACCGCCTGTTGCCCGCCATTAATGGCATCGCGGGCTTGGCCACGCTTCTGATCCTTGGGAATATGCTGATCCCTGAGTATGGCGTTACGGGCGCGGCCTTTGCCGCCGCCGCAGGCATCAACGCCACCGCCATCCTGGCTTTCATCCAGACATTGGTGATCTATGGCCTGTGGCCATACGACAGGTTCGCCTTCAAGCCCGTGTGCGTGTCGCTCCTGACGTCGGCGATCATGTTCGCGCTGATCCCTTACAGCAAGGACTGGGCAGCCCCCATTGGCATTATCGCCTCTGTGGGGGGGCTTTTGCTGGCCATGGCCATGCTGATCCGCTATGGCCTCAGTCATTCTGATGCCGTGGCGCTTGGCAGGTTCGGCAAGCTCAAGAAAATCAAGAAACTGGCGGAAGACTGATGGCGACTGAAGCGGGCTCAGAAATCAGCTTTGATGACTTTTTGCGCGTAGATATCCGCGCGGGCACGATCCTGTCTGCCACCGACAATGTAAGGGCGCGCAAACCCGCCTATGTGCTTGAGGTGGATTTCGGCCCTGATTTTGGCATCAAGACAACCTCGGCCCAGATCACAGAGGAACACTCGAAGGAAAGCCTTGTCGGCATGCAGGTGCTGGCTGTGGTGAATTTCCCCATGAAACGTGTGGCGGGTGTGAAATCAGAGGTGCTGACGCTCGCGACCATGGAAGAAGATGGCCGCACCGTGCTGATCACGCCATCAAAGCCTGTACCAGACGGCACCCGCTTGCTTTAACACCCAGTGTGGCTTAAGTCAGAACACAGTCAATATTTTCGGGGAGGACGCGCGTGAGCGACGTGACCATCAAAGAAATCAAGGATGTTAAGGGTCTGAAGGACTTCGTAAACACCACCCGGCAGGTGTATGCGAATGACCCCAACTGGATCCAGCCCCTGATGATGGAACGGATGGACGCCATCCGCCGCGACAAGAACCCCTATTACGAGCATGCCGAGGTGGCGCACTGGGTGGCCTATGCGGGCGGCAAGTCTGTTGGCCGCATCACCGCGCAGGTGGACAGCCTCGCGCAGGAAAAGTGGGGCCCGAACCTTGGCCATTTCGGCTTCTTTGAAGCCACCACTGATGAGGTTGCCGGGAAGCTGCTCACTACCGCTGAAGAATGGCTTAAGGCGCGCGGCATGAAGCGTATGCAGGGGCCATGGTCCCTCAATACCGCCGAAGAGGTGGGCACGCTGATCAAAGGGTTTGATACCCCGCCCGTGTTCATGATGCCGCACGGCAGGCCTGAGTATGATGGCTGGCTGAAGGCCCACGGCCTTGATAAAGCCAAGGATATGCATGCTTTCCGGCTTGATCTTCTGAAACCAGCGCCTGAACGCGCCCTCAGGATCGTGAAGATGGCGGAAAAGAACAAGAAGGTGACCATGCGCGAGATCGATATGAAGCGTTTCGACGAGGAAGTCGCCACGGTTCTGGATATCTATAACGAGGCATGGTCGGAAAACTGGGGGTATGTGCCCTTCACCAAACATGAGGTGGAGCACGGCGCCAAGGCGCTCAAACCCGTGGTGAAACCCTATCGTACCATGATCTGCGAATATGAAGGTGAGCCTGTGGCCTTCATGCTGACAATCCCTGATGTGAACCACAAAATCCGCGATCTGGACGGCAAGCTGTTCCCGTTTGGCTGGGCCAAGGTGGCCTGGCGCATGATGAACGGCCGTGAAGATCGCTGCCGTGTGCCGCTGATGGGTGTCAGAAAAAAGTTCCAGAAAGGCCCCTTGGGCGCTGCCATGGCCATGTGGATGATCCAGGTATCGCAGCGGAACGTGATGGACCGCGGGGCATACTTCGGTGAACTGGGCTGGATTCTTGAGGACAACGACGGGATGATCAGCATCCTCGAGGAAATCGGCTGCGAGATTTACAAGACCTACCGGGTGTATGAGAAGAAGATTGGGTAAATGGGGCAAACTTTCCTGGACCAATTCTCCCCCCAAGAAGCATACGCTTTCTTAATTTTGGGACGTCTCAATCGTTCGGCAATTATGGAAACTGCAAACACTTGGCTCGATGCAGGCATTTTCGTCGAGGGGCTTGGTGCAACTTGGTATGATGACGAAGCCCCTTATGAGGAACTTGTAAAAGACTTCAAAGCTGCATTAACGCAATTGGGAGCCTTGCCATTCAGCCAAAAAGAAGCTGCGTTTTATCTCTGCTTTCAATCACTCTGCAGAGGCTTGAGAGGGGAAACTACGCTTGGACTAGCCACGTTATTTGTCTTAGATTTATACTGCGAGATGGGAAGAGAAGACGATGTTTATGGAGCCGCATTAGATGCTGCGGACCTACTCGCTGCGTACATCGAATATGAAGATTCTACTTTTTCCTCACCGCAACAAGAAGGGCCTTGCCTTAATCGATTGAAAAAAGCAGCTATGGCTTGGACAGAGCGCCACCCTGATGGCGCAGTCACCCCGGTCATTCCCGCTCCAAAAAGCTTCTGGCAAAGATTTGGCCCGTCAGACTAGAACACCTCTGCACACAGGCATGCTGACTTTCCCTACCCTATCGCCTTGATCAAGTTGATCGTCTCGGCCTCGTAGCCCTGCTTTTCGTAAAAGTGCCGCCCTTGCGCGTTGTTCCAGAATACCTCCAGATGCAAGAGGCGCCAGCCCTGGGCTTTCGTCCAGTCTTCCGCCGCGGCCATCAAGGCCTGCCCCACACCAAGGCCCTGCGCGCCTTCCTTCACCGCCAACAAGGGCATGGTCGCGCCCGCCTCGCCTGACACCTCATCCTCGCGCCCCCGCACATGCACGAAGCCCAAAAGCTCGTCACCACGCGCGGCCACATAGGTGGCGTTTGGCACGTCTGTGTCGGCCATCATGGCGTCGATATAATCATCCTGAAATTTTTGCACCACATCGTCCGTGTGCCACGACAGGCCCGCCTTCGCCGCCAGCGTGGGCGACAGGGAGCGGATAAATGGCAGGTCGGCTTCATTTGCCAAACGGATGGTCAGCGTGGACATGATTTTCTTCCCGGAAATATGCAAAAGGGCCTCGGGTGATGCCCTATCCGCGCAGCCTTTGCAAGGGGTCTACAGCCCTAGGCGGCAATCTTAGCTTTCGCGTTTTCCCAGAACTCACCAGCGATTGCCGCAAGGTCCGCCCCTTTGAAATCAACCAGCCTGGGGTCGATCGTGAACTGATCCTTGCCCCTGACCACAATCAGCACCGCATTATCGGCCCCGGGGGTGCCACCGTCCATTAACGTTACTTCCCCAATGTCAGTCACATCGCGCCAGTAATGGGGCTTTTCCTTGCCGTCCTCATCAAAATAGAACTGGTCTTCTGTGAAGTGCAGGTACGGCATATCAAGATATATGTCGTAGAGAATTTTTGAGGCGCCACCTATGAGAATGATCATAGGGTAAATGAAATTCAGCCAATTAAACTCTTCTGGAACCGCAGAAGTTTTCCACTGCCAGACTGCCCAGAATACAATAACCACCGCAGACATAAATATACCCAACAATAACTTGATATATTTCGCCTTGGTCCGACTGAAAGTCGCGAACATGCGCCCTGCCACATCTTTCTTGATCATGAAATTCCCCCAATGAATGTGTTGAGGGAACACTAGATAATTGGTTAGTGGCCGTCAACGTCCCAAGGCCATCTTGCCCTGCGCCAGGTTTGCGAATTCACACAGAAGCGGGCGGGTTTCGCGGGGATCGATCACATCCTCAACCAGAAAGGCCTCTGCCGTGCGGTAAGGGCTTCTGACCTTATCGAGCCGTGTTTTGATCTCCTCCAGTGCCGCCTGCGGGTCATCGGCCTTTTCAAGCTCGGATTTATAGGCCACCTCGATCCCGCCTTCGAGCGGTAGGCTGCCCCAATCGCCGGACGGCCAGGCAAAACGATACTGGAATTTGGTATGGTCGCTCATCGCCGCACCCGCCACACCGTAAGCTTTCCGCACAATCACGCTGGCCCACGGCACGGTCGAGCGGTAGATGCCATTCAAGGCCTCCACCCCGTGCCGGATGGTGGCGGCTTTCTCAGCCTCCAGCCCGATCATGAAGCCGGGGTTATCAACAAAATGCACTACCGGCAGGGAGAAAGTGTTCGCAAGCTTCACGAAGCGGTCGATTTTGCGGGCGGCATCGGCGGTCCACGACCCGCCCATAAAGCTTGGATCCGAGGCGATCACCGCCACAGGCCAGCCATCCAGCCGCGCCAGCGCTGTGATGGCCGATTGCCCCCAGCGCTTGCCAATTTCGAACACGCTCTGGCGGTCCATCACGCTATCCAGAATTTTGCGCATGCTATAGGCCGCGCGCCTGTCTTCCGGTACAGCATTCAACAGGCTTTCGTCCCGGCGCTCGACACCATCACGAACGTCGCCCCTTGGCGCAGGCAAACCAGCTGCAGACGGCAGGTAGGAAAGGAAGCGTCTGGCGGCCTTGAACGCAGCCTCTTCGCTGTCTACCAGATCATCCACCGCACCTGTGCGGGCATGCAACTCCGCCCCGCCCAGGGCTTCTTTGTCCAGATTTTCGCCAATGGCGGCCACCACGGCGGGCCCGGCGGTGAACATATGCGATAGCCCCTTCACCATCACGCTATAGTGGCTCGCGACCACACGCGCAGCGCCAAGCCCGGCCACAGACCCCAGCGCCAGCGATACCACCGGCACGCTTTCCAGATTTTTCACCACATGTTCCCAGCCCGGCAGATAGGGCACATAGGTAAGCCCCATATCTTCGAGCATTTTAACGCTGCCACCGCCGCCGGTGCCATCGATCAAACGAATGAGCGGCAGCTTCCATTCATGGGCCATCTGTTCGGCCAGCACCGCCTTGCGCCAGATGGCGGCATCTGCGGCCCCGCCGCGCACCGTGAAATCATCGCCCGCCAGCACCACAGGGCGGCGGGATATATCGGCCTTGCCGAACAGGAAATTGGCGGGGGTAACATCATCCAGATCGCCATCAACGTTATAGTGGCCCTTGCCTGCCAGCTTGCCGATTTCGCGGAAGGAACCGGGGTCAGCCGCTTTGAGAAGCCTTTGGCGCACATCCATCTTGCCGCGCGCGTGCTGGCGCGCCACCTTCTCTTTGCCGCCCATCTTCTCGGCCAGCGCCTCGCGCTTTTTCTTTTCAGCTAACTCTTTTTCCCACGCCATGCGGACACGCCCCTTAAAACATTGTTTGACAGGTAAAATAGCGTGGATGAGGGATAGTCAAACCTACTTCTCGGTCAGTCATTCCCGCGTAGGCGGGAATCCAGGACAGGCCTCAATCAATCCTGTGGAAATATAGATTCCCTTCCCTCGCCGCTTGTGCGGCTCGCCCGGAATGACATTCTTTGATTTAACCCGACTGCATCAGGCGCACGCCCTCGTCGCGCTCGAACAGATACAGCAAGTGCCTCAGCGCCTGCCCGCGCTCTGACCTGAGCTCAGGGTCCTTGTTCACAATCAGGCGGGCATCGTCCCGCGCTAGTTCGATCAGGTCCGCGTGCTCAAGGAAATCCACCATCTTGAACTCAGGCAGGCCGCTTTGCTTTGTGCCCAAAATTTCGCCGCCACCGCGAAGTTTCAAATCTTCCTCAGCGATCAGGAAGCCATCCTCGCTCTCGCGCATGGTCTTGAGCCGCGCCCGTGCCACCTCGCCAATCTCGTTTGAGCGCAAGAGAATACAGCTTGATTTGCCTGCGCCCCGGCCAACCCGTCCGCGCAGCTGGTGCAGTTGCGCCAGCCCGAAGCGCTCGGCATGTTCGATCACCATGATGGTAGCCTCCGGCACATTCACGCCCACTTCGATCACGGTGGTGGAAACCAGAACCGAAATCTCGCCAGTCTGGAATTTTTCCATCACCGCGTCTTTCTCAGGCCCTTTCATCTTGCCGTGCACCAGCCCCACGCTTGGCCCCAGCATTTGCTGGAAGGCGCGAAACCGGTCTTCGGCTGCCGCCAGATCAAGCTTTTCACTTTCCTCCACCAATGGGCAAACCCAGTAGGCCCGCTGGCCTGCCTGAACGGCGCGCGCAATACCGTTTGCCACCTCGCCAATACGGTCAAGCGATACAACGCGCGTATCCACAGGTTGCCTGCCCGGCGGTTTTTCCTGAATGCGCGATACATCCATATCGCCATAGGCCGTCAGCGTGAGCGTGCGCGGAATCGGTGTGGCTGTCATGCCCAGCACGTCAATGCCCGCTGTGGCCTTGGCCGCCAGCGCCAGACGCTGCTGCACGCCAAAGCGGTGCTGTTCGTCAATGATCGCGAGGCCAAGGTCGTTGAACGCCACATCATCCTGAATGATGGCGTGTGTGCCCACCAAAATATCAATCTCCCCCGCTGCAAGCGCTGCCAAAAGCTCCTTCCGCGGTTTGCCCTTGGTGCGGCCGGTCAGCTTGGCAACGCGAAGGCCTGCTTTTTCAGCCAGCGGCGCGATGGTTTCCAGATGCTGGTTCGCCAGAATTTCCGTGGGCGCCAACATGGCCGCCTGCACCCCAGCCTCCACCGCCGCCGCCATCACCAGAAGCGCCACGATGGTTTTGCCGCTGCCCACATCACCCTGCATCAGGCGGAGCATCGCGCGCCCGCTTTCAAGGTCGGTGATGATCTCTTCAAGCGCCTTTTCCTGATCGCCTGTCAGGCTATAAGGAATGGACCCTATGATGTGTGCCCTTATGTGCCCTTTTCCCCGTAGGGCCCTGCCACGTTTCTTCTGTGTGCGGTCGCGCACAATGGCAAGCGCAAGCTGGGTTGCGAGCAACTCATCCGCCGCCAGCCGACGCCGCTCCGGGCTCTTGGGCGCCAATGTTTCGGGCCCGGAAGGATTATGCAAATGTCTGACTGCACTCAGAAAATCCGGCCAGCCCTCGCGTTTCACCACATCAGGCAGTTGCCATTCCGGCAAATCAGGCACTGTATCAAGCGCGGCGCTGATCGCTTTCCGTAAAACCTTGCCTGATAGCCCGGCCGTCAGCGGGTATACAGTTTCCAGAAGCGGTAGCTCGTCCGCGCTTTCTGGCGGGACCATATAATCCGGATGCGTTATTTGCGCAGACCCTTGAAAATGCTCGATTTTCCCGCTGATCAGCCGGGTTTCTCCCTCAGGCAACATCTTCCTGAGATAGTCTGCCCGCGCATGAAAAAACACCAGCGTCAGCTCGCCCGTATCGTCGCGGCAGATCACCTTATAGGGTGCCCGTTTGTTATGGGCCGGGCGATGTTCCACCACTTCCACTTCAAGGGTTGCAATGGAGCCTGGCGCGGCCTCCTGCACTTTCGGGCGATAGCGACGATCAACCAGCCCGCTTGGCAGGTGAAACAAAAGGTCGCGGGTGCGCGCGCCCGCAAGCCGCTCAATAGCCTGCCGGTTACGCTTGCCAATGCCCGGCAGGCGTTCAATATCTGCGAAATAGTCAAACAGCGCTTCGGGCCGCATAGGGCGGAATTCCCCCAAATTTGATCAAACTTTCCCTTTATCCTTCGGGGACCTTAGCCTATGGTGTGCCGCCCATCAAACAGACAGATAAAATTCTGTGATGGCAGTTGTGTTTCCGTATGCCCAGAGAAGGTTTTGACCATGAGCGACCTCGAGTATAACCCGCACAAGGAAATCGGCCTTGAGGACAGGCGGCGGCGCCTACTGTTCCGCGCCTGGCACCGGGGCATCAAGGAACTGGACCTGATTTTCGGCAATTTTGTCGAGGCCCACAAAGATGAATTTTCCGCGGAAGATTGCGCCTGGTTTGAGACCTTGTTCGAGGAACAGGATCATGAAATTCTGGGCTGGGTTACCAAAGGTATTGATATTCCTGAGAAATTCCAGGGCCCGATGATGGATCGGCTTCAGAAACTGGATTTCATGACGCTTAAGGCCAAATAGCCGGATACAAAGCAAACCATGTCTCTTGATCAGCTCATAGATGCGGAAATGCCGCTCATCGCCTCGGGTGTTCCCGGCGGCTTTGACGCCATGCTGCTTGCTGATCTGGCGGGCCGCAACGCCAAGCGCACCATCCTGCATATCGCGTCGGACGATGGTAAACTGGCGGCAATGGCCGCCGCAGTGCGGTTCTTTGCACCAGACCTCGAAATCCTGCTATTCCCGGCATGGGATTGCCTACCCTATGATCGCGTCAGCCCGCAAAGCGATATCGTGGCGCGCCGAATGGCGACCTTGTCTGCGCTAAGTGCAGCGCCACAAAAAAAGCCACGATTGGTGCTGACCACGATCAACGCCGCCCTCCAGCGTATACCAGCCCCTGAAGCCGTAAGCGCCGCCACCTTCCACGCAGAGCCGGGTGATGTGGTGGACATGGCTGCGCTCACGGACTTTCTGGCCTCAAACGGCTATAACCGGTCCGGGCAAGTGATGGAGCCCGGCGAGTTTGCCGTGCGCGGCGGATTGATTGACTTGTTTCCTCCGGGCGAAGAGAGCCCGCTCAGGCTGGATTTCTTTGGTGACGAGCTGGATACCATCCGCACATTTGATCCGCTCGACCAACGCACAACAGGCAAGGCCAAACGCCTTCACCTGAAACCTGCATCCGAATTTTCCCTGTCAAAAGAAGGCATTGAACGGTTCAGGCGCAACTACGTGAATACATTTGGGCCCTCGAAAGGGGATGATCTTCTCTACGAAGCCATCAGCGAGGGCCGCAAGTATCAGGGCGCAGAACACTGGCTGCCCTTCTTCCATGAAAAGATGGCAACCCTGTTTGATTATCTGTCCGGCCCCGTAATGACATTTGACCATCAGGTGGACGATGCCGCGGGCGAGCGCTTCAAGGCCGTGGAAGACTATTTCAGCGCCCGGAAGGAAGCGTGGGATATCGCGCGGCGCGAAAAAAGCATCACAACACCGCCCTACAAACCAATCCCGAGTGCACAGCTATATCTAGCCGAAGCGGAATGGGATGCGGTTCTGGACGATCTGAATTCTATCCGGCTCACCCCTTTCGAGGAGCCCCCAGCCCTGAATGTGGTGAGTTTTGGGGCACGCCAAGGCCGTGACTTTGGCCCCGAGCGCAACAACCGCGAAATCAATGTTTATGACGCGGTGCGGGATCATGTGAAATCCCTGCGCGCAAGCGAAAAACGGGTGGTGTTCGCGAGCTACAGCGCCGGTGCCGCTGACCGAATGAAAGGCGTTCTCGAGGACCACGGCCTGATGCCCGTTGGCCTTGCAGGCGGCTGGCAGGATATCAGGCGCGAGAATAAAACCAGCATCGCTGTGACGGTTCTGCCGTTGGAGCGTGGATTTGAGACAGACGATCTCGCCGTAATTTCCGAACAAGATGTGCTGGGTGACCGGCTTGTCCGTAAAGCGCGCCGCAGCAAACGTGCCGACAATTTCCTCAAGGAGGCCAGCGCCCTCGCCCCCGGCGACCTGGTGGTGCACGCCAGCCACGGCATTGGTAAATTTGTCGGCCTTGAAACCGTAACGGTTACAGGTGCCGCGCATGACTGCCTGCTTCTTACCTATCTGGGCGGGGACAAGCTCTATGTGCCCGTAGAGAACATTGAGGTCCTGTCCCGTTTCGGCGGCGAGGATGCCGGTGGCCAGCTGGACAAACTGGGCGGCGTGGCCTGGCAGGCGCGCAAGGCAAAAGCCAAGGAACGCATCCGCGAAATGGCAGGCGCGCTCATCAAACTGGCAGCCGAGCGCGAACTGAAGGAAGGCACACGGGTCACGACCCCAGAAGGGCTCTATGACGAGTTCGCAGCCCGTTTCCCGTTTACGGAGACAGACGACCAGCTTCGTGCAATCGAGCAAGTGGCAGCAGATCTTTCTTCCGGCCGCCCTATGGACCGTTTGGTATGCGGCGATGTTGGCTTCGGCAAAACCGAAGTTGCCCTAAGGGCCGCCTTCCTTGCCACAATGGCAGGCCTGCAGGTGGCGATTGTGGCGCCGACGACCCTGCTCGCGCGCCAGCATTACCTGAATTTCACCGAGCGCTTCAAAGGCCTGCCGGTGCGCATAGGCCAGCTTTCGCGGCTCGTGACTGCCAAAGACCAGAAGCTAACCAAGGATGAAATGCGGGCTGGTACCTGCGATATCGTGATCGGCACCCACGCGCTTCTTTCCAAGGGCATCGAGTTCAATAACCTTGGCATGGTGATTGTGGATGAAGAGCAGCATTTTGGTGTTGCCCACAAGGAAAAGCTGAAGGAACTGAAGGCTGACGTCCATGTGCTCACGCTGACGGCAACGCCAATACCGCGTACGCTTCAGATGGCCATGTCTGGCATCCGCGACCTGTCAATCATCGCAACCCCCCCCGTGGACCGTCTTGCTGTACGTACATTTGTGCTGCCATTTGATCCTGTGGTGGTGCGGGAAGCATTATTGCGCGAGCATTATCGCGGCGGCCAGAGCTTTTATGTGGTACCGAGGATCGCAGACCTTGAAGAGGCCGCAACCTTCCTCAAGGAACATGTGCCTGAGGTGAAGTTCATCATCGGCCACGGCCAGATGACACCCAAAACTATCGAAGATGTCATGACCGCCTTTTATGAAGGCCGGTATGATGTGCTTCTCAGTACTACCATCGTTGAAAGTGGCATCGATATCCCCAACGCCAACACCATGGTTGTCCACCGGGCGGATATGTTTGGCCTTGCGCAGCTTTACCAGCTTCGCGGCCGTGTGGGCCGATCAAAAACCCGTGCCTATGCGTACCTGACCACCCCGGCCAACCGTATGCTGAGTGAAAACGCCGACAAACGCTTGCAGGTTCTGCAGGCCCTCGACACCTTGGGGGCAGGATTCACGATCGCAAGCCACGATATGGATATCCGGGGAGCAGGCAACCTGTTGGGTGATGAACAATCCGGCCATATCAAGGAAGTTGGCGTAGAACTTTACCAGAAGATGCTTGAGGAAGCCGTTGCAGAAGCCCGTGCGGGTGCAGGCGACGAAGACTTTGCCGACACCGACTGGTCCCCACAGATCAACCTGGGTGCCACGGTGATGATACCGGAAAAATATGTGCCTGACCTGACGCAGCGCATGGCTCTCTATCGCAGACTGGCTGACCTTGAAACACGCGAAGACGTGGATGCTTTCTGCGCCGAACTGATCGATCGGTTCGGGCCGCTCCCATCAGCGGTGAAACAACTGGCTGCGATCATGATCATCAAAGGGCACTGCAAGCGCGCCGGCATCGACAAATTGGACGCAGGCCCCAAAGGCATGACCATTGGCTTCAGGAATGACCAGTTTTCGAACCCGGGCGGGCTTGTGGAGTTTATCTCTTCGACCGGTGCTACAGCCAAACTGCGCCCAGACCATAAGCTGACCTACTATGCCCGCATGGAAAAGATCGGAGCACGCCTCAAGGCGGTGAATGCCGTCGTGAAAAAACTTTCTGCGGTTGCAGCGAAGGCCGCCGCCTAAAGCTACCGGGCTGTTAACCTTCTTTGGTCAGAATTTATTAAAAGGCATATGGTAAAGTTGAATGGTTCGAGAGTTCCAGAAGGGAATGAACCATGAAGCCAACAACCCACAATGTTACAAGCCTGATAGCAGCCTTCAACCTTGTCGCCGTGAGCGCTTTTGTAACTTACCTGTTTATGATCTGATCGTAAATCGACCGCGATAATAGAATAATATAGTGATCGCGCGTTTTGTTTGCGCCAATTCTTCCATGCAGTGCACAGCCCCTCGTCACTGTTACATCGCAATTATATCAAAAGCTTAGCCCTCAGTTCTCAAGCAGAATATTGTCAGCCATCCGCCTTATGCATGGCTGACCTAACATTTTTATAGCTTGTGGAATGAACCCAAGCACCTATATCCACGTCTATAAAGGCGCCAACGTAAAACAAAGGCGTTGCTAAAAAGGCGACACAGGGTTTGGGACAAGCTCTCTACCGCCGACACCACGACAGAACAATATTCGGTGAGACAGGATAACCGCCACCGACAACGAGGATACCGACGATGAAACCGACAGGCCAACAAGACGTTTCGAATTTCCTAACCGCAATCAATCTGGTTGCTGTTAGCAGCTTTGTAACCTATCTGTTTTTTATCTAAGCAGAAATCGAACAAACCATACCGATTTGGTATTGTATTTTCCGGAACCGTTCCCAAATGATGGGCGGGGTCAACCGGAGGATACACATGACACAGAAATTGTCGGCCGAAGCCATTGGTGGCTTATTGCTTATCGCTGCGGCCGCCTTTGCCATACTTCTCGATAACTCACCGCTAGCATCTTATTATGACGCGCTCTTGAATGCACAGGGCGTCATTGCTGTGGGCGAATATGGCCTAACCAAACCCATCCTTTTGTGGATCAATGAAGGTTTGATGGCGATTTTCTTCCTGGTTGTTGGCCTAGAAATCAAACGGGAAGCCGTAACTGGCGAACTTTCTGATATGAAAGCCCTAGCCCTCCCCGGCCTTGCCGCGGTTGGTGGCATGGTGGTACCTGCGGCGTTCTTCTGGTTTACAAATAGTGGTGATGTTACAGCCATGTCCGGATGGGCGATCCCAACTGCAACAGACATTGCCTTCGCAATTGGCCTTCTGGCACTGATGGGCAGTCGAGTCCCTGCTGAGCTGAAACTGTTCCTGCTGACACTGGCCATTCTCGATGATCTCGGCGCCGTCGTTATCATCGCCGCCTTCTACACCGCGGACCTGTCAGTGCTTTCCCTTAGCATGGCTTTTCTGGGCTGTATCGGGCTCTTCGCACTGAACCGCTTCGGTGTAAGAAACACGTCAGCCTATTTGTTCTTAGGCGCCTTGATCTGGATATGTGTACTCAAGTCAGGTGTGCACGCCACCCTCGCTGGCGTAGCGGTTGGCCTTGCGATCCCCGCAACGCGTGACCATGAAGGGCATTCACCGCTTGAAGACCTGGAACACAATCTGCACACGCCTGTGTCGCTGATGATTTTGCCTATGTTTGCCTTTGCGAATGCCGGAGTCTCGCTCTCCGGCATGTCACTCAGTTCACTGCTTGAACCCATTAGCCTTGGCATCCTTTCGGGCCTAGCTGTTGGCAAGCCGATTGGTGTTCTGTTGGGTGCCATGGCTGCTGTCTATATTTTCAAGGCGAAGCTGCCAGGATCTCTTAGCTTCTCCCACATTTGGGGCGCAGGCCATATGGCTGGCATTGGTTTTACCATGAGCCTGTTTATCGGCAGCCTTGCCTACACCTCAGTGGAAATGCAAGCCGATGTAAGAATCGGCGTATTGGCTGCCAGTGTTTTGTCAGCGCTCGCAGGCTGGATTGTCTTGAGCATGGCTCGAAAACCCGCCTAATCATACAGAAAAGGCATTTCAGGCTCTCTGGAGTGCCTTTTCTGAACAGCCATTAAGCTGGGCGCCCCAATGTGTCATAATGTTTCTCAATTGTGCCATTTGTCGCCCCTTTTGGCGCCTCAAATCCCCTCCAAATTCCAATCATCGAAGCCGGTCATGGAAGGCTGGCCCTGAACGACGACACGGAGGACATTATGACTTTTCAGAAAACTCTTTTAACTGCAGCAGCTGCAACAACCCTGTTCACAGCGGCCGCTGGTGCAGCGGACGACGACCGCAAATTCGACGGTGTATACGGTGGCGTGGAAGCCGGCGTAGACTGGACCAAGCTGGCTGGTGACGTTAAGCGCGACCGCAGCGTATATTATGGCGGCGTCCTGGGTTTCCGCACCCAGATGGATAATGACATGGTTATTGGCCTTGAAGGCACCTTTGGGGACAGCGGCTATAACAACCACGCTACCGGCTTCAAAAGCGAATATGAATGGAGTGCCGGCCTTACTCTCGGCCAGGCCTTTGGCGATGACGGCGCGAACCTGATTTATGGTAAAGCCGCCTATGTAAAAACCCGCTTCAAGCCAACGGGTGAAACTGGCGAAGCCTTCAGTGACGCAGGCTGGCGATTTGGCGGCGGATATGAGCGTGCCCTTAGTGAAAATCTGAGCTTCCGCCTGGGTGGCGACTACACCACATACGGCAAAGACAAAAATGGCTGGAGCGCCAAAGCAGGCCTTCTTGCCCGTTTCTAACAATCCCTCGCGGGCCCTGCACTCCCCCTCAATCCCAACAGCAGGGTCCGCCCTCCCTCTCCCGGAGAACCTCACAATCCTGGCTTTCCCAATAGCCTTTTGTCCTGAGAATATGTTTTGAGTGCGGAGTGGCCCAATTGGGCCGCTCCGTCTTTTTATCTATGTAGCGGCTGCGATCTGGTCCATCACGCCAATTAGCGCTTCAGCACCCTGCGCGCCAGAGACCGCATATTTGCCATCAAAAATATACATCGGCACGCCCCGGATTCCTGATTGATGCGCTTGCCCGACTTCCGCGCGCACCAAATCCTTATCTGTATCGCCTGCAAGAAGGTCAGCCACGAGGCCTAAATCCATGCCTGCCGACCCGGCAATCTCAACCAACAGGGCGTGATCACCAATGAACGCACAATCCTCAAAATAGGCCTTCATGATACCATCAGCTACCTCAGCTTGTTTTCCCGGGCTTAACGCCCAGCGAATAAGCCTGTGAGCGTCCAGACTGTTGCCGATGGTGCAGTCGCTTTCAAAGTCAAACTTGATACCCAAATCGGGTGCCTGGGCAAGCAGATGTTCTCGCATTGCCGCCAGCTGGGGGCTGTTGCCGAATTTCTTCTCGTAATAGGCCTTTCGGTCAACACCTTCCGTAGGTGTGTCAGGCGCTAACTGGTAGGGTCGGTAGCGCACTATACTAACGATCCCAGGCCGGGCTTCAAGTGCTTGATCCAACTGGCGTTTTCCCACAAAACACCAAGGGCACACCACATCTATGACAACATCCAGTTCCATTACAAATTCCGCTTTTTCGATTCCCCGTAAGCATGAAGGTAGTGCGCTCACAAGTAGTTACAATTGTAGGCATTTATTTACTGGGAATTCAGCCATCGCGCAGTATGATACAGCATCTGAAGCCCGGAGACTAAAATTCGTGATTAAGGCGCTGAACATTGCAAGTCAGGGGTTACAACAGGCAGAACGCCGTGCAACTGACTTGGCATCCAAGATTTTGGAGAGCACTGCCTCAAAGGCTTCGTTCACCCTTGACACCGCCGAAGATGCTGGACAGACGCAAACCGTTAAGGCATCACCTGCGACCCCCGCGAATGCCGTTGGCTATTCTGACCTTCTGCAACATATGGTGGATCTCAAGGCAGAAGAACATTCATTCAAGGCCAACGCGACCGTATTCAAGCGCCTTGATGAAACCTATGACGACGCCCTAGGCTCACTATTGAATGAAGAAGGCTGAAACTAAGCCATCGTTCACAATCAGATGACTTGACCTTTGCACACTTCCGCACAACATTGGCCTCATGCCAGACACAAGCAAACAAATCTCTGCCCCAAACAAGCTAACCGACACTTTCGGCCGGAAGATCAGCTATGTACGCCTGTCAGTAACTGACAGATGTGATCTCAGGTGTACCTATTGCATGGCCGAGGAAATGACCTTCCTTCCCAAGGCTGACGTGTTAACGCTTGAAGAACTGCATCTGCTTTCCGAAGCCTTCATGGACAGGGGCGTGCGCAGGATCAGGCTCACAGGCGGTGAACCGCTAGTCCGAAAAGGCATTATGTGGTTGATAGAAAGGCTAGGCGAGGACGTTGCTCATGGTCGCCTGGACGAAGTTACTCTCACCACGAACGGAACCCAGTTGCCTCATATGGCACATGACTTATATCGGGCCGGTGTCCGCCGTGTGAATGTATCACTTGATACCCTGGATCCCGTCCTTTTCAGAAGCATCACGCGCCGAGACAGACTTGATCAGGTTCTTGAGGGCATCCGAGCGGCAAAGGAAGCGGGCCTTGAAGTTAAGATCAATACCGTTGCGCTTAAAGGCCTGAATGATCTGGAAATACCCACGCTTGTTTCCTGGTGTATCGACGAAAAACTAGATCTCACCCTGATCGAGACAATGCCTCTGGGCGAAGTGGAAGAACATAGGGAAGATCGCTATCTTCCATTAACAGCCCTTTTGCCCAGCCTTACGGAGAAATTCCGGCTAACACCAAGCGCACACAAGACGGGTGGCCCTGCCCGCTACTATAGAATGGGCGAAACCGGAAATCGGCTGGGATTGATCACCCCGCTAACCGGCAACTTCTGCGACGGTTGCAACCGGGTACGTGTAACCTGCACAGGACGCATATATATGTGTCTGGGGCAGGACAACCATGTTGATTTGCGAACAGCCCTCAGATCAAATGATCCAGACAGCGCATTGGATACCGCGCTAGGCACAGCCATGATCGAAAAACCCAAAGGACATGACTTTGAAATGGCGGACGGTCAGATGCGTGGCACAGTCGGCCGCCACATGAGCCAAACAGGTGGTTAATGGCATGCAGACAACTTCCTGGTACCGCTGAAATATCCACTCGCGATTTATCGAATTTTCCCTATACTCGCTGACCAAGAGGGATTTGACTGTATGAAAATAGCGATTATTGCCAGCGAGTTTGGCGAAGCCAGCAAAGCTGCACAATTATTACGGAACCGATACAAGGCTGTTAGCACAAGCGAAGCAGACGTGATCATTGCGCTTGGCGGTGACGGTTTCATGCTGCAAACCCTGCATGCCTATATGGGCAAGAATATCCCCATTTTCGGCATGAACAAGGGGACCGTTGGTTTTCTGATGAACGAGTATAACGACGAAGAGCTACTTGATCGCCTTCAGAAAGCTGACAGCTTTACGCTTCACCCGCTCAGAATGCGCGCCACTCGGTGTGACGGCGAAGTGGTTGAATATCTGGCGATCAATGAAGTGTCCCTGCTGCGGGAGACACGTCAGGCTGCCAATATCAGGATCGCGATTGATGGCAAGGTAAGGCTCCCGGAGTTGGTTGGTGACGGCGTCCTGGTTGCAACACCGGCTGGCAGCACGGCTTATAATCTGTCTGCTCATGGGCCGATCATTCCGCTTGGTTCTGACCTTCTGGCCCTGACGCCCCTTTCCGCCTTCCGGCCACGTCGTTGGCGCGGGGCCTTGTTGCCACATCATGTATGCGTGAGCTTCACGATCAACCAACCACAGAAGAGGCCGGTATCTGCGGTGGCAGATATGCATGAAGTCAGGGATGTCCGACATGTAGTTGTGGAAGAAGCCCGCGATGTCTCACTTACCTTATTGTTTGATGCTGAACACACATTGGCCGAGCGCATCTTTACCGAACAGTTCGCCTACTGAGCCTATCGGCTTATCGCTATTTGGGCGACAACGGCCTCAAAAGATTTTAGGCCCACGCTAGGCCAATCAGGGGAGAATATTATGAAAATCAAGCAATTATTGCAGGGCTTGGCACTGATAGCACTCATCGCTGTTCCAGCCAGCGCAGACGAGAAGAACAGCCACTCAGTAGAAGCACCCCAAGTTTACGAGACGGAAAAGTCTGGCACTTTCGGCGGAGAGAAAGTCCGCTATAAAACCATCGCCGGTGAGACCCACTTGAAGAACGATAAGGGTGAGGCCACCGCATCCATCTTCTCCACTACATACCTGCGAACTGACGTGAAAGATGTGGCTGAACGGCCTGTATTCTTCATCTTCAATGGAGGGCCGGGTTCTGCCAGCGTGTGGCTGCACCTGGGCGTCTATGGCCCCAAGCGCGTCGCCGTGCCGTCCGACGCCAAAGACGATGGGGCAGCTCCTTTCCGTCTGGTAGACAATCCGCTTTCCATTCTTGATTTGGCCGACATGGTATTTATCGACCCGGTAGGGACTGGCTATAGCCGTGCAGTTGGCGAAGGCGAAGGAAAAGACTTCTGGGGCATAAAAAAAGATGCCCAGTCGATCGCCGAATTCATTCGCCTTTGGCTGGTAAAACATAACCGCTGGAATTCACCTAAATACCTCTCCGGCGAAAGCTATGGCACAACTCGCGCTGCCGCGCTTCTGGATGAACTGCAGGGTGGCTGGACCGATATTGCGGTGAACGGCATCGTGTTTGTGTCTTCCATTCTGGATTTCCAGACTGCACGATACCAGCCAGGCAACGACACCCCTTACATTTCTTATCTTCCAACGATGGCGGCCACGGCGTGGTACCACGGCAAGATAGACAAAGCGGGGCGCACACTTGAGGGCTTTATCGATGAAGTGCGGGCCTTCACCCTTGGGGAATATGCAAGTGCGCTTCTGCTAGGAAACCGTCTGCCTGAAAGCTCCTTCAACACAGTTGCCGACAAAGTGGCCGCCTATACCGGCCTTCGGACCCAATATGTGAAAAACGCCAACTTGCGTATCAACAACATGCGCTTCATGAAGGAATTATTGCGCGATGAGGGGTACGCTGTGGGCCGATTGGATAGCCGCTATAAAGGCCGGGACTATGAAGGCACTGGCGCTACCTTTGACAATGATCCATCTGGCTACGGTATTGACGCTGCCTACACCGCAGGCATCAACCACTATATGAAAAATGATCTAGGCGTAGATATCGAGCGCAAATATCAGGTTCTGTCGGGTACACCTGGACGCCACTGGGCTGAACCACGTGAACGTGGCTATAGCGAAGGCTATCCAAATGTGGCACCACACGTTGGTACCGCCATGCGCGAGAACAGAGATTTCAGAGTGATGCTGGCCAGCGGCTATTATGATTTGGCAACGCCCTTCTTCGCTAGCGACAACACATTCAATGCCAACGGCATTGATACAAGCCGTGTAACATTCACATACTATGAAGCCGGCCACATGATGTATGTGCACGAACCGTCGCTTGAACAATTTGTGAAAGATGTTAGGGCCTTTCTTGGCCCACGATAAATGCAAATATAAAATGGGGCGCGGCAAATTCCTGCCTGCGCCCCATCTCCCGTCCCTTTAACAGGGTTTTATCAGATGTAATCGGAATCCATATTGCGGCCATCAGAGACAGGCAGGAGCACGGTGAAGCGACTTCCTGCACCAACAGTGCTTTCCAGAGTAATGTCTCCCTCCATCTTACGAGCGAGCTCACGGCTAATATGCAACCCGAGCCCGGTTCCTTCCTGGGTGCGGGAATAGATATGCTCGGTAACCTGATGGAACTTCTCGAACACATGCTCTGCGTGCTCTTCTGAAATACCAATACCAGTATCCCAAACGGTAATCGCGACCTTGCCCAGGTGTTCTTGCGCTTCAACCTCCAGGCCGATGGCCCCACCTTCGGGTGTAAACTTGATGGCATTTGACAGGAGATTTACAAGAATCTGCGTTGTTCGGCGATCATCAGCCTTAACGCAAAGATCTGTCACAACATCCAAGCCGGAGACCTCTAGCCTTTTCTGGCGGGCGGCATCGATATTCATGTGCACGGCCTTCGTCAGAAGCTGGCCAAGCTCTTGCTCATCAATGTTCAGTGACAGCCCACCACTTTCGATTACCGCGACATCCAGGATATCGTTGATCAACCCGAGGAGATGCTGACCTGATTTTCGAATATCGGTCGCGTACCCGACATAGGCAGTGTCGAGGTCGCCAAATGTTTCGCTTTCAAAAGCTTCAGCAAAGCCGATAATTGCATTCAATGGGGTCCGCAACTCATGGCTCATTGCGGCGAGAAACTCGTTTTTTGCACGCAAAGCAGTTGTTGCCTGCTCAGTTGCTTCGTCCAGCGCCATATTCTTGCGGGTAAGCTCTTTCAGAAGCGTCTCTAGATTGCGCCTGATATGCTCGGCCTCCGCCGCTTGCACATAGCGGGCGGTGACATCCATACCAACACCGCGATAACCGCGAAAGTCGCCGCTCTGCCGATCAAAAACAGGCACAGCCGACAGGTGAAATTTCATCTCCCCGCCAGAGGGCTCTGTAATCACAAAAAGCTGTTCTCTAAAGGGCTTGCGCATACGGATCGCCTGCGCCCCTTCAAATCGCTTCTCCAGATTTTCCTCAAATCGACCAAACTGTTCGAACTTGGACCCGATAAACAGGGAAGCGGGCTGACCAACGATGGCAGTAAACCGCTCTGAAAGAGACCTGATCCGCATATCGGCATCACATTCAAAAAACCAGTCCGAACTGGCGCGAGCAAAGTCCTGAAAGCGCGCTTGCGTCCGGTTTGCCTCTTCAATTCCCCGCACCTGCACGGTCACGTCTTCGTATGTCCCGGCGATTGCAATAATTTCACCGCGCTCATTCTTCACCGGCGTGTGGCGACCAAGAAACACGCGGTCGCGCCCCGAAATAGAAACGATTTCCTCGGCCCGAACAGTCGTTTCACACGCAAGTACGTCATCAATTACCGGTTTCAAGGATGGGACAGCATAACGCCCAAGATATTTGCTTTCTCCCGGCGCCAGGGTTACATCCCCAAGGGCATTATCCAATGTTTTATAGTGATCATTTAAATGGATAACCGTTCCATCCAGCGCACAAACATAAAACGGCAGGGATTCATCTACCAAAATGCGGGAAACAAGCCCAAGCACTTGCTCATTCGCAGCAAAATCATGGTTATCTTCGCGCGAGATGCTGGCACCAAATGCGCTTTCTGCTGATTCCGCACCAATGTCCCCACGGCGCCCAGCAAAACTGACGACATTGTCGTCCTTTGGTTTTTCCATTGTCATGACAGGTTCCTCCCCGAGCCCGGCATCTGCCCCACAGCTTGCCGCTACCCTACCCTTTCCAATTCTTCTATGGCTTCCTGATAGGCGCTGTCCCGCTGCCAAACCTGAAGCGCGCCTCGCGCATTGGCCTCAGAGGTTGCATCAAACAGCGCTAAAATATCCTTGATAACCCCCGGCGACTTGGCATTTCCGCCTTCGCGCGCCTGAACCACAAGCAGATAAATACTTGTGAACTGGTTCCGATCCACTCCAATCGCTTTGGCCAGAATGGCAAAACTCTCACCGCCCTTGTCTGAGAAAATTCGCCAGGCAGTCCGGAAATTGACACCACCAAGCTCTGCAAGGCCCGCCACGAAAACTGCGACCCGCTGCTGACGCAATGCATTCAGGAGAAACTGAACAGACAGTTCCCCGTTTTCCGCCATCCGGCGCACAAGGCGCTGGGCCCGTACATAGGCGCTCTGTTCCTCGCCCTTATCGACCATCACACTACTGGCAGCCCGTTTCACAGCATGCTCAAAGACAATCGGATCAACCTGATATTCCTCAAGAATACGCTTCCTAAGAGCGGCTGACACCCACCAATACATTCTGTAGGCCAAGTCGCCCGGCAAATCGGAGCGCTGCAAAAGCGGCTCCTGAAAGCGATCTACTCTTCGCGATTCAGCCACCAGATATTCCATCGCCCGGCTTGAAAGCTGGCTATCATGGTTATTTAGAAGCGTTTCCAGAACGTCCTCAGAGCCGTATTCGACAAGCGCATTAGTCACACTCTCGGAAACATCTTCACGCATCGCGATCGCCATCCGATGTTCATCGGTACGCATGCGAATAATTTCAATAAGGTCAGGGTCTTTGAGGAGCGCACTCTTCTCAAGAAGCGGCCTCGCAATCTCGATATCATCATTTGCAAGCATCTTGGCAATATCGGGTAGTTCAACACCTGAGGACGCAAGGGATTGCGACAGTTCTTTCCGAATATCACGCTCAACCTGGCTAACCAATTTGCCCAGGATGTCAGACATCAAGGCGCGCTCATGCTCGCTCAGGCGGCCGTCATCAGTCAGGAAAAGATCAGTGATATTCTCGACAAGACGCGCTCGTGCATCCGAAGACTTCGTCTTCGCCAACAAAAGCAGATCCTGAAGCTCCTTACTGACCACCTATCGTCTCCCGACGCTGAAAAATCTCAAACACAAGAGATCTTGACCCTCAATTGCAGGCAGAAACACACCCCTAAGGCGATAAAGGATATAGATTCAGGAATAAGAATCAACACCTTAGAAAATCAACTCATACATCGACAGCCTAATACACGCCCCAAAACACTATATATCGAATCATAATGATTCGCAGAGTCAAGATATTGCGATTCGCTTTGTTGATTTTTTTTCGCAAAATATAGTTCTGTGACTCCAGAGTCACACAACATGGTGCGATAAATTGGGTTATTTCAAAGGAACAGGGAAGCTAAAGTGAAGAAATGGTGCCCCAATTCCCGTCGAGATAAAACAAGGGGTCTTTGATATTATCAGCGACATGTACTGCTTCAATATTTCCAATGACAATGCCATGACTGCCCGCGTCCAGAATACTCTCGACCGTGCAATCGAACGACACATGAGCAAAAGGCAAAAGCGGTGCACCCGAAATATCAGTAAACCAGTCTTCTCCCGTAAAACGGTCAGTCTCGGCTTCGCCGGCCATACCCGCAAACCGCATGGCCAAATCCTTGTGATCGACGCCAAGAACATTGACACCCATTGCCCGGCCACGGGAGAGTGTATCGAACGTCTGCCCTTGTCGATTAATACAGGCCAGAATACGGGGAGGCTCCGCCGAAAGCGAAGTCACCGCTGTTGCAGTCAAGCCCGCCCATACATCCCCGTCAGCTGCAGTAATAATGTTTACCGCGCCGCCAAGCCTGCGCATCCCTTGTTTGAATTCTTCCGCTGAAATTGCCATGGCACGTCTCTCCGTTCTGTCGCTCAATCTAGCGACCAGACATCGAATTGCAACGCCAAAGAGAGCCCCTTGAATCCCGCTAGAGGAATTTCAGCAAAGAAAGCTGGGACAAAGAGCTGATCGACCTGTATGAGGCTTCGAGAGCCACCTGATCATTATTCAGCTTGGTTACCGCTTCCGCGATATCAACGTCTTCAATATCCGCAATGAATTTCTCTAAAAAGACAATTGTGTCCGTGTGCTGCTCATCCACTACTTCCAGGCGCTCAAATGCAAGTCCGTTGGTTACATGAATCTGACGAACATCATCGATTGCTGTTTCCATGGTCTGCAGCTGAGCCTGCAGAAAATCAAATTGCGTCTGGGTAAGCTCTCCCTGTAGAGGCCCGCTGCCGCCTTGATCAAACTGATACATATCCAGCAGTTCCTGGAAAATACCTTCACCAAGATCGCTGGCAAGCAAACCAAACTCAAGCTCAACACCGTCTGCAATCTTGGCCTCAAACGCGACGCTTCCGTTGTCAAATGCATCGCTCACCGACGCCAAACCATCAAGGTCAACAAGGCTGTTAACATTCACTGGCTCTGTGCCTGTTTTTGCACCAGAGAACAGATAGGTGCCATCGATATTGGTGTTCAGGGAGTTGCTAACAAACTTGTAGGTCTGCTCAAGCATCTCTGAGAAACCCTCTGCCTGCCCATTGGCCAGAGTTGTCTGGATCATCTCTTTCATTTTATCCATGGCATCGAGGATACCCTCAATCTGCACATCATTGGCATCCAACTTGCCCCGGATGGTATCGATTGTTTGCTGATAGGTTTCCACTCGTGCCTTGAAGGAACGAGAACCAAGAACCGTACCTGTTTCACCTGCAAGGCCACGATACTCGTCGGTTTTCTTACCGGTGGAAATCTGACGCTGGCCTTCAAACACCTCCTGCTGGTTTTGCATGATAGAACGGATCAGGAGCTGCTGTTGCCCAAATGAGGATATGCGTACCATCTAGTTTCTCCTTACACCACTGACAGCAGGTCGTCGTATAGGTCCTGCACACTGGAAAGAATTCGGGCCGCCGCACCATATGCGTTCTGATAAACAATCAGATTGGCCAGTTCTTCATCCATGTTCACACCCGATACGTCAGAGTTACGCTGTTGCACTTCGTACTGCAGCGCCAGATTATCTTCTTCCAGATCCTGGGCCCGCTTGGCCTGAAGGCCTGCGTTACCAAGAAAACGCGCCACATATTGACCAAGAGTAACATTCGTTGATTTGAGCTCGCCAGCTGTCTCGAAAGCCACTAGCGAAGTCTCCAAATCCTGAAAAGCCAATGCGCCGCGCTGATCACCGTCGGTCAACACCACGTCGCCCACGCCACCAGTCGCGTCAAACACTGCCAGCCCTAGCTGATTGGGGTCTTCGAGAATACTCTCTACAACTTCCATATCCCTGGAGGCATTTACACGATGAGCATTCCCCAGGCCGAAAGCCTCAGTGAAGCTTATACCGGTACCGCCAAGATCGGTTGTATCGTCATCCACCCGCAATACAATATTTTCATAGGTTGACGTTTCTTCGTAAGAAAGGCGTCCTTCACTATCCAAGGAGAATGTAAAATAGGCGCCAAGACCCGAAACATTGTTCAGTTCGTCAATCATATCCTGGAAGGTCGTGCCTGTTGCTGAAACAGAGATCGTTGTCAGCTCGCGGCCTTCAGAATTGAGAACCGTAAAATCAATTGCTTCACCTGCGCCCAGGTTGTGATCTTCAGTACCATCCAACCCGGTGTCAAAAATACCGGTCCCGGCGGCGGTGACCAGGTCATTCATTCCAAAGAAATGACTGAAACCACGCCCTGCACGGTCACTTGGCGTACTTTCATCATCAGCAATCACAACACCATATGTGCTGCTTGCCGCAGTAAAGCTCATGACACCATTGGCCAGTGCAAGCGTTCCGTCGCCGCCAAGCGCAGTATTCACCTGTGATATCAAAGCATCAAAATCTGCAGGAGGCGCACTATCGAAATCCACTGTAGTAGACGCAACCAGCTGATTGGAATCGTCGACCACGGCAAAGGTGACGAGGCCAGTGAATCCGGTCTGATGCGCGCCATCAACAAACGTCTCCTTGCCTGTCATGGAATTTGGCGCAGGTACGGCAGAGAACTGGTTCTGGACTGCGTTAAATTCATCCATAACGCGCGCAGCAAGCTCACCAAGGGAAACGCTTAGATCAACCAGCTGGCTGTCCCGCATCTCCAACAAGCCCTCTAGTTTGCCGGACCGAATATGGGACGTCATATCATTGGACGAAGAGCTTTGGTTCAGCTCTTCATCAACACGATATATCTGGATAGAAGGGAAAACTGTATCAGACCCAACAATCCCAGGCGCATCATATTCCAGCTGTGACAAACTTGTGTCCAAGAGTGGGTACCCATCGGAGGTAGCGATGCGAACAGCGCCGCTGGAGTCCCGGTCTACCTTGATGTCGATCAACTCGGAAAGATAATTCAATGAAAGAGCAAGCTGCCCTTCAAGGCCGCCTGTTTCCTCGCCCAACGCCTGCGCCCGGGTCAGAAGAGGATTAAGTTCGTGTATACGCTGAAGCTCGGTATTGACGGCAATGATCGTTTCGGAAATCTGCGTACTTGCCTCACCGCGAAGAGACTGCATCTGTTCGTGGTACAGGTTGATCTGGTCTGAGAAACTTTTAAGCTCTGACAGCATTTGCTGACGGCGCAAGACATCGGCGGGGTTTAGAGCAAGATCCGCCAGGGCCTGATAGACTTGATCCAGCCCGGCAGACAAGGAGCTATCAGCAGCAGGATCCCCAAGGATACCCTGCAAACGGTCATGGAATTCGCGTTGGACTGTATATTCACTCAGGTTGGAAGTAGAAGTCCGAAGTGCAGATTCCAGAAATTGGTCAACAACCCGCTCAATATCGGTGATCGTCACACCGGCCGATTGCCCCTGAAGTACATTTGCAGCTGTCTGAACGCGAACACGTGCATAGCCCTCTGTGTTCACATTGGCGATATTGTTCGACGTAGCCTGCAGGGCGGCTTGGCTTGTGAACAGGCCTGAGAGCGATGTATTGATAATACCATTAATCGACATTTGCGCCCTCCGACATTATCGAGCCCGAAAGCAGGGCCTTGCGGGCAATATGTTCCGGCAAGGTACCATGGAGGGCGGCAATTTCGACTAGATAGCCGAGCATCGCTTCAACTTCCACTTGATGGTCACAAGATTTTTTTACATTTAAAATCATATAGTTAACACACCAACTCTTTGCTTTCCTCAGGGCTACCTCTTTGCAGAGGCATAAATCTTCACCCTAAGATTAGCAAAACGCGTGCCAACCAATAGATTTACCGTATTCAAGACTTAGGAAAGGAACTGCAGAGCCTCATCCGGGGCCACAGGCTTGCCGTAAAGCCACCCCTGCGCATAAGTAACCCCGATTTCTTCCAGAAACTGGCGCTGCTCTTCATTTTCAACACATTCACCAACAGTTTCAATGCCGAGCCCGGCGCACATATCCGCAATCGACTTAAGGAACGATCTGTTTTCCGGGTCTTCCAGACCCTTTCGGATATAGATACCGTCGATTTTCACACAATCTACTTTCAGAACCCTAAGATATTGCAGCCCGGCCGCTCCAGCGCCAAAATCATCAAGACTGACTTTATGCCCAAAATCCCTGATACGGCGTAAGATACGATTGGTAGTCTCAAGGTCATCAATTTTGCTGGATTCTGTAAGCTCAAACATCAAGTTGTCTCGGATGTCTCCACAATCCTCCAATATATTGAAGAAATGCCTGAGAAACCCCTGCGACTGAATAGAATGACCTGAAATATTAACTGCCGCGGCAATATTGTAGCCAATTCGGCGCATCCTCTTTATCAGCGAAACAACCTTCATGGTCATTGCCAGATCAAACTCATGGATGACGCCAATATCTTCCGCGAAGCACATAAATTCAAACGGTGAACCTGCGAAAAAATTCTGGTCAAACCGCGCCAATGCTTCAAAATGATGCAAGGTCCCGTCAGAGATATTGACGATCGGCTGTAACGCCACATCAAAATGTTCCTGCATAACGATCTTTTTAAACGCACGAAGCTGCCCTTTGACTTTCTCAAGCCGTTTCTCATATCCGCCGGTCAGTGCCTGTATGGTCTTCGCATTGGACTGCGCAGCAGCTCGTTTCATGGCATACACCGCGGCCTTAACAGCATCGGCCTCTGATATTCCATCTGCCCCGGCAACTGTGACATAGTTAGCCTCATCCCGGCCGCGCTTGAAGGCGCCCCTAACGGCGCTTCTTACCTGCCCAGGCTCTGGGCTTGATGCCTGGGGTCCCTCTATCTCACGAGGTTGTTCCTGCTTGTTTTTTGCAAGCCTCTCTGCCGCGCCTTCAGTTGCAGCGTCCCCCAACAATCGGTGTAGCGCCCACAAGCTGTTTTCGGCCTGGTCGGAATTTTGGGCATCTTCAAGTCCGGCCAGTTTCATCAACGCGCCAGAAACACCTATGTCCGAGCCTGATGCATAATCAGTCAACCGTTGAGCGAGTTTCTGGAAATGTTCTTTCTTGAACTGACGCGGGGATAAACTAGGCGCGCGTTTGTTTTCACCAATGGAAAGCTGGCCGAGATAGGGATTTAGCGAAATCTGAATAGTGCCTGGCGCAGCACCAGTTGCAGCAACACCATGAAGCTCAATCGCACCTGCTGAACCATCAGCACGCAACACCCTTAGCGGAACAGGCCCAACATGCGAAACCTTCTTGAGCTTGTGCCTGACAAGCCGCCAGATGGCAAAATCCTTCGAATGTACAAAGGCAGCAAAGCTTTGCCCTACCATGTCTGGTGGGGAACACCCGAGGATATTGATCGTTTTCCCTGACGCGTATTCAACAATGTCATCCGGGCCAAGCTCAAGCACAGTCGACGCCAAAGCTGCATACAGCCCAGCCAATCGCTGCATCTCAGGTGATGCCTTCTCATCCATTGCATTTTGTCCCCAGCAAGAGCATCTCCGTATCATTTGCCCCGAATAAAAGCTGATCGGGTCCAAACACTGTCCAATGCTCGCAGCCATTATCGCGCCAAGATCCTTAATTTTTGGTCACCACAACTTTTACGCTTTATTTGTACCTCCATTTCCCTATAATAGAACAAAAGGAGAACATACATGACAACCCCTCCCTCCCCCGGCACTCAGCGCAGCAAACTTTCGCCCTATTTCGGCAAAAAAATCGTGCCCTCTGGCGCAGTCCTGCCTCAGTTGACTGACAGGCTGAACACATCACCGATCTTCAGCAACAAGCGGGATCTCCCCGTTCTTGGACGAGCGCAGGGAGGCAGCGACGGAAATATGGCTTTAGGAGAAAACGCGATCGACTGGACTTTCAGACCTGCCGACTTGCAAGGTGTACGCGATGCATTTGCAGTGTATGTCACTGGCGACAGCATGGTGCCGAAATATAAAAACCAGGATCTTGCCTATGTACACCCTAACAAGCGTCCAGTGAAAGGGCGCTTTGTCCTCGTTGAAACCACCGAGCATAAGGGGTTTATCAAACAATTCGTGAAATGGGAGGGCAATGAACTCGTGCTGCAGCAATTTAACCCAGCAACAGAACTCAGGCTGCCGCGAGACAACGTTCTGCGCGTCATGATGGTAATCGGCAGCCTGGATGCGTAAAACCACTGCCGCTGCGGGTTCCTTCCAAAAAGCCTGAAAAAGCTGGTAGCAACCTGGTTGTTGGATCGAAGAGGTACTTGGATTGTACCGACAGTTTAGGTGGTCCTGGCAAGCAGGACCACCCGCCTTGTCCTAGATTATGGCTTGCAGCTTCTCAAAATACGAGTTTGTAGCATCGCTATCGCCTTCAGAGACAGCGTCGCTTTCGTCACCTTCCTCGTCACTTTCCAATGTATCGAGCAGTGACGTCAGCCGATCTCCTGATGACTGCTCCTGCGCCATCAACAGGGATTTCATCGACATCGACCCAAGCATCTGTGATGGCATTTGTGACTTTTTGAAAGCCATCAACTCTTCCGTGGAAGCCTGGCCATCCGAATTGGTATCTATTTGGGCAAATACCTCTTCAGCACTCCCCTTGGCACCAACACCCGCCGGACGGCGCGCGTCAATAGTTTCTTTTAACTCGGAAAATTCTTCCAGATTGAGGCTTCCGCTTCCGTCGACGTCAATCTTTGCCATCATTTGCTGCTGCATTTGACGCATCGCGGCGAAATCAATGCCACCGCTTACACCACTGATTGTCATGGTGTTTCCTTTTCGAAATGAATGCAGGACAATAAATATTGTATTTGCCCTGCTGTCGCGGCCTGTCTTCTAACTCCCCATAACAGCACATCGACCAAACTCTATAAGCCACCGACTTCTTTCGGCGGCATTCGCTCTAACTCCAATTTCAATCCGGAATATATCTGTCTTTGTAGTGCCCACACCGTTACCCGGCAAATTGTGCCATGCGCGCAACCCAAGGGCTTGCCCGCACGCTTACACAAGCAAATGGCGTACCATATTGTTCAGGTTAAAAATAATTTAGGAAAGTGGTACCCGCAACCGGACTCGAACCGGTACGACCATACGGTCTCAAGATTTTAAGTCTTGTGTGTCTACCAATTCCACCATGCGGGCACAGGGGATTGCGTTCCCGTTATTAATCACTCCAGCGCGGCAAAACAACGGCTTATTTCATGGAAGGGAAAGAATTTTCTGCTTCCCCATCCTTGGCACTCTATCCGAGGGAAGCCGGGTCTTCGTTTTCAAAGCCATGAGCCTGGCACATGGCCAATACAGCCTTCATCGCAGCATAGATACTGTCTTGATCAGCGCTTCTGATCACAATATTTGCGCCATACCCCTGACCATAAAAAGGATAGCTGCCGATGCTGGTTTCAGGATATTTTTCCTGAATGCGTCCGAGATCATCTGCCATCTTGCTTTCTGGTGCATGGATTGTGACCGACTGTGTCCAAACCTTGCGCCCGGTGCGCAAGAGCGGCCGGACACCTTCCAACATTGACTGCATGATCTTGGGCACGCCGGCCATGATAAACACGTTATCGATACGAATGCCTGGTGCGATAGAAACAGGATTGTCTATCAGTTCACCGCCTTCGGGCACACGGGTCATGCGTTTGCGTGCGTCGGTGAAATTCTCTTCACCATAATACTCGGCCATGCGGCGATAGGCCTCCGGGTGCACCACCACCGGCACACCAAAGGCAACGGCGATGCTGTCCACAGTGATATCGTCATGGGTGGGGCCGATGCCACCTGTAGTAAATACATAATCGAATTTGGATCGAACCGCGTTCACGGCATCTGCTATTTCTTCAACCACATCGGGCACAACGCGCACTTCTGAAAGCTGGATACCCACTTCATTCAGCCAAAGCGCCAAATAGGACAGATTCGCGTCCTTCGTGCGGCCAGACAGTATTTCGTCGCCGATTATCACCAGCGCCGCTTTAATGTCTGTGCCCGTTTCGGTCGTCATAACTTATTTCCTGTTGATCCTGTCTTGCGCTTGCACTCTAATCGCCCAAACGGGTTTAGTATATGCCCAACATTGATAAGAATCCTAAATTGAGGGGGACGACATGAAAACACGTGCGGCTGTAGCATGGGGTGCCGGTAAGCCACTTTCCATCGAAGAAGTAGACCTTGAGGGCCCCAAGGCTGGTGAGGTGCTGGTGGAAATCAAGGCAACAGGCGTTTGCCACACTGATGCATTCACCCTTTCTGGTGACGACCCTGAAGGCGCCTTCCCTGCAATTCTCGGCCATGAAGGCGCCGGCGTTGTAGTGGAAGTGGGCGAAGGCGTGAAAAGCCTGAAACCGGGCGATCATGTGATCCCGCTTTATACGCCTGAGTGTCGCGAGTGTGATTATTGCCTGCACCCCAAAACAAATCTGTGCCAAAGCATCCGCGAAACACAGGGCAAAGGCGTGATGCCGGACGGCACCAGCCGCTTCAGTATCGATGGCAAGCCGATCCTGCATTATATGGGTTGCTCGACTTTCTCGAACCACACAGTGTTGCCTGAAATCGCGCTCGCCAAAGTGCGCAAAGACGCCCCGTTTGACAAAATCTGCTACATCGGCTGCGGCGTGACCACAGGTGTGGGTGCTGTGGCGTTTGATGCCAAGGTAGAGCCCGGTTCCAACGTGGTCGTGTTTGGCCTTGGTGGCATTGGCCTTAACGTTATCCAGGGTGCCCGCATGGTGGGTGCCGACAAGATCATTGGCGTTGACATCAACCCGGCGCGCGAGGCTATGGGGCGCCAGTTTGGCATGACAGATTTCGTGAACCCCACGGAATGTGACGTGATGGAAGCCATCATGGACCTTACAAACGGTGGCGCGGACTATAGCTTCGAATGCATCGGCAACGTGAACACCATGCGCCAAGCGCTTGAGTGCTGCCACAAGGGCTGGGGCGAAAGCATCATCATCGGGGTGGCGGGCGCAGGCCAGGAAATCTCAACGCGACCGTTCCAGCTGGTAACAGGTCGGGTATGGCGCGGCACGGCATTTGGTGGTGCCCGCGGGCGTACGGATGTGCCCAAGATTGTGGATTGGTACATGGACGGCAAGATCAATATCGATGACCTGATCACCCACAAAATGCCACTTGAAGACATCAATGATGCCTTCCACCTGATGCATGAAGGCAAATCCATCCGCAGCGTGGTTGAGTTTTAATGTCATACGGCGGCGCCAATCTGTTCAGGCTCACATGTCTTTCATTGGCATTCGGTTTGGCAGGCTGCGCCGCTACCAACCTCAGTGGAGCACCAAGTGAGCCGACACAAGGTCATCACATTCAAGTGCGCTTGAAATCAAGCCCTGAGAGCCCCGAATATCGAGGCTACGATTATATCGTCACTTCAGAAGGTTTCGTCTTCAAAGATGGTATTGTAACCAAAGGTGGGCAAACTGAGCTGTTTGAAAGCTTGGTCAAGGTTCTGAAAAACCAGAACTTTGAATCAATCTACTCAAACTACACAATAGAGTCTGGGGCCTGTGGAACGATCTCATTCCACGGATCCCTATATATGATCAAAGTCAACGCAGGTTCATACACCCATACAGTCCACTGGGACACAGAGTGCAACGAGTTTAGAGATGAGAAACGTATCGTTTCCATTAAGAACGCCATAGAGCGCCAGTTGTTGCGCGCAGGCCTTGCAAGGTAATACGTCATGGAAATCATCAATGAAACCAGCTGCTTTGGCGGCATAACAGGCACATACACACATGCGTCGGAAACATTGGGCTGCGACATGCGGTTCAGTGTTTTTACGCCACCGGCAGCCGCACACGGCAAAGTGCCAGTTCTGTGGTATCTTTCAGGCCTGACATGCACAGAAGAGAATGCCACGGTGAAGGCCGGTTTCCAGCGGGTTGCAGCAGAACTTGGCCTGATGGTGATCTGCCCGGACACCAGCCCACGCGGCGATCACGTACCGGATGATGACGCCTATGATTTCGGAAAGGGTGCGGGCTTTTATGTGAATGCCACGGAAGAGCCATGGGCGGAAAACTTCCAGATGTATGATTACATCACGAAGGAACTGCCTGATTTTGTCGCTTCAGTGGGCATGACAGATATGTCCCGCCAGGGCATCACCGGCCATTCCATGGGCGGGCATGGTGCGCTCACCATTTTCCTGAAAAACCGTGACACCTACAAAAGCGTTTCCGCGTTTGCGCCGATTGTTGCCCCCATGAATTGCCCGTGGGGGGAAAAGGCGTTAGCTGGATACCTTGGCGCAGACCGCACCAAATGGGCCGACCATGACGCCTGCGCCCTGTTGGAACGCGACGGCGCGGCAGATGCCAACATTCTCATTGATCAGGGCCTTGCCGACAATTTTCTTGAAGGCCAGCTCAAGCCAGAACTTTTCGAAGCTGCATGCGAAAAAGTGGGGCAGCAGCTAACCCTCCGCCGCCATGAAGGCTATGACCACAGCTACTTCTTTATCGCCAGCTTTATTGAAGATCACCTTCGGCATCACGCATCAATTCTGAGTGCCTAATTTTTCGGGTCTATAAAAATGAAAACTATCTATTTTCACATCGGCACACCAAAAACAGGCACCACAGCCCTTCAGGTTTTCCTGGCAAAGAACGAAGACGCACTTGAAAAGCAAGGCGTCAGGTATCTGCCAATAGGGCCCAGGAGGAACCGGCAATCACCCAAGATGGATCAAGGCAATGCGCAACCGCTTGCTCGTTCGCTCCTGCCCGCTGGCACACCATACAACTTGCGCCAAAATCAAAAGGCACTGATGGCGGAATTCAAATCAGCTCTCGATAACTGCGGCGAACAAATACCAATCATTTCCGGCGAAGCATTTTGCGAGCTGCCCCTGGAAACACTTAAGTCATTGGTACAAAACATGAATGCTGCTGGTTTCGAACCTAAAATTCTTGTTTGGGTCAGGGAACATGCTGCCTATCTGGAATCGCGGTACAACCAGTTTGTAAAGAAACGCATGGAGACTGACGACTTCGAAACCTTTGTCAAAAAAATGTGCGCTGACCACCCATATCTCGCATATGGCCGCTTCGCTGATCAACTTGCTGAAATGGTGGGATCGGAGAATGTCTTGGTCCGCGCTTTTGGTGAGCGGGACACCTGTGAGGAATTTGCCGACATCGTGGGCCTCGACATGTCAGAACTCGAGAAACCCCAAAAAGGCATTAATGTCAGCCTCAGCCCGGCTAAGACTGAAATTCTTCGGGCACTCAACAATTTGGGCAGGCCCCAAAGCTTCGCCAATGCTCTCATGCAAAATGAGAAAATTCTCAGCCAGCTGGAGCCATCACAGGCATCTACATTTGTATCCCCGGGCATTCGCGAGAAGTTGGATAATCTATACTCCGAAGACCTTCAGCATCTGTCCGAAAAGTGGTTTGATGGCAAACCTATTCTTCCGCAGAAGACGAAGCCATATGTGAAACAAGCCGAAGTCCTTGACCAACTTGACCCTCTGGAACTTATACAGTTTCTGGGAGGCATATTGGTCCGCAACGAGGAACGTCTGACGACAATCGAACGAACACTGGCCGCCGTCGCGGCAAGGCTTAAAAAGCCATAGTCCTTACAATTTTTCACGCCCAATTACCTGGGACGCACACAAAAGAATGGTGAAGTTATTGTTGTTGTCCTTAAGGGGCAATAACACATTCTCCGTGTGGATATGGGGTTTCCCCATATCTCCAAGATCAAACTGATAAAATACAGGACGCGCACGCCAATAAGCTTGCTTGTAGATTTTGCCGCGCCAGCCCTTGTCAGCGTCCTGTTCGCTAAGTCTGGCCCCAGTGAAATCCCCGCCGATCATGTCTACAAGCGCGGTTCCAAACAGGCGCATCTGATAATCTGCGCCACCGCCCAGTACATCAATCATGTAGATATGCGGCAAAAGCGACTTCATTTCAGCAGGGGAAAGGTCTCGCCTGGCAGGCATATCCCTGCCACCTTTTTTCAGAAGCCATAGCTCATGAAGTGCTTTGGTAACTTTGGCAGTGGGGGCATCCAGCTCCCGAATGGGCTTACCTTCAACACCGATCTTTTCTTCTGTACCCGAAAACGGAATCATTGCAGTCCTTTCAACACGTTGTCTGCGAACAATCCCCAGCTCAGCTCAGCCTACCGCTTCCCTCTCTTGCCGTCCAGCTGGAGAGTTGCATCCATTGTCAAAAGAAAAGGCAGGACGAAACGCCCTGCCCTTCCCACATCACTTTTATGAAATCTTCTATTCGCCAAACACGCGCTTGAAGATCGTGTCAACATGCTTGGTGTGGTAATCCATGTTGAAGAGCTCATCCAGCTCCGCTTCGGATACTTTGCTTGTCACAATCTCGTCGGCTTTCAGAAGGTCCAAAAGCTGCAGCTCACCGCGGCTGTCCCACACTTTCATCGCATTGGCCTGCACCAGACGGTACGCGTCTTCGCGGCTTACGCCAGCCTGCGTCAGCTCCAAGAGCACCCGTTGGCTGTTTGGAAGGCCGCCCATCTTGTTCATGTTGTCGAGCATATTCTCAGGATACACCAGAAGCTGGTCCATCACGTTCGTCAGGCGGGCCAGAGAGAAATCAAGCGCTACAGTCGCATCCGGGCCGATATAACGCTCAACAGACGAGTGAGAGATATCCCGCTCGTGCCACAGCGCCACATTTTCCATAGCAGGGATCGCCATCGCGCGAATGTAGCGCGCCTGGCCCGTCAGGTTTTCGGTCAGGATCGGGTTTTTCTTGTGCGGCATCGCGCTCGAGCCCTTCTGGCCCTTGGAGAAATACTCCTGGGCTTCGAGAACTTCTGTACGCTGCAAGTGTCGCACTTCCACCGCCAGACGCTCGATGCAGCTCGCGATCACACCCAGAACCGCAAAATACATGGCGTGACGGTCGCGCGGGATCACTTGTGTGGACACAGGCTCGATCTCAAGCCCCATTTTTTCAGCCACATATTCTTCCACGAACGGGTCAATGTTCGCGAAGGTACCAACCGCGCCAGAAATCGCACAGGTTGCCACTTCCTTACGGGCATCTTTCATGCGGGCGAGACAGCGGTCAAATTCAGCATACGCTTGCGCCATCTTAAGGCCAAAGGTTACTGGCTCAGCATGGATGCCGTGGCTGCGGCCAATACAAACGGTGTATTTATGCTCTTCCGCGCGGCGCTTCAGCACAACAAGCAGCTTCTCAAGGTCATCGATAATGATGTCTGCGGCTTGCATCAGTTGAACGCTGAGGCAGGTATCCAGAACGTCGGATGAGGTCATGCCCTGGTGAACAAAACGGGCTTCGTCACCGACATGCTCAGCCAAGTTCGTCAGGAAGGCGATTACATCGTGTTTTACTTCGCGCTCAATCTCGTCAATGCGTGAAACTTCGAACTTGCCGCGCTCCCACACAGCCTTGGCTGCGGCCTCTGGAATACGGCCAAGCTTGGCGTTGGCATCACAGGCGTGGGCTTCAATCTCGAACCAGATGCGGAACCGGTTTTCGGCTTCCCAAATGTCGGTCATCTGCTTGCGGGAATAACGAGGGATCATGGGGCGCGCTCCTCACGGAAATGGATAAAAACAAAATCTGCCGCCCACCTATCAGAAAGCACGCCTGATCGCAAGTTTCCTTGACATATCTGCCTCACGCCCAGAGCATGCCTCCTACGCATCTTGGGGAGGGATAGAATGCGCTTATTCATTGCCATACTTTGTTCGATTATGTTTGCTACATTCGCGTTAGCCCAAAAGATCCAGATTGAGCACGTCACCATTATTTCGATGGATGGAAACAAGGTGCATGAGGACGCAACGCTAGCGATTGAAGGCGACCGTATTGTCTATGTCGGCCCAGCCGATAAAGCGCCGCAACTTCATGGCACCCATTCAATAATAGACGGTACAGGTAAATTCCTCCTTCCGGGCCTTGTCGAAATGCATGGCCACCTGCCCGCAGCAGGCTGGGACAAGGACCGTACAGAAGAAACCCTGTTCCTCTATCTCGCGGGCGGTGTGACAACTGTTCGTGGGATGCTGGGCGATCCGGTTCAATTCGACCTGCGTGAAAAAATCACATCCGGCGACATCGCGGGCCCGACCCTCTACCTGGCGGCACCCAGCCTGAATGGCCGAAGTGTTTCATCGGTTGACGAGGCCATCGCAAAAACCAAACAATATGCGGCTGAGGGCTGGGACCTGCAGAAGCTGCATGGCGGCCTTGCCCCGGAAGAATATGAGGCTATCGCTACCACCGCGAAGGCACTCAATTACCCGTTTGGCGGCCATGTATCTGCCGACGTTGGCGTTGAAGCCAGCTTGGACGCCGGGCAGATATCCATTGACCACTTGGATGGTTTCCTGACGTGGCTGGGTGGCGACAAACATGAGTTAACCGACGCGGAGCTTCAGAAAGCTGTAGACAGCACAAAGGCATCAAATACCTGGGTGGTTCCCACACAAGCCTTGATGAATATGTTCCTGAGCGGTGGCGACCTCGGCGCATTGCTGGCCCGACCAGAAAACCGATATGTTTCGAAGGAAACTGTCGCTGCGTGGCAAGAGCGCGTCGAAGACATCAACAAAGATGCCAACCCACTTCTCGCACAGAACCGCCAGAGGCTGATCAAAGCGCTGGTTGACGGCGGCGCCAAGGTGGCCATGGGCAGCGATGCGCCACAAGTGTTCTCGGTGCCCGGCTTCTCCATCTGGCGGGAGATCGAAACCCTCAAGGACGCAGGCCTCACCAACAATCAAATTTTGGCTTTAGGCACAAGTGCCGCAGGTCTTTACTTTGCTGACAAAGATAGGTTTGGCGCGATAAAGGTTGGTGCCCGCGCAGACATGATCCTCTTGAACGCTGACCCGCGCGAAAACATCATGAATATTACCAAACAGGCTGGGGTTATGACCGGCGGGCGATGGTATAGCCGGCAAATGATCGATAAACGCCTAGAGGACATCTCAAAACGGCATGGCAACTAGCCGCCGTTCAGCAACGCGATAAAATCGCTTCTCCATCTGGAAATGGGGTTTCGGGCCAGGTTTGCATTCTGAAATGCTGGATCACCCGAAACCTCTTTGCCAATCCACGCAGGACGTTCGAATTGCTCATCTTTCGCCTGTAACTCGATTTCCGCAAGCAAGAGCCCTTCATTAGCGCCCTTGAATTGGTCAATAGACCAGACATGATTGCCTGACTTCACACTGTGGCGGATTTTTTCCACAGGCGCCTCAAGCGCGCTGTCAATAAGGCCACGGGCCTCTCCATCAGACAATTCTCTTTCGACTTCCTGACGAACGATTCCCTTGCCAACCTTTGCAGCCAATATAAACCTGCCGCTGGAATGGCGAACACGCAATGAACGCCCCTCGCCACGCATGATATACCATTGAGAAATTTCTTCGCCGCCCCTCAAATCCACAACGCCCGGGCGCACAAGGAATTTTCGTTCAATCTCAATCACGGCTTCAGCTTACCCGCACGCAAGAAACAAATATGAATGGCATTGGCGTATCCCGGTGGAACGTCACCAATTTTTGCGATACCTTTAGGCCCCTTGAACTCTGCCCACTTATGCTCGTCGGACAAACAAATTTGGATATCTTTGGCCTTTTCCTTCAGCATAGCGGTAAACACCAATACCAGACGATCGCCCAAAGTTGGGTGGTGCTTGACCCAACTGGATACAAACTCAAAATTCTTGGCTTTGAGGCCTGCCTCTTCTTTCATTTCGCGCTTCAAGGCCTTGAAAAGGTCCTCTCCTGTTTCCACCTTTCCCCCCGGCAGGTCAAACAGGCCACTGGATTTGCGCATCACAAGCACTTTGCCATCTTTTGACATCAAGACAACCTTGGCTGAGATGGGCAGATCCTCAAGTTCCTTGCGGGTGGATTTTACTTGTTCCCAGTACATCAAAACTCCTAAAGGCGTTTTTCTGGCATATGCCAGTCCCCCAAAATTCCTACAATAGCCCTAATTCCTTAAAGCTTGCTTGGCCTGTTTTTCCAACAATAATGTGGTCATGCACTTTCACACCAACCTTGTCACAAGCCTCGGAAATCTCCTTCGTCATCAGAATATCCGCTCGGCTGGGGCTCGGGTCTCCTGACGGATGATTGTGCACCAATATAAGGGCACCCGCATCAAGTTCAAGCGCGCGACGAATGACTTCCCGCGGGTATACCGCCGTATGGTCAATAGTGCCCTCACTTAAAACCTCGTCGGTTATCAGCTTGTTTTTGCGATCAAGAAACATAAGGCGAAATTGCTCTCTCGCCATATTCCCCATGACACCCTGTAAATAATCGCTGACGGCGCTCCAGTTATCTAAAACCGGCTGCGAACGGGCCTGAACGCGGGCAAGATGGAGCGCAGAAGCCTGCACTGACTTTATCGCCGCCACTGCTGTGTCGCCCAGCCCCGGCATGGCGCCAAGCCTTTCGACATCAGCGCTTAGAACGGCCGCATAGGTTCCAAACCGGGCAATAAGGTCCTTAGCCAGAGGCTTAACGTCCCGCCGCGGAATTGCCAGAAACAAGATCAGCTCAAGAAGCTCATAATCCGCCAGGGCGTCCGGTCCCCCCTTCAGGAAACGCTCCCGAAGCCTGGACCTGTGGCCTCTCATATGTTCTTTTGCTGCTTCCCCCATCCAGCGCTCTTCTAACCAATGCCTTCATAGGGCGGGCAGAACCACCCCTTAGGGGACTTGGTAAACACTTCATAGCCATCTTCGGTTACCGCCAATGTGTGCTCAAACTGCATCGACAAGGTCTTGTCGCGAGTAACAGCGGTCCAGCCATCTGCTAACACCTTACAACCCGGCTTCCCAGCGTTCACCATCGGCTCAATAGTGAAAAACATACCTGGCTTCAATTCCGGCCCCGTACCCGGCTTGCCAAAATGCATCACGCTCGGCTCATCGTGGAAGACACGACCGATCCCGTGACCGCAAAAATCCCTAACCACACTATAGCGGTGGGCCTCCACATGGGTTTGAATGGCATGACCAATGTCGCCGAGGTAAGCGCCTGGTTTGACTACCTCGATACCCTTCCAAAGGGCTTCGAAAGTGACCTGGCAAAGCCGCTGGGGCAAAAGCTTGGGTTTACCGACAAAAAACATCCTGCTGGTGTCGCCAAACCAACCGTCAAGAATGACGGTGACATCAATATTGAGGCTGTCGCCGTCACGCAGCTTCTTGGATCCCGGAATACCATGACAGATCACATGGTTTATGGATGTACAGATAGACTTAGGGAAACCTCGATAGTTTAGCGGCGCAGGTACAGCGCCGTGATCGACGATAAATTCGTGGCACAAGCGGTCAAGCTCTTCCGTGGTAATGCCAGCTTTCACATGCGGGGTTATATAGTCCAGCGTTTCGGCTGCAAGCCGGCCAGCTGCACGCATACCCTCAAATGCCTCAGGCCCGTGGATTTTAATGGATCCTGTCCGAGCTTCAGGGGCATTCACCGCATCTACATAATTCATTTCAATCTTCCTGTACCATCCAAAGGCCCTACAAATGAATGGCCATTGGCTTCCCAACCTCAATGCCATCCAAAGATAGGTCACAAACATAACACAATGTTTCAACGCCCGCCGCTAGCGCTTTCCTGAGCGTTTTTGCATATGTTGGGTCAATATCCTCTGCCGGCCTAAAAGACAAGCAATCCCCGCGCTGGACAAGATATAGCATCACTGCGCGGTGGCCTTCAGCAACCATATCCATCAACTCAAGAAGATGCTTTGTTCCTCGAGCAGTCACTGCATCAGGAAACTGTGCCTCATCTCCAACGCGTAACGTAACATTCTTTACCTCAACAAAGCATTTTTCGGCTGCTGACGAATTGGCGGGATCCTCAAGTAAAATATCTATTCGGCTATTCTTGCCATATTTCACTTCTCGCCGAAGAGAGGCATATCCTGTCAGCTCCGGAATAGAGGCTGCCAAAATCGCTTCTTCAGCCAGCCTATTTGGATGGCTGGTGTTAATCCCGACAAGGGAGCCATTGCATTCCACCAATTCCCACCGCCAATCCAATTTCGCTTTGGGATTTGTATTTGCAGACAGATAGACAAGGCTTCCAGGGTCCTTACAGCCCGACATAGAACCTGAGTTGGCGCAGTGGGCAGTGACCACACGCCCGTCTGGCAACTCGACATCTGCTAAAAAACGCTTGTATCGCTTGATCAAGCGCCCCTCTTGAAGTGTTTGCTGAAATTTCATGGGGCGACCCTACCGGCTTGCTGCGCAGTTATCAACCACTCCATTTCATTGGCAATTAAAGCCGCGAAAAGTGATGAAAACCTCTGCAAACCCAAAATGGTTGATGAAAACCCTATGAAATTGTCAACAATGTGATATCAAATACATCGACAAAGTTTGGAGTAGACCGTCAACAGCTATAATCAGGGAGGATGCACGACTACTTTCGCTGGCTTTTGGAAGCTCTTACACATCAGTTGGTTGCCATTCTGCAACACTTTGCGAAGTTGCGCTGCCGGAGACCACCTGTTTGCATTGAAAAACGTCGAATTTGGTGTGCGTCTGTGCAAACTAAGGCTCTGGACGCATTGATGAAATGAGGTGCCCAGTTCATTCCCGGCATCCGGCGTTTCCCAAAGTAGCTTATAAAAAGTAGAAGTTGTGTACTTCGAATGAGGAATAACACCATGAAAAACACTTGGTTCAACAATGGCGCGCGCCTTGTCGCGGGTTGTTCTGTTCTGGCGCTTGCCCAAGGCGCACAAGCGCAGGACGCAAGCAGCGACTTCATGCTCGAAGAAATCGTTGTAACAGCGCAGAAACGTGAACAAAGCCTGCGCGACGTGCCAATCTCCATCTCCGCAATTGGCGGCGAGAAACTCAACAACTTTGCAGCTGGCGGTGAAGACATTCGCTTGCTCTCCAGCCGGGTACCTGGCCTGAATGCCGAGTCCTCAAACGGTCGTGTTGCGCCACGTTTCTACCTTCGCGGTCTGGGCAACACAGACTTTGACCTCGCGGCTTCTCAGCCCGTTTCGATCGTAGTCGACGAAGTTGTGCAAGAAAATGTGATCCTGAAGAGCTTCCCGCTTTTTGATATTGAGCGTGTAGAAGTATTGCGCGGCCCACAAGGCACGCTGTTCGGTCGCAACACGCCGGCAGGTATCATCAAGTTTGAGACACGCAAACCAACCCAAGAGCCTGAAGGTTATGTGAATGCCAGCTACGGCACGTATGGCACTGGCTCCATGGAATTTGCCCACGGCGGTGGCATGAGCGATTCACTTTCTGGTCGTTTGTCCCTCCTTTACACCAAGCGCGACGACTACATCGACAACGAATATCTTGGCGAAAACAACGCACTTGGTGGCTTCGAAGAGATCGCTGGCCGTGCTCAGCTTCTTTTTGAGCCAACCGATACTTTCAGCGCACTTGCAAACTTCCACTTCCGCTCACTGGAAGGTACTAGCTCTATTTTCCGTGCTAACATCCTTTCTACGGGTAGCAATGATCTGAACGGTAACTTTGACCGTGACGAAGTTTATTTCGGCGATGACCATGGCAACCCACAGGAATATGATAGCTGGGGTGCGTCTCTCAAGATGGTGAAAGACTTCAGCAATGAAATGACACTGACGTCCATCACTGCATATGAAACAACCAATGGCTCAAGCCTTGGTGATATCGACGGTGGCAACCCAGACAATGGCCCAGGCTTCATACCGTTTCAGTCCAGCACGCAGGACGGCATCGAAGACCTAGATCAATGGACACAGGAGATTCGCCTGTCGCAACAAGCAACAGATGAGCTCTTTTATCAAGTTGGTTTCTTCTACTTCGAAGGTGACTTCACGATCCGTACAACGCCGTTTTTCGTTGAAGACACTCTCGTTACACACGTAAACCGTACTTGGGCATTCTTCGGTCAACTGGCTTACGACATTACGCCAGACACGACCGTAACCGGCGGCATTCGTTACACAGACGATGACAAAGAACTGGACGCAACATTTGCCGTTGGCAATGCGTTCCTGGAAACTGACATCAGCCGCAAGGCCTTTGGCGAGCGCGTTAGCTGGGATCTGGCGATTAACCATGTCCTGAATGATGATGTTTCCATCTATGCCCGCGCGGCAAGCGGTTTCCGTGCGCCAACCATTCAGGGCCGTGACATTGCATTCTTTGGTGCGCCTTCCAAGGCTAAAGAAGAAACGATCATGTCCTACGAAGCTGGCTTCAAAGCAACACTCGCTGAAAATCGCCTGCGTTGGAACGGTGCTTTCTTCTATTATGACATCTCAGATCTGCAGGTAACTGCGGTTGGTGGCGCAACGAACAGCGTTCGCCTTGAAAGCGTGGAAGAAGTTATCGGCTGGGGCTTTGAAACAGACATCGAATGGTTGGTTACAGAGAACTTCTCCCTGACCGCCGGCTTGGGCTATGCCAACACCCAGATCAACGACACTGGCCTGCGTGTACCAACATGTGGTTCCGGCCAATGTACACCACTTGATCCGCTCGACGATGATGGCTTTGCTCTTGTGGATGGCAACCCACTTCCACAAGCGCCTGACTGGACAATCAACTTCGTGGCCGATTACCACAAGATGACCGAAAATGGTGAAATCTTCGCGTTGATCGACTTTGCCCTTCAGGGTGACACTAATCTGCTCCTCTATGATGCAGCAGAATTCAGCACAAGCGGCACGTTCGAACTTGGCGCACGTATTGGTTACCGTTTCGGTGATGACATGCAGCACGAAGTTGCTGTATTTGGCCGCAACATCACCAATGAAGCCAACCTCAAAGGTGTGATTGACTTCAACAACAACACAGGCTTTGTAAACGAACCACGCGTTGTTGGCCTGTCCCTTTCCACTCGCTGGTAGGGCATCAGAATTTCAGACATGAAAACGGGGGCTTTTGCCCCCGTTTTTTGTTCCCAATGGAACGGAATAAATTTAAGGCGCAAGCTTTACCGAATGCGCCCCATCCACTGGCAATGCAACACCAGTCGTGAAGCTGGATGCAGGGCTTGCCAGCATTAGCATTGCAGGCACAAGCTCCGGAAGCTCACCTGCACGCCCAGCCGGGGTCATCTTGAGCATCTGCTGACCACGTTCTGTGTTGAGACCCTCTTCGTTGATCTCAGTCACAAAGAAGCCTGGGCACAGGGCATTCACCCGCACGCCATATCGCTGCCATTCAACCGCCATCGCACGGGTCATCTGCACGACTGCGGCCTTGCTGGTGGCATAGCTCAAATGCTGGTTCGATACGCCGAGCCCGAGGATAGACGCTGTATTAATAATGCTGCCCTTCAGGCCCGCGCTTACCATATGCTTGGTTGCGGCCTTGCCAACTCGCCACATGCCTTTGAGGTTGGTGTCCAACATATGGTCCCATTGCTCTTCTGTTTCATCAAGCGCACGCACCATATGCCCCACACCCGCATTGGCACATACGACGGTCGGTGTCCCCAGTTGCTCCTCCGCGTCAGTGAATGCGGCTTCAACACTGGCGGTATCTTTCACATCCATTGACAGCGCCAGCGTGCGACGCCCTGTTGCGTCGGCAATCTCTTTCGCAAGCGTTTCAATTCGATCCAGCCGGCGTGCGCAGAGCACAACATCAGCCCCGGCGCGCGCAAGCGCCATGGAAAACTCGGCGCCAATTCCGGAGGATGCACCTGCGACAAGGGCAACTTGCCCTTCCAGGCTGAAAAGGTTGCTCAGATAGTCATTACTCATTGATCTCTCCCTACCCCGCGTTTTCGCGGTCATAATCAGCAAAACTTTTGCCTGCTTCAGCCAACTCTTTCAGAAGCGGCGCTGGTTGCCACCAACGAGGGCCAAACTTTTCCTGAAATTCCATAATCTTCGCGTAAACGGCATCAAGGCCCAAACTGTCAGCATAGTGCATCGGTCCACCACGATAACGCGGGTAGCCATAACCATTCACATAAACCACATCGATGTCGCTGGCGCGATAGGCCTTGCCTTCACCTAGGATCTTTGCACCTTCGTTGATCAGCGCCATCATACAGCGCTCGACAATATCCTCGGCTGGAATGGATTTCCGCTCGATACCCAGCTTGGTGCTTTCTTCTTCGATCACCGCCATAACTTCCGGGTCGGGCTGGGGCGTACGGTCCCCCTCGGCATATTGATAGATGCCTTTACCCACTTTAAGGCCCTTGCGGCCTTGCTCTACCAGGCGGTCTACCCAGTCATAGGCCTTGGTTTCATAGTTTTCTCGGCCCATTCCCTGACGATTCAGATAGCCAATATCCACGCCCGCCATATCAGACATGGTCATAGGCCCCATGGGCATGCCGAAATCAAAGAGTGCCTTGTCCACTTCCTCAGGCCTTGCCCCCTCGATTACGGCAAGAGAAGCTTCCCGCCCATAGGGAGACAACATCCGGTTGCCGATAAACCCATGGCAAACGCCAGCAACCACGCCAACCTTGCGGATTGTTTTTGCCAGGTCCACACAGGTAGCCAACACATCATCTGCCGTTTTATCGGCACGCACGATCTCCAGAAGGCGCATCACATTAGCCGGCGAGAAGAAATGCAAGCCCAGCACGTCGTCAGGGCGCTTTGTGCAGGCCGCAATCTCATCAATATCAAGATAAGATGTATTGCTTGCGAGAATTGCACCCGGCTTCGCCACCGCATCCAGCTGAGTGAAGACCTTCTTCTTGATATCCATGGTTTCAAAGACAGCTTCAATGATCAGGTCACAGTCGGCCAGGTCATCATAGGAAAGCGTGCCAGTAAATTGCCCCATCAGACCTTCAACCTGCTCGGCCGTCAGCTTGCCTTTGGCTGCAGAACGTTCATAATTCTTGCGCACAACACCAAGGCCACGATCAAGCGCACCCTGTTCAACTTCCAGCATGGTCACAGGAATGCCGACGTTGGCAAAATTCATTGCGATACCGCCGCCCATGGTCCCAGCACCAATTATGCCCACACGCTTGATTTCACGGCGCGGGGTTTCCCTTGTGATCCCGGGAATGCGGCTGATCTGCCTCTCAGCAAAGAACATATGCTGCTGCGCCCTTGCCTGCGGGTTGCGGGCACATTCCTGAAATAGTTCACGCTCGCGCTTGAGGCCCTCCAGAAGCGGCATCGACACAGCGGCTTCTACACACTGGATGCATCGCTCTGGCGCAAAATAGCCCCGCGTACGCTTCGCGATCGACTTGCGCACACCAGCGAAAAACTCAGGACCAAAGGCTTCGCCATCGATCTCTATCTCACCCGTTCGGCGCGGTGGCTTGCCCACAGCTTTCTCAGCCGTAGCGATGGCCACTGCCAACAGATCACCATCAGTGATTTCGTCAACCACTCCCCATTTGAGAGCTTCCCGCGCCCTCACATGGCGTCCGCTCAGGATGGCATCGATCGCATTTGCTGGCCCTGCGATGCGCGGCAGGCGCTGTGTGCCGCCTGCGCCCGGCAATATTCCCAGATGCACTTCTGGCAGGCCGATCCTGGCGCTTTCCGAAGCCACCCTGTAATGGCAGCCAAGAGCGACTTCGAGCCCGCCCCCTAGCGCTGTCCCGTGAACTGCAGCAACCACGGGCTTCTCCATCGCCTCAATCTGGTTCACAACATCAGGCAGATGGGGGGCTTTCGGCGGGCTACCAAATTCACGAATATCTGCTCCAGCAATGAACGTCCGGCCCGCACATGCGATTACAATTGCGTCCACAGCATCGTCAGCCGCCAATGCCTCCATTTCGTTAGCCAGGCCCTCACGCACGCTATGTGAAAGTGCGTTCACTGGTGGGTTATCAACCGTTAACACCGCCACGCGGCCATGCATGGTTCGAGAAACTGTTGTCATTGCTATCCCCTCTTCCAATCTATCAAGCGCGTTCAAGCACCATGGCAATGCCCTGCCCCACACCGATACACATGGTGGCAAGCCCATATCTGGCTTTCTGTTCCACCAATTCATGTGCCAACGTCAGGGCAAGACGAGCCCCTGACATTCCAAGGGGGTGTCCAAGCGCGATGGCGCCACCATTCGTGTTCACGTGCGCCGCGTCATCAGGCAACCCCAGTCCACGCAAACATGCAAGTGCCTGTGCGGCGAAGGCTTCGTTAAGCTCAATTATGTCGATATCCGACAGCGCCAAGCCCAACCGCGATAATAATTTCTTTGTGGCAGGTACCGGGCCATATCCCATAGTGCGCGGTGGTACACCCGCAGACGTCATTCCAACCACGCGCGCCATCGGCTTCAGATCGTATTGTTTGATTGCTGCTTCATCTGCAAGAAGCAAGGCCGCCGCACCATCATTGGTGCCGGATGCATTTCCTGCCGTCACTGTACCGCCCTCACGAAAGGGCGCCCTCAAACCCGCCAGGGCCTCAAGTGTGGTACCGGGGCGTGGGTGTTCATCTGCATCAACAACAAGCACCTCCCCCTTTCGTTGGGGTGATGAAACTGCGGCAATCTCCCGTTCAAACCGCCCGGCATCCATCGCCGCTTTGGCCCGCAGCTGGGAACGATAGGCGAACCCGTCCTGGTCTGCGCGGCTGATTGCCATATCCGCCGCCAGATTTTCCGCTGTTTCCGGCATGCTATCGGTGCCGTAAGCTGCCTGTAGGGCTTTGTTGATGAAACGCCACCCGATTGTGGTGTCATATATCTCCGCAGAGCGAGAAAAAGGCGTTGTCGCCTTCGGCATGACAAAAGGCGCCCTGGACATACTTTCAACCCCTCCTGCCATTGCAAGGCTTGCCTCCCCTGTCATCACTGCGCGGGCTGCCAGACCAACTGCCTCTAACCCTGAACCGCATAGTCTGTTCACTGTTGCCGCAGGCACCTCCTGCGGCAACCCGGCCAGCAAGGCCGCCATACGCCCTACATTCCGATTATCCTCGCCCGCTTGGTTGGCGCAGCCAAAATACAGATCATCCACCTGTGTCCAATCCACACCCTGATTGCGCCCCATTAGCGCCCGTAGCGGATGGGCCGCTAGATCATCAGTCCGCACTGAGGCCAACCCACCGCCATACCGACCGATGGGTGTGCGGATACCGTCGCAGATAAAAACCGGATTCATATGGGCCTCCCTTCGCACCAAATTATTTAAGACCTAAAGTAAATGCCTCGACACAAAACACCAGCTGATTTTAGCTGTTTTTATTGGCCATTCTTTGCCTTCTTAATCGCCCGTATTAATTATAGATCAAAGACCGTGTTTGACGAGGGAAGGACGCACAGATGGCGCTTGATCAGGAAACGCTGAACCAGCTTCTGGGAACACTTCAGCGATTTGTCCATGAACGGCTGATCCCCAACGAACGTACCGCTGCGGAGGCTGACAAAATTCCCGATGAGATTGTGGCTGAAATCAAAGAACTTGGCCTGTTCGCTCTTTCCATCCCCGAAGAATTCGGCGGCCTTGCCCTCAATATGCGGGAAGAAGTGGAAGTGGCGATGGTTATCGGCGAAGCCGCTCCTGCCTTTCGGTCCCTTTTCGGCACCAATGTCGGCATTGGCAGCCAAGCCATCGTACTGGACGGCACTGATGAACAGAAATCGAGATACCTGCCGCGTTTGGCTAGTGGCGAGCTAGTTGGCTCCTTCTGTCTGACGGAGCCAGAGGCCGGCTCGGACGCAGGCTCGCTCCGCACTTCAGCCGTGAAAGATGGAAGCGATTACATACTCAACGGCACCAAACGTTTTATCACCAACGCACCCTACGCCGGCCTTTTCACCGTAATGGCGCGAACGGACGCGGACAGCAAAGACGCACGCGGTGTATCCGCTTTCCTGGTAGAAGCCGGCGCCGAGGGGTTGAGCATAGGTGCACCAGAGAAAAAGATGGGTCAACAGGGCGCCCCTGTAGCCGACGTCATTTTTGACAACTGCAGGGTGCCTGCAACCAACATCATTGGCGGCAAGGAAAACTTGGGTTTCAAAACGGCCATGAAGGTGCTGGATAAAGGCCGCCTGCATATCGCTGCCGTGTGCACAGGGCTTGCAACGCGCATGCTGCGGGATGCAGTTCGCTACACCAAAGAGCGACAGCAATTCGGATCAACCATAGCTGACTTCCAGCTAATCCAGGCCATGATTGCAGATAGCGAGACAGAAATTTATGCGGCCCGCTCCATGATACGCGATGCGGCTATAGCGCGGGATCGCGGCGAAGACACCAAAAGGAAGGCATCCTGCGCAAAACTGTTCGCCTCCGAAATGGTCGGGCGCGTGGCAGACCGGGCCGTGCAAATGTATGGCGGGGCCGGATATATCGCTGACTATGGCATCGAACAACTTTATCGCGACGCCCGGCTGTTTCGCATCTATGAAGGCACCAGCCAGATCCAGCAACTCATCATCGCCAAGGATGTTATTGCGGCAACAGATTGACCAGATCGGATGGCCTGCTGCTTATAGCAAAGTCTGGTAAATATTTCGTAAGCAGTTGAAAGAATTACATTAATACTCTTTCAACCTTCGCACCGCATACTAAAGTTGGTGCCGAAAGGATGGAGGCGTATGATGAGCGACTTGGAAAAACAGTTGCAGGATTACCGGCTGACCACAGCGCATATCTATTATTACCGACCAGATTTTGAACGGCTATTGCAGGAATATATCTGGCAGGAGCTGGATATAGCGCCCCGTTTTCCGGTGCTCAGAAAATTTCTGGATTTCTGGGACAAGAACCTGGATGGCAAATTGCACTCTGTAAGGGTCGCTTCCCTGGAATTGATTAAGCCCGCCGAAATGAAGGTCGCTGACAGTCTTATCCTTCACTGATGATTGGGAGGCACAGCCTCCCAATCCCTTACTTTATGCAAACCAATATCCATGCTTCTTGAGCGGAAGTCTCCGAATACGTTCGCCGTTTGCCGCGAAAACTGCGTTCGTGACAGCAGGAAACAGCGGCGGCACACCCGGTTCACCAACGCCACCAGGTGCTTCATCATTTTCCATGATATGAACGACGATCTCAGGCGTGTCATACATGCGCACCATCTCATAAGACGGAAAGTTTTCTTCAACAACGCGACCGCCTTCGATCGTGATTTCACCATGCATTGCAGCGGAAAGTGCGAAGATGATTCCGCCTTCCATCTGCGCCCTGATAGTATCCGGGTTTACGGTCACACCACAGTCAACAACGCAGGTAACGCGCTCAACACGCATACCCCTCTCTGCATCGACAGAGATTTCCGCTACCTGCCCGACAAAACTGCGGAACGAGGGATGAAACGCCACACCACGGGCTTTGCCGTCACCACTATCCCATCCCGAGAGGTCACGCAGCTTGGCCATCAGTGCGCTCAACCGGGTGTCGTGGGCCAGCAAACGTTCTCTGTAGGTAAAAGGGTCAACCCCAGCCTTGTGTGCAAGCTCGTCAACAAAACTTTCTACAAAGAAAGCGTTGTTGGAGTGGCCAACACTGCGCCAACTACCGACTGGAACCGGTAATTCCACGGCCGAATTGGCCACCCTGCGGGCGCCAAAGGCGTAGGGATGATGCCGCACCCCTTCCACATTCCCCTGGTCCTTGAGGCCATCTTCCTCGATGGGCATATTCCGGCGGCTGAACGCCTGCATCACGGACTGGATACCCAATTTGTAATCAAACGCCTCAGGCATGCCTGTACTGCCCAGTGCCGCGCGCACCCGCGCAACTGCGGCGGGACGGTACATATCGTGCTGTATGTCTTCCTCGCGAGACCAGATCAGTTTCACGGGCCGCCCCGGCATTGTCGCTGCCAATTGCACTACCTGCGCGCCGACATCCAGCTCAATCTTGCGACCAAAACCACCGCCGGTGAGCATGGTATGGCTGGTAACTTCCTTCAGGTCTTTGATATTGCGATCAGCTGCCCAGTCCATCGTTAACGGCGCCTGACTGGAAGACCACATTTCCACCTTGCCATCCTGAACAAGCGCGGTACACGCCATTGGCTCCATACAGGCGTGAGCCAGATAGGGTGTTTCATACCGCGCCTCAAAGGTCTCAAGGGTAGAGAGTTTGGTATCGACACTTCCCTCTTCTTCAAAAACATGGGTCTCACCCGCATCCACCGCCATATTGAGGGCCGCGGAAATGTCTTTACTGGACAGCTTTTCGTCACCGCCCTTGAAGGTGACTTTCACAAGCCTCAACGCTTTTTTGGCGTAATAATAGCTTTCTGCAATCACTCCCACAGCATTGCCCAGGTTCACAACTTTATGGACGCCCCGGGCCGCCATTGCGGCGGTATCATCAAAAGACGCGACCATACCGCCAAAAACCGGGCTCTGCATAACCGTAGCAAACAGCATGTTCGGTAAGTTGACATCCACACCAAAAACCGCCTCGCCTCGTGTCTTGGCCGGAATATCGACGCGGGGATGAGGCTTGCCCACCAAGCGAAACTGCTTGCGCGGTTTGAGAGGAATATCCCGATCCGGTGACATGCTCGCCGCACGTTCCGCCAAGTCGCCATAGCCCAGGCGCTCGCCGGTTTGAGTGTTGATCACAGAGCCATTCTCGGCCCTCAAGTTCGCAATCGAGGTCGCCCACCGCTCTGCTGCGGCTTTCAGGAGCATGGATCGTGCCGCAGCCCCCGCCCTGCGCAGCGGTGTATAAGCATCCACCACACTTGTACTGCCACCTGTACCGATATAGGGGACAAGGCTAAAAACTTTCTTGCCAAGCCAGTCCGCCGCGCCACTTAGTTCCTCAGGCCGCTTGCGAAGCGCCAGAACATAATTTGTATAAACCGGCAACGCTTCCGTGGGGTGAATAACGCTCACATTCCCTGCATCCAGGGAAACTTCAAGCTCCTCCGCAATCAGCATGGGCAAGCTCGTGAAAACACCCTGGCCCATTTCGGTTCGTGGTATAGCGAAGGTTATGTGTCCGTCGGGTGTTATCCGTACCCAGGCATTCAGCCCGATGGTACCATCCTCACGGAGGGCGCCATCAAGGCCATCTGTATCAACCGTTGAAAGGAAGCCAACGCCAATAGCCATGCCGGCGGCCAACGTGCCCCCGACGGCTGCGCCCCCAATCATAAATCCGCGACGTGTGAACTTAACCATGAACACCTCCCATCTGCGCCGCTTTCTTGATCGCTTTCCTGATCCGTGGATAGGTACCGCAGCGGCAGATATTGGTCATCGCTGCGTCAATTTCCTCATCTGTAGGATCGGGATTGTCTGCCAACAACGCGGTCGCAGCCATGATCATGCCCGACTGGCAATAGCCGCATTGCGGTACCTGCTCCTTGATCCAGGCCGCCTGCACCGCCGTTTGCCCACCCTCTGGCGACAATCCTTCTATGGTTCGCACATCCGCACCAGCCACCGCCTCAAGCGGCAAGGAACAACTGCGCATGGGCACACCATCCACATGAACTGTGCAGGCACCACAGGCACCGATGCCGCAACCAAACTTGGTTCCGGTTAACATCATACGATCGCGCAGGTACCACAGAAGCGGCATATCTGGATCATCGCCTGCCTTGGCAGGCAGGCCATTTACGGTGAATTCAATGTCTGTCATGGCAGAGCCCCATAATTGAAACGCTTTCACACTTTACAGCAAAAGCGAAAGTTGCCAAGATTAAATTACCCACGGTAACTTATTTGCCTACAACTCGCCATTTTGTGATCACATTTTTGGCCGTACTAGCGTATAGTTTAGCACAAGAGCTTAAATGGAGAGGGAATATGCTTAAAATTGTGATCTCAAAAATCGTTATGCCCTGCCTGATTTTATCGTCCGCAGTTGCCGCTACCGATAGTGAACACCCGCAGAAAATGTCCAAAGAGGAAATTGCGGGCGCAATATTCAAGGATAAGCGCCTTGTTGTTCATACGTATCAGGGCGAAGCAGGCCCCTATGAAACCGAAGACGTCGAAACATTCCTGTCTAGCGACAGAAAGTTTGACAGCGGCATGTACCGTTCAGGCGCCGTACGCATGACGCTCGACCCCTATGGCGTCGATGAGTTTATGTATTTTCTGGAAGGTGGTGTCACCCTTACATCCAAGGACGGCACGGTAACCGAAATCAAGGCAGGTGATGCTGTAACCATCGGAAAAGAGTGGCAAGGCACTTGGGATACCAAGGGCTATACCAAGATATATGTGATTTATTCCCCTACCCCGATGACCGGAGAATAGACAATAGCGTCATGGTGCGTCTGGCACGAGCTGACGCACCGGATATCCGCCAAATCGTTTGCAATCCTCCAAAACAGGAAGCGTGTTGAGCTTGACCACACCAATTTCCGCGCCCAGAATTTCATCTGACAAAGCCCGTAGTTGCGCCATGTCCCGCACCACAACATGCAGCAGATAATCGAACGTGGCACCAAGCATGAACGCGGAAACAATTTCGTCTCGAGAGTCGATATATTTGCCAAATTTATCGAAGTCTTCAGGGAAATGGCTTTCCAGCGTTACTTCCATGAAAGCCGATAGTACCGGCCCGATCTTATCAAGCGCAACGTTCGCTCTGTATCCATCAACATACCCCTCTTCTTCGAGGCGGCGCGTACGCGTAAGGCAGGCGCTAGGTGAAAGTGCTACCCGATCTGCCAGCTCCTGGTTTGTAATCCTGCCATTTTCCTGCAGGCAAGCCAAAATATTGAGATTGATACGATCCAGCTTCACGATGCCTTGACCCCTTTCGAACATATCGATCAAAACCGCAACTCCTGCGGCCTATCACCTACCAAAAGGTGAAGCGACAACACACCTATAACAAAGAAGCGCGGCGACGAATACCTTTAAAAGCAAGAGCACTAAAGGAAAAATAGCTACTGGCCTTCCTTAAATTACCTGGGAGAGCTAGCTTGCAAGGACCGAAGAATCTGCTGCAAAAGCTGTGAAACACCAGCCAAGACCACAGAGATATAAAAAAGGCGAGCCTAGGCCCGCCCTTTCAACAATCTGCTTTGTCCGGGCCTATTCGAGACCGGCAACGTCCGCGTGGCTTAGCCCAAGCGACTTAACAACACCATTGAAGAATTCCACTTCAAATGGGCTAACCTTGCCATCCGCCTTCAAGACTTCCGCCAGCGCCGTAACGATCGCGCAGCGCTCCGCCGCGTCAACCTTACCGGCCACCTTGGACAGATACTTTTCAAGCGACCCTTCTTCATACAGAGCCGAGTTTGCAGCGACACGAATATCCTTTTCGCTAACCTCTTCACCGACACGCTCGCTCAGTATTTTTTGAACAGTCGCCACTTCAAGGCCAGCGACGTTAGAATCTGCTGCAGTGGCACGGGTCAGGGTCATAAACAGCGCTTCACGGATCAATTCCTGTTTTTCCGCACCACTCACCTCTTTTCCGCGAAACAGCCCCACAATTGTTTCAAGCTGCATTAGCGACATACTACTACCCCTCCGTAAAGAAACTTTGTTAAATATACAGTTATGTCAGATACCAGCCTAAATCAGCAGACTGGTCAAGCCCGACTTACACATTCACCCTACTATCTACTCGCTTATGGCGTCATCAATCAAGCTTTGGCGTGCAACGGAACCGGTTTCATGGAAATCCACCATAAAAAACTATATCTTTAGTCAGAATCTGATACTAGTGACTTCAGGCTATTTTTTGTTAACCATGAAAGCGCGTTGCTGAGTAACCCTATATAATGCTTTGTGTTTTAGGAACACGAAAAGAAATGACTTACACCTATAAATATCCCCATCCTGCTGTTACGACCGACATCGTGATTTTCACGGTTCGTGAGGGTGCATTGAATGTTTTGCTAATCAAACGCGGTGGTGACCCTTATGTGGGGAGCTGGGCCCTGCCCGGCGGTTTCGTTCGCATCGACGAAAGCCTCGATGAGTGCGCCAAACGTGAACTTGCTGAGGAAACAGGTCTATCCGACGTATACCTGGAACAATTATATAGTTTTGGTGAACCCCAACGAGATCCGCGGGAAAGAGTTATTAGTGTTGCTTACTACACCCTAACACCTTCGGAAAACAGGGAACTCAAGGCGGGAACGGACGCGACTGAAGCCGAATGGCATCCCGTTTCCAAGCTACCAGCGTTGGCATTTGATCATAGCGACATTATTGAATTGGCACAAAAGCGCCTGGCTGCAAAAATGGAATATTCCACAATAGGCCTGCAGTTTATGCCCGAGGAGTTCACGCTTTCCCAATTGCAGGTGGTATATGAACAGGCTATTGGCCGGGAGCTGGACAAACGCAACTTCAGGAAATGGATTTTATCGCTCGACCTGATTGAGGAAACGGGCAAGAAGTTTTCGAAGGGCGCACACCGCCCCGCCATGCTGTACCGCATCATTAAGCCTGGGCAAGTCGAGATTATTCGCTAACCTTTGAATTACTAGGCATTTGTGGATAGATCATTGTCCGGATTCGAATACAATGCATTTGTGTCATATAGTCACGCCGATGATCTTTGGGCGCGGTGGATACTTCGAGGCCTCGAAAGCTACCGAGTACCCCGTCACCTTGTTGGCACGGAAGGCACTCACGGCCCGATCCCCAAACGCCTAAATAAGATCTTCAGAGACAGAGAAGAACTAGCCGCAGGCCATTGTCTGGACAAGAAGATTGAAGAGGCCTTAAGGAAAAGCCAGGTCCTGCTTGTTGTTTGCTCTCCAAATGCGGCAACCTCTTATGGCGTAGCGCGCGAAATTGAGCTCTTCAAGGAGATGCGCGGCGAGGAACATATTTTCTATATTATCATTGATGGAGAGCCAAATGCGGCGGCCCGCGGCCTTGATAGTAGACTAGAATGTTTTCCCACCCCTCTGATCGGAAAGCAGGAACAGGCAACCAACCCGTATCAGGCTCCTTTAGCAGCCGATGCCCGCCCGTCAGGTGACGGAAAAAGGCAAGCTCTTCAGAAAGTGATTGCGGGTATTTTAGGCATTAACCTTGATACTCTTGTCCGGCGGGATCTACAGCGGCGGCAACGCAGAATGGCCCTGATCACAGGAAGTGCCCTCCTAGGCATGACCCTAACCTCAGCGCTCGCTTTTCATGCATATAGATCTTCCGAGCAATCTCTTGCTGCCTTGGCACATGCCCAAAGACAACAAGACGAAGCAGAAAGCCTGATACGATTCATTTCCGGACGGATAAATCATACTCTATGGCGCCGAGGGCAGGACGATCTGATCCGCGACATCACTGACAGGCTCATCCAGCATTATGAAGGCCAAAATAGGCCCAATATGGGTCCTGAAGAGATTTCTCGCTATGCTGCGTCGCTGGAATTTCTTGCTCGCACGCAAATGGAAAATTCGCAAAACCATAGAGTGGCAGAACTTATCGACGGTCTGGTGGAAACTACGCGGGCGCAACTTTCCGCAAGCGCAGAAAATAAGGACAATTTGTATACGACGCATATCGGCGCTTTAGGAGTTGGCTATTTATCCAATTACCTAAGGGGTAATTTTGACGTGTGCCAGCAGATGGTAGACGAGCGCTTTGATCTGTTGAATGCGATCTTGAAGACCGGGAACACAGAAAGGCATATCAAAGGGTGGCTGTCAGATACCTATATGGCACGAGGCCACCTGAAAATGTTGCGAGAGGCCCTTCCTGGTGAGGCTGTAACAGATATTGAGCACGGAATAAAAATTCGTCGGGAAATAGCCGAGAATAATCCACTGTGGCTTGGTTCAGTGGGGGGCGGACTGCGTTATCTCGCAAACATCTATATGGAATACGCACCAATAGCTCATGCAATCGAGAAACAGCAGGAAGCCCTGGCCAACTACAAGACGGCAGCGCAGAGCGTACCGCAGGACTTGCCAACGAAGTTCCTCCAACACAGGTTCTATTTGGAACTTGCGGACATGAAGCTTCAGGCCGGGAACGCCAGCGGAGCGCTCGAGGCAATTGACCTTGCACAATCCGGCATGGCTCCAATAATTGAGGCACGTCCGTGGGACATTCGGAAAAAGATACATTTTCTGCTTGGTAACGCCTTGCGAGGACAACAGTCACTTCTTCTCGAGGACACCGAGATCGCCTACAGCTATCTCCATGATACCGCTACAGAGCTTGGCTCCATTCTGGCTTCTTCAGATGAATCAAGCGACGCATTCACTTGGTTCCTTGATGTTAAGGCATGGGAAGCGAAAGCCCTCGTTCAACTAGGAAGGCACACAGAAGCATCGAAATTAGTGAACGAGATCGACATAGCGTTAAAATCCCGCCCTAAGACCTTCTTCGAAAGCCATTTTGGCCGCCGCATGACTGCCAACTTTCTTGATGCAAGTATAGAACTTCAACGAGCGTTAGGCGAGCAGGAGGCGGCTTCTGCACTTTGCTTGCTAACCATCGAAAAATTCTGGAAGAACCAGGAAAACTATCATCCAGCCATACGTGCCACCTTACTGAAGGCGTTGGACATTCTTGGGAAAAGGGAAGAGGCAAAATTGGTATCGAACAGCTTGTATGGTCTAGGATACCGAAGTAGAGAATTCCTGGCCTTGAAAGACCGATTGGATTCTAGTTCCGGCGAATAGCGCGCCCCGATGCCAAAATCGCATGCTTATGCAGTAGAACATCAAAACCTTCCGTCGCAGCAAGTTTCACAAACAGATCCTCAAGACCCGAATGTAAAAAGGCGCAAGGAGATTTCCTGGACAAGGAAATATATACCTTCTCTTCCGTCAGAGGTTTATCGACCGCATACAAGTTGGAATCAGCAGCCCGATAATTGAAGGCAGTAACCTTTGGGGAAAACTCTCCAACAAGGGCATAGTCAACGCGCCCAGCGGATAGCAGGCTCTCAACGTTCACAAAACTATGAACCTTCACTACCTTCAACTCGGCTGCAATAAAAGCATCGAGCGTTTTGCCCCGGCTATCGCCATTTATTACCACTCCGGTCAGAGGGATCAGGTCTTGCCAGGCATCAAAACGCACGGGATGTGATTTGCGAGCCACCAATATTGTGCGCTCTGCTGCATATGAACCGAGGAAATGCATCCCCTCTTCTCTCTCGGGGGTTCGGTACAGAGCCGCAACAATATCGACATCGCCTCGCAAGTGTGCCTGATACACACGGGCCCAACTGGCGTGGGCAAATATCTTGCTTGAGTACCCCGCTGCTGTGGCCAATTGGCGTGCAATCTGTATCCCCGCGCCATCAAGGCCATTATCATTGGTATAGGAAAATGGCGGATATTCCGGAGGAGCCGAAATGGTTAGATTCTGACACTGCTCGGCAATGGTCTCAGGTGAAACCACGGCCAAATGACATACTGCAGCAAAAATAAAACAGCTGTATTTCAAAGGCATGCCATCAGGTCCCCACAGACCCCCAAGTCAGTTTTGGCACAATAGATTGACCTGCAAGTCTCACTACTCGGTTACCGGCGCGACGCCGGTAAACCGCCGGGAAAGCTCCTGAGACCGCTCAAACAACATGTAAGAGTCAAACAAAATCTCCATGGAACGCACCATAGCGTCATCTTCAGGCAACGCTTCTGTATTGCCGCCTGCGGCCGGTGCAAGGTCTGTCAACATCTGGGAAGACAAAGCATCAAGAGATTGTTCAAATTGAGATTGTGCTGTCGCAAAGACCCATGCTGTACGACCAATACCAGCTTCGATTGCCTCTTTATGTTTTTTCGACACGGCGTGGTTTCGCGCTGATGAAAAACACTTCATTGCCTGATCAGAGGCGCGCATAACCTCTCGGAAATTAATACTGAGCAATTCAATTCCATCCCGCGCCGACATGTCCGGAAGTTTGCTCACCCCCGGCAGTCCAGCTTCAAATTTATCGACATATGAACCACAGGTTTCGGCTTCCTGAACCTGACCATATGCGCCAGTTTCTGCCAACAGCATTGCCAGTAAGGGCAAAATAAAGAGAGATTTTAACGGTATTGAATTATGATAACGGGTGTCTTCGTACCTCATGATCTATGCTCACTTTCTCGCGTAAGGCGAAGCAACATTGTGCCTCAAAATCGATAAAAAAACAATGAAGTCGCAGCGGTATCACACCCTCTGAGGCGCAGGCGTGGAATGTTCTTTGACCAGAAAAATAAAAGGCCCGCCAAAGGCGAGCCCATAATTACGTTTCTTTCTTTTGCCGACAGAACTTAGCTGTTCACTTTCAGAAGTGAACGGGCAAGTTCCTGACTACGCTCAAGCGCCATGTAGGAATCCATCAGAATTTCCATGGTATTGAGTGTTTGGGCTTCACCAGCCAAATCAGCTTCTGCACCTTCACCAGCGGCGGGAGCCATATCGGACAATGCTTCAGCTGACATTTCTTCAATTGACGATTCAAACTGGGATTGCACCAATTCAAAAACGCGGCTTGTTTCCCGGGTACCTGCGTAGAGGGCCGCAAAATTATCGCCTGCGCTGTCGTCCACCATACCCTGATGGCATGTCTGAACTTCCGCAAATGCGCCAAGAGCTTCTTTGAACATCTTGGTTGTCTCAATGATTTTTTGATCAGCATTCAACGTCTCAACACTTTCAATTGCAGGCATCCCATCCTTGAAAGCGCTGATCGGCGCGAGGCAAGTTCCCTCATAGCTAACAGCAGAATTTACTTCACCAGCAATAGCACCACCTGCGCCCATTGCCAGCCCTAACACGACACCGGCGACCCGGTTTTTGTTGAGTATCATGATACCTCCCAACTTTCCCATTACAGTTCCAATAGTGCCCCACAAGCTGGCGATATTGACTCAATTTTAACGAAATTGCAATTTTACTTTGGTTGGTTACATTGAATTCCCAAAATGACGCATATATTGAAATTTTCGTGCTACCTGACTAACAATCGGTTTTGCATTTTTTACACGGCCACCGACGCTTTTTATGTGGGTAAAGGCGAATCCAAACGCCCTAATCAGGTAACAAACCCCTTTCACGCCAAAGAGTGACATGCTGCGAAAATTCTTGCACAAAAAGCGACAAGTCTGGCCTCTTCTGGCATAGCAGGAAATTCGGGTCGCTATGCAATATGCGGCTGTTTTCCACCCTTAATATCTGACCACTCAAAACAACGGGCAATCGGCCAAAACCGACATCGGCAGCCAATACATAGTCTACTCGGCCAGACAATAGCATGGCAGCAAGAACATCAACATTTGGCGCAGATATAAAGGTAGCGCCAGGCAGTTTCTCTTTCGGCCAGTCACGCGTTGCTGAAATACTCAATTTGCTGATTACGGCTTGGTCCAAGCCTTTGCTTGCTCCCCCCGCCCGCTTATATAGGCTATAATTTACGTCAAAAAACCGGGCGCCCACCAATGTTGTTTCAGAGGCCCAGCTCAAGTCAGCGATGGTGCAATCAACTTGATTGGCGGCGAAACGCCGGTAGGCCCGTTCAAGTGGCATGGGGCGGAAATCCACGTGCGGGAAAAGGGTTACGCTCTCACTGAGTATGGTCTGGGATGCCGGATCGGGTTTGTGCTGGGTAAGCCCAACCGCAAATATAATGGTTTTCTCAGAAGATTGATCCGGTGCCGCATTCGCCGGAAAGCACCCCAACAAAATGAGAGCCACCAATCTTGCGTACCTGTCGATATTCTTCTTCAAGTTAACCATATTCTCCTGCGGCGCACCATGTTTCCAACGAGAATACGACAGAACACCCGGCAAACAAACTGATCTCTGCGAACTCTAGGCAGACGCTGGCGCCAGGAATTCCCGGAATCGACGCGCCACGTCAAACGGCCCTATATCAGGCCGCCCAAGGTTCACCTTACTACCAACCTTTATTCTCAAATGTATTAGATGTGGTCCGGTATCCCGAAAACTGTGTGCAAGAGCATCCCGAAAAGACTGCTCTGACGCACAGCGATGGAAACTCCCATACCCGCAAGCCTCAGCGATCCCCGCAAAATCAACATTCGGCGCTGCACCTCTTTGACCACCGGTAGATTCATGGCATCCGTTGTCGAGTATTACGTGAACAAGGTTTTCTGGTGCCTGTTCGCCAACAACCGCCATGGTGCCAAGGCGCATCAACGCCGCACCATCGCCATCAACCACAACGGTGGGCAGATCTGAAGTTAGAGCTACCCCAAGCCCGACGGCTGAAGCTGACCCCATTGCCCCAACCATGTAGAGGTTTTGGGGCTGATCAATAATAGAATAGAGCTCCCGCCCACACTTCCCTGTCGTTGCAATTAAAGCAGCGGCACTCGGGCACGCCGATGCAAGTGTCTCCAAAGCCTCATATCTTGCAAGGCATGGCTCAGCCACCTCCATACATTCCGTATTCTTCGTTCCTGAGGGGGCAGCTCCACCATCAGCCCTCGAAACGCCATTCTCTTTCGAATGAAAGGTATCCGAGGCGGCCAGAAAAGCTACAGGGTAATTTGTCTCCCGCATCTGCTCGATGGCTTGCTTTATCTGTGTTACCGCTTCTTCCTGATCAGTTGAGAGCAGCTTCCAAGGCACTGATAACAGATCCAGCATTTCTGTGGTAATTTGCCCCATCGCCTCGTGCTGAGGCTCGTCCTTCACACCCGGCTGTCCGCGCCAACCGATAAAAAGCAGGGAAGGAATACCAAAAGGCCTGTTCAGCGAAGACAGGACATTGACCAGGTTTCCCAAGCCTGAGTTTTGCAGGAAAACTGCGGTTTCCTTTCCAGAAAGCCACGCACCAGCGGCAACCGCCAAGGCCTCCCCCTCGATAGAGGCTGAAACATATTCTTTTTCGGCCTGAAGTTCCGCAAACAAAGGGCCCAAAAGAGAGCAAGGCACCCCTGAGAAAAACTCTATTCCTTCGGCCTTTATCCTTTCTAAAAACGACTTTGCATCAATCATCTTGCTGACCGGCTCTTTGCTCCTCGCCCGCGACCAGGAGGTCTTTCATATCTGTCAGCTCGAAAATATCTTCGATAGAGGCAATATTGTGCGAGATTTTGGCAGAGGACCTCTGGTCAAACAAAGCCTTGGTTACGTTGCGCATTGCTTCAATGCTGGCACGCATGCTGTGATTAGCCCAAATGATGTTGGTAACACCTGCATTCTGTAGCGTTTCGGCGCAAACGTCTGGATAGGTGGTGGGAACAGCGATAAGCGGGACATCGCGGTCCCATGCATTTCCAAAAGCAACCAACTCATCTGGGACTGACTTTTTAGACTGCACAAGAACAGCATCTGCACCCGCATCAACATATGCATTGGCCCGTTCCAGGGCGGCATCCATTCCTGCACCTGTCACAAAAGCTTCAGTGCGAGCCACGACCAAAAAATCATCTTTCGTCTGATTGTCTTTCGCTGCCGAAATTTTATGGGAAAACTCGCCAATGTCTGCCAAGGTCTGTTTAACGGGCGCAAAAGAATTGATCTTCGGGAACAATTTGTCCTCGATACAAATTCCGGCGACACCACGGCCGCATGCCTTTCGCACAAAACGGCTCAGGATGTTGAAATCGCCGTATCCACTGTCAGCATCCATCAACACGGGGATGTCGACAGTATCCACCATGGCCGATACCAGATCCAGTGACTCGGTCCATGTCAATTCATTCGCGTCGCGCAATCCCATCGATGCCGAAATTGTCAAACTAGATGCCCAAAGTGCTTTAAAGCCGGCTTCCCCCGCAATGCGTGCCGAAATCGCATTGTGAGCTTCCATCAAAAACGCCATTTCCGGATCGCAAATCAGATGACGCAGGGCAGAAGCACTTGCATCGGGCTTAGCTTCAGTTAGGGGCACGCCTTGTTTCCTCGGATTCTTTACTTGCCGTTTGGTTCGTTGCATTCTTCTAATCGCACCTTCACACACTGGCTGTCAAAGGCCTTTTAAAATTCAGAAACGCAAGTGCCTGCAAAAGCTTAGGCACCAACATGTAGATCACGAATGACATTACCGCAATTGAGCAAGACCCTTACCGACCTTGATGGATATGCCACTAAGGCGATGGCCATGAAAGCACGTCAAATTCCGGGCGCAATCAATCTGGCATTTGGCGAACCGCATTTTGGGCCACACCCCGGAGCGAGAGAGCGCATCAGTTCTGAAGCCTTAAATTGGGAAACATTCCTGTCAACTTGCAAGAAGTACGAGCAATCGCGCGGCATGAAGGCGCTAAGAGAAGCAATTGCTGATTATTATGCACGTCGGTATGGCATGAAAGTCGACCCGGAAAATGAAATCCTGATCACGCATGGAGGGGTTGAAGCGATCAATCTGGCGGCCCTTATCACATGCGATCCAGGTGATACCATCTTGCTAACAGACCCCAGCTACATGCTGTATCAAAGGGCACTCGCAACACTTGGACGGCATCCTCTGGCGCTTACCCGCACGCCCGGAGAACATGAATATGCAGCGCTTGAGCAGGCGAGCAAGGATGGGTTTCCTAAAGCCAGAGCAATACTTGTCAACTCCCCGGAAAATCCAACCGGGTATGTAATGAGCCAAAAGGACATGGCGGCTTTATCCAAGATCGCGCAGGAGCACAATTTGTGGGTCATTCATGACGAAGTTTATGACAGCATGGCTTTTGCCCGCCGGCATTTGCCTGCCCGGTCAATCTCAGGACTGGAAAATCGGACAATACTGATCAACAGTTTCTCAAAAAAATATGGCATGCCTGGACTAAGAATTGGATGGCTTTGCGGGCCCGCAGAAGCAATTGATCTGGCCGCAAAGCTGCATGACTTCATGTATCTTGGCGTAAACCAGTTTGCCGAAACCTGTGCTCTCCAATTGATAAGGGACGAAACTGGCGATCGCTGGATGGACGAAACGGCAGAACTGCTAGCTACGCGCGCCCAAGGGCTGATGAACACTCTAACACCGGAACTGGGTTTTGAGTGGCTCCGCTCACCAATGGGGGCGATGTTTGCCTTTCCTTCAGTCACCCGCCTCGCCAAAGAAAGGCGGCTGACACCAACCTCCAATGGTTTAGGAGATGCGGTCGCCCATTATTTATTGGGCACCAAGATGATCGCCACCATACCCGGGTATGTTTACGGCCGTTCGGGCCAAGACTGCCTTCGGATAATCACATGTTCTGACGCGGATACATTCGAGCGCGGCCTCAAAGCGCTGGCGTCACTATAAAGCCAGTCGCTTGCTCACCATTTCACCAAATGCATCAGAAATATTCTGGAGGTAAGGCATCATATAGGGGAAATTCTGTCCATGAGCAAAACTGTGACGCATCGCAGGATTGAGTTCAAAAATCAAAACCGTGCCATCCGCAAGAAGCGTGAAATCGAAACCAAAAAACTCCAGACCAATGATTTCAGGAAGTCTTTGAAGCCGTTCATATATTTCAGCCCCCAAGAAACCTGCAGGATCAGAGAGAAATTCATGTTCCCTTGCTAACATCCAGGGATTTGCCGCCATGAAAGTTTTGCGGTTGCTGCCATGCACATTCCAAACTTGATCGATATGATGCACGACGGGATAAAGCTCACCGTCAATGGCAAAAAAACGGAGTTTCGAATAATGTCCTTCGGGGGAGGCATTTTCCTCAAACTGGATAACATACAGACTGTTTCCCTCAACACCCGACAAATAGGCCTTCAGTTCGGCATCAGAAGCAATCATCTCTGTTGAAACTGCGGTGTGCGTCCCGGTTTCACGAACAATAATTGGATAAACAAACCCTCTACTTTGAATATCCGCCACCAAATCGGCAGCTTCCCGACCTCTTGTCCCCATCCTTTCCGTTTTTGGAAATTTGATACCTTCAAGGTTATTCAGGCGCTGATAGTTGCCATCACGAGTGGTTTCCAGGACCCTTGACGGGTGATTGATAATCGGTTGTTTTATAGGGTTCTTGTTCAGGAAAGCGTCAAGTGTCCGAAGTGATCCCTCTTCTCGGTCTGCATCGGCTATTGTATTCAACATAAGGTCAAAGTGACCGGCTTCAGAGAGCTTGGTTATATTGTCGCCAACAAGGGTATAATTTTTCATGTTAAAATCAGGCCGCTCCAGAAGGTGCAACAACATGAAATGCCCGCCTCGCCGAAACGGATAATAGCCTTCCTGAGCATTGCCTCCAATCTTGAACTGACTGCCTTCAAATCCGGACATTACCAACAATGATTTTGTCTCACCGGGCCTTGCTTGCTTGTCGCAGGGGTGGCTACTAAAAAAAGCCCGCAATCCATCAGCCGCACTTTTCTCATCACCACAAACATTGCGAAGGGCAGATAGGGTTGTCGCAAATTCCGTATTCCCAGGTTCGGCTTTCGCCAGCACCTCATACATCGAGCCCGCAAGTTGGAAATCGCCGTTTGCGAGAACTCTTTCTGCATATTTAACTTTTGCATCAGGCGCCATGTTCTCAAATTCTGTCCGCGCCGAAGTACCTTCAAGCTCATGCGCAAATTGCTTCCAGACTTCACTTTCTGGTAGCCGTCTGGTTTTTGAAAGAAGCAGTGAGTATTCTGCCGCGAGAATCTTGAGCATGTCCTTGGCTAGGCCCGGTTTGACCGTCGAGAGGTCATCACGAATTCTGCCGGCCACCTTGGCAGCTCTTGCAACCTCCCTGTCCAATTCTGTTGTTTCTGGCTTGCGCCGCCAAAATCTCATTCCGCTGCTTCCCCAATCCTGTCGCAATTGCAAGATTGGTCGCACGTTTGACGTCATTGTTCAAGGAGGACAAGAAAAGGCTTTTTTGCGGAGCTGGCGGGGCGTAGCAGATAAAACGAAAGCCCCCGGATTTGGACCCTTTGTTTTATTGGTTTTGTGTGCAGGATTTAGCTTCTCTGACCTTGGCGCTATTTCGGCATGCTATCGTCTGC
>JABXIS010000052.1 GCA_013372975.1 Alphaproteobacteria bacterium
GCTCACCACCGTTGATGATATTCATCATCGGCACAGGCAGAATATGCGCGGCGGGCCCACCAAGATAGCGATAAAGCGGTACACCAAGGCTATCGGCGCTTGCTTTTGCAATCGCAAGGGAGACCCCGAGAATGGCATTTGCACCCAGGCGGCCTTTGTTTTCTGTACCATCCAGATCGCGCATTGCCTGGTCAATCGCCAGCTGATCTTCGCTATCGAGCCCGACAAGCGCGTCAAAAAGCTCGCCATTCACAGCCTCAACAGCTTTCAAGACACCCTTCCCGCGATAGCGACCACCACCGTCGCGCAGCTCCACTGCTTCGTGGGCACCGGTAGACGCGCCTGATGGAACGGCAGCACGGCCGAAGCCACCATCTTCAAGATAAATGTCAACTTCAACAGTTGGGTTGCCGCGGCTGTCCAGAATTTCGCGGCCGATGATATCAATAATCGCACTCATGAGTGTGGTCCTTAATCGCTTGAGAAGGGAAAGGATAAAAACTTGCGGCGCGATTGTTACCCTTTCGCGGGCCTTGCCGCAAGGATTTGTGGGAACGTATGGGCCGATCTCGCTGGAAAAAACCTAATGTCAGCGATAACCTACAGCAAATATATAAGGGAGGATGAAATGGCGAAGGGTACCAAAAAAATTTTCGGCCTATTTTGTGCGTTAGGTTTGGTTTCAGCCAGCACTTGTGTTCAGGCGAACGATATACAGACCTACCGACAACAACATGAGCTGGAAATCCTGAATGATTTTCGTACCTTTTTGTCCTTCCCAAATGTGGCAACAAACATTGCTGACATGGAAAAAAATGCGCTTTGGATAACCAGCTATATAGCAAAACGCGGCTTTACCTCTGAAATCGTAATTGAGGGAGGAGCTCCCTATGTTATCGCAGAACGAACCAGCCCTGGGGCCACAAAGACCATCTTGATCTATGCCCATTTTGACGGCCAGCCGGTTGCTCCCGAGAATTGGGCGTCGCCGCCCTTTGAACCAACATTGCGCACAGCATCAGTAGAAGCAGGGGGTGATATTCTTGACTGGGGTACGGTGCAATCTGTTAACCCGGAATGGCGCATCTTTGGCCGTTCAGCGGGAGACGACAAGGCCCCTGTCATTGCCCTTATGGCCGCACTTGATGCTCTCGCTGAAGCAGGCACCGAACCCAGCGTAAACATCAAACTTGTTCTGGATGGTGAAGAAGAAGCTGGGTCCCCTACCCTTGATCGCATTCTGGCAAAACATGGTGAAAAATTGGCGGCAGACCTGATGCTCTTTTGTGATGGTCCGATGCACCAAAGCCGCAAACGCCAGCTGGTTTTTGGCGTACGTGGCAGCATGACCGTGGACCTGACTGCCTACGGGCCTTCGCGCCCCTTACATAGCGGCCACTATGGTGGCTGGGCACCCAACCCCTCTGAGAAGCTGATGGCCCTATTGGTTGGCATGAAAGACAGCGAAGGAAACATAACAGTGCCCGGCTATTCCGCTCCGGTACGCCCGATTACGGAAGCGGAACGACGCGCTATCGCAGCACTGCCCAATATGGATGCGTCGTTAAAACAGGAACTCGCCGTTTCCAAAACTGACGGCAGCGGTAAACGGCTTGAGGAAATTGTGATGGGCCCCTCCATTATCGTGAAAGGGTTCGAAGGTGGCGGAGTCGGGCCAAAATCCAGAAATATAATTATGCCAAGTGCAACGGCGTCGTTGAACCTGAGGCTTGCACCGGGGCAAACACCTGAGACTGTGAGGGCAGCACTGACTTCCTTTTTCCTGGACAAAGGCTTCTCAGTATTTGAACGCGAGCCCACCAAAGCTGAAAGAGTTGCTGGCGATGCATTGTATGTTGACTGGCGACCCGGCGCCTATCGGGCTTTCAGGAGCAACCTCGACAGCCAGGAAGCAGTAAAACTGATCTCAATCCTCAACAGCCTGGATGGAAATAACACCCTGCTTACCCCGACGATGGGGGGAAGTTTGCCGATCTATTTGTTTGAAGATACATTCCCGGAGATGCCGATAGTACTTTTGCCAATTGCAAATCATGACAACAACCAGCATGGCAGGAATGAGAACTTGCGCATTCAAAATCTGTGGGATGCAATCGACATCTATGGTGCAGTTTTAACCCACTATGGCCTTTAGAGCTGATATCTGTCTTCAAGCGCGTAGTTCAGTGTGCGGACGCGGGTCATAAAGCCGGGTGGCAACGAGCTTGAAACCCCATCAACAATAAGCATTATTTCAGCCTTGAGGGTAGAAAGGTCTTCCCGCTTTTCTTCGCCTTCGGGCTGATATCGCAAGCGAATTTCAGCCTCCCCAACAACCGCTTCAAGTCTCGGCACCGTCCACATAGCAAAAGTCTCTGAAAACTTACGCAGGTCATAGAGTGCATCTCGCAGGCTACGCCAATCCATGCCTGCCCCAACAACCCCCAATTCGCGAATACGCATATATAATCTGGCCTTTTCTGCGTCGTCTCCACGGACTACCGCTAGAGCTCGTGCCGCGGCAAAAAATTGCTGGGACGACACATAGTCCTCAACCTTCGCTGCCGCATAAGCTGCTTCTACATTCAAGCCGACTTTCTGCTGCGCAGTTGTCGTACCGACACCATTTGACTGCAATGCCTGCTTCCAAGCCTGAACAACGGCACTCTTGTCGCTTGCTGCTGTAGCGGCGCGGGCTCTGATCAGAGAGAATTCTGCGGCCAGCGGGTGACCAACACCATATTGTCCAACAAAGGCATCCCAAACCTTATCCAGGCCACTATACGCCTTGGAAAGTGCCGCCTCATCTCGTTCAAAGCGGTAATTATCCACATACGACTGCGCAGCCGACAATATTTCCGCTGCTTTTTCCTCGGCTGACTTGGCCAAAGTTGCCGTGGTAACAGATCCAATCAACGCTATAAGGAAAACGATTGTTCTCAACATTCCAAAGTCCTTATCCAAACAGGCATATTTTACCGCTTATCATGCCATTTGAAATGCATAATGCAAAAAAGGGGCCGATTGGCTGGCCTTAGGTAAAATTGCTGATATCAGATTTTCTTTGGCCGGTAGCTAAGCGATACAAGAACAAAAGCAATGATGGCAGGCGCTGCCTGTATCCAGATAATGGAAGCCTTGGCTGTCATTCCGCCATAAACCCCGGCAACCACAATGCACGCCAGGAAAAACTGCATGATATCGCGTTTTTCAGAGAAGAGCCCCCAAAACAACCCTGCCGCCAGGAATCCGTTATAGAGACCTTGGTTGGCGGCCATAACAGCCATTGTCTCTGCATCTTCTGCAGTCAAGCCAAAGGCGTTGCGGCCGATAGGGTGGTTCCATAAAAACATTTCAAGAACCAGAAACCAGATATGAAGGGCTGCAACACAGAACACCAGTATTTTTGCTGCAGCCTTCATCTCTCAGGTTCCTTTAAACTAGGCGGCTTTGCTTAAGCGCAGCTTCGACGAAGCTTGCAAACAATGGGTGCGGATCAAATGGCTTCGATTTCAGCTCGGGATGATATTGCACACCTACAAACCAAGGATGCCCAGGAATCTCCATGATCTCGGGTAATTCACCGTCAGGCGACATTCCGGAGAACAGAACGCCTGCTTCTTCAAGGCGCTCAACGTAACCAATATTCACCTCATAACGGTGACGGTGACGTTCTTCGATCTCAAGCTTGCCGTATATTTCTGCTACGTGAGACCCCTCTTTCAGCTTGGCTGGATAAGCACCCAGACGCATGGTCCCGCCAAGGTCTGTATCTTCGGTGCGCTGTTCTACGCTACCGTCTTCCTTTATCCATTCAGTGATAAGCCCAACAACCGGCTCTTTCTGTTCGCCAAACTCAGTTGAACCAGCATCTTTGACGCCTGCAAGGTGGCGGGCCGCCTCAACGGTTGCCATCTGCATACCCAGACAAATACCGAAATACGGGATTTTACGCTCACGAGCGAAGCGGGCCGCGGCAATCTTGCCTTCAGTGCCCCGCTTGCCGAAGCCGCCCGGCACCAGAATAGCATGAACATTTTCAAGCCTGTCAATCGCATCGTCCCGCTCAAAGACCTCTGATTCGATCCATTCGATATTCACTTTAACGCGATTTGCGATACCGCCATGAACGATGGCTTCATTCAGAGATTTATAGGCATCTTTGAGGCCGGTATATTTACCAACCACAGCGATAGTTACTTCACCTTCCGGATTCTTGATCCGGTCCATAATATCTTCCCAGGTTGCCAGATCCGGACTTTGTGAATGTGCGAGGCCAAAGGCTTTCAACACTTCAGTGTCCAGCCCCTCTTTATGGTAGGAGATCGGCACTTCATAGATTGAGCTAACATCAAGTGCCGGGATAACGGCCGTTTCCGCCACATTGCAGTAAAGTGACATCTTGCGACGGTCACTATCCGGAATCGGATGTTCGGACCGACAAACAAGGATATCCGGCTGAATACCGATGGACCGGAGGTCACGCACACTATGCTGGGTCGGTTTTGTCTTCAATTCGCCTGCTGCGGCCAGATAGGGCACCAGCGTAAGGTGAACGAACACAGAACGGCCTTTACCCAGGTCAATCGAAAGCTGGCGAATGGCCTCCATGAATGGTGCCGCTTCGATATCGCCTGCAGTACCACCAATTTCGCACAGCATGAAATCGATACCGTCCTGCTCAGCGAGGGCAAATTCCTTGATTGCATCCGTCACATGCGGGATTACCTGCACTGTACCGCCAAGATAGTCGCCTCGGCGTTCCTTCGAGATAATCTGCTGATAGATACGGCCAGATGTGATGTTATCGCTTTGGCGTGAAGACACACCCGTAAAGCGCTCATAGTGGCCCAGATCCAGATCAGTTTCGGCGCCATCGTCCGTTACAAACACCTCACCATGCTGGTATGGGCTCATGGTGCCAGGGTCAACGTTCAAATATGGGTCAAGCTTGCGAAGGCGAACGGAATAGCCGCGCGCCTGCAACAGCGCCCCTAATGAAGCTGACAACAAACCTTTGCCCAAAGAGCTAACAACACCACCCGTGATAAAAATATAGCGCGTCATGAAGCCTCTCAAAATCTCAAAAAAGCACACCATCACCTGACGGACATTCCGTCAGACTACTCATAAAATACTGCCTACACAAAGAGAAGCGGGGGCTCTTGGCCCCCGCTTTGAAGTCTCTTAACCCTCACCATCCTCAGGAACGGTCGGGATATCAGGGAGTTGGCTTCCGCCCTCTTCCTGTTCCTGTTCGACCGCCGTCTCGAGGATTGAGCTCTCACCGCTTTTGTTTGCTGCCAGCCAGCCAAGCGCCAGTGAGTTGGCGAGAAACACAATAGCAAGCCATTTGGTTGTTCTGGTCAGGGCATCACCTGCGCCTCGGGCTGTCATCATGCCGCCCTGGCCGCCACCAATACCAAGCGCGCCGCCCTCAGAGCGCTGCAACAAAATCGCAACGACCATTGCAATGGCGACAATCAAATGAATGCTTAGCAATACCGGTTCCATGTACCTGTCCTACAAACGTTGGCATATTCCAAGCCGATTATACAAATCTGTGCCCGGATTCAAAGCGCGGTTTCTAGCTTTCTTTCCGCGCTTTGCCAACCCCAAAAATCTATTTTCTATATGCGTCAATGATTCCGTTGAAATCAGAAGCCTTCAGGCTCGCACCGCCAACAAGGGCTCCGTTTACGTTGGCGGCATTCATCAACTCGTCAGCATTGGAAGGCTTGACCGAACCACCATAAAGGATGCTGAAGCTGTTCCCTGCCTCACCAAATCGCGCAACCAAAGCCGAACGAATGGCAGTATGAACCTCTGCTACATCTTCTACCGTTGGCGTGCGCCCTGTGCCAATGGCCCAAACTGGTTCATAAGCAACAACAGTGTTTGCGGCCGTCGCAGCGTCAGGCAGCGAACCGGCTAACTGGCCCAGAACGATGTCAAGTGTGTTGCCTGCATCACGCTCAGCTTCTGTTTCGCCAACGCAGACAATCGCTTTCATGCCTTGCCCATGGACTGCTTCAGCCTTGGCTTTCACGAGGCTATCACCTTCACCGTGGTCTGCCCGACGCTCTGAGTGGCCAACGATCACATAAGTGGCACCAGCGTCTTTCAGCATCTCTGCAGAAATATCACCGGTGTGAGCACCGCTTGTATTGGTATGGCAATCCTGCGCACCCACAGCAATGCCATCAGCGGCATTTGCCGCAAACGCCGCGACAAGGGTAAAGGGTGGGCAAATCAACACGTCACAATCCGCCGGCGCGCCATCAGATAAATAGGTACCTAAAGCTTCCAGCTCAGCCTGGCTTGCTGCCAGGCCATTCATTTTCCAGTTTCCTGCAACCAAAGCAGTGGGTTTCATATTGGGGCCTCATTAGTTTCTTTTGAAATTTTAAGCCGGTGATTAGCAAAAAAGCATCCAGCTGGCTAGGTACCAATGCCACATTTAGGCGCCTCAATCACTCTTCTTGCCGCAAAGCCAGATTTTCCGGCATTTCTGGTGTTGCAGCAATGCCAAAGCCTGCTTATGATGCGCGGCCAATCCGGCGGGAAACCGCCCAACCATACTGTATAGATTTTCAACGGGAGCTGGGGCGCATGCTGCTCAAACTTCGCGGGGGACTGGATTCCTTCCTTGTAACACTTCTTCTGGGCGTACTTATTGCGGCATTTGCCATCTGGGGCATTGGCCCCGGTATGCTTTCCGGCAACACCCAATCGGTAGCCTCTGTAGGTGACACCAAGGTAGCAACGCGCGACTTCAATGCAGCAGTTCAGCGCCGGGCGCAGGAAATGCAACAACAGCTGGGTGGCCAGTTCACGGCAGAGCAAATCATCAACATGATGCAACTCGATGTCCGCATTCTGGATCAGATGGTACGGCAGGCAGTTGTGACTGAACGCAGCAATGAGTTGGGGCTTCGTGCAACAAACGATCAAGTCGCGAAATCAATCCGTGGCTTTGCTGCTTTCCAAACACCTGATGGAAGTTTCAGCCCTCAGATGGTCGCACAAACCCTCAACCAACTGGGTATGACGGAAAAAGAACTCACCCGTGACGTTCGCCGCAGCATCACCAGTGATCAGCTTATTGGCAGTTTGGTGGCTGGCAATACGGTTCCAAGAAGCCTTGCCGAGAAACTCTATGTCTGGCAGGCCGAGCGCCGCCGGGCCACAATGATCAACTTTGCGGCTTCGGACATCACTGATGTTGATGAGCCGACAGAGGAAGAAATTGGCACATACTATGAAGGCAACCAGGCCTCATACATGACGCCTGAGCGCCGTAGCTACAGCTACATCATGCTCACGCCAGCACAATTTACTGATCAGATAGAAGTGACAGAAGATGACCTTCTTTCCGCCTATGACAGCCGCCGGGATGAGTATATTCAGGATGAACTCCGTGGCGTGCTTCAGGTTAGCTTCCCAGACGACGCTACCGCCCGCGCCTTTATTGAGCGTGTAAGCGCAGGCGAAGATTTTGTTACAGTTGGCGCAGAACTTTCCGCTTTCTCGGCAGAGGAACTCGATCTGGGGGATAACAGCAAAAGCGACCTGGCAACGGATTTTGACGAAACGACTGCAGAGGCTGTCTTCTCGCTTGAAACCGGTGGCGTTACTGCTCCACTTGAGGGGCTGGCAGGCTGGAATGTATTCAAGGTTTCTTCCATCACGGCAGGCGCCGAACAGACATTTGAAGAAGTTCGCTCAGATCTGGAAGCGTCCGTGAAGGAAGAACTAGCTATTGATGAGATGTACAACTTCCTGCCGGAGCTTGAAGATGCAGTGGCAGAAGATGGTATTCTTACGGCAGTTGCTGAAAAATTGAACCTTCAACTTGCAACAGTTACTGGGATCGATTCTCGTGGACAGGGCCCGGAGGGTACGCCACTTGTTACACAGCAAAACGAATATACCGTAATGCAGGATGCCTTCCGTGCAGAGGTGGGCATGGAACCGATTGTGCGTGACCTTGATCCACAGGACAGTTCAAAGGGTGTTTACCTTGTTGAGCTCACCGAGGTTTCTGCACCTGAAGTCAGAGCATTGGAAGATGTAAGAGCCGAGATCAAGACGGCAATGCTTGATGAGAAGCGCCGGGAAAAAGCCGGGGAGATCGCCGAAATAGCGCGCACACGCCTCGCAGCCGGTGAGGAGGCCTCTGCCCTTGCTGAAGAACTTGGTGGCACATCCTACGAAGCCAAGAATGTAGCGCGTAACGCCGATGGTAATTCGGGCTTGGCGGCTAACATTCGTCGCCTGATCTTTGATCTCGGCGCTGGCCAGATCGATTCTGAAAGAGCGGCAGACAATAACGGGTATGTGGTGGTTCGTGTTGATGAGATCGTACCCGGCGATCCGGCAACGAATACAGATGCCGTTGATACGCTGTACAGCGAGATTTCAACACAGTTCAATGATGAGATATTCCAGCAGTTCCAGAACAAGCTTATGGACACTTACAAGCCGGAAATTAACTATAACCTCATTAACCAACTGTTCCGCCGCGACGCAGAATAATTAAGGCCAAAGCCCGTGTTCTCAGCAAATGATGTAGAAGCGCAGGCATCGCTTTATCAGGCTGGCACCCCGCAAGTCGTCGCGACGACGCTGGTTGCCGATCTTGATACACCTGTCTCCGCCTATTTGAAGCTTTCCAAGGACGAGGAATATTCTTGCCTTTTGGAATCCGTCGAAGGCGGTGAAACCCGCGGACGGTATTCCATAATCGGGTTGCGCCCCGATATTATTTGGCGAAACAGCGAGAATTATGTCGAAATCTGTCGAAACGCAGATCAGAAAGACCGCATTTTCCAAAAAGTAGATCAACGCCCTCTTGATAGCCTACGTGCACTGCAGCAGGAAAGTCTGATAGACCTGCCACATCCCTTACCCCCGATGGCGGCAGGTCTGGTTGGTTATATGGGCTATGATATGGTGCGGGAGATGGAATCCCTTGACGCCAGAAAGCCCGACCCCCTGGGGCTGGCTACATCGATATTCATTCGTCCAACCGTTATGGCCATCTTCGACAGCGTTACCAATCTTATAACGTTGGTAACACCTGTGAGACCAATCGATGGTGTAGCCGCAGAAGAAGCATTTGTCCTTGCTGAGAGGCGGCTTGAACTTATGCTTGAAAGGCTGGAGGCCCCACTCCCTCTCAGTGCTGCGGATATTCAGACCGCCGCTGAGGTTGAGCCTACATCAAATACAGGGCGTGACCGTTTCCACAAGATGGTGAAGAAGGCACAGGAATATATCCTGGCAGGTGATATCTTTCAGGTGGTACTCAGCCAACGTTTCTCTGTGCCGTTCACGCTGCCGCCTTTTTCGCTATATCGGGCTCTACGACGCACCAATCCCTCGCCTTTCATGTATCATTTGGCGTTTGAAGACTTCGCGATAGTTGGTTCCAGTCCTGAAATTCTGGTCAGGCTTCGGGACGAGGAAATTACCATCCGGCCAATCGCTGGAACACGAAAGCGCGGCACCAATCTCGAAGAAGATATTGCCCTTTCGGAAGATTTGCTTGCTGATCCGAAAGAGCTTTCTGAACACTTGATGCTGTTGGATCTCGGCCGCAACGATGTCGGGCGTGTCGCGAAAGCAGGCAGTGTTAAGGTTACTGCACGCAATACGATCGAATATTACTCTCATGTAATGCATATCGTTTCCAATGTCGTTGGCAAGATTGACCCCAAACATGACGCAATTGATGCGCTCGCGGCAGGTTTCCCGGCAGGGACTGTCTCTGGCGCACCCAAAGTGCGTGCAATGGAAATCATCGACGAACTGGAAGTAGACGCACGAGGCCCGTACGCGGGAAGCGTTGGTTACTTCAGCGCCAACGGTTCCATGGATACCTGTATAGTGCTGCGGACTGCCATCGTAAAAGACGGCCAGATGCATATCCAGGCTGGTGCTGGCGTCGTTGCAGATAGTGATCCAGAATCCGAATTCCAGGAGTGCGAAAACAAAGCACGTGCGCTGGTAACGGCAGCAAAAGAGGCGGTTCGCTTCGCCCGCTCAAACCGGGGATAGGTTTAATCCCCGGCTAACTCTTCATCTAGCAACGCCAATCTGTGGTCGCGTTCAAGCTTCTCTTTGATGATCTGGCTGATAGGCACCAACGTAATTCCCTTTGCGGCAAGGGTTTCACGCCATTCTGCAAGAACGTCCAGGGTCACTGAATAAGGATGGCCGATAGCGATGCCATATCCCCGTTTGCGGGCAATTCTTTCAACTTTTGCCAGTTGTTCCCAGATATCCTCAACACGTTGAATGTTATCGAGAAAAATATCGCGAGAAACTGTAGGGACCCCGGTCGCCTTGGCCGCGCTCAGTCCAACGCTATTGGCAGAGGTTAAACTGTCCAGAAAGAGATAGCCGTCTGCCTTAAGGTGCATCATTACCCTGACCATAGGGCCTGCTGCCTCGGTCAGCCTGCTCCCCATATGATTATTGATGCCAACAAAACCATCGAATTGCTGAAGGTTCCACTTTATGCGCCTTTCAAATTCGGCTTCCGGCAAGTCAAGCAACAACGCATTGGTGCCAGGATCCGCGGCCACCCCCTTTGGCTCCATCGGCAAATGTACCATCAACTCGTGGCCTGCCTGTCTTACTTTACCCGTTTGGGCAGGCAAGTCCTCGGCGTAAGGAAGATAGGCAAGTGTGTATGGGCCGGGCATTCGCTCAAGCCTGTCCGTTGCCTCTCGGGAAAGCCCTAGGTCATCAATGACAATTGCCACCTCTGGGCCCGTTACTTCTGCCAATGTGACCGCATTTTTCTCCCACGACGGCGTCTTTCGTTCAGGGACAAGCTGGTCAAGGCCGGAAACAGGCACTGTAACGGCGCCCTCGTCTCCAAGTTCGGCAACCACAGCCAGTACATCTTCATCGATCTTGTTCTCGGTCGCCGGAATTTCTGGCGACCGCACAACAGGTTCATCGAGCATGGAAAATAGCCCGACGCCAATACCCATGATGACAACTGCATATAGACCAATGACGAACGGCTTTATCCGCTTAACAAAGGTATTCCTGTTTTTCTGAGGCTTCTTGTTACTTCTGGCTGTCATTTCAATTTTTCTTAAGCACCGCTCTTCAAACTCTTTTGTAAAACCCGTGAAAATCACCAGTCAGTCATTGACATTCAGGGTGAAAGCCGCATTGTCCAACTAGTTTGAGAATCAGCGGACTTTATCAATGTATATTCTGATCGATAATTACGACAGCTTTACCTACAATCTGTACCATTATGTGATGGAATTGGGGGCAGAAGTTGACGTCTGGCGCAATGATCAGATCAGTGTTGAGGAAGTGCTCGCAAAAAAGCCCAAAGGGATCATCATCAGTCCTGGCCCTTGCACGCCAAACGAAGCCGGCATCTGTCTGGAATTGATCGAAGCCGCAAAGGGTAAAATTCCTATTTTTGGCGTGTGCCTTGGCTTTCAAAGTATTGGTCAGGTTTTTGGCGGTACTGTTTGTCGTGCTCCATACGTGATGCATGGCAAAGTCAGCGAAGTCAGCCATACAGGAGAAGGTATTTTCAAAGGTTTGCCGAGCCCCTATTCGGCAACTCGTTACCATTCCCTGATTGTAGAGCGCAAGAGCCTGCCGGATTGCCTAGAAGTAACTGCTGAAACCAATGATGGGCTTATCATGGCGCTTCAGCACAAGGACCTGCCAATATATGGCGTTCAGTTCCACCCGGAGAGCATCGCATCCGAACACGGTCATGCGGTATTCAAAAACTTCCTGGATATCTGCGAGGAGGCAAGCTGCAATGTCTGATCTGCGTCCCATTCTGGCACGTCTGGCGGACGGTGAAACGCTCTCCTCGCCTGAATCTGAAGAAGCTTTCAACATTATCATGTCAGGTGCGGCTGATCTTGCACAGATGGCTGCCTTTATTATGGCGCTTAGGCTGCGTGGCGAAACAGTGGATGAGATCGTTGGCGGTGCCCGCGTTCTTCGCGCCAAGGCGAGCCGCCTCAACGCGCCAGAAGGCATTGTAGATACGTGCGGCACAGGTGGTGACGGCATTGGCACCTATAACATCTCTACAGCTGCTGCCTTGGTAACGGCGGCGGCGGGCGTGCCAGTTGCAAAACACGGCAACCGTTCGGTATCCAGCAAATCTGGTTCGGCGGATGTTTTGATGGCGCTCGGTGCTAACCTGGAAATGCCAGAGGCTGCCAACGAGGAAAGCCTGCGCACAAACAACTTCGCCTTCATGTTTGCCCCAGCCCACCACCGGGCCATGCGCCATGTGGCCCCTGCCCGCGGATCGTTGCAGCTTCGTACAATTTTCAATCTCTTGGGCCCTCTCGCGAACCCCGCCCACGCCAAGCGCCAGGTTCTGGGTGTGTTTGACCGAAAATGGCTACGCCCAATGGCTGAAGTGCTTCAAAAGCTGGGTAGCGAACATGTATGGGTTGTGCATGGTAGTGATGGCCTTGATGAGGTAACCACAACCGGGCCTACCTATGTCGCAGAACTGAAGGACGGCAACATTAGTGAATTTGAAGTCACACCGGAGACATTTGGTCTCAACCGTTCGGACATTGATGCCCTCAAAGGTGGTGATGCCCTAGTGAACGCTGAGGCAATTCGCAAGCTCCTGGCCGGTGAAAAGTCGGCTTATCGTGACATTGTTCTGATGAATGCTGGCGCTGCGCTGGTTGTCGCGGGCAAAACGGCCGACCTTGCCGAAGGCGTTCGTCTTGCCGCGGAAACAATCGATAGCGGAAAAGCCAAGAAGGCTATGGAGCTGTGGGCCAGCTTTACACAGCAATATGCACCGGAGCCGGAAAATGGCTGATATTTTAAGGGAAATCTGCGATCGCAAACGCCTGCATGTCGATGCAAGGAAAGCCGAGGTTTCTCTGTCCGAGCAAGAAAGCCACGCAAAGGCCGCCAGTGCACCGCGTGGATTTATCAATGCTCTCAAAGCGGCTAAGAATGATGGAAGATACGGTTTCATCTGTGAAATCAAGAAAGCCAGCCCCTCGAAAGGCCTGATCCGCCCCAACGATTTTGACCCCGCCACCCTCGCCCAGGCTTATGAGCGCGGGGGGGCGGCATGTTTGTCGATCCTTACAGATGAGCCCTATTTCCAGGGCCATGACAGCTATCTTCAACAGGCGCGAGCCGCCGTTTCCCTGCCTTGCCTACGCAAAGACTTCATGATTGATCCGTATCAGGTCACAGAAGCGCGCGGCCTTGGGGCAGACTGTATCCTGATCATCATGGCGGCCCTATCAGACACACAGGCTTCCGACCTTGAGGACGCCGCCCATTGCTGGGGTATGGATGTTCTCATTGAAGTACATGATAGCTCCGAACTGGACCGAGCCCTCAAACTCAAGAGCCCGCTTGTTGGCGTGAACAACCGAAACCTCAAGACAATGGAAGTGTCCCTTGATAATACACTTGCATTGGTGCCAACGTTCCCGCAAGACCGTATAGCTGTTGCAGAATCAGGCCTAAGAACGGCGGAAGACCTTGCATCCTGTGCCTCTATTGGCGCCAACTGCTTCCTTATCGGAGAAACATTCATGCGCCAGCAGAATGTTGAAGAAGCCGTTCGGTCACTTCAGAAATCAACGGCAGCGTAGGGGAAAACCATGAGCAAGCTTACCCATGTGGATGAAACAGGCGCTGCGCGCATGGTTGATGTTGGCGACAAGGCAAGCACACACCGTATTGCAATTGCAGAAGCGTTTGTTCATATGCGCACAGACACGCTGGGTCTTATTCTGGATGGCAAGCTACCCAAAGGGGACGTTTTAGCTGCCGCCCGGCTTGCGGGCATTATGGCAGCAAAAAAAACGAGTGATCTTATTCCGCTTTGTCACCCGCTACCTATAACAAGCGCCAAACTAGATATCACCAAGTCCTCCGATACCAGTTTAAGAATTGAGGCCTATGTCAAGGTAAATGGCCAAACAGGTGTAGAAATGGAGGCTTTAACGGCTGCATCAGTTGCATCTTTGACGATCTATGACATGGCCAAGGCATCGGATAAAGCGATGCGCATTGACGGCGTACGCCTACTTAGAAAAGAAGGCGGAAAATCAGGAACTTACGAGGCAGATTGAGATGATCACTGTAGAAGAAGCGTTTCGCCGAATTGTTGAAACAGCAACCCCGCTGACGACAGAAAGGCTACCTCTTCTGGAATGTTCTGGCCGTGTTCTTGCTGCCCCTCTCACAGCCCGCAGAAGCCAACCTGCGGCCAACCTTTCGGCAATGGATGGCTATGCGGTCAGGTCACAAGATCTTGCATCTCAAGGTTCCTCTTCGTTCACTATCATTGGCGAAAGCGCCGCCGGCACTCCCTTCACAGGAGAATGCGGTGCCGGAGAGGCTGTTCGTATTTTCACGGGAGCCATTGTTCCGAATTCGTGTGATCAAGTGGTTATCCAAGAGGATTGCGAAACCAATGAAGACGGCATCCTGACACATGCCGAAAGAGAGCCGGGTCGCCACATCAGACCCGCAGGGATCGACTTTGCTGAACGCCAGACAGTCATGGATAAAGGCGCTTATGTCAGCCCCAAATCAATTGGCCTGATTGCGAGCGCGGGATACGACCACTTGATGGTTCATCGCGCGCCAAAAATCGCAATCATCTCTACCGGAAATGAGTTAGTTTCACCGGAGTCAGACAGTTTTGAACCCCATCAAACGGTCAATAGCTGTGCCCCTCAGGTCGCCACCCTGCTTTCAGATGCTGGCGCCAATATCATTTACATCGGCACCGCAAGGGATGAACTGAAAAGCCTGCAGGTTGAGCTGAGAAAATGTGCAGATTGCGATATCCTCATCACCATTGGCGGTGCCTCTGTCGGCGAAAAAGATCTGGTCAAGGAAGCACTTGACCAAATAGGCATGCAACTGAATTTCTGGAAAGTGGGAATGCGCCCGGGAAAACCTTTGATATACGGAACAATCAATAACAGGCATGTATTAGGGCTTCCCGGTAATCCTGTTTCTGCCTTCGTCTGTGCCCTTCTTTTCGCGAGGCCATTGGTGGATCAGGTGATGGGCCGCCCTGCGCCATTCCCCTCAGGTGTTAAGCTTCCCGTCGCTACAGATTTGCCTGCCAACGGTCCACGCCAGCATTACATGCGCGCCCGGCTGATTGGTGAGCCTGGTTCTCGGCACGTAGATCCCGCAGCAGCGCAAGACAGCAGCCTTGCCTCTGTTTTGGCCCAGTGTGATGGTCTTTTGGTCCGTGAACCCGGCGCTCCCGTGGCACAGGCCGGTGAACTGGTTTCCTTTCTGCCGTTCTAACCAATGTCACATGCTATTGACAAACGCCCAAAAGGTGAACTAAAAGAGAACATAAGGAAAACATTAACCGGAGGACTTCATGCTCACATCCAAGCAACATCAGCTTTTGCATTTCATTCAAGAGCGATTGTCTTCTTCCGGAGTTTCACCGTCCTTTGACGAAATGAAGGACGCTCTTGGTCTTAAATCTAAGTCTGGCGTACATCGATTGATCAATGCACTTGAAGAAAGAGGCTTTATACGCCGGATGCCAAATCGGGCACGGGCTTTGGAAATACTGAAATCCCCCGATCAGGGGCCTGCAACAAACACAAACAATGTTGTTAGCGCGCCTTTCGGAAAAGCTTCTACTGACCGAGTACCTGTTGAAAATGATAACAGCGTTGAAATTCCACTCCATGGACGGATCGCTGCTGGGACGCCAATTGAGGCGTTGGAAAATTCTGACAGTTTCATTTCTGTACCCACTGGCATGATGGGGCGCGGCAATTGCTTTGCCCTTGAGGTTTCTGGGGATTCTATGGTGGAATTGGGTATCCTGGATGGTGATACAGTTGTTATTGAAAGTGCGGATACGGCCCGAGACGGTGAAGTGGTTGTTGCCCTTGTTGACAGGGAAGAAGCAACGCTCAAAACAATTCGACGCAACGGGCAGTTCATTGAACTTGTTCCAGCAAACAGAGACTATCAGACCCAGGTTTTGGAATCTGGTCGTGTTCAAGTTCAGGGGCGCCTTGTCGGACTAATTCGGCAATACCACTAACCTTTTTATAAGTCATACCGCTTTAGGGCTATGGAAGACTGTTCCATGGCCTATTCCCTTGAGGGCGGCTCCAGCTTAATGAACCTGTCGCAAGATCAATAGCTGCCGGGCCCTTATATTCGATATCTTCTTCGCTAATCTGCAATGCACTTCCTTTGCAGTAGCCCTTCCAACGTCTTGGAAGAACTACAATATTTGATGTAGCGCAATGTTGACGCAAGGCATCCAGCATTTTCACTATCGCCACTGTTTCGCCGCTTGTCAGCTGAACCACGCATGCTTCCATCGTACATAGTTTTTGCAGCTTCTCCGGTTCGTTGGCCAAATCATTTCCCCAGAACCTAGCCCAAGCCAAATCCCGAAAGGTTCCTCGCCTTCCTCCTGAAATGGCAAAAGTTTCATCCCCTGACTGAGCCACAACCCGCCCACCATTATCAATCAAAACGCCGAAGTGAACCGGCCTGAATGATAGCGGAGCAACCAATAGAGCAAGGGCCATGATGCCAACCTGCATTCGTCCGCGGGTCAAGAGCACAGATATTAGCCCGAAAGCGCTCACTACCAGAAATATCGGCGTAGTTTGCGGCACATGGAATACTGCATAGTTTTCACCGCCGAAAAAATGGGCGGTCCACAACAGAACCTGTAGCGCAGGCTCGAGGACCGGCACCACGAGGGATTCCAGCCCAACTGGCAGAAGCAGTGTATAAAGCAAAAGCAACGGCATAATAACTAAACTCGTAAGCGGCACTGCCAGCAAATTCGCTGCTAGTCCAACCATGGACGTGGCCTGAAAGTGATAAAGGGCAAATGGAGAGATTGCCAACTCGGCAACGAGTGTCGTCGCTAGGGTCACAAGGAGGAATTTCACTGCCCTCACTACCGGCCCGCCGATATGAATGCGAAATAAGGCTGAACTACCGTATTTCTCGAAAAAGGCGACTAAAGCGCTGGTTGCAGCAAACGACATTTGAAACCCGACACTCACAACAGATTCGGGCCAGATCGTTAATATAAAAATAGCAGCTAATGCTACACTTCGAAGTGACAAGACCCTTCTATCCAATACCACTGCAAGCAGGCCAACAGAGACCATGATAAACGCCCGTATCGTGGAGGTTCCTGCACCGGAAAGAAGCAAATACCCTAGCGCAACTATCCAGGCACCAAATGCCGCTGCTTTCTTTGGCTGAAGTCTCAGGGCCCAAATAGGAACAAACGCAATAACCAGCTCCAGCGTAAAGAAGGCTGCAGCTGTGACAAGGCCCATATGCAGGCCGGAGATAGCCATGAGATGTGCTAGTCCAGCATCCCTGAAGTCGTCCTTTGTCGCGTTAGATACCTCGTCCCTGCGGCCAACTGCTAGTGCGGCGGCAATCCCCCCAACATCACCGTTCATGGAGTTTAAAAGTCGATCCGCAACTTGTATGCGGACATTTTGGATCGCGGCCCAAGCCTCAAATTCGTTGCCGTCATCCTCTAAAATGTCAATGGGCCCTGCCACGAAACCCTCGGCGCCAATACCGCTAAAATATGACCTCCTGGAAAAATCAAATCCGCCCGGTACTATTGGGCCCTGTGGTGGCCTGAGAATAACCGGCAGGCGCACAAGCGCTCCAACTTTCAGGTTTTCAGGCACATCGCCGCGCGCGATCAGGCGAACCTTTGCTGGAAGGCCCTCTGGAGCGCCATCTATCCTCGTCAGTTCGAGTGAAAGGCGTGTACTATTTCCGGCACTGCCTTCTATCTCTAACGCCTTTCCCTCTATTTCACGGAAGTGTTCATACTTAACTATGGGGCTATCGATGAATGCGATGCGTAGCCCTGCACACAATGTTCCTGCAGAAACGGCCGCAAGGAAGACGACCGCTGGATACTTCTGTATACGCAAGACAACACCGGCGAACAGGCAGGAAAATAATATACCGGTGTGTATCCAAAGAGACGGAAACGGCAGATCGGTGGCAACATACAAGGCGCAACCAATACCAAAGCCCACCACAGGCAGCATTAATCGCCATTCGCTATGCATGTGTTGCACTGCGTCAAACTGCCCTAACACAGGCAGGTTTTTCGTAGCCTTTCTCAGCAACAACTGCATAAACACATACCTTTGCGCGATTTTTCTCCCCTTATGGTGATATACCTGCTCTAAAATAACTGCAAATATCTAAAAATTGCTGCACTGCAATTTGTGTTGTGAGAAAACATGTGATACAAGCCAGACGAACTTTCTTTACAAGCGCTTATTCACATTTCCAGCGCTTTATATTTGTTATAAACAACAAGGGTTTAGTTCCTGAGCATGCAAAATGACATGCCCAATGTGGTAACGCGGTTTGCGCCGTCTCCAACAGGCTTCCTCCATATCGGCGGAGCCCGTACAGCACTTTATAATTGGTTGTTTGCGCGCCATCACGGCGGTCAATTCCTTCTCCGTATCGAAGATACCGATCTGAAACGATCCACGCAGGAAGCAATTGACGCGATTATTGATGGTATGAAGTGGCTCGGTCTTGACTGGGACGGCGAGGCTATCAGCCAGGCTGGCAGAGCAAGCCGTCATGCAGAAGTGGCACATCAGCTTCTGGAAACAGGCAAAGCATATAAATGCTACGCAACATCGGAAGAGATTGCTGAAGCGCGTGAAAAAGCGCGTGCTGAGGGCAGAAACTTTCTCGGTGATCTTTGGCGAGACCGCGACCCTTCGGAAGCCCCGGAGGGAGCTCCCTACTCTGTACGCATCAGGATGCCGCGCGAAGGTGAAACTACGCTGCAAGACGCCGTTCAAGGCCCTGTGACTGTGCAGAACGACAATCTGGATGATATGATCATCCTGCGGTCGGATGGCACTCCCACATATATGCTTGCCGTTGTAGTGGATGACCATGACATGGGCGTAACCCACATTGTAAGAGGTGACGACCACCTCAACAATGCCTTCCGTCAGCATCAGATATATACCGCGCTCGGCTGGACCCCACCAACATTGGCCCATATCCCCCTGATCCATGGCGGTGATGGTAAAAAGCTGTCAAAACGGCATGGCGCTCTGGGCGTAGAAGCCTACAGGGATATGGGATACCTGCCCGAGGCCATGAGGAACTATCTTCTTCGCCTGGGGTGGAGCCACGGCGACGATGAAATCATCCCAACCGAACAGGCGATCGAGTGGTTTAATCTCGAGAACATTGGTCGCGGGCCTTCCAGGTTTGACTTTGACAAACTGGACAATCTGAACAGTCACTATATTCGTGAACTGAATGCAGATTCTCTCTTGTCTCTGATCAGAAACGATCTAGAAAATGAAATACAGCATTCTTTGACAAAAATTGAGGAAGAGCGACTGATCAAAGGGCTGCCCGCCCTCGCGGAACGCGCAAAGCGGATGCCGGACATTACAGAAAATGCGTCGCTATTCTGTAACACTCGCCCGCTAAGCCTTTCAGAAAATGCCCTAAAGGCCCTTTCTGGCGACACGCCGGAGATGTTGGCAAAAGTGGCAAACGAATTGGAAGCTGTCACGGATTGGAATATGTCTGTGATCAAAGCTGCCATTCTATCCTTTGCTGAAGCAGAGGATCTTAAACTTGGCAAGGTGATGCAGCCGATCCGAGCCGCTGCAACTGGTGGAAAACAGTGCGGCGACCTCGTAGAGACCCTGGAGATATTAGGCCAGGAAGAAACGATCGGCCGCTTGAGGGACCGCATTGCCGCATAGCCTGAACTCGCTTCGGTGAGTTGATATTTTGATAAAGGAGTTAGGACCATGTCAAATGATCCCCTTAAACTGGCCGGCGCCGGCGCTGACGTCGACCTTCCAATTATGGAGGGGTCTGTAGGTCCGAAGGTAATGGATATCCGCAAGCTATATGCTCAGACGGGTATGTTCACCTTTGACCCTGGCTTTACATCCACTGCAAGCTGTGAATCCAAAATCACCTATATCGATGGCGAAAAAGGTGAACTGCAGTATCGCGGCTACCCTATTGAACAGTTGGCAGCGGACAGCGACTTTATGGAATGTTGCTATTTGCTACTCTTCGGTGAGCTGCCAAGCAAAGCCGAAAAGGAAAAGTTTGTATATGACATCACGCACCACACAATGGTGCATGAGCAACTTCATCGACTGTTCCTCGGTTTCCGTCGTGATGCACACCCAATGGCAGTAATGGTCGGCGTTGTTGGTGCATTGTCTGCTTTCTATCACGACAGCACAGACATCAATGACCCACACCAGCGCATGGTTGCCAGCTATCGCCTGATTGCAAAAATTCCGACAATCGCAGCGATGGCTTACAAATATACCATTGGCCAACCATTTGTGTACCCTAGGAACGACCTCTCCTATGCGGGTAACTTCCTGCATATGATGTTCTCGGTTCCTGCTGAGGAATATAAAGTGAGCCCAACGCTTGAAAAAGCGATGGACCTGATCTTTATCCTTCACGCTGACCATGAACAAAATGCGTCAACCTCGACTGTACGTCTTGCTGGTTCTTCTGGCGCAAATCCTTTTGCTTGTATCGCCGCGGGCATTGCATGCCTGTGGGGGCCGGCTCATGGCGGTGCCAATGAGGCATGCCTGAACATGCTAGAGGAAATTGGCACAGTTGACCGCATTCCTGAGTTTGTCGCTCGCGCGAAAGACCGCAACGATCCATTCCGTTTGATGGGCTTTGGTCACCGGGTCTATAAAAACTTTGATCCGCGCGCTACAGTTATGCGCGATACAGCGCATAAGGTTCTTGCCGAACTCGGTGTTGATGATCCGCTCTTTGATGTAGCGATGGAGCTGGAAAAAATTGCTCTCGAAGATCCATATTTTGTTGAGAAGAAGCTTTATCCGAACGTGGACTTCTATTCCGGCATTATCCTGAAAGCCATGGGCTTCCCAACCAGCATGTTTACAGTGCTGTTTGCTCTCGCCCGCACATCTGGCTGGATCGCACAGTGGAAAGAGATGATCGAAGATCCGACCCAGAAGATCGGTCGCCCTCGTCAGCTCTATACCGGTGCGACCAAACGGGATTATGTGTCGATCGACAAACGCTAGACGCATCCAATTATCGAAAAATAAGAAACCAGCTCGCAAGGGCTGGTTTTCTTGTGCGCGCTTCCGCCGTCTACTCAAAAGAAAAAGGCGGCCAGATCGGCCGCCTTTTCTTCTATTCACTATAAAACGCGCTCTAGTTGGCGCCAAGCATCGCTGTTAGTTTGGCCTCGGTTACCATCTCGCCACCTACGAAAGCTTGTGCATCAAATTTCCAAACGGCGCCGCCGCCACGGGTTTTGGTCACCTTCATTTCAAGCACATCGCCGGGGCCTACAGGCTTCCGGAACTTCGCGCCATCGATCCCCATGAAATAGACGACCTTGCCTTTGGCATCATCACCTAAGAAATCGATTGCCAGTGCGCCAGCCGTTTGTGCCATTGCTTCCAGGATCAGAACGCCCGGCATCACCGGCTTCTGGGGAAAATGCCCCGGAAAAAATGGTTCATTCATTGTGACACATTTGATACCAGTGGCGCTTTCGCCCGGCACAACATCCACAACCTTGTCCACCAGCAGGAACGGATACCGGTGAGGTATCAGTTCCATAATTTTTTGGATATCAAATTCCATGACAGCCGCCTTCTATTATTGGTTGCCGCCTTCGGCAGGCGCGTCAGCAGCCGGTGCAGCCTGAGGCATATTGATTGTCACGTTAGGCAGCTCAGCGTCCAGACGTTCAATAAACTCAGTGGTTACATCAATACCTGCAGCAGAGCCAAGAACCAGACGCTTCAGCATGATTACCTGAGCTTTCCGGTCGGCCAAAAGCGTACGGATTACAGGTTGGCGCGCGCGTTCCACTTGTACCATTGCTTCCTGACGAAGTTTGTCGAAAGTATATTCAAGTTGGCTCAGCGCCTGCTGTGCTTGAACATACTGAGACTCCAGCTTCCTCTTTTCTTCTTCGTATTTATCGTTGCCGATAATAGCTTTACGCTTTTCCAGGTCAGCAAGCTGTTGCTCAACGACACCGCCACGCGTAATGAACTGCCGTAGCTGAAGAATATTCTGGCGCAACTCGGCAGTTTGGAGATTGAAGTCCTTATAGGCAGCAGCTTCACGCTCAATACGTTCATCGTCTACTGTCAGAATTTGAGCATTCGCCATTGCGGCAAACCCAAGTACAGCGGCCAGTCCCACGGCCGCCATCTTTGCTGATTTAAACATCTTACCCATTGTTAGTTTCCCTATTGTCATTCTTAGAAGGTGGTACCCACGTTGAATTGCAACGTTTGTGTACGGTCACCCAGTTGTTTCTTGAGTGTTTTTGCAAGGTCAATTCGGAACGGACCGAATGGCGACTGCCAAGAGAAGCCGATACCCACAGATATCCTTGGTGCAGCGCTATCACCCGCAATACAGTTCAATGTAAGGTCGCTTGTTGTTCCGTCTTCGACAGCCAGATCATAGTCAGCTTGTGTGAAAGCACATTTCGGCAGTGAATCCTCCTGCCCCCGGAAAAGCGAGCCAACGTCAATGAATGCAGAAGCATTGATGCCCGATTCCAGTGCCGCATCGCCAAGTGGGAAGAAGAGTTCGCCTCGCCCGATATAGAATGCGGTACCACCGATTGAAGAACGGCTATTGGATGTGCTGCCAGCAAACTGGCGTGGACCAATACCACCTGTATCGAAGCCGCGAATACGCGGGCCACCGATGAAGAAGCGATCTGAAAGACGAATATCCTGGCCGAGGCCATGAATGATGCCTGCCTCACCGCCTACGCGGAAAGTCCAGCCCTGCCATGGTGTCCAATAGTTATCAAAGTTAACCGAAGACCGCAGATACTTCACATCGCCGCCTAGACCGGCAAAGTCCTGACTGAAATAGAAGCTGTGCCCGCGTGTAGGTCGGATGACGCTATTTCTTGTATCAAAACCAATGGTATAACCAAGGATCGACTGGAAGCGCTTGCCATCGGCCTCCTGATACGACTGAGGCAACGTTGCGAGCAATTCGTCTCTATCCAAGTCGGAGATCGAGGCGGAACCACTACCATCCAGATCATAATCTGCCAGATCAACTGCGCCGTCGCCATTGCGATCATATGCTGCAACACGGGCATCAATTTCCGCATCGGTAAGAGGCGTAGGATCACTGCCATCAAAATTATTCAACCGCAGATCTTCTACTGTGGTTTGAATATCCAGTGTGGAACGGAAGAAGGAATCAAGTGCACTGTCTACGATTGTCACATCGTCCTGACGAAGCGTATACCGCGTCGACAGCGTCCAATATTCGCTAATGGCCATACCAGCACGCAGAGAGAAACCAAGAGATTTGGTTTCAAATCCAGATCCTGTAAGGCCGGATTCAACATTGCGCGCGAAGATGTCAAAGCCTGCAGCAACACGACGTCCCATAAAGTATGGCTCCGTGAAGCCAAAATCGATTTCCTGGCGGTTGCCTGAAAGGCGAAGTCCCAAACGGAGGTCTTGCGCCTTACCTCGGAAGTTCCGCTGGCGGATGGAGAAATCGAAAATAAAGTTCTCCAGGCTAGAGAAACCAGCACCCAAGTTAAGTTCACCGGTAGCCTGCTCTTCTACAGCGACGTCCAGCACCATACGATCTGGCTCTGAACCCTGCAGCTGTTCAACAGTCACTTCGCGGAAGAAATCAAGGCGCTTCAGCCGGTTTTCGGAACGTGTAACCAACGCCGAGTTGAATGCATCGCCTTCCTGAAGGCGGAATTCACGCCGTATAACGCGGTCCAAAGTAACGACATTACCTGTTACATTGATGCGTTCCACATAAACCCGTGGGGCATCCAATACCCGAAAAGTGATGTTGATCTTGCGGTTTTCCCTATCGCGGTTAATTTGTGGACGGACGTCCACAAAAGCATAACCGAGCAAACCGGCAGCATTTGAAAGAGATTCGATCGTTTTTTCGATTGCTTCAGCATTGTAAGTCATGCCCTCGCGCATCAATAGGAACGCTCGGAACAAACTCGCATTTACGTCCCTGATCTCACTTTCAACGTCGATGGTACCAAACTCGTAAATTTCACCCTCTTCAATCGCGAAAGTGATGAAGAAGTCTTCCCGATCAGGCGTCAGCTCGGATACGGCAGAAACCGTACGGAAGTCTGCGTAACCTTCATTGAGATAGTGTTGGCGAAGAACCTGCTGATCGTATGCAAGGCGGTTGGGGTCAAAGGTATCGTTAGACGAAAAGATTTTCCACCAACGCGATTCCTTGGTCGCAAGTACGTCCCGCAGGTCACCATCACTGAAACTCTCGTTACCAATGAAGTTGATGCGGCTAACCTTGGTTTTCGGCCCTTCCTGGATTTCATAAACCACATCAACGCGGTTTTGCTCCAGCTGAACAACTTTTGGTTCGATGATGGCCGCAAACCGACCGGAACTACGATATTGTTCCATCATGCGCTGCACGTCAGAGCGTACTTTCGCACGGGTAAAGACCTGGCGGGGGCGCAAACGGGCCTCTTCCAAGAGATCTTCCCGGTCCAGCTTCTTGTTTCCTTCAAAGATAATTCGGTTGATTATCGGGTTCTCGACCACCCTAACAACCAAGGCCCCTTGGCTTTCCGAAAGCTCTACGTCAGAAAACAGTCCTGTCGCAAAAAGGTTTTTAAGGCTGATGTCCAGCTTGGCTGGGTCAAAGGGTTCGCCAGGACGCACCGCCAGATAGGAGGCAATCGTTTCTGGTTCAACCCTCTCGTTACCGACCACACTAATCTGCCGGATAATAGGAATCTGTTGAGCAGCCTGCTCTTGTGCCGAAACTGGCACCGAAACAGACATTCCCCCGATCATCAGCGCTGCAATGAAGCGCGACATCACGCAAATCTTTAAAAAACGCAACTTTTCCTGCCCATTCTTATTTCTTTAGCGACAATGGCGGTGAAATTGGCCTAGAGCGCCATGGATTGCAAGTCATTCAGTGTTACAATCAGCATAAAAATCAACATCAGGGCAAATCCGGCGACAAAACCGGCCTCCTGTGCCTTTTTACTGATTGGTGAGCCCTTGATTGCCTCGAGCCCGTAGAAAAGAAGATGCCCTCCATCAAGTACCGGAATCGGCAATAGATTCACAATACCAAGATTGAGGGACAACATTGCGAGCATCCAGATAAAATACTGGAAACTAATATTGGCGGCTTCTCCAATAGAATTGGCTATTCTGAGAGGCCCACCTAATTCTTTTACGGAACGTATGCCCAGGATCATTTGCCCCAGGGTCGTAAATATCATCTTGGTGCTGCCAACTGTCTGCCGAGCGCCCTCGCCTATTGCGCCCATAGGGCCTAATTCAATGATTTCGCTAGTATGGGACCGGACGCCAAGAAAACCCTGCGGATATCTATTCCCGAACCGATCTTCAAGGTAGGAAGTTCCAATCTGGGCCCTCAAAACAATTTCCCTGTTGTCCCGTAGGACGCCAAACTCAATCACCTGATTGGGATGCAGTTTTACGATACGGGCGATATCCGAAAATCGGTCAACCGCTGCGCCATCAACATTGAGGATGCGATCCTCTGCCTGAAAACCAGCCTTCTCTGCGGGCGTTTCGGCATGGACTTCGGCAACGACTGGCTCAGAAATTCGGATGCCGTTATTGTAAGACAAAACAGCGAAAACCAAGACAGCCGCAATCAAATTTACTGCCGGGCCAGCAAAAACAATCAAGGCGCGCTGCCACAAAGGCTTGAAGTGGTAGCAAACTGCCCTTTCCTCGGCAGACATTCCCTGTGGAATTTCCCCCGGATTACTGGCAGCTGATGCATCACCAAAAAATTTCACATAGCCACCAAGAGGCACTGCACTTATCTTCCAGCGTGTGCCACGTTGGTCAGTCCTGCCAAACAGTTCTTTCCCCATGCCAATGGAAAATGTGTCGATACGGACGCCAAAAAGCCGAGCAACAATATAGTGGCCCCACTCATGAATGAAGACGAGCAGACTGAAGCCTCCAATAAAGGCAACTATCGTGAACAGTAGTCCTGGACCTTCAGTTTCCATAACTCAACACCTCGCCTAGGCAAAGGACGCAGACAGCGCTTGCGCAACTCTGCGCGCTTCAGCATCAATTTCGAATACATTTGTCAGCGATTGTGGCGCTTTCATGTCGCAACGAGCAAGAGATTCCTCGACCAATGCTGAAATTTCCAGAAACCCCAATCTTTCCTTGAGAAATGCATCGACAGCTATCTCATTGGCCGCATTCAATATTATTGGCGCCGCGCCGCCTAACATCATCGCATCCCGCGCCAGAGCCAGGCACCTAAAGGCGTCATAATCAGGCTCAATGAAGCTTAGCGTACCGATTTCAGCCAATGACAAACGCTTTACAGGCACTTCGATACGCCCCGGCCAAGCCAAACTATATGCAATTGGGATTCGCATATCTGGTGAGCCCAACTGCGCCAACACACTACCGTCATGATATTCCACCAAAGAATGAATAACAGATTGTGGATGGACAACGACTTCTATCTGCCGCTTTTCAACGGGAAACAAATGATATGCCTCAATAACTTCGAGGCCCTTGTTCATCATAGTTGCGGAATCAACTGATATTTTTGCCCCCATATCCCAGTTTGGGTGGGCTACAGCTTGTGACGGCGTAACTGCCGACAGTTCGGAGCGTCTCCGGCCAAGGAAAGGTCCCCCTGACGCTGTCAGGACCAGCCTGGACACAGATTCCGCGGCGTTAAAGTCAAATACCTGATAGATCGCATTATGCTCGGAATCCACCGGTAACAAGGTCGCGCCATGTTCCTCGACTTCCGCCATAAGCAATTCGCCGGCACAAACAAGGCATTCCTTATTTGCAAGCGCAATTGTCGCACCCCGCCTGACAGCTGCCATCGTCGGGCGCAAACCGGCGGCTCCGACAATAGCTGCCATAACAATATCTGAAGGTCGCGAAGCAGCTTCAATGATGGCTTTTTCTCCGCTGGCTACTTCAATATCTGTACCAGCAAGTAATTCCTGCAATTTGCCAAATTTGCTCTCATCGCCAATCACTGCAAGGCTGGCTCTAAACTGTTTGGCAGCTAAGGCAAGTTCCTCAACTCGACTATAAGCAGTGAGAGCTATTACCTTAAAAGAATTAGGGTTTCTCGAAATTACATCAAGCGTGCTTTGCCCAACCGAGCCAGTTGCACCGAGAATGGAAACTGTCTTAACCGTACTATTCATCATCCCGTCAACTCGACACCAAACAAGGGCATATAATATAGAATTAGCGCAACAGCCGGGGCAACGAATACCAGCCCGTCCACCCTGTCCAACAATCCCCCGTGGCCCGGAATCAAGCCACCAGAATCTTTTACATTGAAGTGCCTCTTAATGCCGCTTTCAACAAGATCCCCTACTTGCGCCCATGCCGCCAGTGCCGCCGCAAAATGCCAGTTATATTCGTGTAACCCTAGCACTTCAGCCATGCCTATACTGACCAAAGCCGCCAACGCCATACCGCCCAGCAGGCCGGCCCAGGTCTTTTTGGGACTTATTCTGGGGGCAAGCTTGGGCCCACCGATGCCTTTTCCGGCAAAATATCCACCTACGTCTGTTGCCCAGACAATTAAAAACACCCAGAGTACCAAAATTGAGCTGGCTTCCCTTAGTACACTCAACGCAATAAGTGGCAGCGTTACATACCCAATGCCCGCAAACCACCAGCCTGGTACAGGCCGCACTTTTGAAAATAAGCATCCAGCAACAAACAGTATCCCCATACCGGAAATTGATTGCTCGCCCCCGCCTAAGCCGCTCCCAATAAAAGACAGGAGCAAAAATAATGCACCAAACGGCAGGGAAAGCCTTATCAGCTTACCGGTATCAGGTAGTGTCAAAGCCCCCCACTCTAGCGCCATCAACACACCGCCTAAGGAAAGCAACGCCCAAAACCAAATCCCGCCAGCATAAATTGGGTATAATGCGATGGGCAGAAGCAGCAAAGCTGACACTATTCGTTTGATTAAGTTATCTGACATTCCAAGTGCCATTGTTACCCTATCTATTGAGGGCGAGCACCGTATCGGCGATCACGTGTTTGGTATTCTGAAACTGCGTCTTGAAAGGTTTCTTTCGAAAAATCCGGCCACAGCAAATCAAGGAACAGAAACTCAGAATATGCAGCCTGCCACATCAAGAAGTTTGAGAGGCGCTGCTCACCACTTGTTCGGATAATCAGGTCAGGATCAGGCAAGGAAGAGGTCATTAGCTCATCAGCTAATACATCTTCCGTGATATCAGATGCCGAAATCTTGCCTTCAAGCACCTTCCCGACAAGTTTCTTTGCTGCCTCAACAATTTCGTCACGGCTTCCGTAACTAAGCGCAATAACAAGTGTCAGTCTTGAATTTTCAGCCGTTAAAGTTTCCGCTCTGGAAATCATCTCACGAATATCGGAGGAAAGCATCTCCTTGCGGCCAATAACCTGAAGGCGCACCCCCTGCTTGTGCATCGTCTTTACCTCACGGCTGAGGTAAAGTTTCAATAGCCCCATGAGATCCGAGACCTCATCCTGTGGACGGTTCCAGTTTTCAGACGAGAAGGCATAAAGTGTCAAATACTCTACGCCCGAATTAAGCGCACCTTCAATGGCTTCACGCACAGCCTCAGCACCCCGTTTGTGGCCAACGGAACGGGGCTTATTGTGGCGGACGGCCCACCGGCCATTTCCGTCCATGATAATGGCAACATGCCGGGGCACTGCGAGCCCCGGACCTGAAATTGCCGGCTGCGATTGCGCCACCATATTAAACCTGCATGATTTCTTTTTCTTTGGCGCTTAGCTGCGCGTCGATATCGCCAACATACTTGTTGGTAAGCTCTTGCACTTCATCAGCGTACATTTTGTGGTCGTCTTCGCTGATAGCTTTGTCTTTTTCCATGCGCTTAAGCTGATCCATGCCGTCGCGACGCACGTTACGGATCGCAATACGGCCTTGTTCTGCATACTTCGCAGCCACTTTTGCAAGCTCTGCGCGGCGCTCCTCGTTCAGCTCAGGGATGGGAATACGCACAAGTTGGCCATCGATCATTGGATTGAGCCCCAGACCGGAATTGCGAATAGCCTTTTCCACAGCCGAGACATTCGACTTGTCCCATACTTGAACAGAAAGCATGCGAGGCTCAGGAACACCAACCGTACCCACCTGATTGAGGGGCATATTTGCGCCATATACGTCAACTGTCACAGGGTCCAGCAAGCTCGTTGTTGCCCGGCCAGAACGCAAACCACCAAACTCATGCTTGAGTGCTTCGACAGCACCTTTCATGCGGCGTTCAATATCGCCAAGATCCAAATCTTCATCGCTCATAATCAGTCCTCACCCACAATCGTACAGGTGCCCTCGCCCTTCAAAACGTTCACGAGTTCATCCTGTGCATGAATAGAAAATACAACAATCGGAATATTGTTTTCCCGGCTCAGAGAAATTGCCGACGCGTCCATAACTTTCAGGTCCTGCCTCAGCACATCCATATAAGACAAACGGTCGTAACGCACTGCCGTCGGGTCCTTTTTTGGATCTGCGTTATATACGCCGTCAACCTGCGTACCCTTAAGGAGGGCATTACAGTTCATCTCGGCGGCACGGAGCGCGGCCGCTGTATCCGTTGTAAAGAACGGGTTGCCGGTGCCGGCCGCAAATATCACGACGCGCCCTTTTTCAAGGTGCCTGATTGCTCTGCGCCGGATATAGGGCTCGCTAACACTTGCCATTGGAATTGCGGAAAGCACCCGTGTATCTACGCCAACTTTCTCCAATGCATTCTGAAGCGCCAAGGCATTCATCACGGTTGCCAACATACCCATATGGTCAGCAGTCGACCGATCAAGGCCTTCCGCGGCGCCCTTGATACCGCGGAAGATGTTCCCACCGCCTACAACTACACAAACCTCAGTACCAATTTCACGTGCGCTTTTGATTTCCCGCGAAACGCGATTTGCAGTCTCGGGATCTATCCCGTAACTGCCCTTACCCATCAAGGCTTCGCCTGAAAGTTTCAACAGAACGCGCTTAAATCGTGGCTCAATGGACATCAGCCGAAATCTCCCCTTACACCTTGAAACTTGGTGCTTATTCTTGCCCGCAGCAGCTTATCCGCTTGAACTCAACAAGGCTACCGAAGTTTTAAATAAAATTCATCTCTGGGAAAGCGTAACTTGCGCTGAGCGCCTCACTTTCAAAAAAAAGCCCAGGAGAAATCTCCTGGGCCTTCCAATTGTTTCTGAAGAAAATCTAGACGCCAGCTGCGGCAGCAACTTCCGCTGCGAAGTCGTCTTCTTTTTTCTCAAGGCCTTCACCCATTTCCATGCGTACAAAACCAGTCATCTCGATTGCCGTACCAGCGTCTTTTGCCGCTTTTGCAATCACGTCTTCGATCTTGGTTTCGCCGTCGATCACGAATGTCTGCTTGAGGAGAACGATCTCTTCAAGGAACTTACGCATGCGGCCAACGATCATCTTCTCGATGATTTCCATTGGCTTGCCTGATTCTTTGGCTTTCTCGATCTGAACCTGCTTCTCACGCTCAACGATTTCCTGATCCAGGTCATCTTCGCTCATGGAAGCCGGGTTTGCAGCAGCGATGTGCATTGCGAGTTGCTTGCCAAGCGGTGCCAGGACGTCTTCGCCCGCATCAGACTTAAGAGCAACAAGAACAGCAATTTTACCCATGCCGTCAGCAACAGCACCGTGAATGTAAGATGCAACGTGGCCGGCCTCAACTTCAGCAACAGCGGCACGACGGATTGTCATGTTTTCGCCGATTTTTGCAATGTTGTCAGTCAGAACTTCAGAAACAGGCTTCGCAGAACCTGGATATGTTGCTGCAGAGATTGCTTCAACGTCAGTACCAACTTCGAGAGCAACGCCCGCAAGGTCACCAACAAATTTCTGGAACTGTTCGTTACGTGCTACGAAGTCAGTTTCAGAGTTAACTTCAATAACCGCAGCTTTGGTGCCAGCAGCTTTAACAGCAACCAGGCCTTCTGCAGCCACACGGCCTGATTTCTTCGCAGCAGCTGCAAGGCCTTTTGTGCGAAGCCAATCAACAGCGGCTTCAAGATTGCCGTCTGTTTCAGCAAGAGCTTTTTTACAGTCCATCATGCCTGCGCCGGATGTTTCACGCAGTTCTTTCACGAGTGCGGCAGTAATTTGTGCCATCTGAATTCCCCTTAGGATCTTCAACCATCAATTTTAGGTATGATAATGCCCCCGAAAGCAGAAACTATCGGGAGCATTACAAGATAATTGTTACTCTGCTTTTGCAGCTTCAGCTTCTTCTGCTGGCGCTTCTACAGCTTCCTCAGCAGCAGCTTCTTCAACAGGCGCTTCCTGGGCACCAAGGTCCACACCTTGCGCAGCCAGCTCAGCCTGAATGCCGTCCAGTGCAGCTTCAGCAAGCATATCGCAGTACAGGCGCAGCGCACGAGTTGCGTCATCGTTACCTGGAACCGGGAAATCAACGCCTTCTGGCTTGGAGTTGGTGTCGATAACGCCAACAACAGGAATACCAAGACGGTTAGCTTCAGCAATCGCAAGGTCGTCACGGATCACGTCAACAACAACGATGATGTCAGGCAGGCCGCCCATGTCTTGAATACCGCCAAGAGACAGCTCGAGCTTGTCACGCAGACGAGTAAGCTGCAGTGTTTCTTTCTTGGTAAGGCCGGTGTGCTCTTGACCGAGTTGTTCGTTCAGCTGCTTCAGGCGCTTGATGGACTGGCTGATAGTCTGCCAGTTGGTCATCATGCCACCGAGCCAGCGGTGGTTTACATAGTACTGACCGCAACGCTTTGCAGCTTCAGCAATGATTGGGGAAGCCTGACGCTTCGTGCCAACGAAAAGCACGCGACCACCGCCCGCAACTACGTCACGAACAGCCTGCAGCGCACGCTGGAAGTATGGAACTGTCTGAGACAGGTCAATGATGTGAACGCCGTTACGCTCGCCGAAGATAAACGGCGCCATTTTCGGGTTCCAACGGTGTGTTTGGTGACCAAAGTGTACGCCTGCTTCCAAGAGGGCGCGCATGTCGACTACTGGCATTGCCATGATACTACTCCTTTTCCGGTTAAGCCTCCGCAGGTGTGCGTTCTGAAACCATTCTCAGAACACCGGATGGCGGCCTGCCAACTCAGCAGGAAGCCTTCACCCGCGTGTGAAGTCGCGCGTCGTATAGGCCGTGAACGAAGGAAGATCAAGCTTTTTTTGCTACACCACCCGCTTCAACGGAAAGTTCTTTTTTTGTAGCGGCCGTCACGCCGTAGCCTGATTCTGGCGGGATGGACAAACTTACCCCGGCATCATTCATGTCTACCACAGGTAAAGTCCTGATAACTTTAGCTCTTTTTGCCTGTCGCAAAGCTTCCGCCACAGTTGAGGCACGGGCCAGTTTCATCAAATTCAAGCGAGTTGGAAACATAAGGGGTATCTGATCGTTTTCCCAATCGCTCAAGACTCGTTTAGGATTCACCCAACGGAATGATATTGCCTCGTTGCCATCATGAACAGCCTCCTGCCCATTGTGAGGCGCCAGATAGAAATGTGTGTCAAAACGCCTCGGCATCGGCTCTGGCGTCACCCAATGCGCAAAGGGAACCAGATTTTCAATATCAAGTTTGATGCGTGCCTGGCGGATCATTTGCGAGAACGGTGCCATTGTCAGCGAGCTGGTATCAACCGCTTTATTAGATAGAAGGATGCCAGCTTCCTCAAACAACTCTCTAATTGCGGCAACCCTGAAGGAGAAGTCTCTGAACACCCCCCTACCCGTAGTGATACCCTGCCAGCGCCAGTTTCTCATATCCGACGGGTCTACCTTCCCCCCGGGAAAGACAAAAGCACCCGGGGCAAACTTCATGGTTTTGGCGCGCTCGATCATCAAAACCTCCAGGCCTCTGCTCCCGTCGCGTATCAACAGAATGGAGGAAGCAGGTTTTGCTTCTGCAATGGGCCTTGAGTTCACCAGTTACACCTCTTCCACGGACATCACTCCAATTTCCGCCGCAACTGCTTGCTTCAACTCAGGCGTAATCTTGTATTTGCCGGACAAGCGGAATTCGGCAAAACGTTTGCTCTCGGCAACCGGAACACGCATGGTAACACGCCCTTTTCCGCCCTGTTTCCGATCTAGCGCCGCCTTCACCGAAGTAAAGGCATTCTCGCTTTCGATTTCTATGAAAAGCCCCTTGGAAGACTGAGACGCCACATGTTCAAGGCTTTCAATGCCGCGGCAGGAAAGGCCAATGCTGTCGTCGTCATCTCGTTTCCTGATCTGCACGGTAACCACAACAGGAGAGCCCTCCTCCACCCGTGCGCGAATGCTATCGAGGTCGTCTTCGAATGCCATGATCTCAAATGCGTCGGATCGATCAGAAAGAGTTAGCCGGCCAAACTTGCTCCCTCTTTTGGTGTTACCCTCACGGTACCCTGCGATCGCCCCAGCCATACGCACGGTTTGACCAACCAAACCCGGGTCAGTGTATACTTCTTTGGCCGGGATAATACTTTCGCGCTGCAAAATGGTGTCATAGGTATCCAGCGGATGTGCGGAAATGTAGAAACCAACCGCACTCTTTTCACTTTCCAGAAGTTCCGTATCAGTCCAGCTACGCACAGAAGGCAGGCTTGGCCGATCCACGGTGGCAGCCATATCACCACCAAACAGATTTACCTGGTCACTCTCTCGTTCTTTGGCCTCCATTTGGGCCATACGCATCACGATTTCTGCAGCAGCATAAGCTTGCGCGCGATCATCCAGCAAACAATCAAAAGCGCCTGCGGAAGCAAGCCGCTCTATCTGGCGCTTGTTCAAAAGCTTGGGATCAACGCGTTCTGCAAAATCGAAGATGTCCTTGTAGGGCCCATTGGCCTGGCGTTCTTCGACGATGGCTTCCATTGCCTTCTCACCAACGCCTTTGATGGCACCCAGCGCATACCTGACACCCAGATTAAAACGCGGATCTTCTTCATCACAGTATGGCTCTTCAACCTTTTCAACCACAAATGCGACGTCGGATTTGTTGATATTAGGCAGGAGGAGCGGAACCTCCATACGCTGAAGTTCCTGCTTGAAAGCCGCCAATTTGTCGGTATTACCGAGGTCCAGCGTCATGATTGCCGCCATGAACTCAACAGGGAAATTGGCTTTAAGGTATGCGGTATGGTAGGCAACCAGCGCATAGGCCGCAGCGTGTGATTTGTTGAAGCCGTAGGATGCAAATTTTGTTACCAAATCAAAGATATAACTGGCTTTTTCAGCATCGATACCCCGTTCGACAGCACCATCACAGAAACGGCCACGCTGCTTGTCCATCTCCTCTTTAATCTTCTTACCCATGGCGCGTCTGAGGATATCCGCTTCACCCAGACTGTAGCCTGACATCACCTGTGCGATCTGCATCACCTGTTCCTGGTAGA
>JABXIS010000047.1 GCA_013372975.1 Alphaproteobacteria bacterium
ATCGAAGGCGAAGTTAAGAACATCACCGAATTCGGTCTGTTTATCGGCCTCGACGGCGACGTTGATGGCATGGTTCACCTGTCCGACCTCGATTGGGAGCGTTCCGGTGAAGAAGCCATCCAGGACTACAAAAAAGGCGACACTGTTAAAGCCGTTGTTCTGGACGTTGACACCAAGAAAGAGCGTATCTCTCTTGGCATCAAACAACTGTCTGGCGACCCATTCGCAAACGTTTCTTCCAAGAAGAAAGGCGAGCAGGTTACCTGTGTTGTTAAAGCCGTTAACGAAAACGGTATCGAAGTTGAAGTTGGCGACAGCGGCGTAACAGCCTTCATCCGTCGTTCCGACCTCGCTCGTGACCGCGCTGACCAACGCCCAGAGCGTTTCGCTGAAGGCGACAAGGTTGACGCAATGGTAACTGGCATGGACAAAGGTTCCCGCAAGATGAACCTGTCCATCAAGGCTCTTGAAGTTGCAGAAGAAAAAGCTGCTGTTGAGCAGTATGGTTCTGCAGACTCTGGTGCAAGCCTCGGTGATATCCTTGGTGCAGCGCTTGAGAAAGCCAAAGAAGACAAATAATCGGTTTTCCCTTCGGGGACCTGATTTGAAGGCCGCTCCAATTGGGGCGGCCTTTTCTTTTTTGGATCGGGTCAGGCATTTGTTCGACTCGCAAATTTGCCATCAAACAGGCTTGCCGAATCGATTCTTTTGTTAAAAGTTCTTTTAATTGAAAGGCTTATCTTGACGAGGCTGTCATCAGATGGCACGTTTATGAAAACCACATCGTATATCCGGGTTTTGAGTGCACCAGAATTTGGCCCCCAGGGGAGGACACAGATGATCAAATCTGAGTTGATTGCAAAAATAGCCGAAGCCAACCCGCATCTCTATTATCGGGATGTGGAGCGTATTGTTTCCAAAATTTTCGATGAAATCACATCGGCCTTGTCACGCGGCGACCGTGTTGAACTCAGGGGCTTTGGCGCTTTCTCCGTTAAGGAACGCCCCGCACGTGTTGGTCGGAACCCTCGCACAGGTGAGAAGGTGGAAGTAGCTGAAAAGCGTGTTCCCTACTTCAAAACCGGTAAAGACTTACGTGAACGCCTGAACAACTGATCTATCGGCCTGTTTATTTCTGAAAGTTTGTTATGGCCCAGTCTCTTGCCAGCCTGATTCGACGTTTGTTCTGGATTGCGCTGGCAATTTTGCTGGTTTTTTTCTCGGTGAATAACCGGATGCCGGTTCAAATCTCTTTCACGCCTTTTGAGCTTGAGATGGCCATCCCAGCATTCCTGCTGGTTTTTGTCGGTATCTTTGTTGGCTTGCTTCTCGCGGGTGGGGTCACGGGGTGGCTGCGGCTTCAGGGGTTTGCGCGCCGCCGGAAGGCAGAACGTCGCGCGTCCTATCTGGAAGATCAGGTGTCAGCGCTTTCTGAAGATGCTCATGAAACACGGGCACGGAAAGCCCATGACACAGCCGCATTGACAACAGATGATCAGTCTAAACACTGATTAGTTGTCACTAGCCCCACAGATGCTTTCTGCCAAAATCTTCTTGAAAGACTTTTCGCTCACCAGCCTTGAGTAGTGCTCGTTTTCCTCGAGTTTTATCCAAACTGACATGGTTGGGAACGCCGCGCCGTCACATGAGGAGTGGTTAATCGCCGTTTCTTCGCCTGTGCTGATATTAAATCCCATGCTCAGGCCGTTGTGTCCGGGGGTTTGGGAGAGTTGGTGGGCATTAATCTGTAACTGGCGGGCTTCTTTGAGGCTCTCTCGGGGTATCTTGAGAACAATGGCGTGTGTCTGACCGATGGCAGTGGGAAGCATCGTCATTTCTGGTCCGGACCGGATAATATCAAAATCAATGTCACCCGAAAATGCTGGGGCGCCGCCTGCTGTTCCAGCAAGAGACAGACGAACGTTTCTGATATCAATACCTTCCGGCAACCGAATGGCCAGACGCGTGGTCTCGGGATTCACCTCAAGAAAATCAACATTTCTGTATTTCCAGAGTGTACCCATATCAAGATGGGAACAAGCTGAGGTAAGGACTGTCAGTAAAGCCAGTGTGATCAATCGTTTCTTGGCTTTGATCGCCATAACATAGTCCCCCATTTGTTTGTTTGGTGATTAAAGGTGCTGATCTATTTCTCGATTGAGTCCATTTCAGGGCCTTGCCAAAGGGCACCGTTGGCGGGTACTTCTGCTGCATTAAGCCTGCTTTAAAAAAGGACACCCGATGAAACCCAGTGACCGCATTTTCTGTGCCCTCGATACAACGGAAACAGGTGAGGCTGTGGCACTTGCAGAAAAACTCAGGGGAACTGTGGGAGGCATCAAGCTTGGGCTCGAATTCTATTGCGCGAATGGCGCTGATGGTTTCAAAGCCGTAGCCGATACGGGCATGCCTATATTTCTGGATCTTAAATTCCACGATATTCCAAACACTGTCGCTGGTGCGATCCGCGCGGTGGCGCCATTGGGGCCCAAGATATTGACAATCCATACCCAGGGCGGGCCAGAGATGATGCGCCGGGCTGCCGAAACGGCGGCAGAAGAAGCGCTTCGCCATGGTTTCCAGAAACCATGGGTCACCGGTGTTACCATCCTGACCAGCATGGATGATGCAGACCTTCATGCTATCGGCGTTCAGGACACTGTTGCCGATCAGGTGGCCCGCCTCGCGACGCTTGCGCATCAAAGTGGACTCGATGGCATGGTGTGCAGCCCCAAGGAAATTTCTCTGGCTCGTGGTGCAACCAGTCCGGATTTCAAGTTGGTGGTGCCAGGTATTCGCCCTGCAGGTAGTGCCAAAGGGGACCAGAAGCGTGTGATGACGCCTTCCGATGCAGTAACTGCAGGCGCAGATGTGCTGGTTATCGGGCGGCCAATTACACAGGCTGACGATCCGGCAGCCGCAGCGAGGGCGATTGCGGAAAGCATCAACGGTTAATTTTTCTCGCGGGTCTGCATGTGGCAGGTAGGGAACAAATCCGTTTGCCGCACACTTGGCTCTATCGGGCGCATTTTGCGAGGCTTTGCTTGGGTAAATGAAACAATAGCCAGCCTGATAACCAGGTACGGCACGCATATATGCTTGAATATATTGAATGGTCAAAAACGGCGCGCGAGATCCCGCAAGAGGATCAGACAGACTTCTTTGATACGCCGCTCCCCCATACAACAGTTTTCAGGTACCAGACGGCGGATTTTGTCCTACCGCTCCATAGTACACATTTTTCTTTGAAATTTACCTTGAAGGGTGTCGAGGATTATCAATTCAAGCACCGGTCCGTGAAGCTTGCCTCCGGGTCATGCCTGTTCACCAATTTTGGCGCGGAGCATGGCAGCAGTGCCAATGAGCCGGTGGAAAGTGTTTCAATCTATTTTCCAAAAGGCCTGGAGGATACTTTGTATGCTTCGTTGCAGGAGACTGTAGCGCAGGCTCTTGAAAAGGGTACCTCGAAAACATACCGAGAAATGCCACACGTTGCTTTTTCGCCAACTGCACGTACACAGCAGCAGTTATACAGTCTGCTTTCTAGATTGTCAGACAACCATGAAAGTGATCATGGAAGCGAACTGGAAGACGCAACCGCTGAACTGGCAATGAGTTCGATGGCAGACGTGTTGAACTTGGCTCCGCCATGGGTATTGGCTGATATTGTCAAATCGAGCGTTCGAGACGAGCTGTTGTCGCGCGTTATGCGGGCTCGTGATTTCATAAGCGACAGAGCAGGCTTAGGTTATGATATCGATGAAGTGGCCGACGTTGCTTGCCTTTCCAAATATCATTTAATCAGGACATTTGGTGAAGTTGTTGGGGAGACGCCGGGAATATATGCCCGGCGGTGTCGGATGGAGTTTGTGCGCACCAATCTGTCGCCCCAAAAAGATTGGGCCCCCAGGGATTGGATGCGGGCCGCCCGTATGGCTGAATACAGCAGCTCACGGCGTTTTAAGGAGGCCTATTTGAAACGTTATGGTCATGATCTTGTTTAGGGAAACGTAAATTCGCAATTTTTGTCGCATTGGCTTGGCTACAATTGTTTTGTTTGAAACCAGGAAGGACATGGCAATGAATTCATCTGTGAAGGCGGGATGCATTTGTTTGTTTTTAGCCTGCGCGGTAACAATGCCATTATCAATGGCATGGGCGGACCTTAAGGGCGACGAGAAGGCGATTTCGCTTGCGCATGAGATGCTTGATGCCATGGGCGGGCGCGATGTCTGGTCAAATGCGGTCTGGATGCATGTGGTTGAACGCTCTTATTCTCCCAGCCAGAAAAAGGCCTTGCGACATGAAGCTTGGCGTGGGCTTCAAGTGGAGAAAGCACGCTATACCACAGCAAATGAGGACATTGCCTATGAGCAGGCGTGGGATGCTGACGCGGGCTGGCGAATACGCAACGGTGAATATCAGCAATTTGATGAAGAGCGTCATCGCTTGGAGACAGATTTTTGGTACCGGGAAATTTACACTATGTATCACCGGCTTGCAGCAGGTGACCCTGCCTTGACGCTGACTTTGAACGGGGACCGTGGCTTTCGGGTTGCGGATGTAAATTCAGGCGCTCCCCTTGGAAGCTTTACCATTAGCGCAGAAGGTGGTGTCCTCGTATGGAGCTCTGGCGACAGTGAGTTTGACGTGACTTATGTGTATGGCCCGCTGAGATCATTCGGTCAGATCAGGCTTCCAGAATGGGGCGCGCAGACAAATGGCGGTTGGCGTTTCAATTATGTCGAGGCTACGTTACACAGCACCCCGATGGAAGACGATATGAGACCTCCGATGAGGTAAACAGCTCTTCAGTCTGGACCAAACCTCATTAGCGAATGGCATCGGAAGGTTCAGTTAAGTCAGTGGCAGGTTCAGAGGCCGCGTCACGTTTCCGCGTTCGCCTTCAAAATACGGCCGGTCTGCCACCATTTTATCTCTCATGAACCGGGTAAAAGTGCGGACGCGTCCATTGCGACGCATGCTTTCATGCATCAAAAGCCAGAGCTGCATCTTGTGAGAGGGCACAAGCTTTCGAAGGCAAAGGAATTTTCCGTCCTCTGCTGCGCTTTTACAGGCCATATGGCCAACACCAATGCCGGAACGCATAGCCTGCAATACCCCATTTGCCGTGTTCACACGGGTTATCTTACTTGGCGCGAGGCCAAGTTCTTTCATCCAGTTGTCAGACCATCCATCGCTCCAGAGCACCCAAGGCAAGTCATTCAGGGGTGTTCCTGGCGGGTGGCGATTAATCAGCTCTGTGGAACCGAATATTCCGAAGGCATGATAGGCGATTTGGTAACCCACGTAATTTTCCGGGGGGTGATTTGTAGCACGTAATACAACGTCTGCTTCACCACGATCGAGATTGACCATTTGCTGGTTCAGCCGAAGGTCGATTTCGACTTCTGGGTAGCGCTCCGTAAATTCTCTAAGATGGGGCATCACACCGATGCCCGTAGCGTCAATGGTTTCGAATCTGATTCGGCCTTTCAGGGTGCCCGCATCTTCTGACGTGTTTCTGATTGCAACTGCCGCTTCAGCCATGTCACGGGCTTTTGCGATTATGGCAGTACCGGAATCTGTAAGTGTCACTCCTGAAGCAGTGCGCCGCAGCAGAATAGTCCCAAGATCATTCTCCAGTTGGGTCATGCGGCGAGAGATGGAGCTATGGCTTAGGTCCAGTTCGTTCGCCGCTTTTGCGAAGGACCCGGTGCGCACGCAGCATTCCAGAATTCTTACATCGTCCCAGTTCATTCTGTGCATATTTGCACAACTGATGTGTAATGTCAGCTCTTCTTATGCACCTTTGAATCCTTTTAGTCTTTATGAGGAACGACAAAAGAGGACAGTTCATATGATTAACCGAATAATGCTTTTTGTTGCCAGCATGTGGATGTTTGGCCTCAACGCCACACCCGCGCTGGCCAATGAGCAAACCTTCACATTTGAAAAGGGCCATACAATTGACTTCCTGTATATTACCAACCGGGCAAAGCCGACCCGTACATTTCAGGAATATATTGACGAGGTTGGTCCTTCGGCCCGCAAGCTGGGCTTCCGTTCGCTAGGTGGTATCCGGATTGCTGGCAAGCCGACGCAGGGGAACTTCTTTCCTGACTTTATCGCGCTTGGAGTATGGCCTGGAGGCCTGGATGCCCGCAGAAAGGCCCTCGAGAAGTTACTTGAAGCGGCACCAAATCTGCACAGCCTCAGGATGGATATCTGGTCTGCCTTCAATATGACCAACTATGCATTTGAAGAAGAAGTGCAGCTGGAGATGTCAGCAGATAATGTCTATATCCTGACTGCATACTGGATGGCGCAATCCACTGAAATGAAGTCCCTGGAAGCGGCATTGAAAGAAACTACGTCAAACCTTGGCGGTGTCGTAAAGCTGATCCTCAAGGACGGTAGGTCACCATTTCAGTACGAACATAATCCAGATTTGTTGGTCATTACCGAATGGGAAAATGAGGCGGAAGCTGCTCTTTATACAGAAGAAAGCAAAGGTCTGAATGCGCTGGGGGTGCGCCATGTAAACCAGTTTCCAATCAAGTTGCCTTAAAAGGAATACATGGAAGAGCCCACAGATGGTTGAGATATTGGGTTGGGAGGTGACGTGAATAAAATTAACGTAGTTCTTTGCGTATTACGAGCTTCAGTCCGGACCAAATCTCGTCAACGGCACAGACTTTGACATCTACGAGGCCGAGCGGGAGGGCGACCTCCCGCACAACGCCTTCGGTCATATCCGTTGGGACTTTGGCCGTTTTCTTTGGCCAGCTGATCCATATCATGCCGTTTCGCTCCAAGATTTCCATCAAACTCTTCAATTCTGCCTCGAAGAGGGCTCGTTCGGTGTAGAAACTGTGGATGAAGTCGCAGGGTGTGCCTGAGGTGGTTACGCCTACAGGCAGAGGCCCCAATAGAGTGCCATAATGGTCTGGCGCATGAAGTGTACGAATGACGAAACCGTCCTTGATGCCGAGCTTCTTGATCAGCGGTGTTCCTGAATATCCCGCCGTCATTCTATTGCTCTCGTGCTACTTGGATGCCCATGTTCTCCAGCGCTGATTGGACGGAATTATCGCCAACAAGATGGGCTGTACCCACGGCCATGAAAAAGCTCCCCGGTTTTTGCAGAAGAAGGGATAGCTTGTTTGCCCAATCTCGGTTGCGGCTATAAAGCAGATGGTCTCCAAGGCTTGCTTTCTTCATCACGCCACCGTTGAGAATTGTGTCCAGTGTCTCGATATCGCCGTCGAGCCATGCAGCATGTAGCCGGTCCATCTCTGATTTGACGTTCTGGGACTGTACAAGCGCGTCGATCAACAATGCCTTGTCCTGTTCGGCGTTCAGTCCGGCAAACATTTGTGCCTGTTGGCTTGCTGTTTCGATGCCCAGAATCGGAATCCGATTCTTCAAAGCTTCTTCGATCAGGATTTTGTCGGCGCCAGTGGAAAGGTCAAATCCGTTTTTCGTCAGGCTGATGACGGTTAGTGACATACTGGCAAACCAAGGGCGAACATTTTCGAAAATAGCAGGGGGCAGGTCCAGTTGGCGGTTCACCCGTATCACGTCATTATAGATGCCGTTGCCGACCAGGGCGCGCATGGATTGCCCGAGCGGCAACTCTCCGGCCTCTTTGAACAGCGGCCCGGCCCGACTGATTTCTTTTTCATCCAGTTCCACGATCAACGCGTCAGTTGCTGCGAAAGCATTGGTAATGTTGGCGTTTGCCCATGTAGTGTTGGGTTTGAGGATGTGGATAGTGCCAAAAATATGGATTGTCGTATCGTCGTCGGCGATACGCCACAGGGCCGGCGCCGCAACGCTTTGAAAGCTTATGAAAAAGAAACAAGCAGTGATCAGAATAAGGCGTTTCATCTTTGCTCCTGCCAACACGTTCGTCTTTCATCTTTTCATGTGACCGAGAATGATACAAGCAAGCGATGTCGCGAATCCCGATATCGCAATGAATCTGCTTGCAAATGGCCGCTTCCAGCGTTATACAGCGCGCTTCATCGAGCCATCCGGCCAGTAAAGGGCTGCCGTGTTGGTTCAAATATGTCGGAACTTTCAGTTTAAGTAAGGACAAAAAATGCCCAAGATGAAAACGAAGTCGAGCGTTAAAAAACGCTTCAGCTTAACCGCTTCTGGTAAAGTTCGTGCAAACCAGGCTGGTAAACAGCACGGTATGATCAAGCGCACCAACAAGCAAATCCGCAACCTCCGTGGCACGACCGTTCTTTGTGACGCCGACGCTACGATCGTTAAGAAGTTCATGCCCTACGGCTAAGCCGTATCGGGTCCTTCAGGTTTAGGAGAAATATACCATGGCACGTGTTAAGCGCGGTGTAACATCGCACGCTCGTCACAAGAAGGTCCTCGAGGAAGCCAAAGGCTACCGGGGCCGTCGCAAGAATACCATCAAAGTTGCTCGTCAGGCTGTTGAGAAAGCCGGCCAGTACGCATACCGTGACCGCAAAGCCAAGAAGCGCACTTTCCGCGCTCTCTGGATCCAGCGGATCAACGCCGGTGCGCGTGCACTTGGTCTGCCTTACGGCCAGTTCATGCATGGTCTGAAGCTCGCTGGTGTTGAGCTGGACCGCAAAGTACTGAGCGACCTTGCTATTCATGAACCAGCTGCTTTTGAGGCGCTTGTGGATCAGGCTAAGGCCGCCCTCGCCAACTAAGGCTGGTTTGCGATATACGCAAACACCAAGACTTTAAAGAGGGCCTGGCCAGTGGCGGGGTCCTCTTTTTATTTGCTTGCGCCCACATTATGGGCCAATTGAAACATTCATTTGTTTTGATCGATTGAATTGCTCGAAAAAGCGGAAGAAAAATGCAGGAACAGATTTCAGCGCTTAAGGAAGAGATTGCAGCCCAGATTGCGGCGGCAGGTGATCTGAATGCGCTTGAGGAAGTCCGGGTCTCTACACTCGGGAAAAAAGGCAGTGTATCCCAACTGATGAAAGGCCTCGGCGGCATGACGCCAGAGGAACGCAAGGAAATGGGCCCGGCGCTCAACGGCCTTAAGAATCAGGTGGCGGACCAGATTAGCTCGCGCAAGGAAACTCTGGAAGAGTCAGCACTTGAAGCGCGCCTTCTTGAAGAACGCGTGGACGTAACGTTGCCAGTGCAGGAGCATGCAGAGGGCAGCGTCCATCCGATCAGCCAGGTAATGGATGAAATTGCAGAGATCTTCGCGAACCTGGGTTTTGATGTGGCGGAAGGCCCTGATGTGGAAACCGATTTCCATAACTTCACCGCGCTTAATATTCCGGAAGAACATCCTGCACGTCAGGATCATGACACTTTCTATCTGAAGCCTGATGAAAATGGTGACCGCAAGGTACTGCGTACGCACACCAGCCCGGTGCAGATCAGAACCATGTTGGGCCAGAAGCCGCCGATCCGCATCATTGCGCCAGGCCGTACGTATCGTTCAGATTCCGATGCAACGCACACGCCTATGTTCCATCAGGTTGAAGGATTGGTGATTGACCGCGATACGCATCTTGGGCACCTGAAAGGTACGCTTGAAGCATTCCTCAAGGCTTTCTTTGAGGTGGATGCAGTTACATTACGTCTACGCCCGAGCTATTTCCCCTTCACTGAACCTTCCATGGAAGTGGACGTGCAGTGCAGCTTCGACGGCGGCACCGTGAAAATCGGTGACGGCAATGACTGGCTCGAGATTTTGGGTTCAGGCATGGTGAATGTGAATGTACTCAAGGCCTGCAATCTTGACCCCGACGAGTATCAGGGTTTTGCGTTCGGCTGCGGTATCGACCGATTGGCAATGCTAAAATATGGCATGAACGATCTGCGCGCATTCTTTGATGCTGATCTGCGGTGGCTCCGTCACTATGGGTTCCGCGCCCTTGATCTGCCAACACTTGCCGGAGGTCTAAGCCGATGAAATTTTCCCTGAGCTGGCTCAAAGACTATCTGGAAACAGATGCGAGCCTTGAAGAAATCGTAGCAAAACTGAACGCCATCGGCCTTGAGGTTGATACGGTTGAAAATCCGGCTGAAAAGCTGGCACCTTTCACTGTGGCGGAAGTCTTGTCTGCAGAGAAACACCCGGATGCAGACAAACTGCGTATTTGCAAAGTGTCCAACGGTTCGGAGGAAATGCAGATCGTTTGTGGCGCCCCGAATGCGCGTGCTGGCATCAAGGTTGTGCTTGGCCGCCCGGGTGACTATGTGCCCGGCTTGGATGTGACGCTGAAGAAAGCAAAAATTCGCGGTGTCGAATCCATTGGCATGATGTGCTCCGCGAAAGAGCTGGAACTGGGTGATGATCATGACGGCATTATCGAGCTGCCTGAAGATGCGCCTGTTGGCACGCCGTATGTGGACTATGCCAAACTTGATGATCCGGTCATCGATATTGAGATTACACCGAACCGGCAGGACTGTCTGGGTGTATATGGCATTGCCCGTGATCTTGCAGCGGCTGGCCTCGGCACACTGAAAGTACTTCAGGTTGAAAAGAACGACGGCACGTTTGAAAGTGATGTGAAAGTTTCGATCGACCTGCCAGAAGAAGCCAAAAGCGCATGTACTCAGTTTCTTGGACGCCGCTTCAAGGGCGTGAAGAATGGGCCGAGCCCCAAGTGGCTGCAGGACCGGTTGAAGGCTATCGGACTGCGGCCGATTTCCAAGCTTGTGGATGTGACCAATTATATCACCCACGATCTGGGTCGCCCGCTTCATGTATACGACGCGGGCAAACTGAATGGCGATTTGAAGGCGCGCCTTGCAGAGGCAGGTGAGAAGTTCACTGCACTTGATGACAAGGAATATACCGCCAAGGGCGGTGAAACAGTGATCGCAGATGCCTCCGGCCCACAAGGCTTTGGCGGCATTATTGGTGGCTTGGATACAGGCTGTTCAGATGATACGACAGACGTGGTTCTGGAAGCTGCTTTGTTTGACCCGAAGCGCACTGCTTTTACTGGCCGGGATCATGGTCTGATCACTGATGCACGCTACCGGTTCGAACGTGGCGTGGATGAACTTTTCATCCGTGATGGTATGGAAATCGCCACCAAGATGATTCTTGATCTGTGTGGCGGTGAAGTGAGCCATGTATTTGAAGCTGGCAGCGATACCAATTGGAACAAAACAGTTCCGTTTCGCAGCGAGCGCGTGAAAACACTGGGTGGCCTTGACCTACCAGCCAGCGAAAGCGTGGCGATTCTGGAGAAGCTTGGCTTCCAGGTTGAGGGCACAGACCCCTATACCGTACATGTGCCGTCTTGGCGCGTGGATGTCGAAGGCGAGCCTGATATTGTGGAAGAGGTACTGCGCATTCACGGCCTCGACAATATCCCGAGCACGCCGCTTCCAGCCAATGATCACAAAGCTGGATCTACATTGAGCCCGCGCCAAAAGCGTGCGCGTGCTGTGAAACGGGAGCTGGCTGCGGTTGGCATGCATGAGGCCGTGACGTGGTCCTTCATGAAACAGGAGGAGGCGACTCTGTTCGGTGGCGGCAGCGAGCGTTTGATGGTGGACAATCCAATTTCCAGCGAACTTGATTGTATGCGACCTTCTATATTGCCGAACCTGATGCAGGCCGGACAACGCAACCGCGATCGCGGCGCAGATGGAGTATCGCTGTTTGAGGTTGGGCCTATCTATCTTGACGACACCGAAACTGGCCAGCTTCTGGTGGCAACTGGCCTGCGCGCCGGTCAATCTGGTGACCGCCATTGGGCAACTGCTGTGAAGCCTGTTGATGTTTTTGATGCCAAGCGCGATGCGCTCGCCGCACTTGCCGCTGTCGGTGCACCAACGGGCAATTTGCAGGTGTTTGATGAGGCACCAGCATATTACCACCCGGGTCGCTCGGGTACCTTGCGCCTTGGGCCGAAAAATATTCTGGCCAGTTTTGGAGAGTTGCATCCAAAAGTGCTGAAAGCCCTGGATGTGGATGGACCAGTTGTTGGCTTTGAAGTGTATCTGGACCGAGTGCCTGCACCGAAGAAGAAAGGTGCCGCAAAAGGAGCGTTGTCAGTTTCCAATCTTCAGTCAGTCGAGAGAGATTTCGCGTTCTTGATGGACAGGGATGTGAAGGTGGAAAATCTGATTCGCGCGGTACGCGGTGCAGATAAGGCGTTCATTGCAGATGTCGGTATCTTCGATGTGTATGAAGGTAAAGGTGTGCCTGAAGGTCAAAAGTCAATTGCGGTTTATGTTCAGCTTGAACCGAAAGACGAGACCTTCACAGATAAACATATTGAAGAGATTTCTGACAAGATCTGCGGTGCTGCAGAAAAAGCTGTGGGGGCTGTCTTGCGCGGTTAACAATACAAATTCTTTATGAAATTCACCGATCGGGGCTTGCAAAAATTCCCTGATCGGTTTTCATATTGGGTTTCGGGAGGAAAAAGGTTACTGGCGATTGCCATACCTTTGGTAGTGCGTGGGTGTGAAATTTGGCGACGAAGCAAAAAAAACCTGATGCAAAAGTACCGCTGAAACTGCGTTTGAAAGCCTGGTGGGAGGGCTATGATCAAGACGAGATCAAAAAGCGCATAGCCAGCCGTACGATGGCACCGCAGGAAGAGGAGCCGGCGAAAGAAGAAGCGCCGAAACAGATGGATGCCGAATCTATCGATCCTTGGGATGCGGCAACCGTCGATATTGCGCAATATATCTGGGGAAAAGGCTTCTGTGGTCCCGGGGGGCCTGAGTATATTGTTTCGCTATCCAAACTTCTGGCTCTCAGTCCTGAGATGTCCATGCTGCAGATTGGCGCAGGCCTTGGTGGTCCTTCCCGCGTACTTGTTGACCGTTTCGGCGTGTGGATAACAGGGTTTGAAGAATCCGAAATGCTTGTGGATAAGGGACGCAAGCTTGCCAAGATGGCTGGACTGGAGAAGAAGGCGCAGCTTGAGCAATATAGCCCGGAGGGTTTCGAAGGCTTTGACCGGAAGTATGATCGTGCGTTGGCCAAGGAGGCTTTGTTCACGATTGAAGACAAAGCCAACATGATTTCCAAAATTGAAGAAAAGCTGAAACCAGGCGGCCTGTTCCTGATGACGGAATATGTGATCGGGTCGGACGCTGTTCTTGGTAAAGACAAATACAAGGAATGGGTGGTAGGCGAACGCCGGCATCCTTACCCTGTGCTATCCGATGAACTTGTGGATCTTCTGAAGAAGAATCACCTGCAGGTGCGCGTATCTGAAGATATCAGCCTTCAATATGTTGAGATGATCAACCAGGCCTGGGCCGGAGCAGACGAAGTGGCGGCCAAACTTGCCAAGCGCGAAGATGGCACCATGATGATTCAGACGCTTATGCGCGAAGCTGAATTCTGGACCCGCCGCAAGAAGCTTCTGGAATCTGGTGATCTTAAGCTTTGGCGGATTGTGGCCAACAAGAAATCTGGTGGCCCGTCCATGATGTCGGATTGGTAAAGGCCTAGTTTTTGCTGCCCGCGGCTTTGCTGGAACGAGCCACCCAGATACCTGCCAATACGGCACTCCCGCCGACAAGGTGAAGGGGGCCCAGGGCTTCCCCAAAAATCCACCATGCCAGAACAGCGGACAATACCGGCTGCAAGAGCAGGCTGAGTGCACCGAGCGTCGCCGGTACATGCGCCAGCCCATACACGATCAGGCTTTGCCCTAAAACCTGAGCTATCAGTGCAAGGCCAACAAGGGGTAACCATCCCTCCATGCTTTGAGGAAGGACAGGATCGTCCGTGAAGGCAAGAGGGATTGCAAGCAAGGCCGTGGATACAAGTGCCGTACCAGCCATCAGCAGTGACAATGAGATATGTTTTCTTGCGCGAGCCGCTGCAACGATATAGGCCGCGTAGAAGGTGGCTGTCAGGATACCCAGCATGTCGCCCGAGAGATAGGCAGGGTTCAGTTCGACGTTCTGGCCTATCAGGACACCGGCGCCAACAAGCGCCAGTATCATCCCAGCGATGAAACGTCGGTTGATCCGCTCGCCGAACAATAGGAAGCCATAAATGGCAGCAAATATGGTTGCCATATTGGCGAGAAGAGTGGCGTTTGCAACAGTGGTTTGAGCGATTGACCAATGCCAAACGAAGAGTTCAATTGCAAACAGAGCTCCGACCACGCCGATCCAGCTCAGTTGTTGCTTATCAATTTCTTTGCGGGGTGCAGACAAATCAATGCGCGACTGAATCAGATGAAAAGCGATCAAAAATGGTGTGGCCAGGGCAAGGCGCCAAAAGGCTGACGCAGATGGGCTGACATCTGACAGGCGCACAAAGATCGCGGCGCAGCTGATGCCGGCAGCGCCAAGCAAAAGAGCAGAAAAACCGCGGGAAAAATCATCTCTAAATAAAGCCATTGCGTACAAGATAGCGTGCTTTGAGATGCAGGATAGAATAAATTCGACAATATCACTGCAAAAAATGACATCGTTGCCATTGTGGGGGTTGCAACCGACTTGGACACCCGTCATGATCGCCGTTGCGTTTTAAGGAGGGAGTTGGCAATGAGCGAGATAGAGATTTTTCCGGTGCCTCAATCGGCTAGGGAAAACACCCGCTGTACTAAAGAGCAATATGATGCGCTTTACGCACGATCCGTTTCTGACCCAAAGGGCTTTTGGACAGAACAGGCACAGCGCATTGACTGGATGAAGCCTTTCTCAAAGGTAAAAGATACCAGTTTTGTTGGCGATATCTCGATCAAATGGTTTGAAGATGGAACGCTGAATGCGTCTGCCAACTGCATCGACCGCCATTTGCCCGACCGAAAAGATGAAACGGCTATCATTTGGGAAGGCGATGACCCGGCTGAAAGCAAGCATATTACCTATGGTGAGCTTTACGAGAAGGTTTGCCGTTTCGCGAATGTATTGAAGGACCGGGGCGCCAAGAAGGGCGACCGAATCACCATTTATATGCCGATGATCCCGGAGGCCGTATATGCCATGCTTGCTTGCGCGCGCATTGGCGCAGTGCATTCTGTGGTGTTTGGTGGCTTTTCCCCTGACGCGTTGGCTGGCCGTATTCTTGATTGTGAATCAACCTTTGTAATCACGGCCGATGAGGGATTGCGGGGAGCGAAAAAAGTACCGCTTAAAGCAAATGTCGATAAAGCGCTTGAGCAGTGCCCGGACGTGACAAGCGTTGTTGTAGTCAAACGTACAGGTGGGGACATTGGGTGGGATGACGCTCGTGATATCTGGTATCATGAGGCCGCTGCAAATGTGGCGGCTGATTGCGCGCCCGAAGAGATGAATGCCGAAGACCCGCTTTTCATTCTCTATACATCAGGCTCTACTGGCAAACCGAAGGGTGTGTTGCATACCACGGGCGGATACATGGTTTGGGCATCCATGACCCACGAATATGTCTTCGATTATCGTGAGGGTGAGATCTACTGGTGCACAGCTGACGTTGGTTGGGTAACAGGCCACAGCTATATCGTATATGGTCCGCTTGCAAACGGGGCGACGACACTGGTTTTTGAAGGAGTGCCAACATACCCGGACGCAGGCCGTTTCTGGCAGGTTGTTGAAAAACACAAGGTGAATATTTTCTACACCGCCCCCACTGCCATTCGCGCGCTTGAGCGGTTGGGCGACGATTTTGTCACGCAGCATGACCGGTCTTCTATCCGGCTTTTGGGTACCGTAGGCGAACCGATCAACCCTGAAGCATGGCACTGGTACCACAGGGTGGTTGGTGAAGAGCGTTGCCCGATTGTCGATACCTGGTGGCAAACAGAAACTGGCGGGGTGATGATCTCACCCCTGCCCGGCGCGACGGATCTTAAACCCGGATCCGCGACCAAACCAATGTTCGGCGTGAAACCTGCGCTTGTCGACCAGGAAGGCAACTTTCTTGAAGGCGCTACCTCTGGAAATCTGGTGGTGACCGACAGCTGGCCTGGCCAGATGCGCACTGTTTATGGCGACCACGAACGGTTCAAGCAGACCTATTTTTCCACGTATGAAGGCCTGTATTTCACCGGCGACGGCTGTCGGCGGGATGAAGACGGATATTACTGGATCACGGGCCGGGTGGATGATGTGATCAATGTATCAGGCCACAGAATGGGTACTGCTGAAGTGGAATCTGCGCTTGTAGAGCACGACCTCGTTTCAGAGGCTGCGGTTGTGGGCTTCCCACATGACATCAAGGGTCAGGGCATTTATGCCTATGTTACTCTCCATGCCGGCACAGAGTCGTCAGATCGGCTCAGGAAGGATCTTGTGGCCCTTGTACGTCAGGAAATCGGCCCCATCGCGAGCCCTGATTTTATTCAGTTCGCCCCGGCTCTGCCAAAAACACGATCTGGTAAGATCATGCGTCGGATCCTGCGCAAAATTGCCGAAAACGAATATGGTAATCTTGGGGATACATCGACTTTGGCGGAACCTGGCGTGGTTGATGATTTGATCGAAAACAGGCAAAATCGCTAGAATGTGGAAGGGGGTTTCGGCCCCCTTTTCGTTTACAATTCAAACTCCCGAAATCGTGACTGTCAAATTTCCTGCTTTGCCCTACATAAAGAAGGCCGCAGTCAGGGGAGGTTGCATGATTACATTCTATAGTGCCGCGACACCAAACGGTTACAAGGTCTCCATCATGCTGGAGGAGCTTGGACTGAATTACGAACTTAAAGAAATCAGCCTTGCGGCCGGCGAGCAGAAGGAAGATTGGTTCCGCGAGATCAATCCCAATGGCCGTATTCCCGCGATAGTCGATCATGACGCAGATGATCTTGTCATTTTTGAATCGGGTGCAATCCTGATCTATCTGGCGGAGAAAACCGGAAAATTGCTATCGCTGGAATCTGCCGAGCGATCCCGGACCCTTCAATGGTTGATGTTCCAGATGGGCGGTGTGGGGCCAATGCAGGGGCAGGCAAATGTTTTTTACCGCTATTTCCCAGAGAAGATCCCTGCAGTTATCCAAAGATACCAGAACGAGACATTACGCCTTTATGGCGTGTTGAATGACCGTCTGTCCCAAGCCCCGTATCTTGCCGGCGATAATTATAGCATTGCCGATATTGCCAACTGGCCATGGGTTCGGGCCCATGCTTGGGCCGGTCTTTCTCTGGATGGATTGGGTAACCTGCAACGCTGGATGGAAACAATAGAGTCGCGTCCGGCGGTCGGGCGTGGTCTGCAGAAACCACCCCGTCCCGACCTTACACAAAATGAAAATAGTGAAAAATTCGTCGCAGCGGCACAGAAGATGCTGCAAAGCTAAGGCAGCACGGTTAGAGAAAGTCAGCTGAAAGTGGCAACAATTTTGTCCATCGCGCCGTTCCAGTTGCCTTCTGCTGTTTGACCTGACGCTTTTCTGGGGGTCAGGTCGTGATTGCCATCCGGCGCCCAATGTAGGCTGAAACTTTCAGGCAACTGCAGAGTATCCAGCAGCGCTTTTCCGCCAAAGGCATCTCTTTCGCCTTGCAGGATCAGTGTGGGTAGATTGATCTTTGGAAAGTGATCTGTCCGCAATTTCTCCGGCTTGCCGGGAGGGTGAAAAGGGTATCCGAGACACACAAGGCCATTGCAGATAGAGTTGTCTTCGGCGGCTACCATGCTTGCGATACGACCACCCATTGACTTCCCACCAATCAATAGTGGCCCATCGGGGCGGATTTCTTCAATCGTTTGTCTGAAAGCCTCCACCAGTTTTGGCGCCCGGTCCGGGGGTCTTTTTTTTCCATCTTCCTGCCGTTTTTCCATATAGGGGAAATTGAATCGCAGTACCTCATACCCTCGCTTAGCCAGGCCTTCTGCAAAGGCCTCCATAAAGGGGCTATCAGCAGGTGCGCCTGCGCCATGCGCCAGAAGGATTGTGCCGTTCAATGCGGTGCCATTACGTAACAATGTCATAAATTCTCGGGTCCTGTGGCGAGGTGGATATGAATTAGCGTTTTATATCAATGAATTGTCGAATGGTTTCAAGAAGGATCGCTGGATCAATGGGTTTTGTCACATAACCGTCCATGCCTTCGGCTAGATATATTTCTCGTTCTCCCTTGATGGCATTTGCGGTCAAAGCCACTATGGGGAGGTGATCAAAAGGCTCTCCCAGTCTACGGATCTGACGCTGTGCCTCAAGTCCGTCCATTTCTGGCATATGAATATCCATTAATATCAGGTCACATCCTGGGACGCCTGTTTTCGCGGCCTGGTCAGAGAGAAAGTCAAAAAGCGATCTTCCGTTTTCGAACAATTGCACGGTTATCCCTTGTCGGGTTAACAGGGTTTCCACAAGGCGGCGAATTACCGCATTGTCTTCTGCGAAAAAGACAACAGTCCCCCCGAGTGATGCTTCGCCTTTTTCGATATGCTTAGCTTGTGGTTTGAGCACCGAGTTTTCTGAGGAGGCTGTCTGTTCATTGGCAGGAAGGCGGCTGAAAAGCCTTACGCTGAATGTTGACCCTTTGCCGAACTCGCTTTCAAAGAAAAATGAACCGTCAAGCAACTCAGTCAGCTCTTTGCAAATTGCCAATCCCAAACCGGCCCCCGAAACATTGTTGACGGCAAGCGAGTGTACTTGCTCGAAGCGGTGCGTTAGCCGCTTCTGGTGATGTTCCTCGATGCCGATGCCGGTGTCCTTAACGTCGATCTGATATTGGCAGAAACCGGGCCGCTCAGAGCGTTGAAAAGACAGCCTGACGTCTACTGATCCTTCGGTAGTGAATTTTATGGCATTGCCAATCAGGTTAACAAGGATCTGCCTAAGCAACTTCTCGTCCTGCAATACTGTGGTGGGGCCAAATCCTGATTCCTCAAATGTAAGCTCCAGGCGTTTTTCATCGGACAGAGGCCTCATGGCACTGATGACGGAGACAATGAGTGCTTGCAGGTTTATCGGGGAAAGAGCGGGATGTGTTGCGCCACTTTCCAATCTCGCAAGGTCGAGAATATCGTTTATTAGCTGTAGCAGGTTTTTGGCCGAATCCAGCGATATCTGTATATTTTTTTTGGTTTCTTCACTGGGATTGGTCTCAAGTGTCAGGCCAAGAAAACCTATGATGCTGGTAAGTGGCGTCCTCATTTCATGGCTCATGTTTGCCAGAAAGGTGGATTTCGCCTTATTGGCGGCTTCGGCCCTGATGGACGCGGCCCGCAACTGATCCCTGACCAGTTCCAGACGGTTTTTCTGCTTTTTGGTGTGATAGAGCCAGCCAACAGCGATCATGAAAAAGGGCATGAGGCCCAAGGCTGTTTTCCAGATCAATGAATAGTCAGTTGGTGTTGGCGCACTGGCCAAAGCCCATTTTCGCTGGATTTCATTGCGCTCAGCCACTGTGATGGTTGCGAGCGTCTTGTCGATAATTGAGATCAGTTCCGGCCAGTCCTTGCGAGCGGCGAAATATAGCGAATAGTTTTCGAGCGAGGCGGGGGCCGCTATTCGGATATTCATGACCCCAAGCTGGCGCGCGATGTAGATCGCTGACAAGCCGTTGCCAATCACTGCGTCAATATCCTTATTGGAAAGCGCCAATAGAGCATCGTCGTAGCTATCAAAAAGGCGGGCTTCTACAGATGGCGCGAAATTCCGGAGAAAGGCAGGATCAGTACTTTCCCTCAGCACGCCAACCGGTTGTTTGGCAAGATCTTGAATACCGTTGATAGGCGGTGCGTCGTCTCGCATGAGAATGACACGCCTATAGTTCTGGTAAGGTTCAGAGAAATTCAGGAAAGTCTGGCGCTCGTTAGACTTGGCAACTGCCGCCAGCAGGTCAACGGTTTGAATGCGCGCCTGTCGCATGGTTTCGGGCCAAGGTTGGTTTACAGGTGTCAGGATTTTCAAACCTGTCCTGTTTTCAATAATCCTTACATAGTCAGAAGCAATTCCCTTGTAGGCGCCGTTATCATCAAAAAACTCGAATGGTGGATAATCTGGATCTGCGCCAAGCCGGATAATGGGATGTTCTTTTATCCAGCGTTTTTCAAGGTCGGATAGTGCCAACCCCGGCAATGATTCCTGAAGAACAGGATTCCCCGTTTGGTCTTGAGCCAGGAGATTTGGTTCGGCAAAGAAACATGTCAGTAAGAAGAGAGACTTTATGAAACCTTGAAAGGGCTTCCCAATATCCTGGACCTTCAAGCGAGCCGTGAAGCGAGCTAATTCAGGAAAGCAGGAAATGGCGGCAGTGGTTGGCATATTTATCCGTATCTAAAATCCACCCCCATGGCTGCAATAGGGAATTCTTCGGTATTTTGGTTAAAAAAACGGTAAGGTAGAGGCGCGATAATTCACAAGAATGGTATTTTTAAAGGAAATGGCACGGAGGCGCATATGGCTATGTTGATGTTGTTGCGACACGCCAAATCTGATTGGGGATCCGGACACCGGGACCATGACCGACCGTTAAACCAGCGCGGAAGGGCCGCTGCCGCCAAAATGGGTGCATTTATCGCGGAAGAAAGATTGATACCGGACCAGATCATATGCTCAACGGCAGCAAGGGCACGGGAAACACTTGACGTTTTGTTAGGCGAAGTAAGTGATCACCCGCCGGTTACCTATGAAGCCAGTTTATATGGTGCAGCGGCGAGCACGATCATGCAGCTTATTGCCGCTCAGGGCCCCGAAATAAAAGCCTTGATGCTTGTTGGTCATAATCCTGGATTTGAAGATTGTGCGATGCAGCTTGCAGCTGGCGATTCTTCTCAAGATTCTCAGGAAATTCGGCGCAAGTATCCGACCTGTGGTCTGGCAATATTTCAATCGCCTGAGGGCTCTGTTGCGGATTTGACAGCTCATTCTGCAGTTTTGAATCGTTTTATGACGCCAAGGCTACTGACGTTATAAAGCAAACCAAAGGTATATTGCTGGGGCTTCACAATTCTGGTTATTGTATAACCATTCCTTGGATTGGCTTGGCTGTGGGACCAGTCACGCGAGAGTTGGGATGTCATGTGATCTAATCTTACGTTTGGTGAACGAGGGAACGTGCAGACTTCCCTCAGAAAGCCTGGGGTGTTATTAGGGGCAAGGAGATTGTTTGGGGAGTAATTGCGTGTGCCAATGATACCGCGCCTATTTGCAGTGCTGTCAGCCTTGGTGCTTGCGGCATGTGACCCCATTGCCCAGGTTCCTGCGTCGCCTCCGGCGGTTGTGGGCACACGTGCCGTGATGCAATACCATCGGCAAGAACTTTATTCTGAGATCACTGGCGTTACTGGCAAGGTAGTCACTACCGAGGTTTTCTACCAGGGGAGACAAGTTGCCGAATTTGGGGCCTACCGCGGCCTCTATATCGTAAACCGGCGGGAGCCCAATTTCCAGGTGGAACTGGATTTTGACGAATCGGCACTTGAGGCTTTGTTCCCATTGCAAGTTGGTAAGGAAGTCAGTTTTTCTGGCAATACCAAACGATTGGATCGCGGCACATCCTACAATTTCTGGTCCAACGTGCAGGTTGTAGGCGAGAAGACCATGAAGCTGGCTTCGGGGGACCGTCAGGTCTTTGTCGTTGATATCCTGACAGAGACGGAAGGTGATGGCCGGACCATGCGTAAAACACAGACGGTTTATTTTGATCCGGAGCTATCAATGATCCTGAAATCAGTGCTTCATGAAGACGGATATAAGAATTACTGGTTCGTGGTGAAGGTTGAAAAACCAAGCGAAGGCAAGGGGCAAGCAACCCAGCCTCAGCTTCGTTCCAGCACAGTCATTATCTAAATCTGTTAAGCGGAAAAGATCGCACCGTCTCGTAGCTCGAAGTGAACGGGCCTCAGGTGCATGCCTTTACACGGGCCTAGTACGCACAACCCGTTGTGTGGCTCAAACAGAGCGCCATGTGTGCGGCATATCAGCCGCGTGCCGCTGTGATCCAGAAATTGGTCATTAAACAGGTTCAGGGGCGTTCCTGCATGGGGGCAGCGGTTTTCGTATACATACACTTGTTCTCCCATCCGCTGGATGATGAGCTGAAGGCGGTGCTTGCCGTCATAGAAAAGCAGATCTTTGCCGCCATGGTCCGGCAGGTCATCCAGTTTTGCCAGAAGTGTTCCGGTAGGAGGGCCGGCAGGCATGTCTTCAAGGAAAAGCGCTTTGGGGGCTTTCATCAGGAAAGGCCGGCCATTCGGCAAAGAAGTGACCAGCTAGGTTCGTCAATCGGCATGACGGACAGGCGCGCTTGACGAACGAGTGCAAGATGCGCGAGCTCAGGGACGGCTTTGATATCAGCTAACTTCACCGGTATATTGACGGGCTTCACTTGCGCCAGATCGACAAGGCAAAATTTCCCGCTGTCGTCTGTCGGGTCAGGATATGGGTCCTTGGCTACTCGGCAGATGCCAACGATTTCGCGGGCTTTGCCGGAATGGTAGAAAAACACGTCGTCACCCAAGCTCATGGCGCGCATGTTTTTCTGTGCCTGATGGTTGCGTACACCGGTCCACGGCTCGGTAGCAACACCACACTGGTCATCCCATGACCAGTCTTCCGGTTCTGATTTTACCAGCCAAAAAGCCATTGTCTCTGGTCTTCCTAGGCTGGAACCCAGGCACCAACGGCAGCCTTCCAGGGTTTGATCTCTACTTTTTCAAATAAGCCGGCAGACGCATAGGGGTCGTTGTCGGCAAATAGCTGGACTGCCCCCTCGCTTGCGGCGTCGATGACGATCATGCTGCCCACCGGTTTTGGGTCTTCGCCTGGGGACAGAATGGGGCCGGCCAGTTTTATACGGTCGCCTGCACCTTCGAGGTAGGACAGGTGGGCCGGGCGATTGGCCATACGGACGTCAAGGCTGTCGGCTTTGTCGTGTGCGAGGATCATGAACAGCATGGGTATCTCCTATTGGCCTTCACTGGTGAATGGGCGGGCAAGCAGGGCTTCTGTGACAGTGCGCACATCCTTGCCCTCCTTCAGAATTTGGAAAACAGCGGCGGTTATGGGAAGCTCAAGTCCCTTCTGAGCAGCAATTTTATGAACGATTTCAACGGTATGTGCCCCTTCGGCGACGGACCGACGTTCGGCCATGATCTCAGCGAACGTCCGGCCTTCGCCGATGGCTTTCCCGAGGGACATATTGCGAGACTGGGTCGATGAACAGGTGAGAATCAGGTCCCCAAGGCCAGACAGGCCCATCAAAGTTTCGCGTTCAGCGCCATAAAGGGCGCCAAACCGCATGATTTCTGCCAGGCCGCGGGTGATCACAGCGGCGCGCGCGTTCTCGCCGATTCCGAGGCCCGCCACGATGCCGGTGGCTATTGCCAGCACGTTCTTGATCGCGCCGCCGATTTGGGCACCCACCACATCATGGTTGTAGTATAGCCGGAAAGTGGGCTGCCCGAGTGCCGCGATCAGTTGGTCGCCAACGGTTTTGTCAGCTGTCGCAAGCGTCAGGGCACACGGCAGATTACGGGCAACTTCTGCAGCGAACGTCGGGCCTGACAGGATCGCAACGGGATTATCGGGGCACTCTTCGGCGACTGCCTCGCTGAGAAGCTTGCCTGTGGCCACTTCAATGCCCTTAGAGCAAATCACCAGCGGCACACCTGCAGGCACGTGAACGCGAAGGTCTCTGACCATTGAACGTAAATGTTGTGCCGGCGAAACCAGGAGTATTGCGTCTCGGTCCGCAAATTTGGACAGATTACCTGTGGCTTTTAAGGCGGGGTCTAGGTCAATGCCCGGCAGAAACAGGGTGTTTTCGTGGGAGCCATTGATGGCCGAGACAACTTCTTCTTCGCGGGCCCACAGCAGGGTATTGCGCCCTGCCTGATTGGCTGCCGCCGCAAGCGCTGTGCCCCAGGCACCGCCGCCAAGTACACCAATTTTCTGCACCATATTCTCCCGGAAACTAACTGGCTGCATGCATGAAATGTCTGGGTAACAGATTGCCCTTAGGCGCCGAAAGGTGCAAGCAGCTTATACCTTCGCGCCCTTTTTTCCTTTGCCAACCATAGGCTTGGCATCAGTGTCGAGCGGCCAGCGCGGACGTGGCGCTTCATCCCTGTCGTCAATGTCGGGATTGGCCCTGAGGCGTTCAAGGCCAGCCCACGCGATCATGGCACCATTGTCTGTGCATAAGTCCAGTGGCGGCGCAGAAAACCTCAGATTATGCTCGGTCGCAAGCTTTTCAATCCGGCCGCGCAGATAGCTGTTGGCAGCCACACCGCCCGCCACCACCAGCGGAAAAGTGCCGTTTCCGACTTCATCGCGAAACAGAGCAATCCCGCGCTTCAACCGGTCGATCATGCAGTCGCCGACTGTTTTCTGGAAGGCGGCGCAAATATCGGCGCGGTCGGATTTGGTGAGGATGCCTTCTTTTTCGACACATTCCTCGGCCAAGCGGCGCACGGCTGTTTTGAGGCCGGAGAAGGAAAAATCACAGCCTGGTTTACCTACCATGGGTTTGGGAAGCTTGAAGCGGGCTGCGTAGCCGAGTGCTGCTTCGGCCTCAACCTTGGGGCCGCCCGGATAGCCGAGACCCAGTAATTTTGCTGTTTTATCAAAGGCTTCGCCTGCAGCATCGTCAATCGTAGACCCAAGCCTGCGGAAGCTGTCGATGCCAGTGACAGACAAGATCTGGCAGTGCCCGCCGGAGACCAGCAGTAGCAGGTAAGGGAAGCTCACTTCCTCTACCAACCGCACCGTAAGCGCATGGCCCGCCAAATGGTTGACGGCGATGAAAGGCTTGCCCGATGCGGCGGCGATGGCCTTGGCGGTCATGACACCTACCATCAACCCACCCACCAGGCCGGGGCCTGTGGTGGCGGCGATGCCGTCCATATCATCAAAGCCGAGGCCCGCGTCTTCCATCAATGAATTCAAAAGCTTGTCGAGATGTGTGATATGCTGGCGGGCGGCAATTTCGGGCACCACACCGCCAAATTCGGCATGATCATCAATTTGCGACAGGACCCGATGGGCAAGGATCTGCCGGTCGGCACTTACGATGGCGGCGGCGGTTTCGTCACAGCTTGTCTCGATCCCCAATACATAGGGGCGCTGCGGTTTTCTGCTTGTATCCGTCGCGCTCATGGCCTGCCTGTTCCGTCCAAATTTCTGCGTCTTGCCCGAAAGGGCACAAAAAGGGGCCCTATGGCCCAAAGGGGCACACCTGCCCGGATGATAGGGCCCAAAGTGTGCCCTTTTTCGTTCGTGCGCATGCCGCAGCCGGGTCAAATTGCCCCATCGCGGCCATCATGCCCCATTTGCACTTGGGCCTGATAGCATAAAGTTCTATAAGCCCAGAAGTGACATGCGGGTACACAAGCGTGCTCGCCTTAACATCGAAAGAGGCATCCGTGCAAGACGCGACAGAAAACAAGAAAGTCATCCGGATCGGCACCCGTGGCAGCCCGCTGGCGCTAGCACAGGCAGAAGATGTGAAAGCGCGCCTTCTGGCAGCGCACGACGACCTGTATGACAGCACCGTCGAAATCGTGGTGATCAAAACAACGGGTGACCGCATCCTGGACCGCCATCTAATGACAGCGGGCGGCAAAGGCCTGTTCACCAAGGAAATCGAAGACGCCCTGCTTGACGGCGATATCGACTGTGCGGTGCATTCTTCGAAAGACATGCCAACCACGCTGCCGTACGGTTTGAAGCTGGATGTGTTCCTGGAGCGCGAGGACCCGCGCGATGTATTCCTGAGTGCCAAGGCAGACAGCTTTGTGAATTTGCCGGAAGGCGCGGCGCTGGGGACCGCGAGCCTTCGCCGCCGCGCCCTGGCGCTGAGATTGCGGCCGGACCTGAAGGTGGTGACCTTCCGCGGCAACGTGCAAACCCGCATGCGCAAATTGAATGAGGGTGAGGCAGATGGCACCTTCCTGGCGCGCGCTGGCCTTAACCGCCTTGGTATGGCCGAGGCCGCCACGGAAACCCTGCCCTTGGACCAGTTCCCGCCCGCACCCGCGCAAGGGGCGGTAACGGTGGAAATCCGTGAAGGCGATATGGAGATGAACGCGCGGCTTGCGCCGCTGCATCATGCCGAGACCGAACTGGCGGTTACCGCAGAGCGCGCCTTCCTCGGATCGCTTGATGGCTCCTGTCGCACACCCATCGCCGCTTATGCGCACCTTGAAGGCAAAACCCTGCATTTCCGCGCCATGCTGCTGTCAATCGACGGAGCGCAGGTGTTCGAACAAACCGGAACGTGCGACGCCACAATTGACCAGGCGGCCAAGCTCGGTAAAGATATCGGGGCACAGATACGGAAAGATGCTGGCGAGCCCTTCTTTGAGGCGCTGGCCCGCGCCATCGAAGCGGAGATCGCATGAAGACAATCCTTGTCACCCGCCCAATGGATGAGGCGGCCCCGACGGCCGAAAAGCTGGAGGCCCAGGGCCACCGTGTGGTGATTGCGCCAATGATCCAGATTGATCCAGTGTCGTTTGAGATCCCGGACGATGACCGCAGCCTGATCATCACCAGCAAAAACGGTGCGCGCCACGGGCTTACCAATATCGGCAACAAGGAACGGCCGATTTTTGCGGTAGGACAGGAAACTGCGAACGAAGCCAAAAGGCTCGGGTTTACCAACATCACTGTTGGGCCGGGCACGGCGCGCCAGCTGGTGCCGATCCTTCTGGAGGCGGGCATCAGCCAGAAGCGCAAATATACCCATCTTGCAGGCAATGTGATCAGCTATAATATCGCTGATGTTTTGCGCGGTGAGGATATTGACGCTGAAGCCACCGTAACTTACCAGAGCCGCCCGCTCAGAAGCTTTTCTGCCGGCGTGCAGGAAGCCATGGAAGAAGGCGAAATCGATGTAGCCCTCTTTTATTCGCCGCGCACCGCCACCACATTCGAAGAAGCGGCGGCCGAGTATGGCCGGTCTGACTGGTTGTCGAAAATGGATGCGGTTTGCCTGTCCACACGGGTGGCGCAAAACCTGATCGGGCCATGGAAATCGGTGCGGTACGCTATTATCCCGACCGAGAAGGCGCTTTTCAGCCTGCTCGACGAATAGGCAACAAGGGGGCCGCGCCTGGCGTGGGAGTGCGACGTGAGCGAAAAAGACACTGATCAGGATAAGGCATCCGACGAGACGGAGCCGGAAATCTTGGAGGCAAGGGTGATCCATGAAAGCCCTGAGCCTGAGGCTGCCTCGCGCGCGCCTGTGGCACCCCCTAAAAAAGCATCCTTTGCGGCCAAGGCCGGTTGGTCTGTGGCTGCCCTTTTGGCGGCCTTTACGGGCGGCGTGTATCTGGCGCCCCAGTTTGCACCGGGTTTGCAAGCTCTGGGCATTGGCCTGAACCCGCCCGCGCAGCCGGGCACAGGAACAACGGTTGACCTTTCGCCCCTGCAGGCAGACTTGGCCAATATGGCCGACGCGCTGGCCCGGCATCAGGAAATATTGGGCCAGCACGAAATGGCACTGAAGGCCGCGGCGGACGAGAATGCGGCACTGAAGAACGATCTTGCGGTGCTGGCGTCATCGGGTGCGGCGGTGGCCGATAACCCCACCGACCCGGCGGCCATTGCCACCCTGCGGGCGGATATTGGCAGGCTGACAGATGATGTTGCGCGCCTGTCGTCGCTTTCCGGCACGCAAGACCCGAACGTAACCCAGTTGACCGGTGCTCTTGCGCTGGCGCGCGCAGAAGTGGCGCAGCTTAAATCCCGCCTCGGCACCCTTGAAAGCGCCATGCAGGCGGTGCAGGCCGGTGCCCTGGAAGCCAGCCCGCGCGGGCGGCTTGTGCTGGCACTTGGCCGCATGAAGGATCAGGCCGTGATGGGTCAGCCTTATGGGGCCGCGCTTTCTGCCCTGCGGCCTGATTTTGCCGCTCTGCCAGCCCTTGATCAGCAGATGATCGGGGCGGATATCGCTTTCCTAGAGGCGCGCGGCAGTGGCATCACGCCGTTTGAAGGCCTGCTGGCCGAGTTTGACAGCGTGGCCGCTGCTGCCATCACGGCGGCAGACAAAGCCGAAGGCGGTTTCCTCGCGAACCTCTTTACCGTGCGGCGTACAGACGCGGGCGCCACCGGCATCGATGCCCAGATTTTGAAGGCTGAGCGCCATATGGCTGCGCGCGATGTGGGCGGAGCGGTGCAGGCGCTGGAGGAACTTCAGGGCCCTGCCCTTGATGCTACGGCTGACTGGCGCCAGCGCGCCAGCGATTATGCCGGTGTGATGCAGGCGTTTGACCGGCTGACCATGCGGGTAGCCACATCCGGCAATGCAAACACAGGGGCAGTGCAGTGACCCGGCTGTTTTTATGGGTAGCCGCTGTTCTGTTTCTGGCCTGGGGCGCAGCCATGCTGGCTGATAACCCCGGCGCGGTCTCTATCGATTTTCGAAGTTATCATATCAATACCAGCTTCGCCGCCATGGTGCTTGTGGCCGCCATTGTTGCGGCGCTTGCTGGCGCGACAGTGTGGCTTGTTGGCTGGATACGGCGCGATATGCCGGTTCTGGGCAAAAATGCCGAAATCAGGCGGCAGGGCCGGGGGCTTAAAATGCTCAACCAGTCGCTGGTGGCATTGAGCGCCGGGGATCACAAGATGGCCAAACGGCTGGTGGAGCAGGCCGAAGTGTTGCTGCCTCCTCAGCCCATGGTGCACTTGATTGCCGCCGAGGCCGCCACGCGCGGCGGGGACCATCAGGCGGCACAGAAACGCTATCAGGCGCTTGAAGGCACAGAAGATGGCCGCTTCCTTGGCCTTCGCGGGCTGGTGCAGGAAGCCCGCCGGGCGGGCCACGAGAATGAAGCACTCAGGCTGGCGCGCACGGCCTTCACGGAAAACCGCAAAAGCCCGTGGGTGCTGAAAACCCTGTTTGCGCTGGAAGTGGCCGCTGGCAACTGGGCCGAGGCGGAAGACGCGCTTCAAAAGGTTTCACGTGAAAAACTTCTGGATTCAGAAGTGGTTAAACGCCATCAAGCAGCGCTCTCGTACGCCCGCGCGACGGAAGAAAACCTGCGGGGTGACAAGGACGCAGCGCGCAAAAGCTTCAAGAAGGCGCTGACGCTCAGGCCCGATTTTGCGCCCGCCGCCACGGCGCTTGCGAAGCTGGAATTTGCGGCGGGCAACGCCAAGCGCGCCGACAAGATGATCAAGGATGTCTGGTCAAGGAAGCCGCACCCAAGCCTGTCGAAGATATACAAGGAGCTTGATCCGGCGGAATCAGGCGCCGATTGGCTGAAGCGTGTGCGGGCCCTGACCGAGAAAAACCCGGAAGACCCGCAATCCATGCTGATGCTGGTGGATGCCCTGATGGATGCGCGCGAATATGAAACCGCCAAGCCGCTTCTGGACAAGCTCACTCGTGAGGCGCCAACCCGTGCCGCATGGCAATATAGATTGGCGCTTGCCCACGCGCTTGGGGAAAACCCTGATCCGATTGAAGCCGCGCTTGCGCACGCCGAAGATGGCGCCCGCTGGGTATGCGGCGATTGTGGCCACACACCGCGCGGCTGGTCGCCCCTGTGCACAAGCTGTGGCGGGTTCGACAGCTTCGGCTGGCATGCGGGCGAAGCCATCCGGCACTCGGGCACGCGGGACGGCGATGCCCCCATCGCCATGCTTGTGGGCGCGGCCGACATGCCATCAGACATGGCACCCCCCATGGATACGGGGCGGTAGGCACGCTACCTGAACGGCTTGATCGGGTGCGCGGGATTGCGATATAAATTTGTCGGCTTCACGCCTAGGCCGCTTTAGCTCAGTTGGTAGAGCACATCATTCGTAATGATGGGGTCACGTGTTCGAGTCACGTAAGCGGCACCATTTCTTAGGCAATTGCAAAACCACGCTCTTCGCCTTACCCTGCGCCGATGCTTGAGATCACCCCCCATATCCATATCAGCGAAAGCGATTATACGCTGGCCGCCAAACGTGCGTCCGGCCCCGGCGGGCAGCATGTGAACAAGGTCTCAACCGCGGTTGAACTGCGGTTTGATGCCCGCGCCTGTGATGCCATCAGCAATGAAATGTTGATCCGGCTTCGGAAGGCAGCCGGGCGGCGCATGACAGCCGACGGGGTGATTGTGCTGACGGCAGACGAACACCGCAGCCAGATTGATAACAAGCGCGCGGTCACGAAGCGGTTGGTGGAGCTTCTGAAGGCCGCAGCCAAAAAACCGCGCTTCCGGGTGGCCACCAAACCCACCAAGGCATCGAAAGAACGGCGCATCGTGGCCAAAAAATCCACAGGTGACAAAAAGAAGATGCGCGGCAGGCTGAAGCTGGTGGATTAGGGCCAGGCGGGCGGCCCAACCCTTCTATCCGGTCAGGCTTTTTTGATCGCCTTCTTCAGTTTTTTCACCAGTTTCTTCAGGTCATCCCCGCCGTCCTTTTCGGCGGCCAATTCCACATTCTCGCGGGCTTTATCAACGGCGCCGGTGGCCAGATAAATATCCGCCAGATAATAGCGGGCGTATGCCTCCCGGCGAGGGTGGTCAAAGTTGCCCTTGGCCAGATAGGCCTCAAGCGCCTTGATGCCCTCGGCCTGATACTGCCCTGACATGCTGGCCACGGACCCGAGGAAATAATGGCCCAATGACGCGATCACCCGGTCTTCCTTTTCGGCGTCTTCGCCGAGGCCGTCACCGATTTCCGCGAGCGCGATAAAGTCCGCGCCAGCTTCTTCGAAGCGCTCCATCTCCCTGAGCGTCAGTCCGCGGTCCAGATAGGGGCGGGGTTTGCCGGGGAAATCCGCCATCATGGTGGCATAGGTTTCAAGCGCGCCTTCCATATCCTTGTCGTTCTGCTGCACCATGGCCGTGAGCATCAGGCCTTTCCAGCGGTCAATCTCCAGCGCTTCGGCCGCCAGTGTGCGGGCTTTGTCCTTGTCGCCGCCCACAATGCCTGGGGCCCGCAGATGAAACTGCACAAGCCCTTCGCGGGCGGGCATGTGGTTGGGGTCTAATTCCAGCGTGCGCTCAAACGCGGCGAGGCTTTTTTTGGCGTATCCGGGGGCGGAGAAAATGCTGGCCTTCCCGGCGACCTGACCGTTCGCGGCACCCCACCAATATTGGGCGTCCGCGTGATCGGCGTTCATCTCAACGGCTTTTTCCAGAAAGTCGAGCGCGTCTTTGTCCTGCCCCGCCATCACCAGCGCCTGCCCCATGCGCCAATGGGCGTCAAAGGCGGTTTCCGCTGTTTCAAGGTCAGTTTCAAAGTGGCTGATGGCCGCCTCGATATTGCCGTCGTCCAGTGCTTTTACGCCTGCCTCAATGTCGGCGCGTGCGGGCATGGTGGTGAATAACGCCAGCATGCTGGCTGAAATAAGGGCCTGTTTCACGGTGTTGCTCCCCAGTCGTGATGTTGCTGAGCATACATAAAAGCCGAATTATGGTCTAACAAAGGCTGGGGCACAGACAATTTGATACAAAAACATCTGTGAATTCCGGCGTGCCTGCCGCTATGGTGTGGCGGGACAAAAGGGGAGGACGCCGCAATGGCCGCTATCAGTTTCATTGTATTTCTGGTTTTATTCGGCATTGTGGGCATCTGGTCTGCGCGTAAAACCGGCGAAGGTGACAAGGATTACCTGCTCGCTGACGGCACGGTTTCCCCCTTCCTGACGGCACTCTCTGCCGCCGCCACCAAAAACAGCGGTTATATGTTCATCGGCCTGATGGGCTATGTGTTCACTTATGGCCTCAGTGGCATCTGGCTGGTGTGCGGCTTCCTGTTCGGTGATCTGGTGGCGTTCAGCTTTGTGCACAAACGCCTGCGCGCCGCCACGGAAGAGACGGGCGCTTTGTCCTATGCCGCGCTTCTCGCGCGCTGGGGTGGCGGCAACAAACGCATGCTGCAGCTGGCGGTGGGCACGCTCACGCTTGTGTTCCTCACAGTGTATGCCGCGGCGCAATTTTCGGCGGGTGGCAAGGCGCTTAGCGTGCTGTTTGGCTGGCCCAGCTTTGCGGGCGCGGTGATCGGCGCGGGGCTGATCCTTGTTTATTGCCTCACGGGTGGCTTGCGCGCTTCCATCTGGACAGACGCGGCACAATCGCTCGTGATGATGGGGGCGATGGTGATGCTTCTCCTGGCCAGCATATCGGGCGCGGGCGGGGTGGATGGTTTCACCACCCAGCTTGAGGCGGTGGCGCCGGGATATTTTGATCTGGGCGTGGAGCGTTTTGGCGGCATGGGGGCCTTGGCGCTGTTTGCGTTTGGTTGGCTGTTTAATGGCCTTGGCGTAACCGGCCAACCGCAGGTGATGGTGCGTTTCATGGCGCTCGATGACACGGAAAATACCCGCAAGACCGGCATCTATTATTTTGCCTGGACGGGCACGTTCCTTCTGACCACCTTTGTGGTGGGGCTGGCCACACGGCTGTATATTGACGGCACCGGCGGTTTTGATGCGGAGCTGGCGTTGCCCACGCTCGCGGGCCAGCTGATGCCTGGCGTGGCCGTGGGCATCATTTTGGGCGGGATTTTCGCCGCCACCATGAGCACCACAGACAGCCAGATATTGGCCTGCTCGGCGGTGCTATCTGAAGATTTCAAGCTGAAGGGCTGGCTGGGCGGCAAACGGCTGGCCACCTTCATGATCACCATGCTCGCCCTTCTGATCGCGCTGTTCGCCAGCGCCAACGTGTTCACGCTGGTGATTTTTGCCTGGTCTGCGCTGGCGTGCGGCTTGGGCCCGATCGTGATTGTGCATGCGCTTGGGGGGCGGCCCACGGAAGGCACCTGCCTTGCCATGATGGCCACCGGCCTCGTGACCGCCCTGATGTGGCGCGAACTGGGCCTGACAGCCATCACCTACGAAGGCCTGCCCGGCATGGCCGCCGCCTTTGTGGTGTATGGGATCGGGCGGGTGATCAGCCGGTAATACTGACGTCATTCCGTGCCCCGCCGTTAGGCAGGTTTTGAGGCGGAATCCATAAACAAAAGAAGCCTTCGCCTGTAGGCGAAGACTTTATTCGTCTCTGGACCCCGGATCGTATCCTCGGCCTTGCCTCGGGTCCGGGGTGACGGGCGAGTGATCCGAGACATATCCGTCATTCCCGCGAAGGCGGGAATCCATAGACGAGCGATGCATTGAAGATGGGACAGATGGAAGGTGGATTTCGTTCCTTCGGCCCTTCCCAAAAGGTCAGGGCCTCGCCCGGAATGACGGTTTAGGTTGCGGGCAGTGCGAAAGAGACGTGTGAGTGATGGTTGTTAGCAGCTGGGATTGGGCCTTATCCAAATGCCGCAGCATCGACGAATGTAAAGTGATTAACTTCCTTTTCTCGAATTCCCGAACAAGGAAGCAAATTGTCTACATTGAGGTTTTTAAAGAACCGAAACTCCTCAGCAAACTGCCGATACTGCTCCCCTTCGGGTTTTAGGCAATAGTAAAATATCATGAATAATTCGCTGTCAGAAATCTGGGCTCTTACAATGCCAATGTAGAATTGTTTCTGGCCGTCGGTAAGATCACTTTCTGACACATAGATGAAGATGTTGAAGAGCATCCGGAAGTAAGTGTGGATACCGTCAGGAGCCTTAGAGAACAAGCTACCATTGGGATGAAAACTAGGACTTCCCTCATAAAACCAGTCCGAAAATTGTTTCGCAATCTCCAATTCTGTCAGTTTTGTTTCGAGTATAGCTTTCGACTCTCTACTGAGTTGGTCTCCTGCATTTTGACGGATCTGTCGCCACTTTTGGACTATGTCATTCATCCAGATCGTGAAGTTTATTCGACCTTCATGCCGACCAACTTTGATTTCACCAATATAGGTATTGAAGTACGCCAATAGTTGATAAAAAGTATTTTCGAACTGTTGTCGGCCGAGAGTTTGGTTTTGCTGAACCATTTCTGCCTTTTGAGCTTCTAAAGTAGTTCTCGTTAACTCTAGTTCTTGACGCTGGTCTTCAAGGGTTTCGCGGGTCAACTCTAGTTCTTCACGTTGCATGAAAATCGAAATCACAATACCTGCAAAGGCGAAGCCAGAAAAAAGTGACGTTAAGCCACCAAACATGTCACCAAAGGTTCCTCGATTGCCAACATTGATCCAATCGGGACCCCAAAGGAAAGACCAAAGGGTGAAAAACCAGACCAATAGAATTAGTGCTCCAACAATGAAGGATCGTTTCTTCCAGTTTGGTCGAAGTTTCTTGGTTTCTTCTTTCGGCATCGTGGAAATCCTCACGAAAATTGGGGTCGGTAAAGACGATATCAGCGTGAAAAATATATTATAAAAGTTGAACCTTGGCGATGTCATATCGAGTTTCCGTCACCCCGGACCCGAGGCGAATGCCGAGGATGCGATCCGGGGTCCATAAACAAAAAGCCTTCGCCTTTGGGCGAAGACTTCTGTTTGTCACTGGATTCCGTGTCGCAACCTGCCTGTCGGCAGGGCCCGGAATGACGGCTGAGACTTAAACGTGAAAACTCTCACCACAGCCGCAGCGGCCTTTTTCGTTCGGGTTGGTGAATTTGAAGCCGGTTGAGAAAAGGCTGTCTTCCCAGTCCATCTCTGTGCCCAACAGGAACAGGAGGGACTTGCGGTCCACAAACACTTTCACGCCTTTGTCTTCCACCACTTCATCGTCCGCTGATGGTTCTTCCACATAATCGACCGTATAGCCCATGCCCGAACAGCCGTGTGTGCTGGTCCCGAGTTTCAGGCCCACGGCATTTTCGTTTTTGGCCAACAACGCCCTGATATGGTCTGCGGCGCGGTCTGTAATCTGGATCACTGACATTTGGGTATTCTCCTTACGCTTGATGTGGGCCTACAGGAGGCCCAATTCAAGCCGCGCCTCGTCTGACATCTGGGACATATCCCATGCCGGTTCCCACACAAGCGCCACTTCGGCGGATTTCACACCGGAAACGCCTTTCACTTTCAGCTCAACCTCACCCGGCATGCTTTCAGCCACCGGGCAATGGGGGGTTGTGAGGGTCATGGTGATGCGCACATGCCAGTTATCGTCGATATCCACGCCGTAAATCAGCCCCATCTCATAGATGTTTACGGGGATTTCAGGATCGTAAATTTCCCGAAGCGCTTCCACGATGCGGCCCTGAAGCTCGTCTTTGTCTGCCGGCGGCGTATCATCCTTCGCCGCGCCAGCATCCGCGCCTGCCTCAGCTTCCGCCGTTTCCTCGTTGCGGTCCTGCTCCAGGAACTTGTTGAGGAAATAGCCGCCTTCCTGTGGGCTCACAGTCGGGCGCGCCACGCCAGTTGTTGGCTGGTTTTCCGCCGGAATATCAGCGCCAGACGGGCTGGCAACATCCAGAATATCGCGTTTGTTCTCTGTATCCATCATCCAAAGATGTCCGTTACTTTTTTGAGGCCGGCCACAAGGCGGTCCACGTCTGTTGTGTCGTTATAAATGCCGAAGCTGGCGCGCACAGTGCCCGGCACGCCGAAGCGGTCCATCACTGGCTGGGCACAGTGGTGGCCTGCGCGCACGGCAATGCCCTGACGGTCCAGGATCGTGCCGATATCGTGCGGGTGCGCATGTTCCATGGTGAAGCTGATGAGCGCGCCTTTTTCCTTCGCGGTGCCGATGATCTTAAGGCTGTTGAAGGCGGAAAGCTCCTTGGTGGCATAGTCCAGAAGCGCCATCTCGTGCGCATGGATATTATCGAACCCGAGCGCGGTGATGTACTTGAGCGCCTCATCCACGGCGATGCCGCCAGCGATGTTGGGCGTGCCTGCCTCGAACTTGTGCGGCAGGTCATTATAGGTGGTTTTCTCGAACGTAACGGTGGAGATCATATCGCCGCCGCCCTGCCATGGGGGCATCTTGTCGAGAAGCGCTTCCTTGCCGTAGACCACGCCAATGCCCGTGGGGCCATAGGCCTTGTGCGCAGAGAAGGCGTAAAAATCAGCGTCCAGATCCTGCACATCAATCTTCATGTGGGGCGCGGCCTGGCAGCCATCCACCAACACGAGGGCACCGGCGCTGTGCGCCATGCGGATGATGTCCTTCACGGGGTTGAGCGTGCCGATGGAGTTGGAGATATGCGCCACAGCCACCATTTTGGTGCGCTCGTTCAACAGGCCTGCGTAGGCTTCCATATCAAGGGAGCCATCTTCCAGCATCGGGATCACGCGGATTTTGGCACCACGTTCTTCGGCCACCATCTGCCACGGCACGATGTTGGAATGGTGCTCCAGCTCCGCGAGGATGATCTCGTCGCCTTCCTTCAAATTCGCCCGGCCCCATGTTTGGGCCACAAGGTTGATGCCTTCGGTGGCACCGCGCACAAAGAGGCATTCCTTGGATTTGGCCGCGCCGATGAAATCCTTCACGGTTTCCCGCGTGGCTTCATAGGCCTCGGTGGCGTCCTGGCTGAATTTGTAAACACCCCGGTGGATGTTGGCATAATAGGTTTCATAAAGGCGCGTTTCGGCCTCGATCACGCTTTTCGGTTTCTGGGCCGAAGCGGCGGTATCAAGGAAGGTCAGTGGCTTGCCATAAACCGTCTCCGACAGGATCGGGAAATCCTCGCGGATTTTGGCGACGTCCAAACCTTTTATGATCGGGGCTGCGTTATTCATCACTCTCAACTCTGTTATACATCTGCGCGCTTGGCCATCCAGGCGTCCACGCGTTCTGTCATTTCGGCACGCACACTGTCATTTTCAACCCGCTCCAGCGCTTCGGCGGTGAAGGCGGATACCAGCATCTGGCGCGCCGTGACAGGGTCAATGCCGCGGGATGTCAGGTAGAAAATGGCTTTTGCGTCCAGCTCGCCCACTGTTGCGCCGTGGCTGCATTTCACATCGTCAGCGAAAATTTCAAGCTCGGGTTTGGCGTTGGCTTCGGCCGTGCGGTCCATCACCAGGGCCTTGAAGCTTTGGTCGGCTTCCACCTTCTGGGCGTCCTTGTCCACGGTTACCTTGCCCTGGAAGCTGGTTTTGCCGCGCGCGTCGGCCACCGTGCGGAAAATCTGGTCGCTGTTGGTGTGCGGCTGGGTGTGGCTCACGTGCGTAAGCGTGTCGTGGCTTTGGCCGGTGGATGCAAGTGCCACGCCGTCTACATACGCCACGCATTCCTCTGACAACAGGCGCACATGCGCTTCAAAACGTGCGATCTTGCCACCAAGCGACAGGTTACAGGCCTGATAGCTGCCTTCCGCACCCACAGTGATATGGGCCTTGGCTGTGTGAACGGCGTTTGCGCCTTCTTCCTGCAGCCGGGTGTGGGCAAGTTTGCCACCTTCGGTGATGCGCGCCTGCAGGACACTGTTGGTCCAATAGCTGCTGCCGTCACCGATGAAACGCTCAACAATATGCAGTTTGGCGGCTTCCCCCAGCTCGATCAGGTGGCGGGTGTGGGCGGCCTGTGCGTCAGCGCCTGTCATGATATGGATGATCTCAACCGGATCATCGATTTCAACGCCCGTTGGTACGCTGATCACCATACCGTCACGCAACAGCGCCGTGTTCAGAAGGCCAATGGCGTCTTGCCCGCGCACCAGCTCGCCTGCGCGGTCTTCGCTGGCGGTGAAATGGTTCACCAAGGGGCGCACGCTTGCGGCTTGCCACAGTTCGCCCATATCAGACAGGCTTTCGCGGTAACGGCCGTTCACAAACACGAACCGCGCGGCGGTTTCGGAAAGGGCTGCGGGCACCTCTGGGTCAGCATCTGATCCGGCCATCTCAAACGCGCTTGCGGTGAGGGCCTTCAGGTCTGAATAGCGCCAGTCTTCCGTCTTTTTGGTGGGGAAACCTTTCGAGAGGAAATCCGCGAGCGCCTGCGTGCGAATGCCGTCTGTGCCCGGCACAATCCCAAGAAGGCTGTCCGATTGTGCCTGATAGCTTTTTGTCAGCTCGTCATACATAAAGATATGTCCCGTTCGCGGTTCCGTTAGGCAACGTCGGCGTAGCCTTTTTCCTCAAGCTCAAGCGCCAATTCCTTGCCGCCCGATTTCACGATCTTGCCGTCGATCATCACATGCACAAAGTCTGGCTGCACATACGACAGAAGGCGCTGATAGTGGGTGATCAGGAGCACAGCCGTATCGTCGCGGCGCTGCACATTGATGCCGTCGGCAACCGTTTTGAGGGCGTCGATATCAAGGCCGGAATCTGTTTCGTCGAGAACGGCCAGCTTGGGATTCAATACAGCCATCTGAACCATCTCGTTACGCTTTTTCTCACCGCCCGAGAAGCCCACATTGACGAAACGCTTCAGCATGTCAGGGTCCATCCCGAGCATCTTGGCCTTCTCGCGGATCAGCTTCATGAATTCAGCCGCCGACATATCCTCTTCGCCATGCTGCTTGCGCACGCTGTTGAGTGCGGTGCGCATGAAGTTGAGGTTGGATACACCCGGAATTTCCACCGGATACTGGAAACCGAGGAACAGGCCCGCCGCCACACGCTCGTGGGGCTCCAGCTCCATCAGGTACTTGCCTTCAAATTCGATGCTGCCCGCGGTGACTTCATAATCGTCGCGGCCCGCGATGGTGTTCGCCAGCGTGGATTTGCCGGCGCCATTGAGGCCCATGATGGCGTGGGTTTCGCCCGCTTTAATCTCAAGGCTCAGGCCTTTGATGATTTCCTTGCCGGCAACTTCGACATGTAGATTGTTGATCTTAAGCATAACAATTTTCCAATTTAACCCACGCTGCCTTCCAAAGAGATACCAAGAAGCTTCTGGGCTTCCACGGCGAACTCCATGGGCAGGTGTTGCATCACTTCTTTACAGAAACCGTTCACGATCATGGCTACGGCTTCTTCTTCATCGAGGCCCCGTGCCCGGCAGTAGAACATCTGGTCTTCCGAGATTTTGGACGTGGTGGCTTCGTGTTCGATTGTGGCGGTCGGGTTCTTGACCTCGATATAGGGCACGGTGTGTGCCCCGCATTCGTCAGACACCAGGAGGGAATCACACTGGGTGTAGTTCCGCACGCCTTCCGCGCCCGACATCACCTTCACAAGGCCCCGATAGGTATTCTGGCTCTTGCCCGCCGAGATCCCCTTGGAGATGATCGTCGAGCGTGTATTGGGCGCCTGGTGGATCATCTTGGTGCCGGTGTCGGCCTGCTGGTAATTGTTGGTCACTGCAACAGAGTAGAATTCACCCACGCTGCCTTCGCCCGCCAGCACGCAGGAGGGGTATTTCCAGGTCACGGCAGAGCCGGTTTCAACCTGGGTCCAGCTGACTTTCGAGTTTTTGCCTTTGCAG
>JABXIS010000090.1 GCA_013372975.1 Alphaproteobacteria bacterium
ATGGTGCCGGTGATCACATCCACGGATGGACGCTGGGTGGCCATCACAACGTGAATGCCAGCCGCCCGCGCCATCTGCGCAAGGCGCTGTACCGTGGCTTCCACATCCTTGCCTGCCACCAGCATCAGGTCTGCCATCTCATCGATCACAATCACCAGGAACGGCAGGGGCTGGAAATCAAATTCCTGCTCTTCCATCACCGGCTGGCCGGTTTCCTTGTCGAACCCGGTTTGCACTTCGCGCGTTAGGCGTTCGCCATTTTTCTTGGCTTCCTCAACGCGTTTGTTAAAGGCCGCGAGGTTTCTCACCCCAAGCTTGGACATATTCCTATAGCGTTCTTCCATCTCCCGCACCGCCCACTTAAGCGCCACAACAGCCTTCTTGGGTTCGGTCACAACAGGTGTCAGCAAGTGCGGGATACCGTCATAGATGGAAAGCTCCAGCATCTTTGGGTCCACCATGATGAACCTGAGCGTCTCGGGGCTATGGCGATACAGCAGCGACAGGATCATGGTGTTGATGCCCACCGACTTACCGGAACCGGTGGTCCCCGCCACCAGAAGGTGAGGCATCGAGGCCAGGTCCGCCACAACGGGCGCACCGCCGATGTCCTTGCCCAGCACCACAGGCAAGCGGGCCTTGGTGGCCTCATAATCCCGGCTTGCGAGAAGCTCACGGAGGAACACGGTTTGCCTGTCCACATTCGGCAGTTCGATACCAATGGCATTGCGCCCCGGCACCACCGCCACACGGGCGGATATGGCGCTCATGGACCGGGCGATATCATCCGCAAGGCCGATCACACGGGCGGATTTCACACCGCGCGCGGGCTCAAGTTCATACAGGGTCACCACCGGACCCGGACGCACATCTTTGATTTCGCCCTGCACACCAAAGTCGTCCAGCACACTTTCAAGCATGCGGGCGTTTTGTTCGAGCGCTTCAGCGCTGATGCGGCCAACCTTCTCAGGAGGAGGCGCGGGCGCGAGCAGTTCCAGCGGTGGCAGGCGGAAGCCATTCACATCACCAAAATCCAGTGTTTTCTGGGCTTCCTTCACCTCGCGGGTGCCGCGCTTCGGTTTCGCGGGTGCCTTCACGCGCTTTTCCACAGGCGATGACACAGGCGCAGGAGATGGTTTTTCAGCGGCTTTTCGCACGGGCCGGGTCATTTCCGGCTCAACACGCTCTGCATCATCATCGCCGCTACCGCGCCGGAATAGGGCGTGGAAAGTTACGAGCAAGCCGTGTCCGACCATCTTCAGGCCCCAGACAATCCAGGAAACCACCGTCATCACAGCGTACCGGATGGTCTCCAGCACCGTGCGCCATTCATCGCGGTTAAAGGCAAACGAAAACAAATAGGCCGGGATACCGAGTGCGGCAAATGTCACACCATAGGCCCAGGCCGGGATCACAAGGCTAGGGAAAAGCCCCACAGCCATGCCGTACAGTTGCTGGCCAAGCGCTCCGCCATACCCCGCTTCAATCACATAATCGGGCGCCGGGGACACGACACTCACGGCAATCGCGATCAGGATCAGGCTTACGGGCACCATCATCAGGTTCAGCCAGAAATGCGGCAGCCACTTCAGGCGCGCGATTTTCTGGCCCCAAAGAATGACCGGAATGGGGAGTAGAAAACTCACCATCGCCAGCGTCTGCATCAACACATCAGCCACATTGGCACCTACGGGGCCCAATAAATTTGTTGTCGTCCGGCTGGATACATTATTGATCGTTGGGTCCTGCGGATCATAGGAAAAGAGCGCCACATAGGCCCCAATAGCCATCAGCACCAGAAGTGCGCCCAAGCTGCGCCACCCTGTACTTTTCAGGAAAGTCACAAACGCTGGTGGCAAAAGCGGCGAACCGCCCTTGTTTGCTTTTGCCGGCGCCGTTGTTGTTTTCTTGCGTACTGACACGTAACGATGCTCCCCGCCTTGGCCTTCACTCTCCCCGTCAGGCCACGGCAATGTTCTTGTCCTGTTCGCTCCTACTCTACTCCGGGACAAGGGTTAAGGACAAGTAGGGCATTTTAGGGGCACTCGAAAACACCCCTGCGGCACCATGGCACTGGACACAGCCCCCCGCCTGCGCCTACATGGAAGACGAAATTTTCAGAACAGGCGAGCGTTCGGCCATGGGCGACAAACGATTGAAAACAGATATCACCATTGTAGGCGGCGGCCTTGCAGGCATGACGGCCGCCATTGGCCTTGCCGAACATGGTTTTGATGTGGCCGTGATTGATATGGCGCCGCAGGGCGACCTGACTGCCGCCGGATATGACGGACGCGCCAGCGCGCTTGCCTATGCCTCCTGCCAGCTTTTTGAAGCCCTCGGCATCTGGGACCATATGAAACCTTATGCCCAGCCGATATTGGAAATCAGGGTATCGGATGGCCCATCGCTCCTGCATCTGCATTTTGATCATGAAACGCTGGGTGAAGGTCCTTTGGGGCATATGGTTGAGAACCGTCACACCCGCATTGCGCTTTTTGAACGGCTAAAGGAAGTATCTGGCGTTACCTTGCTCGCGCCAGAGAAAGTATCCAACATCGAACGCACCAAAGAAGGCGTTATTACAACACTTGCGAGCGGGCAGGTAATCACATCTGACCTGATCATCGGGGCAGATGGCCGCGGCAGCCTGGTGCGCCAACACGCGGGCATCGCGGTATCGCAGATTGATTATCACCAGCACGGCATTGTCTGTTCGGTTGAACATGAGCACAGCCATTGTGGCATTGCGCACGAACGGTTTTTGCCTTCTGGGCCGTTTGCCATCCTGCCCCTGTGCGGCAACCGCTCATCGCTGGTATGGACCGAAAAAAGCCACCTGACAGATACCATAATGAAGCTGCCCGAGCGTGCCTTCGAAGCCGAGGTAAAACGCCGGATAGGAGATTTCCTTGGTGATGTGAAGGTGGTTGGCGGGCGCTGGGCCTATCCGCTCACGCTTCAATATGCACAGGACTATGTGGCAGACAGGTTGGCCCTGATCGGGGACGCAGCCCATGGCATCCATCCAATTTCCGGACAGGGCCTTAACCTGGGCCTGAAAGATGTGGCAGCCTTGATCGAGGTGCTGGTTGATGCCCGGCGGGTGGGCCTTGACATCGGCAGCACGAGCACGCTCGAAAATTATGGCCGCTGGCGCACCACGGATAATGCCAGTGTTTATGCCATCACAGATGTTTTCAACCGGCTGTTTTCAAACGATATTGGCCCCATCAAACTGATCCGCGATGTGGGCATGGCAGCGGTGGACCAAGTGGTGCCCTTGAAGAATTTCTTTATGAGCCACGCGCGCGGTACGGTTGGCGATCTGCCGAAACTGTTACGCGGCGAACGGGTATAGTGATCAATGCCAATTCAGATTGAAGGTCTATCAGTCCAAGACATCCTTGCCCTACCGTTCGACGAACTTGCTGCGTTGGTTTTTATTGATAGACCAATTGTCATCAATGTAGGGTCAGCAGAAGTCTTGGGGCAATTTGCCGTTGATCAGGATTCTATCACTGTCGAGCTCGCCCAAATTGATGGCGGAGGTGAGGGCATACTTCCTGCTTTAACTAAAATATCCCGCCATGTCGGGAAGCAGGCAGGCGTCTCTGAAATAAGATGCATTGTCCATGCGTTGAACTGCGCCAAACCCAACCTGAAATTAAGGGCACATCTGATTAAGACCGGATTTGAAATAAAAGAGATTCCGGGGAAGGGCGAAGCCTACTTCAAGAAAATCCCCCTGTAGCAGAAGCGTGTTATACTGACTTTATGAAGACAGTAGGCGATACAATCCCCCGGAAGGAAAAGGGTCCATCAAATAAACCACGCACGGCGCAAGGCGTATCGATTCTGTTTGATGCCACGCTTTATCCGCACAGATCCCTGAAACCAGATCAGTTCAGACGGCTGTTTATATTTTTGATTGTGATTGTTTCAGTGGCCGCGCTTCGATTTGTTGCCGTCGGGGCGTGGCCCGTGATGATTTTCCTGTTGCTGGACATCGGCGCCGTCTGGCTGGCCTTTCACATAAGTTATCGTTCGGCACGACTTTATGAAACTGTGCAGCTTTCCGAAAAAGACCTGATCCTCACCCGCGTGCATCCAGGCGGACAGGTGGAAAGCTGGCGGTTTGACCCCTATTGGGTGAAGCTTGATCTCACAACCATTGATGAAGACCGCAACCAGCTTTCGCTATCCTCCCACGGCAAAACAGTGATTTTCGGCAGCTTCCTGACACCCACGGACCGGCGCCAGCTGAAAACGGCGCTGATGCCAGAACTGGCTCGATTGAAGGGGTAACCGCTTTATGCATTGGGATTTGGGTGCGCAGGACCCGCGTTTTCTATATACCCTTGGCGCCTTTCATGCCGGTATCAGCATTCTGACATTTCTGGCGTATGCGTTCGACAAGCGGTCGGCCATCAAAGGACGGGGCCGAATTCCGGAAAACACGCTGCACATCCTGTCGCTACTGGGTGGGTGGCCGGGAGCCTTGGCTGCCCAAAAGCTGGTGCGCCACAAAACGCGCAAACAGCCCTTTCGCCTGATTTTCTGGATTACCCTGTTGTCCAACCTTGTGGTTCTTGTTTGGTTAATGTCGGAAAATGGTCAGCAAGCCTTGTCCGACCTGCTTTATTTCGCCAGACAATAGACCTGTGCAATGGCCCGGCTGCGGCGCAAGGCCTGGCCAGTAAGCTCAAAGTTGGTGGGGTGTACGCCCCGCTCCAGAAGCCTGTCTGCCGAAATCCCGTAAAGCACACCCATCTCCCGGAAAACATGCGGGTTGGTGGTATAAACCCGGCCGCGCCTTCGGGATTCTGCCACCGCAGAACCGATCACGTGGCCCTCGCGGCTGATTACAGGCCCACCCGACATGCCACCCAACGACCCCGGGAAAGCAGGGCGCCGTTCCCGCTCCACCCACGCAATCACAGGCTCCCGCATCCGGTATTTACCTGTAGAGCGCATTTCATTCTGCCCCAAAACGGTGGCCCGTACATCCGCCGGCTTGCCTTGGGGAAATCCCATGAAATAGCCCTCCTCGCCTTTGGCGGGGATACGTTCAGAAAGGTTGAAGGGTTTCACACCAAAACGCGTGGTCTTGAGGATGGCAAAATCCCTGTTGTTGGGAACAGTGACTGAAAGCACCCTTTCCATGCCCACAAGGGGGTCCGCCAAAAATACCTGTTTGCAGCCATCCACCACATGCCGGGCGCTAACATAGGTTCCCGATCCATTCACCAGAAACGCGGTGCCAACACTGTTGCCTGCGCGCTCCCCCACCTGCACTGTGACCGGACCACCATCTTCTACGGGCAGGAAATTCTCAGGCGCATGCCCTTGAGGCAAGGGCGCTGGCTGACGTGCGCTGCCTCTTTCATCGTCGCCAGAGTAGCGGAGGATAAAAAACAGGATCAGCCCGGCATAAAGCAGGAATTCAAGGCTTCGACGCATAGGCGCAGCCTCTAACCGGAGATTGCAGCAGAGTTGATTGCGGCCGTCGCCAGCTTGAAGGACACCAACAGGATCGCAGGGCCCATTTCGCCATTTTCAATGCGGTGCGAGAGGTCTTTGAGGAAAAAATCCACCATGCGGAAGGCAACGAGCTGAAACAGAAGGGCAATCACACCCCATACAACAATGTCCCAGACATTCAGGGATGAGGCCATGGAAAAAGCCACAGGAAGCGACAAGCCTACTATGGCGCCGCCAAGAGTGGTGGCAGCAGCCACATTGCCTTCACGGATCAGGGCAACCTCATCATGCGGCGTGATACGCATGTAAACGAAGATGCCAACAAGAAGCATCAAAAGGCTTGTGGCAGAATGGACAACAAAAAATGGCAACCCGTTCCAGAGTGATTGCAGCGCTTCTTCCATTTTTCTTCCCCCGATTATTGACCTTCAAGGCTTTCCTCTAGGAAAGGCCCAAAACATCTTTCATGGAATAACGGCCATGCCCCTGGTGTGCAACCCAAAGGGCCGCACGCACGGCACCTTCCGCAAACAGGCCGCGGTTTTCAGCTTTGTGGCTGATCGTGAGCCGCTCACTGCCGCTTGCGAAAATCACATCGTGCTCACCAATCACCGACCCGCCCCTGAGTGCCGCAAAACCAATGGTGCCGTCTTCGCGCTCGCCGGTGATGCCTTCGCGCGCTTTGGTGCGCAGGTCTGATAAAGGCTTGCCGCGGCCTTCCGCCGCCGCCTCACCAAGCATGATGGCAGTGCCAGACGGCGCATCAACCTTGTGTTTGTGATGCATCTCGACAATCTCGATATCCCAACCGTCAGCCAGTCTGCTGGCCGCATCCCGCACAAGCGCCATCATCAAGTTCACGCCAAGGGAATAGTTGCCGGCCTGCATGATTGAAGCTTGTTCCGCTGCCCGGTCAAGCGCCCAATGGTCGGCATCCGTTAGGCCCGTGGTGCCCACTACAAGGGCTGTACCTGTGGACGCGGCAAGCGCTGCGTGCGCAGATGTCTGCCCCGGCGGGGTGAAATCAATCACCACATCCGCTTCGTGAAACACATGTTCCGCAGTATCAGCAATGGCGATGTCTGTACCGCCAATATTCTGGCCAATACCGGGGAATGATGCGATTTCAGAACCAGCAAGTAACGTCGCGCCATCGGTCCGCAAAACCACTTCTGTGATTGCCTGCCCCATGCGGCCCATGCAGCCTAGAATGCCAATACCAACGGTTTCCACCATTTATCTGTCCTTGGATCTCGAATATGCGCCTATCTTGCTACCAGCGTGTGCGTAAAAAGAAAAGGCCGGGTTGTACCCGGCCTTTCGCATTTTTTCTTCACACCCGGAAAAGCCGGGAGCATCACGGCTTGGAAATGCACGGCACCTAGAAATGCATCGTCAGATCGATGCCCCAAAGGCTTGGCGTTTCCAGCTCGGAAATAGGCGTACCAAAGGTTTGTACCGTTACACCGGTTGCACCGGTTCTATATCGGTTGCCAAACAGGTTCGAGACAAAGAAGGACGCGCTATATTTCTCGCTTTCGCTTGTCCATCCTACGCGAACATTGGTGAAATTGCGGGCCCCACCAACTTCCCATGAACCGTTACCCCACGTAACGGTACCGCAGGTGCGTTCCGCCTGACACTGTTCGGTCTGACGGCGGCCGCTGGTGTAATTGTGGTCGGCATGCAGGCTGATCGAACCATTGCCACCCTTGAGCGGGATCAGATAATCCGCACCAAAGGAAATACGCGTGGTTGGCGACCCTTCAGGCTCTTCCAGAATGGCGTTGCCGTTGGCGTCAGTGCCGCACCCATCCACACAGTTCACATCCTGATACCCGCCGTTTGCGAAGAAACGCAGGCCTGCTGTGGGCGCCCAAAGGATTTCCACATCAACACCCTTGCCTTCCACATCCTCGGTCTGGGTCAGGTAGCGCGGCACGGAGCCAGATTCTGATTCCACAAGGCGGATGGACTGTTTGTCGTTATAGCGATACTTCCAAACAGACGCATTAAAGCGGATTTTGTCATCCGCCCACTGGGATTTGAAGCCTGCTTCAATGTTCCAGACATCTTCATTATCGAAGAAGCTGCCCACTTCCTGCGTGTTATACCCACCGGCTTTGTAGCCCCGCGCCCATGAGGCAAAGACCATCGCATCATCGTTGATTTTATAATCCACAACCACACGCGGGCTTACGTTGTTCCAAGTGTTTGAAACCTCATAGTCGCGGCCTTCGCACACAAGGTCAACACCGTCGCTGTCATCACACACCGCCAGATTATAGACAAGATCACCCGCTCCGCCGATCAGGGCCTGCAATATTCCCTGATGAATATCAGCCAGGTTGCCAACGCCCGGAATGTTCAGGCGGTCATAATTTTCAACCTCGCGCGGATCGGTCCGCCAAAGCCAGGTTTTCTTGTCGTGGGTATAGCGGATACCGGCCGTCAGGTTCAGGCGATCAGTCACCGCATAGGTGGCATCGGCAAAAGCCGCAAATGCGGTGAATGTGCCTTCGCCATACATATGTTCGGTCCAGAGCTGACCGTTGAACGATGTGAGGCCAAGGTTAGCCACCTGCTCCAGCGACAGGCCTTCAAGTGGCGTGCCGATGGCAGATGGGTCCATACAGCCGAGCGGTACATCCGTAAGGCCGACAAAACTGTTCAATGTATCGAGGAACAGACTTTCACAGCCATTGATACCATCAAGCGGGTTAAAGCCGCCAAAGGCCAACAAGCCAGGTGTTGCGCCAAGGTTATAAAGCGCCGTATTGATGGAATCCATGGTAGCATGAACCACGGTGTCCTGCTTGGCCTTCTCCCAATAATAGCTGCCGCCCAGTGTCCAGGTCAGCGGGCCATTCATGCCGGAAAAGCGCAGTTCCTGATAGAAATGCTTGTTGTCTTCGATATTGTCGCTATCGAAATAGAAATTCACATCCGCCGTGCCGTCCTCTTCCTCAAGGTTGTTCGACGTGAACTGCTTGTAGGCAGAGATAGAAGTAAGCGTGGCCCAGTCAAAATCGTGAGTAATTGTCAGGCTGAAGCCATCCAGATCACGATTTTCCTCACCGTTTTGGACGTCGCTGGAAAACGGCCCGAAAGGATCAGCGCCACCGAGGGACGCGCCATCGCGGAATACGCTCCAGTTTCCGCCACTGGCGGGTGTGTAGCCTGCGGGCGTAAAATTGGCGTAGAAGGCCTGAAGTGGAAGAGCATCCAGCGTGGACAAGGGAAGCGCACCAAACTGTTCTCGCGTCAGCCCGCCAAACGATGGCCCAAGCACCGCGTGCAAGAAATCCACATGACCCGGCATATCATTCAGCGTCGTTGCCCCCGGTGCAAAATCGAGGCTGCCGTCTGACACGCCAACCACCGGCTGGTCTTCATCCTGTTTGGTATGGTCAAATTCATAGGCGAAATTGAAGCTGGTGCGATCCGACGGTTCCCACCGAAGCTGGATGCGGCCCGTGACATTATCTTCACGGCCATAGTCATCACCCGTCAGCGCATCGTCAGCATAGCCATCCTGATGGTTCACGAGCAGATTGGCGCGAAGGGCTGTGGTTTCGGTGAGCGGCGTGTTGATCATGGCGTCAATCTGCTGCTTGTCGAACCGGCCATAGCGCAAGTTCACTCGGCCCTCAAACCCTTCAAGATCAGGCTTCTTGGTGATAACAGAGATGGCACCAGCGGCCGTGTTGCGCCCAAAAAGCGTGCCTTGTGGGCCCTTCAGGACTTCAACGCGGTCAATATCCGAAAAGAAAATCACCCCGGCACCGGACCGGGAAGCGTAAACGCCATCAATAAACACACCGACGGCCGGGTCTGTGCCCACACCAAAATCGCTGGTCTGCACACCGCGGATAGAAAAGCGCGGTTGGGTCACGCCCGTGATCTCAAGTCCCGGCGTGTAGGCCGAGATATCCCGAAGGTCCTCTGCCGCAATGGTTTCAAGGAAATTGCCAGAAAAGGCATTCAGCGCGATTGGCACATCCTGCGCGGACTGCTCGCGCTTTTGTGCGGTTACGGTAATCTCTTCCAATGTAAGGCCATCGCCGTCGGCGGCGGTGGCAGGCAAACTAAACAGACAGGCAGCTACACTGACACCCGACATCAGGGCGTGTACAGATTTATTCGACATGGGCTTCCCCCTCCCTTGTTCCAATCTTCCCGCCCGGCACCGCGATATTTGAAAAACCAAACATCCTGGCATGGGTGCCGGTTGGGCTATATCAAGCTGGCCTGTCTTCACACCAGGTCGGCTTGTTAACCATAACAGCTTGTCGCGCCCGAAGACATGACAAGCTGATGGATTCCATTAAATTATATTTCCCTTACTCAAGACTTCGTATCCAATCCCTCAAAAGATCGAGGCCTTCCTCATGAACTGTGGTACGCCCCACTTCAGGCATCATCACACCGGGATCTGTTGAATTCAGCCGGTAGATCAAAATGGATTCTTCCGGTTTACCGGGTGCGATATCATAAGCGAAACCGCCCGATCCTCGACCCGCCGCCACCGGCCGCTTCAAATATCCCCATGTGGTTTTGTTGGTTTCCCACCATGTCAGGAACAGGCCGGAGGTTGACCCCGGCCCCTCTTTTCGGTGGCAATGGGCGCAATTTACATCGAGATAGGCACGCGCCCGATCATTCAGGGGTGCGTTTTCATCGTCAAAAGCGGGAACCTTGGGCGCATCTGCCGGATCGGGTGCCCCTTCAAGCAAACCATGGGCAGACCAATATGCAATCTGGTTCATGCTACCTGCATCATAGCCATAGTGTTTATTCAGGTTGCGCGCCTTGGGGCCAATCGGTGAGAAGGAATCGCCAAGCACATGGCAGCCCTTGCACTGGTTCCGATTGGGCACGACATACTGGATATTGCGGGTATCGCCCTTTTCATCGACCCAGGAAACAGGCAATGTTTTGCCCGCGACCTTGAGGTCCGCGTCCGTCATATCCGCATTCCAGACATAGGCCCACGCATTCCAGCCTTTTTCCTGACGGATCAAAAGGCGTGTTTCCACCAACCGGATATCATCCTGCGGTTTCCTGAAGTCAGTGGGGTAGGCGAATGTCTTGACCAGCACGGTCCCAACAGGGAATTCGAACGCTTCCCTGTCATTATAGGAAGCTGCCTTGCCCTCAGGCACATACACAAAACGATATTTATGGGCATAGTCGGTAAACAAAGGCGTGACCAGTTCATAGGGGTGCACGCCTTTGTTGGGCATTTGTGCCTTACCGTCCCTGAACAAGCGGTATTCGGACAGTTTCCGCGCAGGGCGGGAGGTCAGGATTGCAGTATCATTGACAGCCTCAGCACCTGTGGCGTGCGCTGCCGGGAGGTTGACGTTTGGCCCCAGAACAGCCAACACCATAAGAAGAAAATACACGAAACTCCTGCGCACCTGACTGCCCCCCTATTCGCCTGCCGCTGTATCTTGCGGCAGCACCACAGGCCCCCGCATATCAAAGCTTCCTGCATAATCGGCGATATCTGTGTCCGGGTCTGCACCCCAAGGCAGGATGTAATCCTTGGCAAACTGAAGGTTCGCGAATGTGGTGCCGTCCGCTTCGCGGATGAAGACACCTTCATCTTCATCGCCACCGAAAAGGGCAGCCCAGAAACCATCAACCACACCATCCCACACTATTTGCGGAACCGGGGTGCCTGTGCGTGGTGCGATTAGATCTTTCACCGCACCATCCGGATCCCATCCGGCACGGCCATGCTTGTTATCGTGCACATAGATGCGGCGGGGCAACGGATTGTAGTTCTCGTCGTTAAACTCACGCGGGTAGGCCACAAGAAGGATGTTCGAAGACGCGTTTTCGCCCACTTCGTTTTCAAACACTTCCACCTCGCGATTGGCCATAATCATGATGCCAGTGCCACGTGGTACTGTGGCAACGATATTGCCGGGAGGGGCAAAATTGGCCGTATCGTTATTCACAACATTGTTGCGGTAAACCCGCACAGAATGGCCGCCCATTTGCGGCAGGTTTGGCAGATCAAACACCAGAATGCCGCCAGTGTTGTGGGTGGCCGTGTTGCCATACACATCGGCGCGGTAACTGTTTTCGATTTCAATGCCTGCCACATTCAGTTCCGCACGGCTGTTCCTGACGATAATATCCTGGCTTTGGCCCACATAGATGCCAGCATCAGACGCGCCTTTCACAAGCGCATTTTCAATCAGGACATTCTTGGATTCCACCGGATAAAGGCCATAGGCCCCATTTTCAGCGTGGGGGCCGCGGGTCCATTCCACGCGCACACCGCGGAAAGAGATTGTGTCCACACCCTTGGCCTTGAGGCCATCGCCAGGCGTGTCTTCAATTGCCAGGTTTTCGATGCTCACACGGTCAGACGTGATCAGGAAACCCTCAGAGCCCGCGATTTGCCCACCAAAAGACAGAACTGTTTCGTTCATGCCCGCACCGCGCACGGTGATGTCCGATACATCGAGCGACAGGCCGCTTGTGAGGTTAAATCGCCCGGCGGGCAGTTCGATCACAGTACCCGGCTCTGCAAGGATTAACGCTTCCTGCAGCGCTTCCTGAAAATTTTCGTCTGCATCAATGCGCAATACTTCCTGTGCAAACGCGACAGAACTCAGAGCCGCAGCCATCAGCCCGGCAACACCAATCTTAAAGAGTTTCATTGCTTCCCCTCTCCCCATTGGCTCCCCATCCAATGAGATCCATTAAAATCACCTTTGCAGCCTGCCGAAGAAACCGGCAGCCGTCAACCGAAAATGAAACAGTTTCATTTTTTGGCGCTTGAGCTAGAATGTAGAAACGGCCTAAAAGGGCCGTGGGGGACAAGGGAGGCAGAATGCCAACAAGCAAAGATATCAAGAAGCCGAGCCAGGAAAGAGCGCGGGTGCGGCGCCACAAGATACTGCTGTGTGCGCATGATTTGTTGGCGCGCGAAGGTGCTGCCGCTGTCACAACCACATCGATCGCCCAAGAGGCGGAAATTCCCGTCGGGTCTATCTATCGCTATTTCACTGACAAGGAAGCCATTCTCTCGGAACTTTATGACACCGCCTACGCCGAAGTGGAAACTGAAGTGTTGAAAACACTGGAAGGCCTTGAACGAGGCCTCGGTTTCCGGGAGACCCATTCTCGCTTGATCCATGCGTTTTGGCGTGCGGCACGAAGCCACCCAAGTTTTCGTCTGCTCACGCGCTGGGCAAACAGCCAACGGTCTCTTTGGGATGTAACGCCCGGGCCTGACAGCAACCTTGGGCAAATGGTGATACGGACACTTGAAGTTGCTGAAACCACCCTGCCTGCAGCAAGACGCGATGTCATGTTACGCACAACAGTGACCACTCTTTCTGTGCTGGTCGATCAGGCAATCGAAGAAGATGATGAACAGGTCGCGGCGGCCCTGATCGAAGAGCTTGCCACACTTTTGGCCGCCTACATCGAATAAAAAAAGCCGCTCCTGAAAGAGCGGCTTTTGATATCTATATTGAGCAAAAACTATTCCGTCAGATCATCCCACAGGTCTTTGACCTTGGAGAAAAACCCTTCGGATCGTGGCGAAATTTTATCCCCGCCTTCAGCGGCAAATTCTTCCATCAATTCACGTTGGCGTTTGTTGAGGTTTGTGGGTGTTTCCACGTTCATTTCAACAATCATATCGCCCACAAAACCACCGTTCAGCTCTGGCATGCCTTTACCGCGAAGGCGGAACTGGCGGCCTGACTGTGTGCCATCAGGGATCTTGATACGGGCTCGCTTACCTTCAATTGTCGGCACCTCGATGTCGCCGCCCAAAGTGGCCTTGGTCATAGGGATCGGAACCTGACAATAGAGCATATCGCCGTCGCGCTTGAAAAGCGGGTGAGGTTTGATGCTCAGGAAGATGTACAAGTCGCCCGACGGCCCACCCCGGCTGCCTGCCTCACCTTCGCCAGCAAGGCGAATGCGCGTGCCTTCTTCCACCCCCTTGGGGATTTTGACCTGAAGTGTCTTTTCCTTCCGCACACGGCCTGCGCCATGACATGACCCGCATGGACTGGTGATGATAGAGCCATTGCCCTGACATTTCGGGCATGTACGCTCCACCATGAAGAACCCCTGATTTGCGCGCACCTTACCGGCGCCACCACAGGTGTCACACACTTCAGGTTTGGAGCCGGGCTCGGCACCCGTCCCGCCACAAGGTTCACAGCCGACAGATGTTGGGACCTTGATTTTGTCTTCCTTGCCGCGGAAGGCATCTTCAAGAGTGATTTCCATATTGAAACGCAAGTCGTTGCCGCGGCCGGGGCCACCGCCACCACCGCGCCTGCGGCGGCCACCGCCGCCCATGAAATCACCAAAAAACTCTTCGAATACGTCGGAAAAATCAAACCCGGCGCCACCATGGCCACCCCGTGGGCCACCGCCCATGCCACCTTCAAAGGCTGCATGACCATACCGATCGTATGCCGCCCGCTTTTCCGGGTCCTTCAGGACCTCGTAGGCTTCACCGATTTCCTTGAATTTTTTTTCAGCTTCCGCGTCACCCGGGTTGCGGTCCGGGTGATACTGCATGGCAGCCTTGCGGAAAGCGCTCTTGAGCGCTTTTTCATCAACGTCTTTGGAGACGCCGAGAAGCTCGTAATAATCTGCTTTAGACATTGGCGGTTCTCCGCTTTTGTCGCCGCGCCCCTAAACTCAGACGCCGCCCCCAGAAAACCAGAGGCGGCGCGAGAACAGGTATGGCGTCAGGCGGCCACCTTATTTCTTGTCGTTTTCGTCAACTTCTTCGAAGTCCACGTCTACAACATCGTCACCGTCTTCCGCTTCCTTGGCAGCTTTATCAGCAGCCGCAGCGTCAGCAGAATCGCCAGTGGCACCAGCATCTTCTTGCTGAGCTTTATAGATTTGCTCACCAAGTTTCATTGTCGCTTGGCCGAGTGCCTCGGTTTTTGCTTTGATGTCGTCTACGTCTTCGCCTTCAAGGGCAGTGCGCAGATCAGCAACAGCAGCTTCAATGGCAGACTTGTCTTCGGCAGAAACCTTATCCTTGTGCTCGTCCAGGTTTTTCTCAGCCGAGTGGATGAGAGCTTCGCCCTGGTTCTTGGCTTCAACAAGTTCCTTGCGCTTCTTGTCCGCATCAGCGTTGGCCTCAGCGTCCTTCACCATTTGTTCGATATCGTCATCAGACAGACCGCCAGACGCCTGGATGCGGATTTGCTGTTCCTTGCCTGTGCCTTTGTCTTTGGCAGACACATTCACGATGCCGTTGGCGTCGATATCGAAAGCAACTTCAATCTGCGGCACACCGCGCGGGGCAGGTGGAATACCAACCAGATCAAACTGGCCAAGAAGCTTGTTGTCAGCAGCCATCTCACGCTCACCTTGGAATACGCGGATGGTCACAGCGCCCTGGTTATCTTCCGCTGTGGAGAAAACCTGTGCCTTCTTGGTCGGGATTGTGGTGTTGCGCTCAATAAGGCGGGTGAACACACCGCCCAGCGTTTCAATGCCGAGAGACAGTGGGGTTACGTCCAGAAGAAGAACGTCTTTCACATCACCCTGCAGAACGCCTGCCTGAATGGCAGCACCCATGGCCACAACCTCGTCCGGGTTCACACCCTTGTGGGGTTCACGGCCGAAGAAGTCTTTCACTACTTCCTGGATTTTCGGCATACGGGTCTGGCCACCAACGAGAACAACGTCGTCGATCTCGCCTGCAGCAAGGCCGGCATCCTTGAGCGCTTTTTTGCAAGGCTCAAGCGTGCGCTTCACCAGATCTTCCACAAGGCTTTCAAGCTTCGCACGCGTCAGTTTGATCTGAAGGTGTTTCGGGCCCGATGCATCAGCGGTGATGAACGGCAGGTTGACTTCGGTTTGCGTAGAAGAGGAAAGCTCGATCTTGGCTTTCTCTGCGGCTTCCTTCAGGCGCTGCAGGGCCATCTTGTCCTTGCGGAGGTCGATGGTGTTCTCTTTCTTGAACTCGTCAGCGAGATAGTCAACGAGGCGCATGTCGAAATCTTCACCACCGAGGAAGGTGTCACCGTTGGTGGATTTCACTTCAAACACACCGTCACCGATCTCGAGGATGGATACGTCGAACGTACCACCGCCCAAGTCAAATACTGCGATGGTATGGCCATCTTCTTTTTCGAGGCCATAAGCGAGGGCTGCTGCTGTTGGCTCGTTGATGATCCGCAGCACTTCAAGGCCCGCGATCTTGCCGGCATCCTTGGTTGCCTGGCGCTGGGCGTCGTTGAAGTAAGCAGGAACAGTGATCACAGCCTGATCAACAGTTTCACCAAGATAGCTTTCTGCGGTTTCCTTCATCTTCTGGAGGATCATTGCAGATACCTGGCTTGGAGAATATTTCTCACCTTTGGCTTCAACCCACGCATCGCCGCTGTCCGCTTTGACAATGTTGTAGGGAACCATTTCAATGTCTTTTTTGGTGAGCGGATCGTCGAACGTGCGGCCGATCAGACGTTTGATCGCAAACAGCGTATCGCCCGGGTTGGTTACGGCCTGACGTTTGGCTGCCTGACCAACAAGACGCTCGCCACCATCGGCAAAACCGACGATAGATGGCGTCGTGCGCGCACCTTCAGAGTTTTCGATTACTTTTGGTTTGGATCCGTCCATGATGGATACGCAAGAGTTTGTCGTACCCAAATCGATACCGATTACTTTACCCATTATATTACCTCTTCCCGTTGTAAGCCGACTGCCAGGGCCCATATGGCACCCCATTGCAGCCTCTTGGGGTTCGTGATTTTTGATTTCATTTTGCTGCGCCAAAACAACCGGCAAACAGCGTGTTTCAGTGGCTATATAAGGTGCTGGCCCACCTCCCGCAAGGGTTGGGGCACAGAAAATTTGTAAGTTTTTTCGCGCGCAAAAGTCTTTAAAGCAGATAGACTTGCAGGATCAGGCTGGCGCACCCGGATACCAGTGTGTCAAAGAAGCATTGAAAATGCGCTCCGGGTGGCTACACTCGCGGGCAAACAAGGGCCGTTTGTTTTGGCCAAAAACAAGACAGAAAACAAGATAACAATCGACAGTTTCAGGGCGGAATTCACATGACAGACAAAAGCGATCTTGCCGCAAAAGCATCAGGCAAACCGGCGGAGAAAAACGAGGCCATGGTCCTATTGAAAGACCTTGGCGTTATCGTTGGCTTTTTCCTTCTATTCACCACCTTCGGCTGGCAAAGCTTCCATATTCCTTCGGGCAGCATGGAACCAACGCTTGAGGTAGGAGACCGGATTTTCGTCTCGAAACTATCCTACGGTTATAACCGCTTTTCTGTGCCTTTCGATCCATCCATTGTCCCTGAAGGGCGCCTGTTTGATGGTGTGCCAGAGCGCGGCGATGTGGTGGTCTTCACGCTGCCGTATAAAAACAGCAATGATTTCATCAAACGCGTGATTGGCCTGCCGGGCGACACTGTGCAGATGAAAATGGGCCGCCTGTTCATCAATGGCACCATCGTGCCGCGCACCTACATTCGCGATGTGGCCTATACCGACTATCAGGGTGTTGAGCGCCGCGCCAAGGAATATATGGAAGAACTGCCAAACGGCGTGAAACACCGGATTTATGAGCGCACAGACCGCGGCAATGTGGATAACACCAGCCTTTATGTGGTGCCAGAAGGCCATTATTTCATGATGGGCGATAACAGGGATGGATCTGCTGACAGCCGCATCCTTAGCGATATGGGTTATGTGGCGCACAAATATCTGGTTGGCCGTGCGCAGATCACCACTTTCAGTCTGTATGACTGTGATCAGGGCAAGGAAGTATATTGCCCCGCCGGTATCCCGCTTGGGCGGTTTTTCGGCAGCATTGATTGATGGAGATATCTGTAGCCGAAAAACACTGGCGCAAATTCAAGTTCTACTCATTACTTTTGCCCTTAGCAGTCTACCTGTTTTTTGAGCTAGTTGCATATTGGAACGATGGCTCCATCCGGATTTTTGGCTACCCAGTCCAGAACGACAAAATGGGACTCAAAGAATTCTTTGTTCTTACAGTGTGCCCAGTTGTTATATTGGGAAAATGGGCCTTTCATTTAACAACATACCTCAAGGCCCGTTCTCCCGATTCCAATTAATCAGACCAGATCATGGCATTCGGTGCAGGGCACAGAGTTTGTTGCCTGACGGGTCGCGCAAATAGGCCAGATAAAGCCTGATACCGCCGCCTTCGCGAATGCCCGGCGGGTCTTCAATTGCCTTGCCGCCTGCGGCCAATCCAGCCGCGTGCCAGGCATCGACCATTTCAGGGCTGTCTGCCGCGAACCCCAGCGTGGTGCCGTTGCCGTGGGTGGCTGGCGCGCCATCAATCGGCTTGGTCAGCATGAAAAGGCCGGACTTTTCCGCATACATGCAGCGGCCCTTTGGATCCATCCGCCCGGGGCGGTGCCCCAGCACGTCCATGGTGGCATCGTAAAATTTCTTGCTCTCGGCCACATCATTGGCCCCAACCATCACATGGCTGAACATCGGCGATCTCCCCGCTTTTGAATATCTACAACGGATGAGATAAGCCCAAATGGCGGGCCTTCAACTGCCACTTCAATAAAGCGTCTGTTTCTGGCGTTCATCGAGCGCTTCATCATAAGACTGGCCATCAAAGCCATCGACTGCATCGGCAATCATCTGGCCTGCGGTTGGTACATCGCTTTTATTTGCAAAAGTGCTGGTGTCCCACAGGTTTGCTCGCTTCACCGCCCGCGCGCACTGGAAATGCACGGCATCAATATCCACCAGAATGACGGTGGCAGGCTTTTTGCCGTTCATATCAAACTGGTTGATCAAATCAGGGTCTGTGGTGATGCGCGCCCGGCCGATCACACGCATGGTTTCATGCACGCCGGGCATCAGAAACAAAAGCCCCACCCGTGGGTCCCGGATAATATTTTTGAGCGTATCCAAACGGTTGTTGCCGCGCCTGTCAGGGATGGCAATCTGCCGATCATTCAGCACCTTCAGCACCGACCCGGCGGTATCCCCGCGCGGGGAACAATCCAGCCCTTTCTGGCCGACGCTGGCGATTGCAAAAAAGGGCGCCCGTTCGATCCACTGTCGGTAAGTGCCGGTTAGATGATCAGTTTCTTTTTTATAGACATTGATGGGTGCCTCACCATACAGCGCTTCAAGGTCTTCAAGGCTGGTGATATCCACCATCAATTGTTCCAGATCGGGTCATTGAGCTTGGTGATAAAGTCAGCGTGGCGCGCAAGCTCGTCTTCCGACACGGGGAAAGAGCGTTTTTCGCGTTCTTTTTTCACACGGACAGGGCCGGACGCGCCCGCATCCACCGCCAGATCAAGGCCTGCCTGCCTGCCGCCTAGCAGTTCCACATACACATCTGCCAGAATTTCAGCGTCAAGAAGCGCGCCGTGGAGCGTACGGTGGCTGTTCGATACACCAAACCGTTTACAAAGCGCATCCAAGGAGTTGGCCGCGCCCGGGAATTTGGTGCGCGCAATTGCGAGCGTATCAAGGAAGCGTTTGGGATGGATAATGGGCCTGCCCGCATTCTCCAGTTCCCAGTTGATGAAGCGCATATCGAACTCGGCATTGTGCGCCACCAACACACTGTCGGTGCCCACATATTCAAGGAACTCATCCATGATGTCTGAGAAAACAGGCTTGTCCTTAAGGAAATCAGTGGTGATGCCGTGAACCTTGACCGCACTTTCGGGCACGTCACGCTCAGGGTTTACATATTGGTGGTAATGTTCGCCCGTGAGCACCTTATCCACCATTTCCACGAGGCCGATCTCGATCAGCCGGTCCCCTGTCATCGGGTCAAAACCGGTGGTCTCTGTATCGAAAATCAGCTCGCGTTTGCTCATGTTTCAGCCTCAAGGTCCCTGACGATCTGCTCCACCTGCCTGAAGGCGTGGTCGAGCCCAAAATTGCTTTCTATCACATAGTCTGCGCGGGCGCGTTTGTCATCATCCGGCATCTGTGACGCGAGAATTTGCTCGAACTTTTCCTCGGTCATGCCGTCTCGTTTCAGCACCCGATCCCGCTGTATCTCTGGTGGGGCGGAAACGACAACCACCTTGTGAGCCGCCTTGTTTCCGCCTGTTTCAAACAGAAGCGGCACATCCAGCACCACCATTTTGGCCCCTTCCGCTTCGGCCCGGTTGAAAAACTCAATCCGCCTATCCGCCACCAAGGGGTGGATGATGGATTCCAGTTTTTTCTTGGCGGATGGATCACCAAACACGATTTTGCCAAGGGCATCGCGGTCAAGATGGCCATCCTTCACAACACCAGGGAAAGTTTCCTCAATTTTGGGCAAGGCAACACCGCCGGGCGCTTGCATTTGTCTGACTGTTGCGTCGGCATCAAACACCGGCACGCCAAGGCGCGCAAACATCTTTGCCGTTTCCGATTTGCCCATACCGATGGAGCCTGTGAGACCAATGATGATCATAGAGCCTGCCGTCATTGAAACTGCGCCTCCAACTCTGCCCGCAAGGCATCATCATAATCCACCTCCACCCCGAACCAGATTTTGAAGGCCGCTGCCGCCTGATACACCAGCATACCAAGCCCGGTGACCGTGCGCAGGCCAAGCGCTTCTGCGTCCCTGAGAAGCGGGGTCATCAACGGCTGATACACAATATCGTAAACAACTGTATCCTTGGCGGCCGCCATAAGATCAATCTCAAGCGGATGCTGGCCTTTCATACCGAGAACCGTTGTGTTCACAACAAGCCCTGCCGCAGAGACTGCATGGGACCGATCCTCCCAATCCACCACTGTCATGCGGCCACGGCCGATATCGCGCGCGATGGCCTCGGCCTTTTCCCGCGTCCGGTTGGTGATCATCACCATTGGCACATTTTCAGTCAGAAGCCCAAGGGCTGCCGCCCGCGCGGCCCCACCTGCCCCCAATATCAAAACAGGTTTGTCATGCGGCCAATCAGGCACCGATTTTTTGAGATTTGTCACAAGGCCAATGCCATCGGTATTGAAGCCAGTGAGCGTACCATCATCAGCAATTTGAACCGTATTCACAGCCCCCATCTGGCGCGCGAGCGGTGCGATTTTATCCAGATGTGCCATCACTGTTTCCTTGTGCGGCACGGTTACATTGAAACCGGAAAAACCTTCCTCGCGAAACCTATCGAGCGCTTCAGCCAGATTGTCCGGCTCTACAGCGACCTTGTCATAGTGCCCCTCAATACCGTGGGTTTTCATCCAATGATTATGGATCACGGGTGACAGGGAATGAGAGATCGGCCAGCCAATAACCGCTGCTTTTTTTTGATCGTTCGTCATAGCAGCATCATGCCCCGGCGCCGGAGGAAATCAAGGAGCGGAAGAAGGGGCAGGCCAAGCACTGTGAAATGGCTACCGTCCACCCGGGTAAAGAGCTGGGCGCCCGCACCTTCAATTTGGTATGCACCTACACTCCAGAATGCGGCATCCCCGATTTGATCCAGATAGGCCGAGATGAAGTCATCGGACAGGGGCCTGACCGCAAGCTTCACTGTGTCCACAAACCGCCAGACGGGTTGGCCACCTTCGTAAATAACGGCTGCTGAAATCAGTTCATGGGTTTTGCCTGATAGGGCTTTCAGGGTCGCGGCCGCACCTTCGTGGGTCTCGGCTTTTGAAAACACCTTGCCATCACAGACCAAAATCTGGTCTGCCCCCAAAACCATATCAGCCGGGCGGCGCATTGCCACATTGCGTGCCTTCAAATCAGCGAGAGCGTCCGCAAGGTCGCGTGGTGGTGCGCCATCGGCGATGAAAGATTGTTTGATCGCCTCTTCATCCACGAGGGCTGGATCAATTTCAAACACCACACCTGCGGAGCGCAACATATCAGCCCGGGTTTGGCTGCCAGAGGCCAGAACGAATGCCATTGCCTTTTACCCCTGACCGGCTTCACTGTTCTGGGATTCTAGCCATTGCTGATATTTATTGAGGATAGCTGCGGCCGTTTCCTCAATGGAACGCCGCGTCACATCAATGGTTGGCCAGCCTCGCTGGGCGCAATATTTCCGGCATTCCTTGATCTCATCCAGGATATGCGACATGTCCGTATAATCGCCTTCTGTATCTTCATTGATAGACCGAAGCCTGTTGGTGCGGATGGCCACCAACCGCTCAGCACTTGTGGTAAGGCCGATAACAAATTTATTTTTGATTTCATCCAGTTCTCGCGGCATGGGGCAACCAGGAACAAAAGGCACATTGATGGTTTTATAGCCCTTGTTCGCCAGATAAATACTTGTTGGTGTTTTCGATGACCGCGACACACCGACAAGCACAATATCTGCCTGCGGCAGGTCTTGCACCAGCACACCATCATCATGCGCCATGGTGAACTGAAGCGCATCAATCCGTTCGAAATAATGAGCATCCATCTTGTGCTGGCGGCCCGGCTTGTGGGATGCCTGCACCCCAAAATAAGACCCCAAAAGATTGATCACCGGATCAAGGATCGACAGCACCGGCAGGTTTGCCTTCATGCATTCACTTTCCAGCGTTTCGCGAATTGCAGGATTTACAAGCGTATACATAATAAGGCCGGGTTGTTCGCGTATATCATCCATCAGTCTGCTCATCTGCATGGCAGATCTCACCAGTGGCCAATAATGTTTCTTCACCTCGACCCCTTCAAACTGCACCAGGGCAGCCTGAACGATGGCTTCCAAAGTTTCACCCGTGGAATCCGATACAAGGTGCAGATGAAAGCCTGGCTCTGCCCCTTTTTTCTTGACGCCGATGGGGGATGAAGTCGGATTTGGCACCTCTGGAAGACTCATGGGAATATCCTGTGGATAACTTGTTGGCAGGTCGGTTGATAACAAGCGTAGGCCACTTACCCTCAATTTGTGAAGCACTTGTTAAAGGATGTTTTAAATTCATCCACTGCATAGCGTAAGAGGGGAAAACTGATGTATGGAACCACAATATTTTGCGGTTATCCCCGTTATCCACAGTGCATATGGCCCGTCATTTTCCTGTAAAATCACTGTAATCCATATGTTTATGCACATTTTGCGGGTCAGATTGCCGCGCCTGCCTTGTGTGTGCACAAGATTGTGGATAAATGGTTTTCCACAGGATTCACAGGGATAAACAACAACTACAAGATTCTATATATAATTATTATTAAGTAGTAAGAGGGCGGTTCCCCTGTTCAATCGAGCCCAAATTTTAAGGTACCAGTTTTATGACCAAACTTCTTTTAGAGACTCTCAAGGGTAACCCCGGCGATCGTGTGCCTTTCTGGTTTATGCGTCAGGCAGGCCGTTATTTGCCCGAGTATCTGGAAGTAAGGGCCACGACGTCGAGCTTTATGGAATTTTGCTACAGCCCTGAGAAGGCCGCCGAAGTAACGTTGCAGCCGATCCGCCGGTACGGCATGGACGGGGCGATCCTGTTTGCTGATATTCTTGTGGCGCCTGACGGGCTTGGCCAGAAGGTCTGGTTCGAGAAAGGCCATGGCCCACGGCTTGAACCTGTGAACGATGAAACAAGCTATTCAAAACTTTCAATGGGTGCATTCCATGACAAGGTAGGCCCGGTTTATGAAACCGTGCGCCGGCTAAAAGGTGAATTGCCTTCAGATGTGACCTTGCTTGGCTTTGCGGGTGCGCCCTGGACGGTGGCCACCTATATGATTGCGGGCGCTGGCAGCAAAGATCATGCGGCTGCGCGCCAGCTTGGGTATGGTAATCCCGAGCTGTTCGGTAAAATCATGGATATGCTGGTGGAAGCCACATCAGAATATCTGATCGCGCAAATTGAAGCGGGCGCCGACGCTGTGCAGATTTTCGACAGCTGGTCGGCCGCCATTCCGGAAACCATGTTTGAAAAATGGGTGATCGAACCCACAAAGGCGATTGTAGATAATATCCGCGCCAAACATGCCGAAACCCCGATTATCGGCTTCCCGCGGCTTGCGGGCGCGGCGCTGCCTACCTTTGTTGATGCGGTTAAGCCAGACTGTGTGGGCCTTGATACCGGCGTACCACTTGATTGGGCGGCAAAGGAAATCCAGCCAAAGGTTTGCGTGCAGGGCAATATGGACCCGCATTTGGTGGTGTCGGGTGGCGATTTGATGGTCCAGGAGACCAACCGCATTTTGGACCAGTTGAAGGGAGGCGCGCATATTTTCAATCTGGGCCATGGTTTTGTGCCGGAAACCCCGCCGGAGAATGTGGCGCTTCTGAGCGAAACCATCAAAGCGTTCAGGCGGTAGTCATTGCCAAACATTCATCCAATGGAAGCGTTCAGCTTCATTATCTTGATGCCAATCGTCGCGGTCCTGGTCGGAATTTGGCTTATGAAAATCAAGAATTGGAAAATACGGGTTTTGATTGCTGCTTTAGTTATGGTGTGTTGCGGGAAGGTTTATATTACATTTAGCTATGTCTCGTCGGAGAATGGATTTCTGCTTCTTAGTCTGAAGTTTTTTGCACTTTCAGCAACGCTTGCCGGTTTTATAACTATTATATCAACCTTAAACCCGCGGTATGGACCGCCACATTGAGAATACTGAACAGAGGATTGGCATGGCTGATATGGTTGGATTTTTGGGTGTTGCATACCTTTGGGTGAAAGCCTTTCACATTATTTTTGTGATCTTCTGGATGGCCGGCATGTTCATGCTGCCGCGTTATTTTGCCTACCATTCGGAATGTGAGGTTGGGTCTGACGAAGACACCAAATGGATTGACCGGGAAAAACGCCTGATCCGCATCATCATCAACCCGGCCATGACCATCGCATGGGTGCTGGGCCTGATGCTGATTTTCAATATCGGTTGGGATGCCGGGCTGTGGCTGCATATCAAATTTTTGCTGGTGATCATCCTCAGCGGTTTCCACGGCATGCTATCGCGCTACCGCAAGGAATTTGCGCGCGGGGAACGCAAGCGTGAAGGCAAGTTTTACCGGAAAATCAATGAAATTCCGGCGCTCTTCATCATCGCGATTGTGCTTCTGGTGGTGCCCAAAGCCCTGTAAGCGTTAGTTGCGATTGCAACAGACTTGACTTGGGAACCTAAAGTGGTAGCTTGAGCCAACGAAGCCGCCCGCGTATCTGACTTCTGTCTGGGCGGCGATCCGAACTTATTTCCCAATCATTGCCAAAAATATTGTACTATTGATGGCAATCGATCTATCCGACTGGGGCCGTCTGGCCCGAAAACTTCTGAACCTATCTCTCATAACAACAATCTGGACGATCCCATGCACCTACAGGATCTCAAAAACAAAACCCCAGCAGATTTGCTTGCCCTTGCGGAAGAGGTTGGCGTTGAAAACGCGTCAAGCATGCGCAAGCAGGATATGATGTTCGCCATCCTCAAACATCTTGCAGAAGATGATGTGGAAATCATGGGCGGCGGCGTAATCGAAATCCTGTCTGACGGGTTTGGTTTCCTGCGGAGCCCCGAGGCGAACTATCTGCCCGGCCCCGACGATATTTATGTAAGCCCAAGCCAGATCCGGCGTTTTGCACTCCGGACAGGTGATACAGTAGAAGGCCAGATCCGTGGCCCGAAGGACGGCGAGCGTTATTTTGCCCTTCTCAAGGTTTCTCAGATCAATTTCGATGAACCTGAAAGAACCAAACACAAGGTTCACTTCGATAACCTGACACCGCTGTATCCGGACGAGAAGCTGAAGCTTGATCCCGATGATCCAACGGTGAAAGACAAGTCCCCGCGGGTGATTGATCTGGTGGCACCGATTGGTAAAGGCCAGCGGGCCCTGATTGTGGCACCGCCACGGACCGGTAAAACCGTTCTCCTGCAGAATATCGCCAAAAGCATTTCCGCAAATCATCCGGAATGTTTTGTGATCGTTCTGCTAATTGACGAACGCCCTGAGGAAGTGACAGACATGCAGCGCAGTGTGAAGGGCGAGGTTGTGTCCTCTACCTTTGACGAGCCTGCAAGCCGTCACGTCCAGGTTGCTGAAATGGTGATCGAAAAAGCCAAACGCCTAGTGGAGCACGGCAAGGATGTTGTGATCCTGCTTGACAGTATCACCCGCCTTGCACGCGCCTACAACACCGTGGTGCCGTCATCCGGTAAGGTACTCACCGGTGGTGTGGACGCCAACGCCCTCCAGCGCCCGAAACGTTTCTTCGGTGCCGCGCGGAATATTGAAGAGGGCGGTTCCCTCTCTATTATCGCGACAGCCCTGATTGAAACCGGCAGCCGCATGGATGAAGTGATCTTTGAGGAATTCAAAGGCACGGGTAACTCTGAAGTGGTGTTGGATCGCAAGGTGGCAGACAAGCGTGTGTTCCCGGCGATCGATATCCTCAAGTCCGGCACCCGGAAAGAAGAGCTGCTCGTTGATCCTGCTACGCTTTCGAAAATGTGGGTTCTGCGCCGTATCCTCACGCCAATGGGGACTGTGGATGCGATGGAATTCCTGCTTTCAAAGCTGAAGGACGCGCCAAGCAACGAAGATTTCTTTGCCCAGATGAACAACTAGGCACTGGAAATCCAGTTGCAGACAGTTTTGTAAGGGCCTGCAATGTTGCGGGCCCTTATGTTTCTCTGGGGTACACATATGACCAACCCGGCACTGATTATCATCGATACCCAGCTTGCGATTGACGACCCCAAGTGGGGCCCACGCAATAACCCGGATGCTGAAGCCAATATGGCGCGGCTTCTGGAAGCATGGCGCGGGCGTGGGTGGCCAATCGTCCATATAAGGCACGACAGCGTGTGTGAGGGG
>JABXIS010000074.1 GCA_013372975.1 Alphaproteobacteria bacterium
CCGCACCATCGACAGCCACATCAAGCGCTTGCGGAAAAAATTCCGTGCTGTGGCACCGGAATTTGATGCCATTGAAACCCTTTATGGTGTTGGCTACCGCTACAGGGACGGTTAAGGTCCGTGCTCAGGGTTTAGGCCCAAGGCAGCTGCGCACGAAGGTATGAGCCAGAAAGACAATATCAAAGCCCTTGCAGCGGTAACGCGCGACCAGCCGGACGGAACACCCCGTCCGCGCCATTATACGCGTGGTTTGTCCCCGCTGATGTTGCGCATCATGGCAGTGAATGCCATCGCGCTCATCATCCTTGTGGGCGGCGTTTTATACCTGAACCAGTTCCGCGCCAATCTGATCAATGACCGGTTGGGCACACTGACAACCCAGGCACAGATCATTGCCGGTGCGCTTGGTGAATCCGCAGCCACGGGCCCGGAGGCCACCGAAATTGACTTGGCCCCGGCGCGCCAGATCATCACACGTCTGGTGGGCCCCACGGATAACCGGGCCCGCCTGTTCGCAACAGACGGGCGCATGATCGCTGACAGCCGTTTCCTTGCCGGAGACAAGCGACTGATTGAAGAAAAACTGCCTGCGCTGGATGCCAAGCCTGGCATCGCCCAACAGATTGAAAATGCTGTTCACCGTTTATTGGATGGCATCACCGACGAGATCGAGGCGCCTGCAAATATTGACCGTCCTGGCATGCGTGCTGCGGACTTCACCGAAGTGATGGCTGCACTTGAGGGCGAATCCATGTCGCAGCTCCGGCTTCGGCAGGATGGCCGCTATGTGATCAATGTGGCGGTGCCGGTGCAGCGTTTCCGCCGCATTCTGGGGGTGATGCTCCTGACGGCGCAGACCGAAGACATCGACGCGATTGTGCGTGCCGAACAGATGCTGACGGTGAAAATCTTCGTTGGCGCCTTCTTGCTGACTATCCTTTTGTCGTTTTTCCTCGGGCGTACACTTGTGCGGCCAATCCGGGTGTTGGCGCGCGCTGCCGAACGTGTGCGCCAAACGATCGGACGAGAGGAAAATATCCCTGAGTTTGCGGAGCGAATGGACGAAATTGGCGATCTTTCACGCTCGTTGTCCGATATGACGCAGGCGCTGTATCACCAGATCGACAGGGTGGAACAGTTCGCGGCAGACGTGGCGCACGAGATCAAAAACCCGCTATCTTCCATGCGCAGTGCCCTTGAAACCCTTTCGATGACCGACAAACCTGATGTGCAAGCGAAGCTATATGATATCTTGCGCGATGATGTGAAGCGCATCGACCGGCTGATCACAGACATTTCTGACGCTTCCCGGCTGGAGGCGGAACTCACCCGTGCGGAAACAGAACCTGTAGACCTGGCAGTGATGCTGAAGGTGTTGGTGGATGCCTATGAAACAACCCAATGCCCGGAAGGTCTGTCGGTCACGCTTGGGGATTATGAAGCCAATGTCTTCATGGTGGCAGGTGTTGAAGCCCGCCTTGGGCAGGTGTGGCGCAATCTGATTGACAATGCCATCAGCTTCAGCCCGGAGGGCGGTGGCAAAGTGATGGTGTCGGTTGAGCGACAGGACCGTTGGGTCATTGTGATGGTGGAAGATGAAGGGCCGGGGCTGCCCGAAGGGGCAGAAGAGAAAATCTTCAGCCGCTTTTATTCCGAACGCCCGGACAGGGAGGCATTTGGCAGCCACTCTGGCCTCGGGCTTGCCATTTCCCGTCAGGTGGTGGAAGCCCATGGCGGTATCATTCGTGCCGAAAACAGAATTGATGAGAATGCCTCTATATTGGGCGCCCGCTTTGTCGTAGAGTTGCCCTTGATGAAAACCCGCTAACCCTTTGAATGGGTTAATGACGCTGGGTATGGGTTGCTTACGCTGAGGGCAATGGTGAACAATAGCCATGGAACACTGGTAGATGTGGCAGGAAGCGGCGTGCTTCTGCGGGGGGCTTCGGGTGTTGGCAAGTCTGACCTTGCCTTGCGTTTGATCGACCGTGGCGCCGTTTTGGTTGCGGATGATCAGGTTCTTCTTGAAGCGCGAAACTGGGGGCTAAAGGGCTTTGCACCCGATGCGCTTTATGGCCTTCTTGAGGTGCGCGGCATCGGTGTGATGTCCCTTCCGGCAATCAAAACAGCAAAAGTGAAGCTGGTGGTGGATCTGATCGGTCGCCTTGATGTGCCGCGTTTGCCAGAAGCGCGTATCGTAACACTGTGTGATGTGGCATTGCCAGGCTTGCGACTTCACGCATTTGATATGGCGACACCCCAGAAAATTGAACTGGCACTCAGATATCCTGACCAGATCGGGCAGGGTGTTGAAGATTATAAAAAAGGGTAGGTTTATGAGCGGGGTCAAAAGGCAGCTTGTAATTGTGACAGGTCTTGCTGGGGCGGGGAAGTCTTCGGCGCTGCATGCGTTTGAGGATATTGGCTATCAGGCGATTGATAATTTGCCACTTACCATGCTGGAAGGCCTTATTGATGAAGCGCGATCAGGCGAAGGCAATACCCCGCTCGCGGTAGGGATCGATAGCCGCACCTTGCATTTTTCGCCTGAACTTTTTGGCGAAGTGATTGACCGCATCAGGCCTATAGAAGATATCAGCCTTCATATCCTTTTCATGGATGCTTCCGATGATGTGCTGATGAAACGTTTCTCTGAAACGCGTCGCCTTCACCCTTTGGGCAAAGGGCTGCTTCTGCGAGAAGCCATTCGCAAGGAACGTGATTTGATTTCGCACATCAAGCCTCATGTGGACGGCTTGATCGACACGAGTGGCCGTACCGGCGCGGAAACCCGGAAAACCATTCTTTCCCGCTTTGCCGCCAGTGAGCCTCCCAAATTGATCGTGACATTCATGTCCTTTGGTTTCGCCCATGGTGTGCCCAGGGATGCGGATATTGTGCTGGATGTCAGGTTCCTTCGGAACCCGCATTATGTGCCCGACTTGAAGCCACTGACAGGCCAAACAGAAGCAGTGGCAAATTATGTCAAGGCCGACGATGGCTTTTCGCCTTTCATCGAACGGGTGGAAGATTTGCTCGATTTTCTGTTGCCAAGATACCGGGATGAAGGAAAATCATATCTGACGCTTGCATTTGGTTGCACAGGCGGCAAACATCGGTCTGTTGCGGTGGCGGAAACATTAGCGGCCCGCACCAAACTGGACGGCATGGCGGTTAACCTGTATCACCGGGAAATAGCCGGAAATAATACAGCATAGCCGGCCAGGTAGATTGTCAGGCGCGATTGAGAAAAACGGATGAGGTTGAGTGTATGATAGGCATGGTGTTGGTAACCCACGGAAGGCTCGCTGATGAATTTGTGTCGGCCACCGAACATGTGGTTGGTGCGCAAGAACAGATCCGTGCCATCTGTATCGGGCCGGATGATGATATGGAGCTGCGCCGCCAGCAGATCATGGAAGCAGTCAAAGACGTGAATACCGGCAGTGGTGTTGTGCTCTTGACCGACATGTTTGGGGGTACGCCATCCAATCTCGCCATTTCACTGCTGGAAAAAGGCAAGGTCGAAGTGATCGCGGGCATCAATTTGCCAATGCTGATCAAGCTCGCCAGTGTCCGGCAGGGTTCTACCCTGGAAGAATCTGTTGAGGCAGCGAAAGATGCCGGGGTTAAATATATAAATGTAGCCAGCCAGGTACTGGGCGGCTGATAGTGAGGGAGGGCGCAGCCTTGGGGGAGGATGCGCATGTGCTCGGGAGTTGAAAAGTGAACATGACAGTAATGGATGAGACAAAACGTGTTTCGATTGTGAATGCGCGTGGCTTGCATGCTCGGGCGTCCGCCAAGTTTGCAACTGAGGCCGGTCGATATGAAGCGCTGGTGGAAGTCTCGAAAGACGGAGTCACCGTTGTAGGGACATCGATCATGGGCCTGATGATGCTGGGTGCGGCAAAGGGCGACGATATCGAAATCGGTGCCAAGGGGGATGATGCTTTCGCCGCTGTCGAGGCGTTGACAGCCATCGTCTCGAACAGGTTTGGCGAAGCCGAATAGCTTCTGGGCTTTCTTATATAAAGAAATCTTTATCTTTGGGTTGCGTGCTGCTATAAGGGCGCGAACAGAGATTTATTCCCTGGCGGCTTTTGCCTGCCGGGGCGCACGTGTAGACAGGACCAGATAATGACCGATTATAAAGTTGCTGATATTTCGCTTGCTGACTGGGGGCGGAAAGAAATCAATATTGCGGAAACCGAAATGCCGGGCCTTATGGCGCTGCGCGAAGAATTTGGCGAAAGCCAGCCTCTTAAAGGCGCACGTATCGCCGGTTGCCTGCACATGACTATTCAGACCGCTGTTTTGATCGAGACACTGACGGCGTTGGGCGCTGAGGTGCGCTGGTCCAGCTGCAATATCTTCTCCACGCAGGATCATGCTGCGGCAGCAATTGCAGCCACTGGCGTGCCAGTGTTTGCCTGGAAAGGCGAAACCGAGGAAGAGTTTGATTGGTGTATCCACCAAACGATCAAAGGCCCTGACGGCTGGGTGCCGAACATGATTTTGGATGACGGTGGTGACCTTACCGTGATGATGCACAATGACTATCCAGAACTGATGGATGGCGTGAAAGGCATTTCTGAAGAAACCACCACTGGTGTGATGCGTTTGTATGAAATGGCCAAGGAAGGCCGCCTCGCAGTTCCTGCCATCAATGTGAATGACAGTGTAACCAAATCCAAATTCGACAACCTCTATGGCTGCCGTGAAAGCCTTGTTGATGGCGTGAAGCGTGCAACAGACGTGATGATCGCGGGCAAGGTTGCGGTAGTTTGTGGTTATGGCGATGTAGGCAAGGGCTCTGCCGAATCACTCCGCAGCCAGGGCGCTCGCGTGATGGTGACGGAAATCGATCCGATCTGTGCGCTGCAGGCCGCGATGGAAGGTTATGAAGTTGTTACCATGGAAGACGCGGCCAAGTTGGGCGACATCTTCGTAACAGCAACTGGCAACAAGGATGTGATCACGCTCGACCATATGCGCGACATGAAAGATCGCGCGATCGTGTGCAACATCGGCCACTTCGACAGTGAAATCCAGATTGCGTCCCTTTCCAACTATAAATGGGAAGAGGTGAAGCCGCAGGTGGATGAAGTTATCTTCCCGGACGGCAAACGTTTGATCGTGCTTGCCAAAGGCCGCCTTGTGAACCTGGGTTGCGCAACGGGCCACCCAAGCTTTGTGATGTCTGCATCTTTCACCAACCAGGTGATGGCGCAGCTCGAGCTTTGGGAAAACGCAGATAAATACGGCAAAGACGTTTATGTGCTGCCGAAGCATCTGGATGAGAAAGTGGCAGCGCTGCACCTTGCCAAGCTTGGCGCGAAATTGACGCAGCTTTCCGAAGAGCAGGCCAAATATCTGGGCCTCAAGGTTCAGGGGCCGTTCAAGCCAGAGCATTATCGTTACTAGATTGGGGCCAATTGGCATCCTCCTGACAGGTGTAGGAGAGACGTATGAGTGAGTATGTTTTTACCAGTGAATCGGTATCCGAAGGCCACCCGGACAAGGTAGCGGACCGGATATCCGATAGCGTGGTTGATCTTTATCTTGGGGCTGATCCTGAAGCCCGTGTGGCATGTGAAACACTGGTGACAACCAATCGCATCGTGCTTGCGGGTGAAGTGCGTGGCCCAGCCAGCATCACCGATACCGATGTTGAAGAGGTAGCTCGCCAGGCCGTCAGGGATATTGGCTACGAGCAGGACGGTTTTCACTGGAAAAATGCGTCGTTCGAAAACCATTTGCATGAGCAATCGGCTGATATTGCCGTCGGCGTGGATGCAAGCGGCAACAAGGATGAAGGCGCGGGTGATCAGGGCATCATGTTTGGCTATGCTTGTGATGAAACCGAAAGCTTCATGCCGGCGCCGATTGACTTCTCACACCGTATCCTGAAGTCGCTTGCTGCAGCCCGCCATTCTGGTGAAGCCCCCGAGCTGGAGCCGGACAGCAAAAGCCAGGTAACGCTTCGGTATGTGGATGGTCGCCCTGTTGGCGCTACTTCTGTTGTGGTTTCTACCCAGCACAAGGAAGGTGTTAGCCAATCTGATCTGCGTGAATTGGTGCGCGGTCACGTGGAGAGCGTGCTGCCCGAAGGCTGGATGTGCCCGGAAGGCGAGTTTTATGTGAACCCAACAGGCAACTTCGTGATCGGTGGCCCGGATGGTGACGCGGGCCTCACCGGCCGCAAGATCATCGTTGATACATATGGGGGCGCGGCGCCTCACGGTGGTGGTGCCTTCTCGGGCAAGGACCCGACCAAGGTGGACCGCTCTGCGGCCTACGCCGCGCGCTATCTCGCGAAGAATGTGGTTGCCGCCGGTCTCGCTGGCAACTGCACGATCCAGCTTGCCTATGCCATCGGCGTATCGAAGCCATTGGCCGTGTATGTGGACCTTTGGGGCGACGACCCGAAAGTTGATCCGCAGCATCTGTCAAATGTGTTGCAGCAAATGGTGAATCTGAGCCCACGCGGTATCCGCGAACATCTGGGCCTCAACAAGCCGATCTATACGCGCACATCATCTTACGGCCACTTTGGTCGTAAGCCGACTGATGACGGTGGTTTCTCGTGGGAGAAAACCGACCTTGTGGACGCGCTCAAGTCAGAGTTCCGTCTTTAACTGCCAAGGGCCGCCCGGATCATTCTGGCGGCCCAATCATTTCTTGTGCCATACCCTGTAAAAGGGTTACTCTCCAAGGGCTTGCGACAGACGTGTCGGAGCATAAGGGGAGGTTTGGGCCGTGCAACTCGGCGATCTATCTTCATATTCCCTCTGGATCATGGTGGGCGTGGCAGCAACCGCATGGATTGCGCTGGCGCTTTACGCCCTATGGCGTACAGGCCGGGCCACAGACAGGGCAAGGTCCCTTCAGGATCTGGCCGATTTCCTCGACACAATGATCAAAACGGATCGTCGCAGGCCAATATGGCTTTGGCCGGGCGGGCGATTGCAAGCGGATGCCGATACCCTTGAACTTGTTGGCCTTGATGACACCGCGGATCATCTGGATGCGCTTGTTTCAGCCGATAACGGAATTCCTGCCTGGACAGTAGGGGACCTGAAGAAAACCCTGACCTCAGGCGGAAGCGACAATTCCCCGCTGGTAATTGATCAGGGCAGCAACAGGCCGCGCCTGATCCTTGATCTGCAACGTTTGCCAGGACGGGATGAGCGCTGGCCATCCAGCATTCTCTGGCTTGAGGAAAGCATGGACCGGCCGATCCGCACCAACCGCCAGGGTGTGCGGGCGCTGGAACTTCGCCTCAAAGACCTAACCCGTGCCTTTAATAACATCCCCTTCCCTGTATGGGTGCGGGGCCCCGACTATGGCCTGGTAGAAGTGAACCAGGCCTATGTGGATGCAGTAGACGGTGATGGTGTCTATGATGTCACCGAGCGTAATATCGAATTGTTTGATCGGGGCAGCCTGGCTGCGGCCCGAAAAGCCCGCGAAACAGGGGATCGCATCCGCGAGCGCCGTTTTGGCGTGATAGGCGGCCAGCGTCGCGCCTTTGCTGTGACGAACATGCCGCTTGACGGCGAAGGCAATGTGATGGGCATTGCAGTGGATGTCACGGGCGAAGAAGAAGCGCTGTCAGAACTGTCCCGCGTGCTGGAGGCGCAATCCGAAACACTGAACCGTCTCAGAAGCCCGGTAGCTATCTTTGGCCCCGGCCAGACATTACGTTTTTATAATAGCGCTTTTGCGCGCCTGTCGCATTTGTCTGAAGATATTCTCTCGAGCCAGCTTCGGCATGGCGAACTACTCGATGCGATGCGCGAGAAACGTCGCCTGCCTGAACAGGCCGATTTCCCACAATGGAAGAAAAATATCCTCAAACATTATACGTCGCTCCTGGAACCGTTCGAGGAAATGTGGCACCTGCCCGACGGCACGGCCCACAGGGTGGTGACACAGCCCCACCCTCTGGGTGGCCTTCTGATCCTGTTTGAAGATGTGACTGACAGATTGGCGCTCGAGCGGTCCTACAATACGCTGATGGCAGTGCAGCAGGAAACGCTTGATAATATGGTGGAGGCGATCGCGGTGTTTGGCACTGATGGGCGGCTTCAGCTTTCGAACCCGGCATTCGCCTCGCTGTGGCGTCTGTCGGATGTTGAATTGGACGGCAACCCGCATCTTACCGAGTTGGCAGGTTTGGTGCCAGCGATCGAAAGGGAAAGTGATCCGCGCTATACCGAGTTCAAATACCATCTGCCCGCCTGGGTGAGCGAACACAAACATCGCAGTGGGCGTTGGTACCGCACCGATGAAAGCGTGATTGACTATGCCATTGTGCCGCTGCCAGACGGTGGCGTGATGCTGACCCAAAGTGACGTTACTGACAGCTTCAAGGTAGAACAAGCGTTGCGGGAGCGGTCGAGCGCGCTCGAAGCCGCTGACCGGCTCAAAAGTGAATTTATCACCAATATGTCCTATGAACTCAGGACTCCCCTGAACAGTATCATTGGTTTTGCTGAAATGCTGGATCAGAAGATATTTGGTGACCTGAACGATCAACAGGCAGCCTATATCAAAAATATCCTGTTGGCGTCTGGCGATCTGAAAGACCTGATCTCCGACGTTCTTGATTTGGCGGTTTTGGATGCGGGCGAAGCACGCCTTACAGTCCAGGAAACCGATGTTGCGCGGGCGCTTAACGATTCTGCAACCCTTGTGCGTGATCTGGCCCTGAAATCTGAAGTGGCGCTCTCGTTCGATCAGTTGCCTGATGTGGGTGTGATCGAGGCAGACGAACGCCGCATCAAGCAGGCATTCTACAATATGGTGTCATCCATGCTGAATTTTGCCCATCTGGGTGGCGACTTGAAGATCGACCTTCTAGGGGCGCCGAACGATGTGACCATCATGATCATGAATTCGGATTCCGGGCTGACGGAACGCGAGCGTGATCGCCTTGTCAGCACGGTTGAAATGGGGGCGTCGCCCGGCGGCCGGTTGGCCACAGGCCTTGATTTGGCGCTGGTGCGGTCCATCGTGAAACTGCATCACGGGATGATCCGGCTTGATCCGCTTGGTGAAGAAGGGCTTGCGCTTAGCTGTACCCTGCCGCGCAAACGGCCCGAGACAACAGAATCTGTTTGAAGTATAGCAACCCCATGAGTGATGCGATTTCTTACACCCTTCATCTTGGTACTGAGGCCGATACAATGGGCCTTGCACGTAAACTTGCTGCGGCAGTGCCTGCCGGCAGCCTGATCGCCCTTACCGGCGACTTGGGCGCGGGCAAAAGCACGCTGGCGCGTGCCTTCATCCGGGCGCGCCTTGAGGACGACATGGCAGAAGTGCCCAGCCCCACCTTCACGCTGGTGCAAACCTATGACTGTGATGATGGCGTTGAGATTTGGCACGCTGACCTGTACCGATTGACGGACCCAGAGGAGGCCTATGAGCTTGGCCTCGATGAAGCGAGAGACGAAGCCATTTGCCTGATCGAATGGCCGGACCGTATGCCAGACGACTGGTGGAACGGCGCACTTGAAATAACACTGGAGATCGCAGAGCAGGGCGCCCGCAACGCCACCTTCAAGGGCAATGCTGCGCGCTGGCAGGCGTTGATTGAAAAGGTGGCCTCGTGAAGGCGGCGGGCATGAAAGCCATGGTGCTGGCGGCCGGTAGGGGTACTCGCATGGGGGCCTTGTCAGACCGTATGCCGAAGCCACTCGTGCCGGTGGCCGGTGTTTCGCTGCTGCGCCGCATCCTCACACATCTTGGCAGCGCAGGCGTGACCAGCACAGTGGTGAATGTGCATCATTTGGCGGATCAGATTGAAGACCATCTGGCCGACGATATTGCCAAAGGTGCCGTCGCCGTCTCTGACGAACGGGGCCTGCTTCTGGAAACTGGTGGTGGTGTGAAAAAGGCGCTGCCGCTGTTGGGGGAAGCTCCTTTCTTTGTAATCAACAGCGATGCCTTGTGGGTGGACGGTGAAGCCGCCGCGCTGGACCGTTTGGCAGAGGCCTTCGATCTCGGCATCATGGATGTGCTTCTCCTTCTGGTGCCAACCGAAGAGGCGCTTGGGTATGACGGCAAGGGTGATTTCATCCCGGAGGACGGCGGTGATGGCCCGGTGCCAATCGTGTTTCGCGGGGCGGCGGACCACGCCCCGGTGATGTTTGGTGGTGTCCAGATCGTGAAACCCGAAATGTATGAAGATACGCCAGAAGGCGCTTGGTCCAACGTGGAAGTTTTCCGCAAGGCTGCCGATGCCGGGCGCCTTTATGGTTTGGTTCATACCGGCCACTGGATGCATGTGGGCACCCCCGAAGCGATTGAGGAAGCCGAAGCGAAACTGGCTTCGCTTGGGGAAAGCTAATGCTGGAACCCGAGGAAACATCAGGCCCCACAATCTATACCATTGATCCGACGCTGCCGTTCGTGGATGCGCTGGCGGCGGGCCTGCTGGACCAAGCGGGTGGTGACCCGGTCGGCCTCGCCGATATGACCATTCTGGTTCCGAACCGCCGGGCAGGCCGTTCGCTCAGGGAAGCCTTCCTTCGGCTATTGGGGCAAAAGCCAACGCTCTTGCCCGCCATGCGCCCGGTCGGCGATGTGGATGAAGATGAAATCACGTTTCTGGGGGCAGGTGTGGGCATTGATCCCTCTGCGCTCAAGCCAGCCATTGGAGGCACCCGTCGGCTGGTAATTTTGATGCAGCAGGTGATGCGCTGGACCCGCGCACGCGGTGAACGCCTTGCCCCCGCACAAGGGTGGCGGCTGGCGGGCGAACTGGCCAAACTGATGGACAGCATCGACACGGAAGGCCTTTCCTTCGAAGGCCTCAGGGATCTGGTGCCTACAGAACTGGCGCATCACTGGGAACAAACGCTCACCTTCCTGCAGATTGTGTCTGAGACCTGGCCTGCCATACTGGATGCCGAGGGCGCCATGAACCCTGCGGCGCGGCGGGATATGATGCTGGATATGATGGCCGAGGCATGGGCGGCCAATCCCCCCAAAGGCAAGATATTTGCTGCAGGGTCCACAGGGTCGATCCCCGCAACCGCGCGGTTGTTGTCTGTGGTTGCGCGCCTGCCCGAGGGTGCCGTGGTTCTGCCGGGGCTGGATGCCGATATGCCAAACGATGCATGGGATGCTATCGACGCCACGCACCCACAAGGCGTGCTCAAAAGCCTTCTGCTAACCATGGGCGCAAGCCGCCATGAGGTAAGGCGGTGGCATGCGCCGGGGCTGGATGCGGGGCCCAGCCGCACTGCCCTCCTCAGAGACGCGCTTCTGCCTGCCAGTGAAACCGATGGCTGGCGGGACATGCCTTATGCAGAAGATGGGGTTGCGGGTGCGGGCCTCAGGAAGCTGGTGGCCCCCACCCGGCGCGAGGAAGCAGACGCAATCGCTGTGATGATGCGCGAGGTGCTCGAAGTGCCGGCCCGCACAGCGGCCCTCGTGACCCCTGATCGGGCCCTTGCCCGCATGGTACGCGCAAGCCTTGCCCGCTGGGGCATTGAGGTGGACGATTCGGGCGGTGACCGCGTGCTCAACACATTGCCCGGCCGTTTCATGGCGCTGATGGCCGGGGCGGCTGCGGACCATTTTGCGCCCATCTCGCTTCTGTCGTTGTTGCAGCATCCGTTTGTGGCGGCGCGGCATGATCGCCCGGCGTTTCTTGCCAGCCTCAGGCGGCTGGATATGGATGTGCTGAGGGGTGTGCGCCCGGCCGGCGGGCTTTCAGGCCTTCTGGCCCGCGCCAAAGATGTGGCCACAGACAAAAAGGCCTTATTCGCGGAAGCCGATCTTCAGGTTTTGACCGCCGTGGTGGCCATCCTCACGCCGCTTGAAGAAGCGCTTGAGGGCGATTTGCCGCTTTCTGAAATCCTGAAAATACATGTGGCGGTGGCGGAAGCGCTTGCGTCATCCGACCTGATTGCAGGGGCCGACACCCTCTGGAAAGGGGATGCCGGGCAGGCGCTGGCTGACGCGCTGGCTGATCTGATCAATGAAACCGCGCCCATATCCGGCGTAGCCACCGATGGCTATGCCGCCCTGTTTGACGAGCTGCTGGCGGGTGTCAGTGTGCGCCCCGTCTGGCGCCAGCACCCGCGTCTTTCCATCTGGGGTACGCTTGAAGCGCGCCTCCAGCGGGCGGATATGATGATCCTTGGTGGCCTCAACGAAGGCACATGGCCGGGCGAGGTGAAGCCCGAACCCTGGATGAACCGGCCCATGCGCGCCGCCTTTGGGTTGCCGCCACTGGAGCGCCGGACGGGGCAGGCCGCGCATGATTTTGTACAGGCCGCTTCAGGCGGCGATGTGATCGTCACGCGGGCCGAGAAGGTGGCGGGGGCACCCACCGTACCCAGCCGCTGGCTTTTCCGCCTTGAGGCCCTATTGGGGCGGGACCTGCCCAACGTGGACCAGTATCTGCAATGGGCCGATGCGCTTGACCGCGCCGCCCGGGCCGCCCCCATCATGCCGCCAAGGCCCACGCCACCATTGGACGCGCGCCCTGGCCGCTTGTCGGTCACACAGGTGGAAACCTGGATGCGTGACCCCTATGCCCTTTATGCCAACAAGGTGCTTGGCTTGAAGCCGCTTGATCCCGTGGATGATCGGCCCAATGCTGCCACCAAAGGCACGCTGTTGCATGAAGCGCTGGAGCGGTTCCTATTGGAAGAGGGCCCCACTCGTGGTGACGCGGGCCTCAAGCGCCTGATGGAAGTGGGGCGCAAGGTGTTCGAACCTGTGCTTAACCAGCCCACGGTCTATGCCTTCTGGTGGCCGCGTTTTGAACGCATCGCCGAATGGTTTGTGGAAAATGAGGCCATGCGCGCCGAGCTGTTTGAGGTGGCGGCAGTGGAGAAGTGGGCAGAAGCCAAATTGCCGGGCCAAGACTTCACCCTGTTCGCCAAGGCAGACAGGATCGACAGAAAGCGCGAGGGCGGCGCGCTTACCATCATCGATTATAAAACCGGAAACATCCCGACCGGCAAACGCATGGAAGCGGGCTTCGCACCCCAGTTGCCGCTTGAGGGCTGGCTTGCAGAGCGCGGCGCGTTCGATGGTGTGGCGGCGGCGCCTGTTGATGATCTGGTGTTTTGGGAATTGAAGGGCGGTGAGCCCGTTCAAAAGCCCCATCGCCCGGTGAAAGATGTGGATTCAGTTATTTCGGATGCGGAACAAGGTCTGTCTGGCCTTGTCAAAACCTTCGCGAAGGTGGAAACGCCCTATCTTTCCAACCCACGGCCGGCTCACACAGGTTATGGCGACTATGATCATCTGGCGCGGGTGAAAGAGTGGCGCAATGCGGATGATCCTTTCTCTGGGGGAGACGGGGATGAATAAGCCCAGCCAAAAACCCAGAATGACGGATGATCAGGCGCGGGCAACGCACCCGGCGCTGACGGCGTGGGTGGGGGCGTCAGCCGGCACGGGCAAAACCCACGTTCTGACGGCCCGCGTACTGCGCCTGATGCTTACGGGTACGGATCCTGAAAATATCGTCTGCCTTACTTTCACCAAGGCCGCGGCGGCGGAGATGAAAAACCGTATCTTTGCCGAGCTTGGCCGCTGGACATTGATGCCCGACGAGGCACTTGCCGCCGAGATCAACAGGCGCACTGAAGAATACCCGGACGCGGATATGCTGGTCCGCGCCCGCAGGCTGTTCTCAAAAGTGCTGGACCTGTCTGGGGGGCTGCAGATCCAAACCTTCCACAGCTTCTGTCAGGCGCTTCTCGGGCGTTTCCCGCTTGAGGCCGGGATGGCACCGGGCTTTGAAGGCATGGATGAGGCAGATGCCGCTGAAATTATGGCGTCGGCGAAAGACCAGATGCTGGCCTTCACCCAGACGGCCAGGGGGGCGGTGGTCAAAAAGGCCCTTGATAAAGTGGCCGGGCTGGTTACCGAAAACACCTTCGATGAGGTGATCGAACGTCTGTCCTTTGAGGCTTCCACACTTCGCCGTGCCGAAAGTGCCTATGGCGAGATGGGCCTTGTGCCGGCGCTCTATCGTGCGCTTGGTCTTACGCCGGGTGAAACGCGTGCCATGGTGCGGGAAAAAGCGGTGGCGGATGATGCGTTTGATGTTGCCGCCATGCGGGCGATGGGGCCAGTACTGCTGGCGGGCAGCAAAACCGAAGCCAAGGCAGGCGAAGCCATCTGTGCCTTCACCGCCGTGGAAGCTGACGCACGCGATGCACTGTTTGACGAGTATGCGCTGGCCTTCCTGACGGCAACCGGCAGCCCGCGGGCGCGGGTGGCAGTGAAAAAAACACTGACCGATCATCCTGAGTTTGAAGCTTATATCGACAAGGAACAATCCCGGCTCGCGCGCATCATGGACCGGCTGGCGCGCATTGACGCCGCTGAGGCCACAGCCGCCCTGATGCAGATGGGGCTGGTGCAGCTCAATCTCTATCACGGTATCAAGTCAGAGCGCGGGCTGGTGGATTTTGACGATATGATCGACCGCACTGTGGGGCTTCTCAGCCGGGGTGATGTGGCGCCCTGGGTGTTGTTCAAGCTGGATGCACGCGTAGACCATATATTGGTTGATGAAGCGCAGGACACCAACCGCGACCAGTGGCGCGTGGTGGAAGCGTTGACGGCCGAGTTTTTCGCGGGCGATACCGCCAAGGAAGGGCCGCGCACCTTGTTTGCGGTGGGGGACGCGAAACAGTCCATCTTCTCCTTCCAGCGGGCAGATCCGCGCGAGTTTGTGGCGGCGCGGGACCGGGTGTTCAGGCGTGCGCGCGCGGCTGACTATGCCGCCGAAACCGTGCCGCTCAACCTGTCATTCCGGTCTGGTGGAGCGGTTCTGTCGCTTGTGGATGCAGTGTTCCACGAGGATGCCGCGGCGTGGCATGGCCTTTCGGCGGATATGGAGCATGTGCGGCACGATTTTGTGCGCACTGGCCATGGCGGGCTGGTGGAACTGTGGCCCCTTGAGGCGCCAGCCGAAACCCGCGAAGACGAAGATGCCACCTGGATACCGCCCATAATTCAGGAGCAGGCCGATGATGCGGAAGGCCGCACCGCCTGGCGCATTGCCCGCCGGATCAAGGCCATGATCACATCGGGCGAGGCGCTTGAAGCGCAGGGCAGGCCCATTGAAACAGGCGATATTCTGGTGTTGGTACGCCGCCGCACGGCCTTTGTGGACCATCTGGTGCGTGCGCTTAAATATCTGGCTGTGCCCGTGGCCGGGCGGGACCGCATGGTGCTGACCGACGAACTGCCGGTGATGGACCTGTTGGCGCTGGCGCACGCCGCCCTCTTGCCCACCGATGATCTGACGCTGGCGACGGTGCTCAAAAGCCCCTTCATCGGCTTTGACGATGACATGCTGTTTGATCTGGCCTATGGCCGAAAGGGTGCGCTGTGGCATGCGTTGCAGCGGAAGGCGGGCGATCGGCCTGAATTTGCGCGCGCCCTTGGCTACCTGCAACAGGTGGTGCGCGGTGCGGATATCCTGACGCCGTTTGAATTTTTCTCCCATGTGTTGACGGATTTGGGCGGCCGCAAGGCGCTGGCCGCACGGTTGGGTGATGAGGTGCATGACCCCATAGACGAGCTCCTTGAGGAGGCGCTTCGGTTTGAGCACACGCAAGCTGCCAGCCTGCAGGCCTTCATCCACCGGGTGGAGCATGGCGGCACCCAGATCAAGCGGGATATGGAGGCCGCGGGCGGTGCCGTCAGGATCATGACAGCCCACAGCGCGAAGGGCCTTCAGGCGCCGATTGTGTTCCTGTCTGATCTGGTGAGTCTGCCGGATATCAGCCGGGATGGGCGCATTCTGCCCCTTGAGGCCGCTGACCCAACCATGCCGCCCCTTCTTTTGTGGACATCACCCGCCAAAAATCTGGCGATGGTGGATGAGATGAAAGCGGCTTTGAAAGAACAGCAGCTTCATGAATACAGGCGGCTTCTGTATGTGGCACTGACGCGCGCAGAGGACAGGCTTTATATCGCGGGCTGGCAGGACAGGCGGGAGCCAAACGAGCATTCATGGTTCAAGGCTATCGAAGAAGGCTTCAGCCGCGTGGGTGCCGAGGAAGTAACGCTTGCGGATGGTCGTGCTGCTTTGCGGTTCATTGTGCCGCAAACCGCACCCGTGCCAGCGCCGAAGCCGAAAGCGGAAGCATCCGCACAAGCCGCCCTGCCGGACTGGCTGACACGCAAGATGCCGGATGAGCCAGACCCACCGCGCCCGTTGGCGCCTTCGAAACCGGACGAGGACGAACCGGCGGCCACAAGCCCGACCGCGCGCGGGGACGGCAAGCGGTTCGAACGCGGACGGCTGATCCACACGCTTCTGGAATGGCTGCCGGATATGGCCGAAGGCGCGCGGGAACAGGCCGCGAAACGCTATTTGGCAACATCAGGCAAGCTGGACACGGCAGGTGTGGACCAATATTGGGCCGAGGTGCATGGCATCCTCACAGACCCAACCTTCAGTCCGCTTTTTGGCCCCGGTAGTCGCGCCGAGGTACAGGTTGCGGGCAGCGTGGGCACGCGCACTATTTCAGGGCAGGTGGACCGCCTTGTGGTGACCGAATCGGAAGTACTGATCATCGACTATAAAACCAACCGGCCGCCCCCCAAGGATGCCGCCGGTGTGCCGCAGATTTACCTGAAGCAGATGGGGCTGTATGCCCGTGCGCTTGAGGGCATCTATCCGGGCCGCCAGGTGCGGGCGGCGCTGTTGTGGACAGACATCAGCCTTTTGATGGAACTGGGTAAAAGCCAGATGGATGAAGCACTTAAGAGTATCGGCATTTAGGGCATATCTAGTTTGTTTTCACGAGCGTGTTACTAAACCTTGACCGTGGGCATCGCCGTTCTTACGTTAGGCGTCAACCAGCAACAACAGGGCTATAGGGGCCCGCCGGGGCGTGTATTGTTTTGGCCCGGTAAGCAGAGAAAGATGTGTGACTTATGGCGACTATTACTGTGACCGATGAGAATTTCGACGAGCTCGTGGCGAAATCCGACAAGCCAGTTCTTCTGGACTTTTGGGCGCCATGGTGTGGCCCTTGTAAGATGATCGGCCCGGTTCTGGAGCAGATTTCCGAAGAGCGTGACGACATCGTGATTGCCAAGATGGACATCGACGAGAACCCTGAAACACCAACAAGCTTTGGTGTTCGCTCAATCCCGACCATGCTGATCTTCCGTGGCGGTGAAGCGGTTGCGACCACAATGGGCGCGAAGCCTAAAGCCCAGCTTGAGCAGTGGATCAACGGTTCGCTCTAGGCCAAAACGGCATCAAATGATTTGAGAAAGGCGCCCGACGGGGCGCCTTTTTTGCTTCTGGATTCCGTTTCGCAATCTGACTGCGGCGGGGGAAGGCCGAGACCGTCAGCCCGGCATGATCTCGGCGGCGCGCAGTACCTGGCCTGCCAGATAAAGCGACCCACCGATCAGCACAAAAGGCGGCCGTTCGTCTTGCGCTTTCTCTGCTGTCAGCTTGAGCGCGGCTGATACGTCCTTCGCGACAATGCCATTGATGCCCGCGTCTGTGGCGGCCCCCGCGAGGAAGCCTGGTTCCGCGGCGCTTTCTTCGCCCGGAATAGGCACAGCAATCACACGATTCACGATGCCGGAGAGAGGCTTAAGGTAACCCGCTGCATCCTTGTTCCCAAGCATGCCGAGGATCAGAATAATTTCTCGCTCCACCGGGTTTACTTCGGCGAGGAAGGTACGCACCACATGCCCCGCCGCAGGGTTGTGGCCACCGTCCAGCCACAGGCTGTGCCCTTCAGGCAGCATGGCATTCAGGGGGCTGTTTTTGATTTCCTGCAGCCGGGCGGGCCAGCGCACCCAGCCAAGGCCTGCACGAATGGCGGCATCGGGGATCGAAACAGCTTTCTGTGCATGCGCCAGCGCAATGGCCATGCCCGCGTTTGTCACCTGATGCTCGCCCACCAGATTGGGCATGGGCAGATCAAGCTCAGAGCACCAGTCGCCATATTGGAAACCGTCCCCCTTGGGTTTGATCACCGATTGCCAGTCCCGCTCGAACATCTTGGGCTGCACGCCTTTTTCTTCGCATACCCCCATGATGACCTTCGCCGCATCGCCCATCTGTGGGCCAATGACGGCGGGCACACCTTCCTTGATGATGCCTGCTTTCTCACCTGCGATCGCCGCGAGTGTATCGCCCAGGAACTGTTCGTGGTCCATGCTCACGGGTGTGATGCCCACGGCGGCGGGTTTTGCGACCACATTGGTGGCATCCAGCCGCCCGCCAAGGCCTACTTCCATGATGCACAGGTCAGCCGGCGTGCGAGAGAAAGCCAATAGGGCCGCGGCCGTCGTGACTTCGAAGAAGGTGATCGGGTCTTCGCCTGCCGCTTCTTCGCATTCTTCCAGAAGGGCTGTCAGGTCATCTTCGCTGATCAATTTTCCCGCAAGGCGGATACGTTCGGCGAACCGCACAAGGTGTGGGCTTGTATATACATGCACCCGGTGCCCGGCTGCTTCGGCGATAGCGCGCAATGTGGCAGTGGTGGAGCCCTTGCCGTTAGTGCCTGCGATATGGATCACCGGCGGCAGTTTCTTTTCCGGATTGCCAAGGGCCGCGAGCAGCTTTTCCATGCGCCCAAGCGACAGATCAATTTTCTTGGGATGCAGGCGCATCAGGCGCGCAAGAACAGCATCGCTGGCCGATGTATCCACGGCGGGGAACTCCCTGAACCAAAAGAAAGGCTGCCGAACATGCGCCCGACAGCCGGTATATTATTCTGCGGCTTTTTTCTTGTGCCGCCCGTTCATCAGCAGGCGCACAATTGTGCCCAGCTTTTCGGCAAGTTCGTGCCGGTGAACCACAACATCCACCATGCCGTGTTCTTCCAGATATTCTGCTGTCTGGAACCGCTCAGGCAGTTTTTCGCGGATCGTCTGTTCGATCACACGCTTGCCTGCAAAACCGATCATGCAGCCCGGCTCGGCGATCTGAATATCACCCAACATGGCGTAGGAGGCAGAAACGCCGCCTGTTGTTGGGTCTGTCAATACAACGATATAGGGCAGGCCTGCGTCACGCAGCATCTGGATCGCTACAGTGGTGCGCGGCATCTGCATCAGAGAAAGGATACCTTCCTGCATGCGCGCGCCGCCAGAAGCGGTCATCATCACAAAAGGCAGGCCTTTTTTGAGCGCGTGACGTGCGGCGGCAATGATGCCTTCGCCCACGGCCATGCCCATCGAGCCACCCATGAAGAAGAAGTTCTGTACCGCAACCACGACTTCTTCGCCGCCGATCTTGCCAACAGCGGCCTTGATCGCGTCTTCGTCACCAGTTTTCTGGCGCGCGGCTTTCAGGCGGTCAGCATATTTCTTGGTGTCGCGGAACTTCAATGGGTCCTGCTTCACCTGCGGCATGTCGATCAGATCAAATGTGCCGTTGTCGAACAAATTGTCGAACCGGTCCTGCGGCGGCACGCGGTCGTGATGATCGCAGTGGGCGCACACATATTGGTTCGCCACAAATTCCTTGTGGAAGATCATCTGGCCGCAGTTTTTACATTTGTGCCAAAGGTTGTCTGGTGTTTCCTTTGGATTCAGAACTTTCTGAAGCTTCGGCTTTACATAGTTGGTGAGCCAGCTCATGCTTCTCAACCCCTTCTAATATTTGGGCTTTTCGGCATTTCAGCCTGTTCTAGCCCTTTGTTCCAGCCCGCACACCATCGGCGAGTTTGGCTGTGAAGTCCAGCACATCCTTTACCATATGGGGCTTGGGTTGCGCCTTTTCATCCAGCCCGCCTGCGATCATCGATACGATGGCCGAGCCAACAACGGCGCCATCGGCCACTCGGGCCATGGCTTCCGCCTGTTCGGGCGAGCGGATACCGAATCCTACGGCAACTGGCAAGTCTGTATGTGACTTTATGCGTTTTACCGCCATGTCGATATCGTCAGCGGTGGCAGATTTGCCGCCGGTGACACCCGCCACAGCTACATAATAGACGAAACCGCTGGCGCCATCCAGTATGGTTGGCAAACGCTTGTCGTCAGACGTTGGTGTGGCAAGACGGATCACATCAATGCCCGCGGCGTTGGCGGGCAGGCGCAATTCTTCGTCTTCCTCGGGTGGCAGGTCTACAATGATCAGCCCGTCAACACCGGCCTCTGCCGCATCGGCACAGAAAAGGTCAATCCCGTAGGCATAGATCGGGTTGAAATAGCCCATCAGGACCATCGGCGTTTCATTGTTGTCGGCGCGAAAAGCACGAACGATTTCAAGCGTGCGCTGCATGTTGGCGCCACCGGCGATGGCGCGCTGAGCAGCTTTGTCAATTGCAGGGCCGTCAGCTGATGGGTCGGTAAAGGGCATGCCCAATTCGATGATATCTGCGCCCGCGCCCGGCAGGCCGCGCACGATTTCCATCGAAGCTTCGTGTGTTGGGTCGCCTGCCGTCACAAACGTCACAAAGGCGGCGCGCTTCTCTGCAGCCATACGCTCAAAACATGCTGAAAGCCTGCTCATCATTGATACTCCCGGATCTAGATTTCAGCGCCGAGCGCGTCGGCCACGGTGAAAATGTCTTTGTCGCCACGACCGGACAGGTTCATGACAATGATATGATCCTTCGGCAGGCTTGGCGCCATGCGCATCACTTGCGCAAGCGCGTGGCTGCTTTCAAGCGCCGGGATGATGCCCTCACAGCGGCACAGAAGCTGGAAGGCTTCAAGCGCTTCATCATCAGTGGCGGATACATAATTCACCCGGCCCGCCTCATGGAGCCAGACATGCTCTGGCCCGATGCCAGGGTAATCAAGCCCTGCAGAAATGGAATGTGCCTCAGTGATCTGGCCATCTTCGTTTTGCAGAAGATAGGTGCGGTTGCCGTGCAACACACCCGGCTTGCCGCCCGCGATCGAAGCGGCGTGTTTGTCTGTATTCAGGCCATGACCAGAGGCCTCAACCGCATACATGGCCACATCGGCTTCGTCGAGGAAGGGGTGGAACAGGCCCATGGCGTTCGAGCCGCCACCTACGCAAGCCACAAGGCTGTCCGGCAGGCGGCCTTCGATATCCATGATCTGCTCGCGGGTTTCGCGCCCGATGATGGATTGGAAGTCCCGTACCAGCATGGGGTAGGGGTGCGGGCCAGCGACCGTACCGATGATATAGAAGGTGTCATGCACGTTGGTGACCCAATCACGAAGCGCATCATTCATGGCGTCCTTGAGGGTAGCCGAACCTGAGGTCACGGGTTTCACTTCAGCGCCCAGAAGCTTCATGCGGAACACATTCGGTTTCTGGCGCTCGATATCCACGGCACCCATGAAAACGGTACATTCAAGGCCAAAGCGCGCGGCTACTGTCGCGGTTGCCACGCCGTGCTGGCCTGCGCCGGTTTCCGCGATCACGCGGGTTTTGCCCATGCGCTTGGCCAGAAGCACCTGGCCGATGGCGTGGTTGATCTTGTGGGCGCCAGTGTGATTGAGGTCCTCGCGCTTTAGGTATATCTTGGCGCCGCCCAGGTGTTCTGTCAGCCGTTCGGCGTAATAGAGCGGGTTGGGGCGGCCAATATAGACACGGTTCAGCTCATCCAGTTCGCGCAGATACTCAGGGTCCTGCATGGCTTCGCGGTATGCCTTTTCCACCTCATGCACCAGGGGCATCAGGGTTTCGGAGACATAGCGTCCGCCAAACTTTCCAAAGTGGCCTTTTTCATCGGGGCCGGTGCGATAACTATTGAGCGACATTGTCGTGTCCTACATTACCAAAAACAATGGGTGACCTTACCTAACGGCTTTTGCAGCCCGAAGGAAGGCCTCTATTTTCTCGCCGGATTTCCTGCCCGGCGCGTCCTCGACGCCCGACGATACATCCAGCGCATGGGCGCCGCTTTCGCGTACCGCGATGGGCACATTCTCGGGCGTCAGCCCACCGGCCAGAAGCCACGGGTATGGCAGCTGTTTGCCCGCCAATATATTCCAAGGGAAAGACACAGCGTTGCCGCCCGGGCGGGTTGCACCCTTGGGCGGCTTGGCATCAAACAGGATGGCATCCACGTGGGGCAGGAACATATCGGCCTTGTCGATATCTGCCTCGGTTTCAACGCCAATGGCCTTGATGATGGAAACGCCCAGCCGGTTCTTCAGCAGTTGCGCCTCGTGGGGATATTCGTCCCCGTGCAATTGCACCCAATCCAGATCAAGCGCATCAACGGCATCTTCAATAAAGTCGTGGTCGGCGTTTACAAACAGGCCCACGCGCTCGCTGCCTGACGGCAGGTGGCGGCGCATGCGGTTGGCTTCCAGAAGCGTCAGGTTGCGGGGTGATTTTTCAAAAAACACAAAACCTGTCCAGCGGGCGCCATAGAAGGCGGCCAGATTGGCATGTTCGGGCGTTGTGATCCCGCAGATTTTCACGGATACGGCCATGGGATTATTTCACCCTGTCGCCGGATGGGTGTGGGTCAGCGGGCAGCCAGCGCCGGATGCGCCTGTTGTGTTTGTCGGTCAGTGCGCCAAACAGCAACAGGATGGTGTCCAGAAGCCAGCCGATGGCAAACAGGCCTGCGGTACAGAAATACAGGATACCCGTGGCCCAGCGGCCAATATAGAAGCGGTGAATGCCCAGGAAGCCCACAAGGAAACACAGGATCAGCGCCACGAGGCGGCTTTTGGGTGATGTGCCCGCGCTTATTGCCTCGCTTTGGGTACGGTATGGCACAGCGCCGGGGGTCCCAGAGTCGGTTTCGGCGGCATTGGCCTGAAGTTGGACGTTCACACCTTCAGCGATTTGGCGCGCAGCTGATTCCTGCATGGCCATCATGTCATCGCCTGTCATGTTCAGGCGATCTGACCACACAACAGCACCTGTCGCGCTAACCAACTGCGCGGTGATGCGGAACTTGTCGTCTTGACAACGGATGCTGCCTTCAAGGCAATAGCCGGTGCCAAGATCGCGCGCCACTTTCTGGTTATCGGCACCCGCGACAACAAGTTTGCCCACAGTGGTTTGTGTGGGTGTGGCGAACCCCAGTTTCTGCAGGTCTGCGATCAGGTCATCCATCAGGCCGTGGGTGAAATGGTCAGGCAGGGTGCCCAGTTCCTTGAAAGGCAGAACGGCGATTGCGGTGCGGCCACCATATTCGGGCGAAGGTGGTGGAGCATCCATGAAGCCCGCTTCAGACGAAACGCTGATTGCGTTGCTGCCCGGCGCGCGGTTCCGCAACATGTTGCGGCCGTTTGTAACAAGGAACATGGTGGCGGCCGAGATGGTGCCGATGCCGCCAAGCAGGTCGGCGTTCGCTTCGATCCATGTGATGGCTGCGTCCAGCATGCCCCGTTATCCCAGTTGCGGACTTTGGAGGCAAGTGCCCTTCTAGTCCGGGTCGTCGCTTTTCATCAGATCATCGAAATCCACACTCTGGCGCGTGAGCGCTGCCGTTGCGGCTTTCATCAGGTCTTCGCCCAGAAGCATGCCACTGTTCCATGTGGCAACATAATCGAGGCCATCGGCGACCGTATGATCCCTTGCATGATTGAGTACCGCTTTTGTGCCTGCCACTGCAAGAGGGCTTTTGGATGCAATTTCTTGCGCTATGGACAAGGCCTGCTGGTGCAAATCATCTCTGCTTTCCGTAACGCGGTTCAGGAATCCGAGGCGCAGGCCTTCTTCGGTGTGCATCTTGCGGCCTGTATATGCCATTTCCTTGACGATGCCGAAGGGCAAAACATGGGGCGCGCGCTGCAGTGTGCCTACATCTGCCACGATGCCTACGTTGATCTCCTGAATGGTGAAAAAGGCGTCTGTGCTGGCGACCCGGATATCACACGCCGTGATCACATCCACACCCGCGCCGATGCAGGCGCCGTGCACCGCGGCAATCACAGGTGCACGGCAATTGTCGATGGCGGTGAAACAGTCCTGCAGCCAAAGGATATGGCGGCGGAGTTTTTCGCGTACACGCGCCGGGTCACCCTCAGCGCCGCCAAGCACGGTAGCGCTTTCCTTCAGGTCCAGCCCAGCAGTGAAATGCTTGCCGTTGCCCGACAGGATAATGGCACGCACGGACGGATCGGCATCAAGCGCGCGGAAGGCCTTGCCGATTTCACCAAACATGGTGCCGTTCATGGCATTCAGGCTGTCGGGCCTGTTGAAGGCCACATGAGCGATATGATCGGTTATCTCAACTGTGATTGTTTCAAATGGCATCTGGTTCCTCCCGGCGTTTTTCCTGATATTGGGCAAAAGTGCCCCAAGGAAAGTGCCGGAAGGCCAGAAAGGTGATCACTAGCGGTATAGCGCAACCAGCTCTTCGAAGCTGTTTGCCTTCTTCATATCCTTGCCAATGCGGCCTTTCTGGAACCAGTTTTCGGCAAACTTGCGGGCTTTTTTGTCAGCGATGTTTTCATCAAGATAGTCGGCGACCGATTGCATGTCGGCATAGCCCACGCTGAGGTCAGCCCGCAGGCCACGTACCAACGCGAAGAATTCCTCTTCGCCCAAAAGGTCATAGAGGACAGAAAATACCAGCACCCCAGTGGCATCCATGTCGCTAGCAAAGCCGTCAGCCAACATGTCAACGATGGCGGTTTTACCGAAGGAGGCGTTGGCCGTTGAAGCATTCAGTACATCAGGGAATATAGCCTTCCGAAGGATATTGAGTTGTTCCGGGCCGCTCAGCACGGCTTCTGCAACCACATCCAGACCGGTCCCCCAGTGGTTGGCGCGTTTGGCCGGATTCGTTTGCCATAGATTAAACAGTTGCGCACGCATGTGACTGGCCGAAATTGCCATACCGTCCAGCGGCGGCATCATCAGGAATGTCGGATCGCGGGTAACCACATAGGCTGTTGGGACCGCCGCCAATTTGAGCTTCGCACCGGAACGGGGGGCTCCCAAAGCGGCAGTCAATTGCGCTATCCCGTCCTTGGTAGCCGTCATGATAGTTGTCATATAATCTTCGCTGCCGGGTAATGTACCCATGCAGATGATGCCCTCATGCTGGATGGTATAGGGCGCAATGGCCAGCCCCATCAAATTTGTGGCGTGATCGGATTTCATTTCAAAGCGTGTGAAAGCGCCATTGGTGGTGCGGGCAGTAACATCAAGATTGCCAATTACACTATTGGTGCCTGGGATGTCGAGGAACGCCACCTGATGGAACGGCTTGTGGGCCCACGCCGTATGAATGGCCTGTTTGTTCGGGTTTGCGAAAACCGGATAGACAAAACTTTGGGCGCGGATCATGGTGAAATCAGGGTGCAGGGTTTCTTTCACGCCCGAAAGGCCCGCAACAGACAGGTCTTCCAAAAAACCGCGATAATGGATCACAATTTCCTGCCGTTTGCCGGTTTTCTTGAGCGGGGTGGCAAGCGGGATGTCGATGACATTCAGTTCAAGGGCGCCGAAGCCACCAACCTTTGCAATATGGTTTGTGTACTGAAGGCGGGCACCGCCCGCGCCCACGATCTGGTCCACTTTCAGGCCCGGGTTCAGCAGAATGGTTGCGGAGGTAATGGGCGTGTTGCCCGTGTTGCGAAAACTTACCTGATAGGCCCCCACCATTTGGCCGTCAGTGGCCTTCTCGGCAAAATGGAACCGGGCCACAAGCGTAGCGTTCAACAGTTCCAGTTTTTCGGTTGCTGTGGCTGATTGTGCGAAACACAGCGCTGCCAACAAAAGGCCCCAGATGCGCATAAGATACCCCCGATTAGAAATGTAATGATATAACAATAATATTCAAATACGCGAAAATTCAAGCGGTTTTTGTGTGAGAAAGACAGTTTCGAATGATCAATCGTCAGACGGGGCGCAGAAGCGGATCAGGAGTGTATCTGCGATCTCTGCCGCTGCTTCCACATGCGCGATATCCACATTCAGGCCATAGAGCACAAAGATAATATGGCTTGTATCGTCGGTGACAGCTGTGCGTGCGCTATCTGAAAAGGGTGTGCCGAAGGGGCCTTTGTTATCCCCCAGCGTGGGCAGACCTTCAAGGTTGATCTTGCCGCGCCCGATGCCCTCATAGCTTTCACCGGCTTTGCCGATCGACAGGAACATGTCCCCCTCGATCTTGGCGCTGTCATAGATGCCAACGGGGATGCCTGTCATCAGCGAGATCAGGTTGCCGCTGTCGACCACATTATTCACCTGATAAAGCTCCTTGCCGGAAATGACCCTGCGTGTGAGCGATTCAGACGACGGCCGATAGCGGCTTGGGTCCTTGCCACACAGTTTGAAAGCGCCGCGCACGCCCTGGATCACCGGATCGGATGACGCTGCTTCGCCCAAGAGTTCCTGAAGCCGCATTTCCGACCCGTCCTCGATTGAATGCACAAGCGCGGGCGGCGACGGGCGCACGGCCACGTCATAATCCAGCGTGCCCACATGCACGGGGAACCCCAGTTCCTGATATTTTGGGTCAATCGAAAAAGACGGCATAACAAACTCCCTTACATGCCAGAGCTTAACGCCAGCACACCGTCATGCAAGGGGGCAGGGGAAATAATCTGCCGCAGTGTATGTGATTGAGTGATCGGGAATAATTATCTGAAAGATTCAATTATAGATACTTTTAATAATGCCTTATGGGTGTATAAATTGCGAACAGGCTGTTTCGGGTATCCATCTCACAAATTCTCTCGGGGGCTTTTATGGCACGCTATACCATATTCGGGGCAGGACCTTCCGGCCTTTATACCGCCTGGCGGTTGGTGACATCCGGCAAACTCACAAGCGCTGATACGCTCGAACTCCTTGAATGGGGCGATTATGATTTTGATGGCCCCGGCAGCGGCACGCGCGCGCCAGCGGGCCGCATTTGCACCTATCATTATCAGCGGGATGAGGGCCAAAGTTACATCGAAGTGGGTGGCATGCGATACCTGGAATGGGACGCGACCAAAGGGGAAGGCCACCAGTTGGTCACCAAAACCATCACAGCCCTCGGGCTTGATGGTCTGGTGATTGATTTCAATGTCACCGACAACCCCCTTTATTACCTGCGCGGCGAAACCTTCTATGCCGAACAGTTGGGGAACGGGGTGACCGCGCCTTACAATACCCCCGGCAATAATGAAAAGCCGGTTTCGGTGTTGTTCAGCAATATCTCGGCCCTGATCACTGGCGATGCGCCTGTTGCTACCCGCGCCGAACAGTGCAGCTTTTATGCAAGTGGCATGTTGCCGGAAAGCTTCAACAGCTATGTTTATGAAGGCGGTGAGCTGGCCTCGAATGTTGGCTATTGGAACGTGTTTTATGATCAGGCCGGGAACGAAGGGTACCAGTATGCGGCGGACGCGGGCGGCTATGCCTCCAACACCATCAACTGGAATGCGGCCAACGCCGCCATCTATAACGGCGAATTCGCCCCTGACGGTACGTTCAAAACCCTGAAAACCGGCTATTCCACCCTGTTTTCCGAGCTTTATAGTCAAACCAAAGCGGCGGCCGCCAAAGCGGGCCTCAGTTTCACGCTGGTACAGAAAACCCGGCTGCATTCCATCTGGCTGGAAAATGGGGCGATTTCCTATCAGCTTGCCGCGGCCGATGCGCCGACGAAGGCGTCTGGGGGCGTGCAACAAACCGATTATGCCTTCCTTGCAATGCCGCCAGAATCGGTTGAACTGATCGCTCAAGCCACCCGTTATCAGGCTGATCAGCCGGGCATGACAGATGTACTCAATGACGATCTGGTGCAGAATTATCTGGGATCTGTGGTGCTGCAACCATCCTATAAGGTGGCGATGTTCTTCGATCAGCCCTGGTGGGAAAATGCCAAATATCCACCCAAACTGACGAACCAGCATTCGCCGGATAATGTGTTTGGCCCCACGGTCACGGATATCCCGATCCGGCAGGTTTATTATTTCGGCAATAACGCGCCCGAGACCGGGGGCACGCCGGTTTACGGCATATTGGGTTCGTACGACGATATGCGCTTCACCCGTTTCTGGCAGGAAATGGAGATCGATATGCAAAGCCGGCAGGCTGTGTCGTGGCGCCAGAACCTGCAGCCCATGGAAGGCCCGCGCGAGGCGACCAACAGCATGATGCGCATGCTGAAACTGGAGCTGGCCAAATTGCATTATGCCGACCCGGATGCTGCGGGCCTGATCCCCGATCCGCTTGAAACCGTTTATATGGATTGGTCCCTCAACCCCTTTGGGGCGGGCTATCATGCCTGGGCCGCACACTATGATATTTGCGATGTGATGCAGAAGGTGCGGGCCCCTGCCAATCTGGCGGGCAGCCCGGCAAACCTATATCTGGTGGGGTCGGCTTTCTCCAACGACCAGGCGTGGGTGGAAGGCGCTTTCTGCACGGCAGAATCGGTGTTGAACGATTTCCTTGGCGTGCCCACGGTGGCCGACACCAGCAAATACCCGCTGATCTGCGCCTGCAGTTAGGCCGAAACACAAGCCCTAGTGATGGCCCCAATTGTCGGGGTCGTCACTATCACCGGGGCTGAGGCCCAGTTCATCCCCTTCCGTGCTGACACCAAGGCCAAGAACCGTGCGGTTGGCATAGGCGAAATAGG
>JABXIS010000002.1 GCA_013372975.1 Alphaproteobacteria bacterium
ATATCATCAAGTCGGGCGGCTATAAGCTCTCGGCCCTTGAGATTGAAGCCGCGCTTCTGGAACACCCCGATATCACCGAATGTGCCGTTGTGGGCCTTGAAGATGATGATTGGGGCGAAATTGTTGCTGTGGCAGTTGCGCTTGAGGAAAGGGCAGCGCTTGATCTCGCCTCCCTGCAGGCTTGGGCAAAGGACAGGCTGTCTGCCTATAAATTGCCGCGCGATCTGCTGGTGGTTGATGCGCTGCCGCGGAACGCCATGGGCAAGGTCACCAAGCCGGCGGTGAAGGCGCTTTTCACCTAAGCGTCGTCCAGCTGACGGGCTTCGTCGGTCAGCATGATTGGAATACCGTCCCGGATAGGAAACGCCAAACCTGCCTTGCGGCTGATCAGTTCCTGTGCTTCAGCGTCATATTCGAGGGTTGCCTGAGTTACAGGGCAGACCAGGATTTCCAGAAGTTTCGGGTCTGTGCTTGCGCGTTTTTCGGTCATGGTATCGTCCTGTTATCAATGGGCGGTGCTATTGCCTGACGTACTGTTGCTTTGGGATGCCATGTGCAACAGGTTTTCCAGAAGTGCGCTGCGGTCTGAAATGGTCCCCGCTTCCAGAAGTGCCTGCTTTTCCTGTGTGGGCATGGGCACAATCATGGAAAGCGTGTTCACCAACACATCGTCGGGCGCGCTTGCTATGGCTTTAAAGTCTGCATCAAGCCCTTTTGATTCCAGATATTCCTTCAGGCTATCAAGAAGCAAATCCCGGTTGACCGGGCCTGCTTCCTTGCCGCCCCATGGATCATCCGCAAAAGCCTCCCAGTCGGCGCGCACCTGCCTGTAGGGTGTCATGACCGGTAATTCCTCAGCGACCCTGAAACGGGACAGGCCTTTAAGACGGATCAGGATGCGGTCGTCGTCTGTCTCGCTGAAGTCCGCAATGGTACCCACGCCCCCGACAGTGAAAAGGTCGGGTTTTGCTGCAGCCACGTCCCCAGACGGCTGGATCATACCGATCAGGCCGTTGCCCGTTACAGCGTCGCGCACCATTTTTAGGTAGCGGGGTTCGAAAATATTCAGTGGCAGGCTTGCGCCCGGCAGCAGGATAACACCCGGCAGCGGGAAAACAGGAATAACGGATGGCAGGCTATCAAGCGTATGGGGGTCATCCGTCACGTCGCACTCCTAGCTGAACAAGACAGACGACAAACGCCTGCGATACTTGAGGGTGAAGGGGTCTGTGGGGCCGGCAGCTTCAAACAGTTTCAAGAGCTGAAGGCGCGCGGCATCTTCATTCCAGTCCCTTTCGCGCATAATCACGCCCAGAAGGGCCTCGGCAGCTGCGGGCATATCGCCCCGCGCCTGATGGGCCAGTGCCAGATCGTATCGCGCCTGATGGTTTTGTGGATCTGCGGCCACTGCGGCTTCAAGGTCTGCCACATCGCCTGCGTCCTCTGCCTGGGCGGCCAGTTCAAGGGCGCTCTTCACACGGGTGATGCGTTCGGCGATCTTGGCGTCTTTTGCGGCGTCTGCGTCAATTGCATCCAATAACGCTTGCGCCTGCTCAGCTTGCCCCAGTTTGATAGAGGCCTCCGCCATACCGGCCAGCGCCGGTGCATAGGTTTGGTCATGCTGCAGAATCTGTTGGAAAATCTGTGCCGCTTGCATGGCCTCGCCAGCATCCAGAAGGCCATTGGCATGGTCAGCAGCTTCCGCCAGCGGGTCGCCCGCACCGTCTCCGCCAGACATGCCTATAAGGCGGTCTATGAAGGCCTGCAGCTGGGATGGCGGTACATTGCCCTGAAAGCCGTCCACCGGCTGGCCTTGCCAGAAGGCTAGAACGGTTGGCAGGCTTTGAACTTGCAGCTGGGCGCAAAGGGTCTTGTTTTCGTCCGCATTCACTTTCACCAGTGCAACGGCCCCTTTGGCGGCCCTTACGGCACCTTCAAGCGCCGGCATCAGCTGTTTGCATGGGCCGCACCAGTCAGCCCAGAAATCCACGATCACTGGCCGCTCACGCGATGCTGCAATCACATCGTCACCAAAGGTTTCGATGGTGCTGTCCTTGATACTTACCTGCGCGCCAGAATTGTCAGCGCCCGAAATCAGCTGGTCCATAATCATACTCTTGGAAAGTGGCCTAGTGTGTTTGCCCAGACCATAAGCGCTTCCGTCTGTCATTGCCAGAGGGGATTTGGGCCAGAAAGGAATTGTGCTGAAGGGCGTGTCTGGGCCGGGATCATGAAAAGTGTGTCTTTATATATCCAGGTCAACAATCAGCGGCTCGTACCCACAGGCCTTGATAAAGCGTAAGAGGTCTTCAGGTGTGATGGCGGTGGTCGCGGCATTATGAAGGGGATGATAATACAAGGGGCTTTTGGCCATCATTGCAGCATCCAGCGCCACAAGGAGGGGTGGCTCGTCGCCGGGATGCACCTGCGCATTGATCAATGCAAAGGGGGTTACAGAACCAGGGATCACGCCCAGCATCTCCATCAGGCTGTTGGCGCTGCTGAACGACAGGCGCCCCATGCCCAGTTTGTCAGACAGGGCCTTGAGGTCCACACGGCGGTTTTCGTCCACCATCACAAGGGCCCTGCGTTTTTTCTTGTCCCGCACAAACAGGCTTTTGCAGTGGCCACCGCCTGCAGGCATGCCTTCGCGTTCTTTTTGGGCCTCATCAACTGTGAACACAGGGGCATGATAATAGGTTGTGCCCTCAATGCCCTGCTCTGCCAGAAATGCCATCAGCGCCGCTTCAGTTTTAGGCGATTCCATTGCCAAACCCCTTGAAATGCATGTTTATCAGCGTGGTTTATCGCATGAAATTACAGTAAAATCATGAGCTTAATGGAATTTCATAAAAAAATTAAAAAAGGTGTTGCAAAGGGGTGTTCTATGGCTATTATCCCGCCTCGCAGACGGCATCGCCGTCCTTACCCCCAAGGGCACACTATGGGCCCTATACGCATCGAGCGGGCGTAGCTCAGGGGTAGAGCACAACCTTGCCAAGGTTGGGGTCGTG